>DGIA01000017.1 GCA_002392965.1 Bacteroidales bacterium UBA3834 | reverse complement strand
CCTAGTATTGACCTAGTATTGACCATATAGAATCTACTATGTCAGAAGGGGGTGAGAAGGGAGGCAATGGGTATCCGTTGGAGAATTAACGGATAAGGATAAAACAAATTTTGCCGGTTCAAGAAATATGCGTATATTTGCAGTCGGAAATCAATACTAAACCAACATGAAAAAGACTATATTTTTCCTTGCTCTGACGCTGTTCTCTGCCCTTTCCGTGACGGCGCAGATGAGATACACCTCGGCGGTGATGACCAACATTTTTGTCTCCCACCCCGACAAGACGCCGTTCGACACTTGGAAGAACGATTATTTTGTCGCCTTCGGCTATACGGAGGACACAGCCCTTCACCCGGCCTTCTATCTGGTGGATTGCAGCAGTTACAACAATCTCGTTCCGGCCATGCCGATAGCGACACCCGCATTCGCCGAATATCTGGTCCAGGTGACGCTTCCGCCCGAGTTGTTCGGATTCTCGGTCAACGACATCTATGTGGCGGACGACTATGCTTTCTTCTGCGGGCAGGGGCTTGAAAGAACGGATACTGTGGATGTGGCAGTGGTGGGTTATTTCCATCTGTCCGATTTCTTTACCAGCAATGTGCAGATAAACTATCTGATACTGTACAATAGCACAAGCTATTCAGATTATCCCATTTCACTTGAGCAGTTGGTGGCATACTGGTCTGTTTCGGGCTATGATGTGGTGGCATACGGAGAAAGAAAAGACGGTCAAAATCAGGTGGTGGAGATTAAGAATGTCATGTCTCCGACACCCTCTTGTGACGCTGCCGACATGCCTTATTCCCCCTTCCCTTACAATCCTTTGTTCCAGGATCGCCTGACCATCGACGACGTCTTATTGACGGAGAGCAACGTAGTTTTCACCGGACACGACCACAACATGATCACTCTGCTTGCGAATTATCCGTGGTACATTTTGGGACGAAAGGGCGACGTGGTTAAGGACATCTGTCCTCCGTATAATAACTCCTATTATCTCCCCGTTGCCGACGAATCCGAAGGGTTTGTGCTGGGTACTGCATTGGAAGGCGACTTGTTTGCAATGGCTTATGTACATCTGGATAATATTAATAGACAGCGGTTTATTCGTCTGCGGGTGATAGACCCTGTTGCCGTAACAAATTCGTACTCCCAGGAGTTTGACATAGATAAAGTGGAGATTGTGCACAAGATGATCTATCTGAAGGGGGTCGGTACGGTTGATTTGATTGTAGAAGAACCCGAAGCTACCAGATTCTTCCAGTTGGATCCATACGCCACAGCCAACTATATTTCAAAACTCTTTGAACTTGACGGAGCCTTCCGACGGATCCGGGCCAAGGATGCTGAGCATTTCATTTCTTCGTATGGTAATCAGTTTTACATAGATGACCGGATGGCGAACTTGCCCCACTCCAATCCATCATGCCCTATAAACAAGGACAAGGTGGTGCAGATGATGCCGAATCTCCAACCCGTTCAAGCACAACCTGGGACATTCAGCCCTCACCTCAATTTAATTCCTGCCCAGACCATTGACGCGGTGCAGACACATGTGGTAAAGGCAGATTGTTTCTCGTACGAATAAAAAACCGATGTTATGAAGGCTCGATTATTTTTTGTTGTTTTGTTTGTGTGCGGCCTGATGCCGGCGGTGGCGCAGCCGGTGGTGCACGTGAACACCCGCGACACGGTGCGCTACGGCGACCCGTGGTACACCTTCAAACCCTTGCCGGCGCTAAACTATGTTGCACAGTATGGAGGTCAGTTGTTTAGTGCAAGAGGAAGGAGACTTGATCAAGTATATACATCCAGCAAAACATTGCTTTATGGGATTGCTGTGACGATGGACTCTTTGCCTGCCCGTGCCGACAGTGCATGGCTCACTTGTTGGCGGGGTGTATTCACCCATCCCGGACCGCCACCTCTGCGAACGGAGTATGTGTGTTTCGACAGTGTGGCCCATATGGACTCCATCAGCACCCGGAACCCTCCGTTGTTGAAGCAGTGCGTCTTCGAGTACCAGGTGGGTGGATCCGGCAGCGACGGGGTCTATAAATCCACCACCCCCGTCAACTGCTTCGAGTTCTATTTCGACGAACCTTTGACGCTTATTCCACAGGATACGTTCCTCATTGGCAGCTATTCCAACATGGCAAATTCATACAATTTTTTTGCTTATGCGGGAGTTGACAGGGACGGTTGCAGCCAAAGTTGGATGCAAATAAATCTAATAAATGGATGCAATCTAAACGCCTATGACACTATGGCAAAATCTGCCGACCATTATCGCTATCTGTGTTCTCTCTATCCAAATAATGATTATATCTGCAGCACGGATGGAAGAGGGGATTTATTTTGGTTTTGGGGGATGGTGTTTCCCATCACGGAGCGGAGGTGCACCAAGCCGAGAGGGCTGGAGGTGGATTCGGCGTCGCGGATGGTGAGGTGGGACCACGATGCCGACGGGGTGCTGTTCCAACTGTCGCTGTGCGCCGACGGCACGCTGCCCGACAACGGGTATATCGTCACCACCACGGACACGATGCTCTCCTTCACAGCGCTGCCGTCCCTGTCGCCCGACACAGTGTATCGTCTCTACCTGCGGAAGCAGTGCGACTTCAGCACTTCGCGACCTGTCACGGTGTGGAGCGACTGGAGTGAGCCGGTGGTGCTCAACCGCAACGCCGGGCACGGCACCGAGGGCATATCCGATGTCGAGGCCAATGGGCTCCGCATCCATGCTGAGGAAGGCCGCATCGTGGTGGAGGGTGCCGAAGGGATGGAAGTGAAAGTATATGATGTGAAAGGCATCCAAGTCGCCAACCGCGACCTGCCGGCCGGCGTTTATATGGTACGTATAGGCACCTTGCCTGTCCGCAAGGTGGTAATACATTAAAAGACTTCCATCCAACAACAAGCCCATGGCATCATTTACCTGATACTGATGGGCTTGTGAAAAATATCGTCTGCAAGCACAAATAAATCAGCGGTTTGGCAGGTCATCCTCCATTGATCCTCCATGGATCTTCCGTGGATCCTCCATGGATCCTAAGTACATCCTCCGTACATACACACGAGACATCTGGGCGATGTAAAAGAGCAATTCGGGTCTTTCGGTGGAAAGGCTTTCTATTGTGATTCAAGACAATCAATTTGTTTGCACAAATATTAAAAATTATTCGTATCTTTGCAGATTGATTTTCCACTTCCGAAGATGAAAAGTACCTATAAAATATTCAAAGAGAGCGTCAAGGAGATTACGCGCTACTACATGTTGCTGGTGGAGGAGACCAAAAGCCAGCGGCTGGTGGGCAGCACCAACGAGTGGGTGCTGGACAACTACTACATGATTAGCGAGCAGGAGAAGGTGATGAAGGAGGAGCTGAGGGGCATGGAGCGGGGCAAATGGCGGGTGGAGAGACGGCGTCTGGCCACCTTGATGGAGCTGCTGCAGGGATTCCTTCGCAAATGCCATTATGCGGTAGATAAGAACCTGTTGTTCCGCTATCTGACACAGGTACAAAGCCGGCAGAAAGACTATCTCTCCTACCCCGAGGTCTATACTTTGCTGCCGCTGACCAAACTGGTGCTCATCAACGAGCTGGCCACGTTGTGCAGCCAGATGGAGGAGCAGAAAGCCTACCACTATACCGTCACGTCGAAGGACCACGCCGACCCCGACCGGCTGAACGAGGCCGCCCGCGAGAACCTGACGATGATGAATATCTTCAACTCGCTGAAAAAGATGACCAAGCTGCCGCTGGCGGAGCTTATCGACGCCGTGAGTTTCTCGGAGAAGGCACTCAAAGGCGAGAAAGCGGAGATGTACGACCAGATGTACGACCGTACGAAGGAGGACTACCGCGGCAAGATTGTACGCCTGTGCCACAAACAGAAGGCGAAAGAGTATGAACTGGTAAAGGGACTTGTGGCAAGCGCAGACGAGAAAGGCGAGCACGTGGGTTGGCAGCTTTTCCCATCCAAGCGATGGAATGCCCGTGCACATACTTATGTTTGGATTGTAGTGCTGGCCTCGCTGCTGCTGGCGCTGGCGTTTGCAGTGGCGGCGACCTATGCCGGCGGTCTTTCGTGGCTGACGGCTTTGCTGACGGTGCTGTTGTGGGTGCCAATGAGCCAAATCGTGATCGATCTGTTCAACCAATTGCTCTACAAACTTCACAAACCTGTCAACACCTTCAAGATCAAGTTCAAGGACGGCTTGATACCCAAAGAATACACCACCATGGTCATCATGCCGACCATACTGAAGAACAAGGAGAAGACCATCGAGTTGCTGGAGCAGCTGGAGGTGTATTACCTGTCGAACCTGAACCGCGCCAGCGAAGGGCAGCGGATGGAGCAACGCCCGCAGAACCTGTACTATACCCTTGTGGGTGACGCAGCGGCCTACAAGGAGGCCGATGCCCCGTGGGACGAGGAGGTGGCACAGGCGGGATTGCAGAAGGTCAGGGAGCTGAACGAGAAATACGGGGCTCCCATCTTCAATTTTGTCTATCGTAAGCGTGCCTGGAGCGAGGGCGAGGAGACCTGGCTGGGTCATGAGCGCAAACGCGGCGCCATCCTCCACTTCAACGACTTGGTGCTGGGTCAAACCAGCGAGGAGGAGAAGCAACGCCGTTTCCGCTGCGAAACGATCTCAGCATGGCTGAAATCGGTGGGAAGTGGAGAGCAGGGAGCGAGCGCCACAGAAGGGAACATACACGGAAACACCCCCGTGAAGTTCATCATCACGCTGGACACGGACACCGAACTGGTTCTCTACTCGGCGCAGAAGCTCATCGGGGCCATGGCGCACCCGCTGAACCGCGCCCAGCTGAGCGCCGACGGCCGGCGGGTGGATCACGGCTACGGCATCATGCAACCGCGAGTGAATGTGGATGTGGAGGTGACAAACAAGAGCCGCTACGCACAGCTCTTTGCCGGATTAGGAGGACTGGATGTCTATACCACAGCCTCGTTCGAGCTCTACCAGGACATTTTCAACGAGGGCTCGTTCTGCGGCAAGGGCATCTACGACCTGCGGGTGTTCCAGCAGGTGCTGAAGGGCACCTTCCCCGAGAACCTGATTCTGAGTCACGACCTGATCGAGGGCTGCCACATCCGTTGCGGCCTTATCAACGACTTGGAGTTGTTTGACGACAACCCCAGCAACTACCTCGACGACGCCAAACGCCACCACCGCTGGACACGCGGCGACTGGCAGATCATCGGCTGGCTGAAGAACACCGTGCACAACGAGAAGGGCGAGAAGGTTAAGAACCAAGTGAACACCCTCGGCCGCTGGAAGATATTCGACAACCTGCGCCGTTCGATGCTGAGCCTGGCGTTGATAGTGCTGATCGGCACGGGATACGTGGCGACGCTGTCCTCCGCCTCCCATATTTCCCCATCATGGTATGTGCTTGTGTCCCTGGTGGCGGTGGCCAGCCCCATTGTGTTCTTCATTCTGGGCCAGATCACGACATTGCCACGCTTTGGGAAACGGTACAAATACTACATGACCCTGATGCGAGGCTTCCGCGTCATCATCTACCGCTCGCTGGTACAATTTGCCCTGCTGCCCAAGGAGGCCTGGATGTACACCGACGCAGCGGTGAGAGCCTGCTACCGCATGTGGTTCAGCCACAAGAACCTGCTCAACTGGGTGACCAGCGACGAGGCCGCCAAGAGCACCAAGGGGACGTTGGACGACTATGTGAAGAAATTCTGGTTCAACTATGTCTGTTCGGCCGTGGTACTGTGCCTTGCCTCGTTGGGTTCTGTGGGTGCCGGCGGATGGGGTGCCGCGGGGTTCTGCGCGGCGACCTGGTGCGGTGCGCCTTTCCTGATGTACTGGCTGGGCAAGAAGTTTCCGCAAGACAAGAAGAGCCTCACCGCCAAGGAGACAGAAGAGGTGAACCAACTGGCAAAGGACACGTGGCACTTCTTCGACAACTTCATCTCTGCAGAGACGCACTGGCTCATCCCCGACAACTACCAGCTCAACCGCGAGCAGAAAACCGACTACAAGACCTCGCCAACCAACATCGGATACTCGATGACTTCGGTGGTCAGTGCCGCCGAACTGGGATACATCGGCCACAACGAGGCGGTGGAACGGATAGGCCATATCATCGAAACCGTGGAAAAACTGGAAAAGTGGAACGGACATCTCTTCAACTGGTACGACATCCACAGTTTGCAAAAGCTCCCGAACTACTTTGTCAGCACCTGCGACTCGGGCAACTTCGTGGCCTGTCTGTATGTGGTGAAAGGGTTTCTGGCAGGAGACACGGAGCAAAGACAATCGCTGCGGGAGAAGGTGGATCGATTGATTGAGCAGACGGATTTCATGAAACTGTACAATCCGGAGTTGGATGTATTCAGCATCGGCTATGATTATGGCGCCAGCACCCTGCTGCCCTATCACTACAACAATTTCGCCTCCGAGGCACGCCTTACCTCATTCCTCACCATCTCGCAGGGCGATGCTCCCTACAAGCACTGGTTCTGCCTGGACAAGACCTTGGTGCAATACAAAGGATACAAAGGTGTGGCCTCATGGTACGGCACGCTGTTCGAGTACTTCATGCCCTTTATCTTCCTCCCCACATACAAGCACACCTTGATGGACGAGACCTACAGCTTTGCCATCCGAGCCCAGCGGGCCTTTATCAAAAACGTGGCCAAAGATATGCCATGGGGTATCTCGGAGACCGCCTACAACGAGTTGGACGATGCCCAGAACTACAAGTACCGCGCTTTCGGTGTGCCGTACCTGAAATTCCAGAACACCACACCCGACCGCATTGTCATTTCTCCCTACAGCTCGCTGATGACCCTTTCGGTTGATGACCGGGCCGTCTATAGCAACATGCAACGATTCAAGACAATGGGCATGTATGACGAGTACGGATTCTTTGAGAGCTACGACGAGGAAGACCACGTGCCAGTGCGAGCCCACTATGCCCATCACCAAGGTATGATTCTGGCCTCACTGGCCAACTATCTCGGCGACCATTGCCTGCAACGCTACTTCATGCAGGAACCCGCCATGCGCTCCATGGAGACCTTGTTGAAAGAGAAGGCCCAGGTGAAGCCCTATATTGATTTGAAAGTCACCCAATACAAACGCTACCAATATTCAAAGGTGCAAACCGAGAGCGATGCACGCGACTATGACGGTATCGCCAATGTGCCGGAAATCGGAGTGGTCAGCAACGGGCAATACACAGTGCTGATGAACGACCGCGGCAGCGGATTCTCCCGCTACGGCAATATCCAGCTCAACCGCTATCGCAAAATCAGCTCCGACCATTACGGCACCTACCTCTACATACGCAACCTGAAGTCCGACAAACTGTGGTGCGCCACCTATGCACCTCTTGATGTGATGCCCAAATCCTATCATGTGAGCTTTGCCGGAGACAAAATCAAATACACCCGTGCCGACGACAATATCGTGACCCAGACAGAGGTAACTGTACTGAAAGACCGCAGTGCCGAACTGCGGCGGTTCACCTTCACCAACAACGGAAATGCCGATGTAGATATCGAAATCACCAGCTACGGCGAGGTAGTATTGGCCCCAGCCGCTGAAGATGTCAACCACCGTGTCTTTTCTGGCATGAAGGTGGCCTCGGAGTACGACAGCGAGCACGAAGCGCTGCTCTTCACACGTCCAGTCAGCAACAACGCCCACCACTATATGCTACACAAACTATGGACCGATGAAGAAGATTCAACCCTTGTGGAGTATGAGACCTCACGTCTGCGGTTCTTAGGGCGTGGTGGAAGCCTGCAACATGCCGACATCATTGAGAGCCACCGCACATTGTCAGGTACCGTCGGCACCACATTGGACCCCATCATGTCCATGCGTCGCCGATTGCACATCCCTGCCGGAAAACAAGTGGAGGCTTACATCCTCACAGGCTTTGCCAAAGCCCGTGAACAGTTGCTCGAACTCACCGAACAATACCAAAGCGCCGTCGATATTGAGCACGCCTTCAAGACAGCCTCCGTCTTCAACAACATGCGAACCAGCATGTCGCTTCTCAAAGGAAGCCAGATGCGACTCTATAACAGCATTTCCAAATACATCGGCCAAACAGCCACGCTGGGCAACTACCGCCAAGAACTGCTTGCCAAGAACCACTTGTCGCAAAGTGGCCTGTGGCGGTTTGGCATCAGCGGCGATTTCGCCATCGTGCTGGTGGAGGTAGATAGCATGGAGAAGTCGGGATTTGCCAAGGAGATGCTTCGGGCATTTGAGTACTACAAAACACATGGATTGGTTCTCGACCTGGTGATTATCAACGATGTCCCTGCAGAAAACGATCATGACAGCCTGACCCATTTCATTCGCAGCATGGCCGACACCGAACACCTATGGACCACCCATCAGATGGCCGGCAAGGTGTTTGTCCTCGACGGCAATACCGTCAGCGACGACGAGCGCATCCTCCTCCGTACCGTGGCACGTCTGACCTTCAACACCCATGAAGGTCTCTCCATCAGCCAACAACTGGAACGTCTCGAAGCCGTCAACCAACATTATCAAGACAAAATAGAGTATCCCACACTGAAAGCCAAGAAGGAATTCCGTGTGTGGAGTGATCTGGCGTTCTATAACCAGTATGGCGGCTTCGACCACGATGGCCGCGACTATGTGGTCACCAACACCAACACTCCCATGCCATGGGTGAATGTCATCGCCAACCCGTACTTCGGCTGCGTCGTCAGTTCGACAATGGCCGGATTCACCTTCGCTCATAATGCGCAGCAATTCAAACTCACCGGATGGAGCAACGACATCGTCCGTGACAACGCCAGCGAGATGCTACTCATCAACAAGCACCACTTCCTGCCTGCTACAGCCCGCCACGGACAAGGATTCTCGGCCTTCGATGCCGACTATGAGGACATGCATGTCGATGTGCGCCTGTTTGTTGCCTTGGAGAAGATGGAGAAATACTATCAAATCCGCATTGTCAACAAGACCGACAGACCGAAGGAAGTGCAACTCGACATGGTCTATAAGCTGGTGCTAGGCATGAGCGAGGAGCAGACGGCCCGATACCTCTACTCTGAATGGGACGAGGCCACGAACACCCTTCGTGTCCGCAATGTCTATCACCCGATATATCACGACCAATGGCTACTGCTTACCGCCACGGAACCCCTTACCGACATTTCGCTCAACTACCCCAACCGTAAACGCTTAGGATTGACCGTCGGTCTTCCCGCCAACGGAGAGAAAGAACTGGCATTTGTGATTTCCGTTGAAGATTCTTCCATCAAAAACTCTACAATACAACGAATCAACGTTTCGGCCATCAACGCCGAGTTTGACCGTGTCGTCGCCTACTGGGACGATAAACTCAGTCACATCCAGGTGGAGACCCCTGACCGCAGCTTCAATTACATGCTCAACCGCTGGTACCTTTACCAGGTCTATTCCTCCCGTCTCTTTGCCCGCGCCGGTTTCTACCAAGTGGGCGGAGCCACCGGTTTCCGCGACCAGCTGCAGGATGTCATGTCCGTGCTTTACAGCGACCCTGCTTATGCCCGTCGGCAGATACTCGACCATGCCGCACATCAGTTCGCCGAGGGGGATGTGCTACACTGGTGGCACGAAAGCATGAAGATGGGGGCACGCACCACCTTCAGCGACGACTACCTGTGGCTCGTCTTTGTCACCTACCAATATGTTACCGTGACGGGCGACATCGGCATCCTCTCGGAGCGGGTGCCCTTCTGCCAAGCCGATCCCTTGGCACCCGGCGAAGCGGAACGAGGCATGAATTACAGCACCAGCGCCGAAGAGGCCACACTCTACGAACATCTGCGGCGCTCCATAAACCGGAGTATGAGCCGCATTGGAGCCCATGGATTGCCGCTTATGGGCTGCGGGGACTGGAACGACGGCATGTCGGCTGTCGGAGTCGGAGGCAAAGGCGAGAGCGTGTGGGTGGCTTTCTTCCTCACCGATCTTCTGCCCAAGATGGAAGAACTGACACAGATGATGCCTGATGCAGACTTGGGCTACTGCGAAGAACTCAGTTCCTTCCATAAGCGACTTGTCGAGTCCATCCAGCATACGGCCTGGGACGGTGCGTGGTTCCTCCGAGCATGGTACGACAACGGTGCCCCTATGGGTAGCCGCAACAATACCGAGTGCCAGATTGACCTTATCAGCCAGGCATGGAGCATCCTCACCGATGTGGCCACGTCAGAGCAGAAGCAGTCTATCATGCGCGAGACCGATAACCGACTGGTCAATCGCGAACACGAAATCATCCAACTCCTCACCCCTGCCTTCCACGCCTCGAAGCCCTCACCGGGATATATTATGAACTACCCTGTCGGCGTGCGTGAAAACGGCGGCCAATACACCCACGGTGCCATGTGGTATATCATGGCCCAACTGAAGGAAGGTCGCTACGACATGGCCTACTACCTCTATTCCATTATCAACCCCATCCACCGCACCCATTCGCTCGCCGACGTTCTCAAATACAAGGTGGAGCCCTACTGCATTGCAGCCGATATCTACAGCAATCCTCAGCATCCCGGTCGTGGTGGCTGGACTTGGTACACGGGCTCTGCTTCGTGGGCCTACAAAACCGGCATCGAGAACATCCTCGGTCTTCGCAAGCAAGGCGACGAGTTGACCATTGAACCTCATATTCCCACCGAATGGCCTGGATTCACCCTCCGCTACCGCCACGGATCATCGTTCTACATCATTAAGTATGAGCGTTCAAACGACACCCATCCTCACTCTTCCACTCTGCACCTGACCGACGACGGACAGACACATGAAGTAATCATCCATTAACAGGCCAACGCCCAACAGTAAAAAACAAAAAAGCGAGACCAATTGGCCTCGCTTTTCTCTACTATATGATATGTCTCAGAACAGTCCCTCGAGGATACTGTCATCGACAAGGTTGGGCATGGTCACCTTGAGTTCGGGGCAGATGTCCATAGCGCGCTTGATGGCGAACATGGCGCCGGGGTTGCGAGCCCAGCTGCGGCGGCTGATGCCATTGTTGACATCCCAATGGAGCATCATGCGGAGACGGCGGTCGCAGGCTTCAGAGCCATCAAGAACCATGCCGAAACCGCCGTTCATCACCTCGCCCCAGCCGACGCCGCCACCGTTGTGGATGCTGACCCATGTGGCACCGCGGAAGCTGTCGCCGATAACATTCTGCACGGCCATGTCGGCGCAGCGATTCGAGCCGTCGTATATGTTGCTGGTTTCGCGGAACGGGCTGTCGGTGCCGCTCACATCGTGGTGGTCACGGCCCAATACGATGGGAGCACTGATTTCTCCCTTCTTGATAGCCTCGTTGAAGCGGGCAGCGATCTTGGTGCGGCCTTCGCAGTCGGCGTAGAGGATACGGGCCTGTGAGCCTACCACCAGGTGGTTCTCCTTGGCACCCTTGATCCACTGGATATTGTCGTGCATCTGCTGCTGAATTTCGGCGGGAGCGGTGGTGGCGATCTCGCCCAGCACCTCCATGGCGATGTGGTCGCTCTTGTCGAGGTCCTCAGGCTTGCCGCTGGTGCACACCCAACGGAAAGGACCGAAGCCGTAGTCGAAACACATCGGGCCCATGATGTCCTGCACATAGGAAGGATAACGGAAAGCGGTGTGGTCGGCATTCCAGATGTCGGCGCCGGCGCGCGAGCTCTCCAGCAGGAAGGCGTTGCCGTAGTCGAAGAAATACATACCCTTGGCGGTGAGCTTGTTGACCGCAGACACATGACGACGCAGGCTTTCCTGCACCTTCTCCCTGAAAAGTTCAGGCTTCTCAGCCATCATCACCTTAGCCTCCTCGAACGTGACTCCCACGGGGTAGTAGCCACCGGCCCAAGGGTTGTGCAGAGAGGTCTGGTCGGAGCCGAGGTCCACCTGAATACCTTTCTCGGCACAATATTCCCAAAGATCAACCACATTACCCTGATAGGCAAAACTGCGGGCAATCTTTTCGGCGCGTGCTTTGTTCACTGCCACGAAGAGTTCGTCGAGGTCGGCGTGCACCTCATCCACCCATCCCTGCTCGTAGCGCTTCTGTGTGGCGGCAGGGTTAATCTCAGCGGTGATGGAGACCACACCGGCGATGTCGCCAGCCTTAGGTTGGGCGCCGCTCATGCCGCCGAGACCGGCGGTGATGAAGAGCTTGCCGGCCGTGCCGCCACCAAGCTTACGGGCAGCATTCAACACCGTAATGGTGGTGCCGTGCACGATGCCCTGCGGGCCGATATACATATAGCTGCCCGCGGTCATCTGACCGTACTGCGTCACACCGAGGGCGTTGTAGCGCTCCCAGTCGTCGGGCTTGCTGTAGTTGGGAATCATCATACCGTTGGTGACCACCACGCGCGGAGCGTCCTTGTGGCTGGGATAGAGTCCCATCGGGTGACCGCTGTACATGACGAGGGTCTGCTCGTCGGTCATCTCGCTGAGGTATTTCATCACCAAGCGATACTGGGCCCAATTCTGGAATACCGCGCCATTGCCACCATAGGTGATCAACTCATGCGGATGCTGTGCCACAGCGGGGTCCAGATTGTTCTGAATCATCAGCATGATGGCAGCAGCCTGACGGCACTTGGCAGGATACTCATCGATGGGACGGGCATACATCTTGTAGGTCGGGCGCAGACGGTACATATAGATACGGCCATACTTCTGCAACTCCTCGGCAAATTCTTTGGCCAGCATCTTGTGGTGCTTGGCGGGGAAATAGCGCAAAGCGTTGCGGATAGCCAACTTCTTCTCGGCAGGA
Source organism: Bacteroidales bacterium UBA3834 (assembly GCA_002392965.1). Taxonomy (GTDB): domain Bacteria; phylum Bacteroidota; class Bacteroidia; order Bacteroidales; family P3; genus Colimorpha. The sequence continues at coordinate 24,791 of DGIA01000017.1, read as the reverse complement.
GTAAGGATATCCTTACGCTTGGGAGCATGGTTCACCGTAGGGTCATAAGGTTGGGGTTCGGGCAGCGGGTCGGGGATGCCAAGCCGCAGTTCATTCTGGAATTCTTCGAGTGTCATATTCTTAATAATTTAGATTGCTTGACAATGATTAATTATCTCACCAAAACCTTCTCGGTCTTGGTGCCAAGGTTGGTGGTGATACGTACGGTGTACATGCCGGCAGGCAGGGGACTGATATTCAGCGTGCGGCAGTCGTCATTACAGCGACGCGAAAAGACGCAGACACCGGCAGCGTTAAACACCTCTACCACCGTGATGCCGTCGGCCGCAATATTGAGTTCGTCATCGGCTGGATTGGGATAGACCTGAATGTCATACGCTGGCTCCGTGAGTTGCTCGATAGCGTTGCGGGGACGCACCTCAATAGTCACATCGGCGGTATCGACATGCCCTTTGGCATCGGCTACAGCCACCCGGTACTGGCTGCTCTCTGTGATGGTGGCCGTGCTGTATTGCTGATGAGGGAAGTCGATGCCATCCTCAGGAATCCAGAGGAAAGTGGTCGGGGTGCCGATACGTGCTTCCACACCTACCTCGTGGCAGGTGTCGTAAGCCACAATGGTGGTGTCGTACATTCGCAAAATATCGTCCTCAACCAGGATGTAGCGAATTGTATCATAGGTTTTCAACTCGGGATGGTCTTCACATAACGAGGTAGATAGGAAAAGCTCGATATGCTTGGGGCTATGCAGGTCGGCCGTAGCGGTAGGCTTGAAGCGGAGCCAGTGAGCGAGGTTATCGACATAGAAAATGCGGTGCTCCATGTCGAGAGTGCGGTTGCTGTCGGTGACAATGGTGTAGTCTTCTCCAATCACAGCGTCGCCGCTGTACGTCACCGTCACCTTGCCATAGTTGTAATCTGTCCCCGCCAGCGTCAGCGGCAACTGTGCCGACTGGCTGCGCTCAATCGTGTCGGCATAGCGGTGCGAGAGATCCACATCGGCCGACGGACTGTTGAAGCTCTTCTTCTCGAGGAACACGCCGCTGTCGTAGGCCCCGTCGTTCACATTACAGATAGAAATGTGCATGTGGTACTGCGCACAGGGAACCAAAGTGGCGTTGGCAGAAAGCTTCTGTGTGAACCCGTTGTACTGAACGCCCTGCGCCCCGTTGCCACTCTGCCAGTTACTCTCGCTGATGTAGTTCTGCACAAAAAACTCATTGTAATGGTACCAACCTGCCGAGGGATTCTCAGTTCCAGTCTTGCCGTTCACCGTATTGATGGCCACAGCGATGCCATTGGGATTAGCCGTAGTGACCGTGTGAGGAACAATGGCAATATTCTTCATCGTGGTGCTCGGATAGGGACCGGTCACCAAGAATGCAAAGATGTCGTTAAAACTAGTCCACACATAGTTCGGATACTCCTCCGAGCCAAAACAATAGTTCAATGTCACGAAAGGCGAGATACTCACGAAATCAAAGTCAAGCGTGGAGCAATAGGTCACCGCTTGTCCACTGGCCAGATATTGGTTCAACTGGGTATCCTCGTAATACCCCGATGATACCGACTCAGAAGTCATACCGTAATTATTGGGACCAGGAGCCACGCTGACATTGCCCGTAGTCATCACAACACCACTGTCCATCTGCAACATCTGATAGCCGTTGCTCTGGAATGTGCCGATCATCGGTGCATTGATATTGCTCGTCGAGTTATTGTACTTCACGTTCCAGATATACACACCCGATCCCTGCAGCTGCTCGCTGACAAAGGTGGCAGGCGACTGTCCGGTGGCAGCCTGCACAGAGATATTCTGCGCCTCCGTCATCCAGGGCACCAGCACTGCACACAACAACACCCAACGTTTTAGATTCACCATAACGTTATCATTATCAATTTATAAACCAACACCACACATCAAAAACACACTCACTATCGACTGCAAAGATACATCTTTTTTTACAATTAAATGAAAAAAATATAACCTTCCCGCCTCCTTTTTCACTCCCTTACAACACCATTATAGCTCCTTTATGATTCCCTTATGACCCTAAAAAATGAATGGAGGCACTATGCAGCATCGAATTCAGAACCTGACATCAAACAGTTACAAGAAACAAGGCTGACCATCAGTACGACAATCAACCTTGTTAATCAATTCTGCAAAAACCAGAACTACGGAATCTGCTCAGAAGCAGAGCTGTATGCCCACTTCGAGACGAGGCAGGAGCACCTGGTTCTCCGGCAGTTTCTGTCCCAAGCCGTTGAGGCGGTAACGGGCATAGACACCGAACCAGTCATTGGTGAGCCTCGTAGTGACACCATAGTTCCATCGGTAGGCGTCGAGTGCGGTGGGACTTCCGAAGGTTGCCTTGTAACTGTCGGCATTATCCCACGAGGTGATATCGCCCTTGATAGTGTAACTCGGTATGCCATAACTGCCATAAACGCCAAGGTCCCAGTGAAATCCCTTGCCCGCAATACCACCTGGCACAAGACGGATGCGCTGGAAAAATTCAAGACTCAATTCCGTAATACTGACACGACGGTACTCCTCCCTGTCCATCGACCGACTGATGGCGTCGGCACCAAGACCGTGTTCCAATGCGTTGGGCTGCATCCCCTTGTAGTTATGCCTAATACCGCCCCATTCCAGACCTAGGCCAAGACAGTAGCTCTTGTTAAAGGCATGCATCAGACGCAGGCCTACACGTGTGCTTGGTGACCAAACGAGCATAGGCAGTTCCGACTCCTCTAACTTGGCAGGCACCCCCAACTGGAAATAGACATCGTAGCGCCAGGAAGCGTTGCTGCCCCACTGCCGGGTTTTGATCTCACCCTTGCGACCGTCGGACTCGGCAACAACTGCATTCTCATCAATGACTGGGGAATAAAGGAAACCCTTGGCATCATTGTATTTAAGATACTCCTCTTCAGGCAGGCGCAGGCTATCGGTATAGCCGTTGAGATGGACGGTAAGGGTACGGTTGAACACGGCTGCCTTGGAGAAGGACATTCCCTCGGTCACATCCATAAAGTCCACATCGACCTTGCCGTAATAAGCCAGACGATGGTCGGCGGGACGGCGGAAACTGTAGAAAAGGTGGCCGTGTTTGACGGGATGGGTAGGCTCCACGCGGATGCTGTCCTCTAATGCAACAAAGCGGAATGTAGGATCAACAGCCTTGCGGTCGCCCACAAAGAAGGATGCCTGAGGCACGCCGTAGCCGTAGGAATAGTCGCAATAGGGGTAAAGATCGGCACTTTGCTCGATCAAACGGAACATCTCCATGGCAGTCTTGCCGGGCGATGCCTGCCAGGCACAGGCAGCGAAGCCTGCCACCAGAGGACAGGAGAATGAGGTCCCATGGACATAATGGGTGGCCTGGTCGGAAGTGATGTTGGCAGTACGTGCATAGCCGAAGGCACAGACATTGGGCTTCTGGCGGCCGTCGGCACTGGGGCCATAGGAGGAGAAGGTGATGTGATTGTACTCGGTTAGGCTGTTCTCGATGCCACCGATGCAGAGCACGCTGTCGGCATCGGAGGGCGTGATGATGGTACGCCACTGGCCGTCGTCGGCTTCGTTGCCGGCGCTGTTGACCACCAGCATACCCTTGCGGGCGGCAAGGTTACCGGCTTTGGCCACATAGGATGTGCCATCCATATCCTTGGTGTAATGGCGTTCCTTGCCATAGCCGAGGCTGGAGGAAATGATATTGGCACCGTTCTTGTCGGCCCACTCCACTGCCATCTGCCACCATACCTCCTCCTTGAAGGGCTCGGCTTCGATCTCGGTGCGGGCCAGAAGGAACTCGGCACCAGTGGCCAGACCGAAGTCCTTGCCCTCATAACGGCCGGCAATGCAGCTGAGGGTCATTGTACCGTGACTGTTCCAGCCATAGACGTTCTCTCGATTGTTGGGGAAGTTCCAGGTCTTGATAATCTGCTTGTTGTCACGCAAGTGACGGAACACCTCGTGCGTATTGACGCGGGGAAATCCCCCATCGAACACAGCGATTCGAACGCCCTTGCCATCGATGCCCTTGTCACGGAACGCCTTGCCACCCATACGGACAAGCTGAGCCTCGAGAGGACCCTCGACAGTGGCATGATCCACAAGGCCATCATTGTCACTGGGGAAGGACGCTACTTGCATGTCTGCCTCGACGGGCTGCACGCGAAGCACATAGGGAAGAGATTCTATCTGCATTATCTGGGCAGGGGTAGCCACCACACCCATGGCATTCATCCAGCGAGAAACGCCGATTTCCTCAGTGGCCAAAGCACTGACGCCCTGCTCGTAGGAGGAATTGACAGGATAGTTGCTGATGTCGTAGAGGTCAGCACCGCAAGCATTGTAGCGTTCAATGGCCTTGGCATCGAAATAAGAATAAGGGTCGAACGTTGTTCCCTGTTTGTCGGTCAGGAAAATCCAATAGACCGACTGTGCCTGGAGAGGGCTGTGACAAAACACCGATACACTTGACAGTACCAATAAAATTAACGAAAGTTTTTTCATGGTTTGTTATTTTAAAATTGCATGTAATATTTCGTGACTATGGAAGTTATGAAAACCGCTAAGATGCAGTTGGTAGTAGGTGATGAGGGCGTCGATAAGGATCCGACGGTCGGCAAATGCCGGTATGGGAAAGTCTGTGACCGTCAGGTATTGATGGAGCAACAAGGAATGGCGTGGGGAAAGGGTCGTTTCGGCAGGGACAGACACGAAACGGCCTTCTTGCAGGTCGAAAAGGGGCTCACGTGAGTTGTAGTTGTCCAACGGTTCAATACCGAGATAACGAGCCACGGAGAGAAGAAAAAATATCGGAAGTTGAGCGTCGGGAAATGCAGCTTGAGCATTGACCGCTTCGACATAGTCGAAGAGATCGGGCATAGGTTCAGCCTCATGCAGGGCCTTGTAGAGCACCTCTGTCATGAAAAAACGCAATGCGTTCCGAACGGGTAGCAGATAGTCGGTAGTGGATAACGGAGGACGGGGAAAAAGCTCCTTGATGTGGTTAAGATCTGTCTTGGGGTTGTCATAAACCACCATGTCAATATCGGAAAGAGGCTGCAAGAGATTCTGTTTCACTTTTCCACGTGGTCCTCTGACATTTTTGATGATATAGGAACGGAGCCCCAACTGACGGGTAAACACTTTGGCCACCACCGATGTCTCGGCGTAGGGTGTCGTGTGGAGTACCAGGCCTGGCGTCGAGAGAAGCATTTTCTGTCAGGGGTTAGAAGTCATCGGAGAATCAATATCTTGGCGACAGAACGGTTGCCCCCCTCGTTGTCGGCAGCAAAAACGTAATAGACTCCTGCCGCCACACGCTCACCGTTGACGGTACGGCCATTCCAGATGGCCTGGCCGCCAAGAGCCTGGGTGCTATAGACCGTGTGTCCGGCAGCATCGGTGATGTGGACCATAGCGTCGCGTACGAAACCCTTGATGGCGATAGGTCCTTCATATCCCGGACGCACCGGGTTCGGAAAGGCATGGATGTCGTCCAGAGGGGTTCCGACAGCATAAGTAGCCGTGGAACGATAGACCTGCAGACCCTGCTCAGTACCGATATACACTTCGCCAGTGCGCGGCTGGATGGCTAGTGTGACAATCTTGTTGGAGAACAACGGGCTGTTCTCTGCTGTGAAGTGTTCCAACTGGTCCATCCCATTAGCAGAAATAAGATAGAGACCTCCTGCGGCAGTGCCCACCCATTTGCGGTTGGCTCCATCGACAGCAATGGCCGTGATGCTCTCATAAGCCATCAGATACTCGTAAAATTCACCATTGGTGATGGTTATATTGCTGCAGGTGACTGGCGACACCTCCCCTGCCCCACCGTATTGGAAGGCCTTGGCAGCATCATAGATAACCTTGATGCCCTTGTTGGTGCCTACCCAGAGGTTACCCGTACGGTCTTGCACCAAGGCAGTGACATTGTCGGTAGAGAGTTTGCTGCCATTGTTGGGATTCACCTTGGCCATACGGCCATCGCCGTCGTGCACATAAATGACATTGCTGCGACCACAGAACCAGAGGTAATGGTTGATGCTGTCCCAAATAAGCTTGTCAAGTGACGGCATATCATCCAACCGACTGGTGGAAAAGCCCTTCCATGTGCCCGAGGCTGTACGGCGGGCCAAAGCATAACCAGAGTGCGAATTAAGCACCCAGAGGTTGCCGTCGCCGTCAAAAGTCACAGCACCTGTACGCAATGTACTGATTCCGCCGCTGTAGAATGGCACCAAAGCGCCCCCCGTATTGTTTTCGTCATAGAGGACCTGCACTTTGTTGTTTCGGATAGAGGCCACCCCACGTCCCCACAAAGCGGCGACAATCTCGTTGGTGTCGTTGGGATTGACATCCGCAGAAAGCAAGTCGGTAGCAGAAGCAAGCATGCCGTTACTGAGGTCGAGACTCCTCCAACTGCGGCCGTCGGTAGAGAACAAATCCGCCGGAAGGTAGGCATTGCCATAGAATGAATTATGGCCTCCAGGACACACCAGCATGCGATAGTTGAAAGGCGTAAGGCTATAGACATAGTCTCCCGAGAAAGGTCCTGCGGGATGGAAGGCCTCGTCGCCTGTGGCGGTGAAACGAATCAGCCCATCCCAACTATGTCCTGCCCACAAGGTGCCGTCATCGCTCGTGACAGCATCGAAACAGGTGAGATATCCCCACGTGTAAGCCGTTAGACTGTCAATCATCTGAAACGCCGTGTCGTATCGCACCACACTTGAATCGCGTGTCAGCGTGAGACGTCCCCCTCCTGCCCGCATCGAAAGAACAGCACCATTGTTCCAAGCATGGTAGCCGGTATCTGTTTTCTGATAAAGCGTAAGTTCTTCCGGATCGAAAGAATAGCCAGCAGCAAGAAGCTTTCCGTCAAAGGCTTCAAGCATGGTGACGGTGACACCGTTGAGACGAGTGTCCAGTTGCCAGCGGTCGCTGATGGTAAGGTATCGCTCGCCAAGTGCAATGCGTTTCACGCCTTCTCCTGTAGCCGCATAGATGCTGTCAGAGGTGAAGGCGATATCGTGCACTGGAGTATAGGCACCACCGGCACCGATATAGCAGGTCTCCTTAATCTCGTGACGGGCCAGATCAACCACCACAATGCCAAATCCCGTAGCCAGATAAGCGTAGCCTCTACGGAAGCGGATACGGTAGATATTCTTGTCACCTCCGATGTCGCTGCGCTTGATATCGGAAATGTTGAACACACGCCCATCCTGTACCAAATCGACATTGGAGTTGTTGTAGGCCACCACCAAGTAACGGGTCTGGCTATCATAGGCCACCGTAGCCACTCCCACATCGTTCAGACCCGAAGCCTTGCTCATCACCGTGAGAGTACGGTCGTCCGGGTCGAAATGAAACAAGCCTCCGCGCCCGGCAGCATAGACGCCGTCATTCGCAGGCTCCACATGCAGCACCTTGCTGTAGTCAAGGCAGTCTCGCCAATGGCCGATGGCTGTCTGGGAGTGAAGACCGGAACTTGGGAAACAGAGAACTGTTAGAGACCATAGCAGCCACGTCATTCTCTTTTTTCCGCTACCCTTTTCTAGTTTGCTCATGGTTCCTCCTTCCGTTTCAGGAACAAAACTTGATAAACCACCACCAGAATAGCGGTAACCAAAGTACTGCAAATCGTAGCCAACAGCACTCCGCCGAAGCCACGGAAACTGAATACTTCCATAGTGTAGAACACCAGATAGAACAGCGACAGCAGCAGCAGGGTGTAACTGATGAAATACTGTGGAGTGACGCTGTAGATACCCGGTGTGGAGATCACTATGTTCTCGCCACGTGTCAGTATGCGGTCGGCAAACCAGATGCGGACCATAGCCACCACGGTGCAAGCCAATGCGTGAAATCCCAACGAACCCGACATAATATCGACCAGCAAACCTGTGCCAAACGCTGCCAACAAAAGCGGGATGCGTTTCATCGAGGTGGGAAGCATCAGAATAAACAGCACATACAGCATCGGCATCACATAGCCGCCAAGATACACATTGTTGAGAACCAACAACTGTATCAACATCAGCAACACAAAACGTCCCACATTTCGCCAAACTATGTTCTTCATTTCACGTCCTCCATCAGTTCTTGCTGCTCCTTGCGGAACTTGTTGTTAACCACATACACATGGTTCAGTTTGTTGAAGTCGGTAGCCAAACGTATGCGCACCTTATAGAAACCGCTGCCTTTCAGCGTTTCGGCATCCACCACATAGCCCACTGGTATCCCTTCGGGGAAATCGTTGGCCAAGCCCGAGGTGACAATGGTGTCGTTCTCCTCAAACTGATGTGTGGTCGGCACATCGAGCACCTGTGCATACCGGAAGTCCTTGCCGTCCCACACCAGCGAGCCACTGATACCTGTACGTTTCACCTTCACGCTGTTGCGGCTGTCCGAATGCAGCACCGGCATCACGGTGGAGAAGTTCTTCGTAGTAGCCACCACCACACCCACGATGCCGTCGGGCGAGATGACCGCCATATCGGGTTCAATCCCATGATTCGAACCTTTGCCGATCATAATGTAGTTGTTCTGCCCACTCCACGAGTTTTTGATTACCTGTGCCTCTGTGTATTCGTATCGCTGGCGATAGACGGTGTCGCTTACGGTAAACAAGCTGTCGGTATAACTGATGTAACTTTCCTTCAACTGGGCCCTGAGGCGCGCATTTTCAGCCGCCAGACGGTCATTCTCGGCCTTCAGGCCGAAATAGCCGCCCACGCTGTTCACCCCTTCATACCACGTGCCCGCCACACTGCCGGCCCACGACACCAATCGCGACCGCTGATAGTAGGAAGTGCTCGACATCATCACCACCGATGTCACCACCAGCAGCACAAAGACCACGATGTAGTCGTACTTCTTCAGTATGTCGAACAGCTTGCTCACTTTCCAAGAAACTTTTCAATCACTTCCCTTGTCTCCTGCACAGCACGCTGCAGGTCGTCGTTCACAATGGTCACGTCGAACTGAGGTGCCTGTTCCAGCTCTTTGGCACTGCGATCCAAACGCTTTCTGATGCTCTCTTCGCTGTCGGTGCCACGACTGCGAAGACGCTGTTCCAACACCTCCACGCTGGGAGGCATCACAAAGATGCTCAATGCATTGTCACCAAAGTAGCGTTTGATGTTGCGACCGCCATTGACATCCACATCGAACACCGCCACTTTCCCCTCCTTCCAAATGCGATCCACCTCGCTCTTCAAAGTCCCGTAGCAGGTACCCTGATAAACCTCCTCCCACTCCAGGAAATCGCCCTTGGCCACACGTGCCTTGAACTCATCGTAGCTCAGGAAATAATACTCCACCCCGTCGCGTTCTTCACCCCGGGGTGCACGCGAAGTGGCCGAGATACTGAACGTCAGGTCCTGTGGATCGAAACTCCCCATGGGGGCACTAAGCATCAGCTCGTGTATGATGGTGGTCTTGCCGCACCCCGACGGCGCCGAGAACAATATCGCTTTCCCCATAACCTTCTTTGAGTCTTAGAATTTCTTGTCGAATATCTTGTAGAATGCCCTGACAGCGGCTGATTCCTCGTCCCACTTGTACTGGGCTGCGATGTCGTGCACATGAGCCAGGGCTTCATCACGCTGTGCAGTGGCGTTCAACCGCATAATGAAGTCGTTGTAGGCCTTCATGTTGCCTTTGAAGAGTTCGCTCATAAAGCTGAACTTGTCGTTTATGTTAATCACCGTGCGCAGGTCATCCACCTTCTTCTCAAGTGCCTGCTGCAAAGGATGTGCCGCAGCCAATGTCTCGCCGAGCGTACGGGTGGTAGGCTGCTTCAGGTAGTCGAGCAGCGAAGCCTGTCCTGCGGGTTTCTGTACCTCCGGTTCCTTTGGGGGCTCAGGCGTCACAACCGCTTTTGGAGGCTCTGGCTTCTCCGGTTCAATGATTATCTCGTCGAAAAGCAAAGCATTGTCATTGTGTTCCAGGTCTTCCATGCGAGGCTGCTCTACGGGTTCAGGTTCGGGCTCGGGGGCTGGTTCCGGTTCCGGCTCCGGTGCAGGAGCAGGTTCCGGTTCGGGGGCTGGTTCGGGAACAGGCTCGGGTATTGGTGCTGGTTCCGGTTCCGGCTCCGGTGCAGGAGCAGGCTCAGGTTCAGAAACCGGCTCTGGTTCCGGCTCCGGGGTCATGGCTGCGATGGTGGACATCATGGCCATCATCTTCTCCTCTGCCTGGGGTTCTGCCTCGCGTTCCTCCACAGGACTGGGGTCCGCATGAAGCTCGGGCAACGTGTCTCCGCCCAACTGCAGGGCCACATCATAGAGATTGCGCAAATCCTCCAGCAGCAGGTCTATCTCGATACGGCTTGCCTTGCCGTTCTGCGCCACGATACGGTTGGCCACCGCACACAGCCGCTGCATCCCCTCGGTGAGCTCTTTCATCGAATTGTTTTTCATCTTATGCTTGCTTTATTTTTTTGACACACAATACACTAAGCACACCCCACATGGGGTGATTCCGAATGTAAAAATACACTTTATTTTCCACCCATACGCGTAAGCGGAAGAAAAGTTATCAAACTCATCCGTTGATAACTCTCCTTCCGCCTGTCTCTACGGGGATTTCCCGTCTATCGGGCCACTCGCAGTGTGCCGGGGGCAACCTGGCGCTGTCGCATGCCCTGGACAGCATGCACCGCCTTCGATGCCTGCGTGAAGTTGAGGCTAGGCAGCGAGATGACAAGACTGCGCGTCTCGGCCCCGTCAATGCCCTCCTGATCGATAAAGGCCCCGTAGGCGTCGAACATGGTGGCGTTGACGGTCAGGTTGGCCGTGTGGGCGTTGAAGTCGAGCGAAGCAAAAGTCACCGTGGCGCTCTTGCCCCACCAGTCGCCATAGTAGGTGGTGTCCCCATTGCTGACCGACATCAGACTCGTGTTCTCATAGTATTCCAACACATTATAATTACCACTGATATATCCATCGTCACCCACCGGCATAGAAGTAGTTCCCACCGAAGGATCGCCAATCTGCATATAGATGTATGGAAAGTCAGCTACCGAGTTCTCAAAGAGATACCCTGCCAACACATCATAGGCGGGATAATATAATATACCACTCGTACTGAAATAGACATCGCTCCACGACGTCGAGCCGAAAGTGACCGAGGTGGTAGAACCGCCGCCACCGCCCGCCTGGACAAAGTAGGCCACATAGTCCACATTGCCCGTGACACTGACGGTGCGCGGATTCGAGGTGTTCCCGTCGTTCCAGCGCGAGAATTGGTAGCCGCTATAAGGGTAGGCTGTGAGGGTGGCCGTGCTGCCGGCGGCATAGGTACCGCCACCAGTCACATAGCCATAGCTGCTGTTGTTCGCCTCGACACTGACCGTGTAGCTCGTTTGTCCTCCACCGCCGGGACCGGCCGAGCCCGTGCCGTCGGCATAGAGATAGTAGTCGGTACCCGATTCTCCAGAGGAAGTGTAGCTACAAGTGACAGGCCACGTATTGCTCTCATCATAGGTATAGGTGTAGGTGCGGTCGCTCGAACTGCCACTAAGCGGAATCCACTTTTTCTCCAACACATTGTTGTTCGAGAAGTAGGCATATTCCTCTGCCCTCAGCGCCATAAAAAAGGCGCACTCCATATTGAAAGGATTGCTCTTGCTGTCATACGTATAAGTGTTGCGTCCTTCCGAGACCACCTCGCGCTCCACCACATTACCGTTACGCCAGGTGAAATTCATATCAGACCCGTCGCTCAACCCCACATTGCTGATGTTACCCAACGCATTGTAGCTCACCGTGGCAGTCCATCTATATATACCGCCATAGTAGAGGGCAATCTCCTTCACACGGCCGTTGGCATAGTCGAAAACAAACCGATAATCCGTGCTTCGAATCTCTGAGAGGCCCCTGCTGTCATAGGTAAAATCGGCCGACTCCTCAAGGACGTCTCCGTCCCACAGGTCAATCTTGGCCAATTTGTCGCCGTCCCAGGTAAAACGCAGTTCCTCGACATTCGTCTGGCTGCCGCCTACACCATGGACCCTGGTCACCTTGGCCAACTTCTTGCCGGAACGTCCGTTGGCACCACCTCCGTTATCATCCTCGTTCTCAAGGACATTGTTCAGCTTTTCGCAACCGGCCATCATCATGGTCGCGGCTACCATAAACCAAAAAAAGAACTTTTTCATAACCTATTATTTTAATTATTAATACAATTCACTGACAATCAACATCCACGCAAACCATAACATAAAATTCCACGATGCAAACATATAAAGAATTATTGATATTTGCAAATTTTTTTTCACCTGAAAACCATTCTTTGACACCCCATCACCTCCGTCTCACCTCCGTCTCACCTCCGTCTTAACTCCGTCTCACCTCCGTTGGCGAACGGAGTTGAGACGGTGAGGCAACGGGGGAAAAACGGAGGAGGAAGGGAGGAACTGACCAGGATAAAAAGTAAAAAAAGGACACAGGGGCAATAATTCACCTGGTATGACGTTATAGTTTATTATTCGTAAAATGAATTCGTAACAAAAGATATTACAATGAAAAAGAGTTTCAAAATCCTATGCTTTGCAGCAGCCATGCTCCTCGTGGGCGGCAGCGCCATGGCACAGAAGTATGAGTACAAGACCTTCGACAACGACCCGCTCGGAGTGCGCGAATACACCCTCGGCAACGGGCTGAAAGTGTTCATGAGCGTCTATAAGGACGCTCCGCGCATCCAGACCTACATCGCCGTGCGTGCCGGCTCGAAGAACGACCCCCACGAGACCACGGGCCTGGCCCACTATCTGGAGCACATGCTCTTCAAGGGCAGCCATCAGCTGGGCACCACCGACTGGGAGCGCGAGCAAGTGGAGCTGCAGAAGATAGAGAACCTCTATGAGGTGTATCGCCGCACCACCGACGAGCAGCGCCGCAAGGAGATATACCACCAGATAGACTCCATCAGCTACGTGGCCTCCACCATCGCCATCGCCAACGAGTACGACAAGAGCATGACCGCCATCGGCAGCGAGGGCACCAACGCCTTCACCTCGAACGACTACACGATGTACGTGGAGAACATCCCGGCCAACCAGCTGGAGCAGTGGGCCAAGGTCGAGGGCGACCGCTTCCCGAACCTCGTCCTTCGTCTGTTCCACACCGAGCTGGAGGCCGTCTACGAGGAGAAGAACATCGGCATGGCGCAGGACAACCGCCGCGTCAACGAGACGATGATGGCCGCCCTGTTCCCCCACCACCCCTATGGCCAGCAGACCACCATCGGCACCATCGAGCACCTGAAGAACCCCTCGATGAAGAACATCCGCGAATACCACGCCGCCTACTATGTGCCCAACAACATGTGCATCGCCATGGCGGGCGACTTCAATCCAGACGAGGCCATCAAAGTGATTGACAAATACTTCGGCAGCTGGAAACCCGGCACCGTACCCACCTTCACCAAGGTGAAAGAGGAGCCCATCACCTCGCCCATCATCCGCTTGGTGAACGGCCAGGATCCGGCCAACCTCACCATCGCTTTCCGCATCGAGGAGGGCAACGGCAGCCGCGACGCCCTCCTGGCTCAGGCTATGAAGATGGTGCTCAACAACGGCTCGTGCGGCCTCATCGACCTCAACCTCAACCAGAAGCAGCTCTGCCTCGGCGCCTATGCCGGCCCCTACACCCTAAATGACTACGCTGCCTTCATGCTCGTTGGACGTCCCACCCAGGGCCAGAGCCTCGGCCAGCTGCGCGACCTGCTGCTCGAGCAAATTGACCTAGTGAAGCAGGGCAAATTCGACGAGAGCCTTATCGAGGCCAGCATCAACCAGCTGAAGCTCGAAATCATGGAGGATGCCGAGAGCAACGACAGCCGCGCACGTCAGATGGCCTACGCCTTTGTACAGCACCAGAGCTGGGACAAGGTGTGCAACGAAATCAATGAGCTCGCCAAGATTACCAAGAAGGACATCGTTGACTTCGCCAACCGCATCTGCAAGGACAACAACTACGTCATCGTCTACAAACATCAGGACAGCCCCGACCCGGTGGCCAAGGTGGTGAAGCCCGCCATCACGCCCATTAGCGTGAGCCGCGATGTGGAAAGTCCCTTCCTGTCCCAGGTGAAAGCCGACGCCGCAAAGGCAAAGCCCATCCAGCCCGTATTCGTCAACTTCAAGAAAGACCTGCAGAAAGGCAAGACCGCCAACGGCAGCGAGGTGCTCTATGTGAAGAACGTGGAGAACGGCACCTTCGACCTCGAGTACCTCTTCGATTTCGGCAGCTCGGCCGACAAAACCATCGATATGGCCGCCGACCTGGTGGAATATCTCAACACCGACAAACACACCGCCGAACAGCTGAAAGAAGAATTCTACAAGCTGGCTTGCGAGTGGAATATTACTGTAGGAAGCGAAAGAATATATGTCACAGTTAGCGGTCTGGCCGAGAATATGGAGAAGGCAATGGCCCTTGTGGAGGAAATCATGGCTGGCGCCCAGCCCAACGACGAAGCCCTTCAGATGCTTGTGGAACGCATTATCAAGAGCCGTACCGACAACAAGACCAACCAGCGTGCCGCCTTCCGTGCCCTCAACACCTACGGCACCTATGGCGAAGAATATATCAAAGGTACCGTCCAGAGCGACGCCCAACTGCGCGCCTACACCGCCAAACAGCTCACCGACGCTCTGCACGACCTCTTCTCCTACAAGCACCGCGTGCTCTACTACGGCCCGCTGACTCTCAAGGAGGCCACTGCCGCCGTCAACCGCATCCACAATGTGAAGCCCACCAAAGAGGTGCCTGCCAACAAGGTGTACCAGCCCGTGGCCACCGATGAGAACGAAGTACTCTTTGTCGATTACAACGCCAAGAACACTTATATGACCGAATATTTCCGCGGCGTACACTACAGCACCACAATGGTTCCTCAGGTCAACCTCTTCAACGAGTACTTCGGCGGTTCGATGAACGCCATAGTGTTCCAAGAGATGCGTGAGAAGCGCTCGCTCGCCTACAGCGCCAGCAGCTACTACACCAACACCGGCAAGAAAGACGGCTGGTTCTACAACTCTGCCAACATCATCACCCAAAACGACAAACTCTTCGACGCTCTCGACGCCTATGAGGAGCTCTTCAACGATATGCCGCAGGCCGAAGCCAACTTCAAGCTGGCGCAGGACGCCCTGCTCGCCGGCAGCCGCACCGCCCGCACCACCAAGTTCGACATCATCAGCACCTACCTGCAGTGCGAGCGCATGGGCTGGAAGGAGCCACTGCGCAAGCAGAACTTCCAAGCTTACCAGAAGATGACCATGAACGACCTGACCAGCTTCCAGAAGCAGTACATCAAAGGCCAGAAGAAACGCTACCTTGTGCTCGGAAAGGAGAGCGAGATAGACTTCAACAAATTGGCCAAGTTCGGCAAGGTAAAGAAGCTCTCGCTGGATGAAATCTTTGGATATTAAATCCATTCTGCACAATGGCAAGGGCAGCCTACTCGCCGCCCTTGCCATTATTGTTTTGGGATTACAACTAGGCACCAAACACCTGAACGATTTCCCAGCCTACGCCCATGCCTGGGCGCAGTCGGACTGGTACGCCATTGCCTTGGGATTCCGTGACAACGGCTACGACCTTTTCCACCCCCAGACAATGATCTACAACAAGCAGTTCCCGGGATTGTGGTGCAAGGACTTCGGCGACACTGTCACCTCAGCCGATTTTCCGATACACGAGTACATCGTGGCACTGCTTATGACGCTTTTCGGGAGTACGGCACCGTGGGTGTTCCGCGGATGGACACTGCTGTGCAGCCTTGCAGGCCTGTGGTTCCTCTTCCTGCTCTGCCGAAGGCTCACTCTGTCGTGGCTGAAAGCCCTTGCCGTGGTCATCGTAGCGATCACCTCACCCCTCTATGCCTACTATTTCGCCAACTTCCTCCCCTCGGCACCGGCTTTGGCGCTGGTCATGGCAGGACTTTGGTCTTATGTAAAATACTGGCAGGAGGACAAGATCGGCTACTGGCACCTCGCCATTGGCCTTCTCTCCCTCGGGGCAATGACACGCACCTCGCAAGCCGTGGCACTGGTGGCGGTAGGCGGGTTTGAACTACTGCGCATACTACGGAAAGAGACCACCTTCAAAGGGAAGTGGCCTGCGGTGCTCCTCGGCGGCTTGGCCATTGGCGGTTATCTGCTATGGAACAGCCATCTCCGGGCGGTACATGGTTCAATTTTCCTCAATCACTTGATGCCGCCGCGAAACTGGGAGGACGTGCAGACGGTGTGGCAGACCGTAGTGAAAGAACAGGAAAACGGCCACTACGGGCTCTATTTCGGACTATTCCAACAATGGTTAATGATTGCAGTAGCGGCTGCGGCGCTGGTAGTCACCCTTATCCGGCACAGAAAAGAAGACTCTCCTGAAAGCTGTCGGAAGCTGCCGATAGCCTTGCTGGCCGCCATTTGGACCTTCGGCGAACTATTGTTTGTGGTCGCCATGTGGCGGCAGTTCAGCCATCACGACTACTATTTCCTTGACTGCCTGTGGCTACCTGTGTTGTTCTGGATAGCATTGGCGCTGAAAGCCATCCCTGTGCCTTCCGGCGCCAAAGGACAATGGGCGCTGGCGGCGGTTGTGATACTGGCAAGTGTACCCATGTACAACGAAGTAAAAAACAGCCAGAAACAACTCCATACAGGATATGACATGGCCACTGATTGTTACGAGAATTATCTCGGCAGCGACCGCTGGCTCGACAGCCTAGGCGTGAGCCGGGATGCACGTATCCTCTCTTTCCTCTCCTACCCGCAGAATTCACCTTTCATCCTGATGGGACGCAAGGGCTACAGCATCATGTGGCAAGGAACCGACGCCAATGTGGATATACTCCTGTGGAAGGCGGCTCAGTTCGACTTCGACTACATGGTGGTTGAGGACTATATGGTGCACAACTTTTTCGACAAACACCGCTACCTGCTGGAACGTACCCGAAGGATAGGCGGCAACCAGCGGCTGTCGCTGTGTAGGTTGTCCGATACTGTCGTCAACAACAGCGCCGACGATTTCTTCAATCAATAGACGGGATACCAAGAGCAGCCAACGCCTGCTGCGAGAAATTGTTGCTCAAGGAATAAAGCTGTGATGTACAGTAGGAAAGCATCACATAGTCGGCCTCACGCAAAGCCTCGGCCAGATTCACCTGACTCACATTGTCGTGGTCGGGGTCATAATAGACCGTGTTGTTGTAGAACCAGTAGTGGGTATATGTGAACAACTGGTCGAGAGGAAAGTTGTCCAAAATATTCCAGAAGAACGAGTCGCCAATGACTAACAGTTTCGGTTTGGGCAGGTCGGACGGCACAGCCTTCACATCCACATACATATTTCCTTTCCCTCTCGGAGGGAAGACGACATTGAGCAAATCGCCCATATCGTAGTCGGTGCCTCGCGCACGGGCAGCGTAAGGGTGACCGATACTCACCGGCGGAATCGCAGGGCCGCCGATATGATGCATATAGCGCATCACCGAATCAAAGGCATAGACCGCGGCAATATTGGACCAATGGGTACCTGTCTGGGGCATCAGCCGATAGGGCACCGAGTCCTTGATAGAAAGGAACCATGCACAGATGTCGGTATAGCGCACACCATAACGGTCGAATAGTGCAGGATAGACCTTGTAGGCCTGCAGACCCATGGGGCGGTCCATATCGCCCTGTGGGGGCAAATATTCGGGATAGACGATATCCTTGCCTGGAGAGATCTGCACAAAAAGAGTGGTTCCAAGACTGTCGAGCACCCGTTGCAACAAAGCCAGACGACGGGCTTCGGCATCAAACCCTGCCAGCAGCTCCTCTGGGGTGTCCGTAAATTCATACATGCGGCTCTGGTAGTGGTCTTCCACAAAATAGCGTTCATAGAGCCAACCCTCACGGCCTTTCACCACGCTTCCGTTGGTCGATTGGCCGAAGAGTCCCCACACAAACTGGTTATATAGGCGGATGGCCGGCTCGCGGAATCCGTGGTGGTCTTTCACATAGCGGTCTGTGCCTTTCTGCCACTCGCCCGACAGGAACTCCTTCATACCGAACCTCGGACAAGTATCGACCACCCAGGCTCCCTTCAGCGGCTTCACCGGTACAAAATGCCAGCACTGCTGCAGGAAGACCAGCAAGAAGAGGGCCATGGTGACGAGGGATAATATCTTGTACTGCCGCATGATGTCAGAATCGGAAATAGATGAATGGACTGAAATCGGTGGCCGTCAACGCACCCACACAGAAGAAAAACAGCAGGCACATCAGCACCCACATCCACATGCGAGGCTGTCGCTCAAAGTGCGGTTTCCAAGGTATAAAAGCCAAGAGAAGAGCCACCGCCACAGTGACATAGAACTGCGGTTGCCAAGCAGGCAAGGCGTCGAATCGGAATGAGAACAGCCGTCCGAGAAACTGCCAGCATTGCGACATGTCCTCAATGCGGAAGATGGCCCACCCCACCATCACCACGATGGTAGCCAGTATGATGCGGAGCGGTTTCAGTTGCTGCCATCGCGCATATCCCGTCAACCGCTCCAACACCAGAAACATTCCGTGCCAAGCACCCCAGATGACGAAATTCCACCCTGCTCCGTGCCACAATCCGCTGAGCAAGAACACCACCCACAGGTTGAAATAAGTGCGCACGGTTCCATGGCGGTTGCCACCCAATGGGATATACAGATAGTTGCGCATGAAGCTGCCCAACGTGATATGCCATCGTCTCCAGAACTCGCTGACGCTTCCCGAATTATAGGGTTTGTCAAAATTCTCGGGGAAACGGAAACCCATGATACGCCCCAGGCCGATAGCCATGTCGCTGTAACCCGAGAAATCGAAATAGAGCTGCATGGTATAGGCGGCGATGGTAATCCAGGCAGTAGGCATGTCCATTGCCGACAAGTCGCCGGCCAACGTCACATCTACCGTACGCCCTATCACGTCGGCCACAAGCACCTTCTTGGCCAGACCGACAGTGAAGCGATAAAAGCCTTGCAGGCATTCATCCCAACGTATCCGGCGCCGTGCGGTGATCTGGTCGGCAATCTCGTTATAGCGCACGATAGGGCCGGCAATCAACTGCGGGAACATGACGATGTAAAGCATATAGTCCGTCAGTTTCTTCATCGGGGCACACCCGCCGCGATAGACATCCACGGCGTACGTGACCGACTGGAACGAAAAGAAACTGATGCCTATCGGCAGCAACACCTTGGTCCACGTCATCACACCCAGCCCAAACGAGGACAACAAAGCGTTGACGTTATCGACAAAGAAGTTGGCATACTTGAACCATGCCAGCAATCCCAACGGCAACGCCACCGCCAACGCCAGCAACAGCCGCTTGACACCCGCACGGTGTGTCGCGGCCATGGCCCTGACAAGATAAAAACCACCCGCTGTCGAAGCAAGCAGCACCAACACAAAGTCGGGCGCCCCCCAAGCGTAGAACAGCACCGACGCCACCAGCAGGACCATGTTGCGCCACCGTGCCGGCACAAGGAAATACACCAGCAGAAATGCCGGCAGGAAATAGAGAAGAAAGATATGACTGCTGAAAACCATCGGCTAATAAATCTCGCGGATGGTCTGGCTTTGGCCGTTGAAGACGATGGTGTCGCCCACCTGCTTGCCCTTCAACGCCATATAGATGGGCGTCTGTGCCGAAATGGCGAACCATACTTCGTTACCGTTGTTGAATTTTCCCGCTCCGATGGAGAGCAGAAACTTCTGCCTGTCGGTAACCACGCAGGCGCCATGCTCCACCCTGTCGAACGGGGGCAGCTTCAACAGGTCTTGCAGGTAGCGCACTCCCGTCTGGGCATTGCTGTACTGACGGGCGTACATATCCCTCGACCGCAGCATCTTGGTGCGATAGCTGTCGTAGCGATCCACATTGGCCCCGTAGTCGTTGCTCTGTTGCTGCGCCGAGTCCATCTCCTGCTTGGCAATAGAAGCGATATGCTCCTGCTGTTCAATGCAGGAGCATATCACTTGTTGCCGTTTTTCGTCGCGTGTCATCAATTAGTGGATACGGCCGGGATACACCTTCAAAGCCTCTTCCAGGCACTTGATGGCCTTCTTGAGGTCCTCGATGCAGATGCAGTAGGTAATACGGGCCTGATGACGACCGCGCTCCGGATCCACATAGAAGCCCGTGGCGGGAGCCAGCATGACGGTGGCGCCGTTGTACGAGAAGTCCGTCAGCAGCCACTGGCAGAACCTGTCGCTGTCATCCACCGGCAGGTCGATCACCGTGTAGAAGGCACCCTTCGGCATCGGGCAGAAGCAGCCGGGAATCTTGTTGATACCCTCCACCACCACGTTGCGGCGGGCCACATACTCGGCCTGCACCTTATCGAAATACTCCTGCGGAGTCTCCACGGCGGCCTCGGCGAAAATCTGGCCGAACGACGGAGGCGACAGACGGGCCTGCGCCAGACGCATGGCGATGGCATACACCTCGCTGTTGCGCGTCACCATGCAACCCACGCGGGCGCCGCAGGCACTGTAGCGCTTCGACACCGAGTCGAACAGAATGGTGTTGCGCTCGAGGCCTTCCAGCTGCATGACGCTGAAATGTTTCTGTCCGTCGTAGCAGAATTCGCGATACACCTCGTCGGCAAACAGATAGAGGTCGTACTTCTTCACCAATCCGGCCACCTTCAACAACTCCTCGTGGGTATAGAGGTAACCCGTGGGATTGTTGGGGTTGCAAATCATAATGGCACGGGTGCGGGGAGTGATGACCTTCTCGAAATCCTCGATGGGAGGCAGGGCGAAGCCGGTCTTGATGTCGCTCGGGATGGTGACAATCTTGGCATCGCACAGCTTGGCGAAGGTATTGTAGTTGGTGTAATAAGGCTCCGGGATGATGATTTCGTCGCCCGGATTCAGGCACACCGTGAAAGCCATCTGGAGGGCCTCGCTGCCACCGGTGGTGACAATAATCTGGTTGGGGGTCACGTCGATGCCGTGGCGGTGATAGTAGTTGCACAGGGCGCGGCGGTAACTGGGAATACCGGCCGAATGGCTGTATTCCAGCACTCCCTTGCTCTGCGGGAGCTCACGGGCATTCTCGGCCAATGCCTTCAAAGCCCCTTTGGGGGTCTCTATGTCGGGCTGTCCGATGTTCAAGTGATAGACATGGATTCCACGTTCCTTGGCTGCATCGGAGAAAGGAACCAGCTTGCGGATAGCCGACTGTGGCAATTCCTGTCCTTTGTGGGAAATCTGAGGCATGTGGAAACTTATTTTTTAATCTTGATAGGTTCAGTGACTTGAATGGCGTTCACCGGATCGGCAGGCACAGCAGCCTTGCCTTCGCTGCGCACGGCCGACTTCTTCTCGGGGGCTGCCTGGGGCTGGGCGGCAGGAACCTCCTGTTTCACATTGCCCTTGATGCGCAGCACCACACGCTGGTTGTTCACCGCATTGCTGGTCACGGTGACGGTCTTCGAGAAACCGCCCACATTGTTGGTGTTGTAGTGCACCTTGATGACACCGCTCTGGCCGGGCATGACCGGCTTCTGGGTGTAGCTGGGGGTGGTGCATCCACACGAGGCTTTCACACTCTGGAGAATCAGCGGTTCGTCACCGTCGTTCCAGAACTTGAACTCGCAGTCGCCGTTACCACCCTTCTGGATGGTACCGTACTGGTGTTCCATCTCCTCAAAGCGAATCTTGGCGCCGTGTTCGGGCACGTCTTTGGTCTCAGTGTTCTGAGCGTTGCCGATGAATGCCATGCTGGCAAAAAGGCAAACCAATGCAAACTTCTTCATGGTCGTTTATTGTTTTATTGTTTGTTATTCAAGGGTTCACACCATTTCAGCGGAAATAACCGCCGATGATTTTGAACTGCAAATTTACTAAAAATTTAGTACCCGCAAATTTTTTTTCTTGCAAACAAAAGTTAAAACCCGACAAAGCTGTATGGAGGATGTACTTAGGATCTATGGAAGATCTATGGAGGAACCCTGGAGGATGACCTGCCAAACCTCTGGTTTATTTGTGTTTACAAGTGATGTTTTTGCGCAAGCCTATCAATATCAGTCACATCCCGCATCTCTAAACAGGAGGTGTAAAGCAAGCCTATGGCGACAGATGCCGCCATAGGCTCACCGACTTCCGGCACAGAAAACGGAAACGTTTCCCGCCTGCTACCGCCGCACGATCAGCTTCTTGCCGACGGTGCCGGCGGGGGTGTGGAGGCGGAGGATGTAGGTGCCGGCGGGCCAGCGGCTCACGTCGAGGGTGGCCGTGAGGCCGGTGTGCGGGGCGTCATAGACGCGGTCGCCCGCGCTGTTGAAGGCCTCGATGCGGGTCAGCCCGAAACTGGAGATCACCTTCGCCGTCTCGGTGGCGGGGTTGGGCTGCACGGAAGTGTAGCGCTTCAGCAGTTCGGGCGACTGGATGCCCAGCGTGTCGGGATCCACACGCGTGGTGTCGCCGCCCATGATGGTGTCGGGAGGATCTACATTCGTCGTGTCGGGCCGGGGGGTCAGTATCGGGAATATCAACGGATAATACCTGGTGAACGACAACCCCCAATCCTCGGGGTAAAAATGCCATTTCCAGTAATTCGAATCATCGGTATGTAGTCCTGAATAGTCACAATGCGTAGCCACCCTGATAGGAATCCATGCCACATTGTCGGCGACTGTGGCAAGGTCAACCGCTATCGAGGTGTGTCCGCCACCAGGCACCTGCTGGTGTGCATGACAGTATCGTCCAATGTAGAACGAATCCACCACAGTGACCGCGGAATCGAAATAGCGTTCGTAGAACGGTAACGGGGGACATGTATCATGGTTATACTGATTTTCTATTCCCAAATCAAGGTAGTAGTCAATTGGTGTAAACCGGATGTGCACCTTCAACTTTTCGCTGATTACCCGCAGATTGGTATCGGCCTCATTGGCATAGAGGCACAGAAAATCATAGACATCCTTATACGTCGTGTCAAAATTCTGGTATTCAGGATGCTGAAACTGGTCGGGAAACAAGTCATATACAGTTGACATGCAGGCGGCGATGCCGTAAATGGTCAGCGTGTCATCGGTCAGGATGCGGAATCCTTCCCCATTCATCTCGCCACCACCTTCACGCATTATCAAATAGCCGTAATTATTGTTAAACTGCGGCCAGTTCCACCCAACCAGATAGTTCGGCTTGACATTTTTTGAGTGGATCGTGTCTTGTGCCAACACGCTTCCAGCAATCGCCAGCATCAAAAGTGACGCTAAAACTATTTTTTTCATTTTATTATGTTTTTTTATGGTTATTCTCTTTCTTGTCGTTGTCCGCAAATTGTGTTAATAATGAGTTGCTTCTCTTGCCCATACATTGTTTCCGGCACCATGTTTATATGATTGTCGTGAAAATAGACAGATCTCTCATGCAATTCAAAGGCGCCTGTCGTACAATTCAAATTCAAAAAACCTAAACAAGTTCCCCAATTGTTAAAAGCATATTCACAGAGGTGCAACCCGGAAAAACCCGATGCGCCCCTTCCCGCCGCTACAAAATGGGTTTGATCACCGTTTATTACGTCCAATGAGGTGAGTGTAGCCTTGTTGTACGAGTGTCCATCCGTTAGTGTTGCTAGTGCAAGGGGTTCACGAAAATTATAGATGCGGCTTATCGGCGTCGATTGTGATGTTGTGATCAATAAGTTCAACGCATTCCCCAATGGATTGAATCTCAAATCTTGTATCGTGGAGAATGACTCCAGTGAGAAATTCACCTTTGTTATTGGTGTAGTGCCCATCAACGACAATAAATTATAGTCGCTTCCCCGTGTCGAGTTTGACACTGTATAAAATTCATTTCCTACGCCATGTGCAATCAAATATGTACCCATAAACCAACTTCCGGTCGAGTAGAAGTTTCTTTGATACAGTGGTGAATAGCCCGGAACTGATGGTTTTTTGAAAAAACACAGAACTTCGTCAAAAAAAAGCATCAATGGGAGATGCCTGCATCCAACCGTTGCCACAACATGACTGTCTGTTATGGCCACATCATAGAACGAATATTTGGTAGAGTCTATCACTCCATAGTCTATCGTCCAGAAGGAACCTTGCTGGGCAGCATCTATTATGGTGGTTTTACCCGAAGTTTCTGTGCCGACAGCCACCATATGCGTGCCGTCAACAAATCCGCCGGCATCCATTTTTTTCAATGTTTGCACCCAAGGCAGGTCGAAATAATAGACCACGGCATTGGGCATCTGGTTGATGTCGAAGTAGCCAAGCACACCATTCTTTTGCACGTTGTTTGTCCTCCATCCGCAAAAATATACATAACCTTGGTATATCTCAAAATCGAGGACAGAGTCAATATTCACATACATTTTATAAAGCGGAGTCACCCCATTCGTCACCAACGTGAATATACATTCCCCCGTTGGCTTGGAATTGCATACAACGCACTGATTCTGTGTATAACTTCTGACCAAAACACCCTGTGCATCTTCATACGGCATATTCCTTACGTAATCTCCAGCCAGCACAGGGCCTGTGAGCAGAAAAGCAAAGAGTAAACCTAAAAAAGCAAGTGCCTTTTTGAGATTCGATGTCTTGTCTATGATTAAAACCGTTTTCATAGTTAATTGATTTTGCAAAGATACGAAATGTTTTTTATTTGACAGAGTTTTTTATTTGATGGCAATGCAGTTATATACTCCTTTATCATCATCATAATCAATAGTTACCGTATAGCCGTCTTGTGCCATCTTGTCGGCCCAGGCAAAGG
>DGIA01000013.1:39571-52134 GCA_002392965.1 Bacteroidales bacterium UBA3834 | reverse complement strand
GTCAACTTTTTTCAGCGCAAGACACTAGGCACAAACAAGGCTCTCCCTATATGTTTTATACTATACAACGATATCGTTGCGATAGGGCAGGGGGAGAACCGTTATATACGGAGCATTTGGGTGCTGCCGGTCGGTCAGTCGTCCAGCGCCAGGCCGCCGAGGGAGGTCTCTTTATAGAGGCTGGGCAGGTCGTGGCCGGTGAGTTTCATGGTTTTCACCACTTTGTCGAAGCTGATGATGTGCCGGCCGTCGCTCATCATGGCGTAGATGTTGATGTCGAGTGCGCGGAGGGCGGCCATGGCGTTGCGCTCGATGCAGGGTATCTGGACGAGGCCGCACAAGGGGTCGCACGTCAGACCCAGGTTGTGCTCCATGGCCATCTCGGCGGCGTATTCTATCTGCTTGGGGCTGCCGCCGAAGAGCTGGTTGCTGGCCACAGCGGCCATCACACAGGCGCTGCCCACCTCGGCCTGGCAGCCGGCTTCGGCGCCGCTGATGGTGGCGTTGGTCTTGATGACGTTGGCGAAGAGGCCGGCGGTGGCCATGGCCCGCAGTATCTCGCGGTCGCTGAAGCCGTGGTTCTTCTTCAGGTGGTAGAGCACGGCCGGCAGCACGCCGCTCGAGCCGCAGGTGGGGGCGGTGACAATCTTGGCGCCGCAGGCATTCTGCTCGCTGGTGGCCAGGGCATAGGCGATGACCAGGGCACGGCTCTGCAGCGAGGGCTTGAAGCCGCTGGCGCGCACATGGTACTGGTGGGCCTTGGAGCGCAAGTGCAGGCCGCCGGCAATGACGCGGTCGTCCTGCAGGCCCTCCTCGATGGTCTGCTGCATCTGCTGCCACATCTCCTCGAGGTAAAACCAGAGAGAGCCGTCTTCGCATTGTTCCACATACTCCCAGAACGACAATCCTTCTTTGTCGATATACTCCATAATCTCCTTCATGGTGTTGTGCGGATAGACTTCGCCTTCGGGAGTGATGCCCAGCGGCACCTCGCCCTCCTCGGTGGCCAGGTAGCCGCCGCCGGTGCTATATACCAGCCAGGTGTCGATGGTGGAGCCGTCGGCGTCGAGGGCTTCGAAGAGCATGCCGTTGGTGTGGAACGGTTTGACGATATCCGCCCGCCATACAATCTCCACTTCTTTGGGTGCCAGGCCACGGGTGATGGCCATGTCGGTGTGGTGCCCCCGGCCGGTGGCGGCGAGGGAACCGTAGAGGGTGACGCGGTAGCGCGAGGCGTTCTTGGTGCGCTTGGCAAAGAGGGTGGCGGCCCGGTGTGGACCCATGGTGTGGCTGCTGCTGGGGCCGTAGCCTATCTTGTATATCTTCTTGATGGTTTCCATTGTCGTTCAATAATAAAGGGCGGGCCGCAAGGCTCGCCCTTTGGTTTGTCTGTCGTCTGTTGTCGATTACTCGGCAGCGGCTTCGCCCTCTCCCTCGCCGGCGGTGGCGCTGGCACGGGTGCTCAGAACGTTGACCACCTCGGCGCTCTTGGGGTTGAGGATGGTGTAGTTCTCGCAGGCGATATCCTGCACGCGGATACGCTGGTTGATATCCAGGTTGGTGATGTCGATAAGGACCTCGCTGGGCATGTTGGCGGGGATGGCCTTCACGTTGAGGTGTTTCTGCTTGTAAGCCAGCTTGCCGCCTTTCATCACACCCTTGCTGGTGCCGTTGGTGTGCACGGGGATGGACATCACGACGGGTTTGTCGTCGGTCAGCTCATAGAAGTCGGCGTGATAGACAATCTCGGTCACGGGGTGGAAGTCGATGTCTTTCAGCATGGCCATGTGGTCAACACCGTTGATGGTGATTTTCTGGAAGCAGGGTTCGGGGTTGAACAGAATGCGCTGGAAGGCAGTCTGATCGACGCTGAACAGAATCTGCTCGCCTTTACCGTACATGACACAAGGCACCTTGGCGTCGCGACGCAGAGCCTTAGCATCCTTTTTCCCTACGTTCTCTCTCAGAGAACCGCTCATTGATACTACTCTCATTGTTTTAATGTTTTTGGTTTGTTAATTTGTTAATCTATCTGTCAATGTGTCAACTGCGCAAGCGACTGGCGCATTTACACATTCACGCATTCAATTATTACTCGTTCATTCTCTTGATGACACCCTTGCGGTGCAGGGTGGTCTCGTAGAGGTTGTCGAGACTCTCGTAGTTCACCACGCGGCGGATGGCCTCGGCCAGCAGCCAGTCGCAACTCAGCACGTGAATCTTGTCCGACGGACGCTTCAGCGGGATGGTGTCGGCCACAACGAGCTCCTCCAATTCAGAGGCCTCCACCTTCTCGATGGCCTGGCCGCTAAGCACGGGGTGGGTGATCATGGCGCTCACGCTCTTGGCACCGCTCTCCTTGATGATGGCGGCGGCTTTGCAGATGGTGGTGCCGGTGTCGATGATGTCGTCCAGCAGGATCACATGCTTGCCCTCGACGTCGCCGATGAGGCGCATCTCGCCGATCTCGTTGGGCTTGTTGCGATGCTTATAGCAGATGACGAAGCTGTTGTTCAGCGTCTTGGCATAGGTGCCGGCACGCTTGCTGCCACCCATGTCGGGACTGGCGAACATCACGTCGTCGATGTCGAATTTCTCACGGATATAGGGCATGAACAGCGACGAGCCGTAGAGGTGATCGACGGGGATGTTGAAGAATCCCTGGATCTGGTCGGCATGCAGGTCCATCGTGATGACGCGATCGACGCCGGCCACGCTGAGCATGTCGGCGATGAGCTTCGAGGCGATGGGCACATGCGGTTTGTCCTTGCGGTCCTGACGGGCGAAGCCGTAGTAGGGGATGACGGCGATGATTTTCTGGGCCGAAGCACGCTTGGCGGCGTCAATCATCATCAGCAGCTCGAAGAGATTGTCCGTGGGCGGGATGGTGCTCTGGATGATGAACACGATGCCACCGCGGATGGTGTCCTCGTAGGAAGGTTGGAATTCGCCGTCGGCGTACTGAAAAACGGTGGAATTGCCCAGCGGAATACCATAGATTTCCGCCACTCGGCGAGCCAAATCGGCAGTGGCCCGGCCGGCAAAAATAAAGACTTTGTCAGAACGCATGTTGTTCATTAGTCCGTTGATTGATGGTTCTTTATATTGTTTTAGGATGTTCTTTTTCTGTCATTTGACGACTGCAAAGATACACATTTTTAGGCGACTGGCAAAAAAAAGTTTTGCCATGTCAAAAAATGTGTGTAATTTTGCACCCGCTTTCGAAAGAAGAAAGCATGCCCTGGTGGTGGAATGGTAGACACGATAGACTCAAAATCTGTTGCTCGCAAGGGCGTGAGGGTTCAAGTCCCTCCCGGGGTACAGAAGGCATCTAAACTAACGTAGATGCCTTTTCTTGTTATGAAAGTGATTATCATCGGCCCGGCTTGGCCCTACCGCGGCGGCATCGCGGCGTTCAGCGAGCGTCTGGCTCGTGAATATCAGTCGCAGGGACATGAGGTGGAGCTTGTCACCTTCACCCTGCAGTATCCCTCCTTCCTCTTCCCCGGCAAGACGCAGTACAGCACCGACCCAGCTCCCGAAGGGCTACGCATCAGGCGTATGATGAGCTCGGTGAACCCCTTCAGCTGGTTGCGCACAGGCCGCTACATCCGCCGTCGGCATCCCGACTTGGTCGTCAGCGCCTTCTGGCTGCCGTTCATGGCCCCATGCCTTGGCACGGTGCTCCGCGGCGCCCGGTCGAAGGGCACCCGCCGTGTGGCCATCCTGCACAACCTCATCCCCCACGAGCACCGTCCTGGCGATGGCCTCTTCTCCCGCTATTTCGTCGGCTCCAACGACGCCTTTGTCACCCTCAGCCAATCGGTGCTCGAGGACATCGACCGTTTCGACCCGCGTCGCCGCCGGCCCCGTTGCTACAGCCCCCATCCGCTCTACGACCACTACGGCGAGGTGCTCTCCCGGCAGGAGGCCCTGCACCTGCTCGGCCTGCCCGAGGACCAGCGATATGTGCTCTTCTTCGGCTTCATACGCGAGTACAAGGGGCTCGACCTGCTGCTCGAGGCGATGGCCGACCCACGGCTGGAGCCGCTGCGGGTGAAGCTGGTGGTGGCCGGTGAGTTCTACGGCGACCCCAAGCCCTACCACGACCGGATTGCCCGTCTCGGACTGGGCGACAAGGTGGTGCTGCACACCGACTTCATCCCCGACAGCGAGGTGAACCGCTATTTCTGCGCCGCCGACCTGGTGGCACAGCCCTACAAGAGCGCCACCCAGAGCGGGGTGAGCCAGATCGCCTACTACTTCGAGAAGCCCATGCTGGTGACCCGTGTGGGCGGCCTGCCCGAGATTGTGCCCGACGGCAAGGCCGGCTTTGTGGTGGAACCCCGTCCCCAGGCCATCGCCGACGCCATGGTGCGCTTCTTCGCCGAAGACTGGACAGGGCGCCTGTCCGACGGCGTGCGCGAGGAGAAGAAGAAGTACGGTTGGGACAAGATGGTCGCCGCCATCGAAGGGCTGCGTCAGCCGCAGCAGTCGTGATCGTGGCAGTGGCTGCTACGGGTTTCCAGCTCCAAGGTGCTGTGGTGTATCCCCTCGTGGTCTAGCAGCTCTTTCACCCGGTCTGTCACCTCCTCGAGCATCGAGGCTTCGGGGATGACGATGTGGCAGGTGAGCGCCGTCTCGGTGGTCGAGATGGCCCAGATGTGCATGTGGTGCACGTTGAGCACCCCTTCCTGGCTTTCAATCTTCCGGGAGATCTCCTCCACGTCGAACCCTTCGGGCACGGCGTCGGTGCTCATGCGCAGGCTCTCGGAGAGCAGCTCCCAGGTGCTGACCAGGATCACCACGGCGATGACGAGGCCGATGATGGGGTCGATGACGGTCCAGCCGGTGTAGTGGATGACGATGCCGCTGACCACCACGCCGACGCTGACCAGCGTGTCGGCCAGCATGTGGAGGAAGGCGCCGCGGGTGTTGATGTCGTGCTGCTGCTGACGGCTGAGGGCCCAGGCCGTGAGGCCGTTGATGACGATGCCCACGGCGGCGGTCCAGATGATCAGCGTGCCGTTGACCTCGGTGGGGTGGAAGAACTTGTCGATGCTCTCCACCATGATGGCCCCCACGGCCACCAGCAGGATGATGGCGTTGAGCAGCGAGATGAGCACCGAGGCCTTGCGGTGGCCATAGGTGAAGCGCTTGGTGGCGTGGGAGGAGGCCAGCTTCAGCGCGATCATGGCCAGCAGCAGCGAGAAGACGTCGCTCAGGTTGTGGCCCGCGTCGCTGAGCAGGCCGATGCTGTTGCCCACCACCCCCGCCACCGCCTCGACGATGACGAAGGTCAGGTTGAGCGCTACCGCCACTATATATATAGTGGATAGTTTCTCTATCGCGTGTGCGTGATGGTGATGGTGCAGACCATGGTGGTGTTCGTGTCCGTGGTCGTGGTGGTGTTCGTGTTCGTGATGATGTTCGTGTGTCATGATTTGTTCGTTTTTTTCGATTTGCAAAATTACGAACTTTCTGTTTAACGGCACCCTCACCATTGTTGGTGATTAGCCATCACCTCCGTCTCACCTCCGTTTCACCTCCGTCTCACCTCCGTCTCACCTCCGTCCAAAGACGGAGGTGAGACGGTGAGGCGACGGTGTTGTGACGGACCGTACAGCAGGGGGATGGCAATTGACAAAGCGGGTTGTCAGGCCTCGTTGCGGTCGCGTCCGAACATCTGGCCTATCCACTGACGGTTCAGACGGGCGATGTT
This sequence comes from Bacteroidales bacterium UBA3834, assembly GCA_002392965.1. Classification (GTDB taxonomy): domain Bacteria; phylum Bacteroidota; class Bacteroidia; order Bacteroidales; family P3; genus Colimorpha. The sequence continues at coordinate 46,412 of DGIA01000013.1, read as the reverse complement.
CTGGCGCTTGATTTGCTTGGGACACTCGGCCTCGCAGGCGTAGGTGTTGGTGCATCCGCCGAAGCCGAGCTCGTCCATCTTGATGATCATGTTGCGCACGCGGTCCATGGCCTCGGGATAGCCCTGGGGCAGCAGGTTGAGGTGGCTCACCTTGGCGCCGACGAAGAGCATGGCGGAGGCGTTCTTGCAGGCCGCCACGCAGGCGCCGCAGCCGATGCAGGCGGCGGCATCCATGGCCTGGTCGGCGATGTGCTTCGGTATGAGTATGTTGTTGGCGTCGGGCACGCCGCCGGTGGTGGCGCTGATGTAGCCGCCGGCCTGGATGATCTTGTCGAAGGCGGTGCGATCGACCACCAGGTCCTTGATGATGGGGAAGGCTTTGGCGCGCCAGGGCTCGACCCAGATCTCGTCGCCGTCGTGGAAGTGGCGCATGTGGAGCTGGCAGGTGGTGACGCCGTCGTCGTTGCCGTGGGGACGGCCGTTGATGTAGAGGCCGCACATGCCGCAGATGCCCTCGCGGCAGTCGTTGTCGAAGCACACGGGGTGGGCTATCTTGTCGTTGATGAGCTTCTCGTTGAGCTGGTCGAGCATCTCGAGGAACGAGCAGTCGGCGCTGATGTTGTCGATCTCGTAGGTCTCGAAGTGCCCTTTGGCGCGGGCGTTCTCCTGACGCCAGATATGGAGTGTGAATTTCATCGTTCTATCTTTGTTTAGGAGTTAAGTAGGTAAGTAGTTATCGCTTCGCTCGCCCTTCGGGCAGTAGTTAAGACAAATGTTCCGGCATGGTGTAATGTCTTGGCTACTTAACTACTTTCTACTTAACTACTTTATTTATAATTCCTCTTAACTATTTGTATGTGCTCGTAGTTGAGTTCTTCCTTGTACATCACTTCGGGCTTGTCGTGGCCTTGGTACTCCCAGGCGGCGACGAACATGAAGTTGTCGTCGTCGCGGAGGGTCTCGCCGTCCTCGGTCTGATGCTCCACGCGGAAGTGGCCGCCGCAGCTCTCCTCGCGCTGTGTGGCGTCGGCCACGATGAGGCGTGCCAGCTCGAAGTAGTCCTCCAGACGGTAGGCTTTCTCGAGCTCGGGGTTCATCTCGGCGGCCTTGCCGGGGATGAAGACGTGCTGGTAGAAGTCGGCCTCGAGTTCGGCGATTTTCTCCCGGGCGGTGGCCAGGCTCTCCTTGCTGCGGGCCATGCCGCAGTATTCCCACATGATGCGGCCCAGGGCCTTGTGATAGTAATCGACACTGTGGTCGGCATGGGATTCTTGTGCGGAACGGGCGATGCCGAGCAGGCCGTCGAGTCGTGCGCGTACGTCGGCTTCGGCCTGGTCGAATTCGGGGCCTTCGGCTTTGATCTTGCCCACGTAGATCTGGTCGGCCAGGTAGTTCTGGAGGGTGTAGGGGAGGACGAAGTAGCCGTCGGCCAGGCCCTGCATGAGGGCGCTGGCGCCGAGGCGGTTGGCGCCGTGGTCGCTGAAGTTGGCCTCGCCGGCGGCGAAGAGGCCGGGGATGGTGGTCTGCAGCTCGTAATCGACCCACAGGCCGCCCATGGTGTAGTGCACAGCGGGGTAGATCATCATCGGGTACTGGTAGGGATCGACATCGACGATCTTCTGGTACATCTGGAAGAGGTTGCCGTACTTCTGCTCCACCACGTCGCGTCCCAGGCGCTTGATGGCGTCGGCGAAGTCGAGATAGACGGCCAGGCCGGTGGGGCCCACGCCGTAGCCGGCGTCGCAGCGCTCCTTGGCGGCGCGGCTGGCCACGTCGCGCGGCACCAGGTTGCCGAAGGCGGGGTAGCGGCGCTCGAGGTAGTAGTCGCGGTCCTCCTCGGCGATGTCGAGGGCGTTCTTCTCGCCGCGGCGTATGGCCTCGGCGTCCTCTTTCTTCTTGGGCACCCAGATGCGGCCGTCGTTACGGAGGCTCTCGCTCATGAGGGTGAGCTTCGACTGGTAGTCGCCGTGGACGGGTATGCAGGTGGGGTGGATCTGCACGTAGCAGGGGTTGGCGAAAGCGGCACCGCGGCGGTGGCAGACCCAGGCCGCCGAGCCGTTGCTGTTCATGGCGTTGGTGGAGAGGTAGTAGACGTTGCCATAGCCACCCGTGGCCACCACGACGGCGTGGGCGGCATAGCGCTCCAGCTCGCCGGTGACGAGGTTGCGGACGATGATGCCGCGGGCGCGAGGCTTGCCATCCTTGTCGGGCACCACGACGAGGTCCATCATCTCGTGGCGCTCGTGCAGCACCACGGTGCCGCGTGCTATCTCGCGGCTCAAGGCACCATAGGCGCCGAGCAGCAGCTGCTGGCCGGTCTGGCCGCGGGCGTAGAAGGTGCGGCTGACCTGTGCGCCGCCGAAGGAGCGGTTGTCCAAAAGGCCGCTATAGTCGCGGGCAAAGGGAACGCCCTGCGCCACACACTGGTCGATGATGTCGCCGCTGACCTCGGCCAGACGATAGACGTTGGCCTCGCGGGCACGGTAGTCGCCGCCCTTGATGGTGTCCTTGAAGAGGCGCTCCACGCTGTCGCCGTCGTTCTGGTAGTTCTTGGCGGCGTTGATACCGCCCTGGGCGGCGATGGAGTGGGCGCGGCGCGGCGAGTCCTGGATGCAGAAGATATCTACATGGAATCCCAGGGCGCCGAGCGAGGCGGCGGCCGAGGCACCGGCCAGACCGGTACCTACCACGATGATGTCGAGCTTGCGCTTGTTGGCGGGGTTCACCAGCTTCTGCGCGGCTTTGTAGTTGGTCCATTTTTGGGAAAGGGGACCTTCGGGTATCTTGGAGTCTAATTTCATATTCTTTAATATTTGGGGAGTTAAAGAAGTAAAGAAGTTATTGCTCGCTGCGCTCGCTAGAAGTTGTCGGCCGAGCCGACGGCATACCAACAGGCAAATGCATCAGGCGGTGCTATTGGCTTTAACTTCTTTAACTTCTGAATTCTTTAACTTCCATGGTTGTTATAATCCTAAATAAACTAAGATGGGAACGGCGGCGAACATCAGCACCACCAGCCAGGTGTAGAGCTTGCCCAGGACCTCGATGATGTTGTTGTACTTGTAGTTGTTGAGGCCGAGGGTCTGGAAGGCCGACGGGAAGGCGTGGCGCAGGTGCATGAAGATGACGAAGAAGAAGATGAGGTAGCCGAGGACGATATGCCAGTGGCTGAACTTCTCGCGGGCCATGTAGTAGAAATCGGGCTCGGAATCGCTCTCGGGCAGCACGCGTTTCAGCGTCTGGCGCTCGTCGTATGTCAGGTGGCGTATCCATTGGCCGTCGCCGGTGATGTTGCCCTCCTCGCTGGCGCGCTGCACGATGTTGATCACGCCCAGTTGGTCGCGCATATTGCTGATGTATTGTGCCACCTCGTCGTTGTCGCCGTTTTCGTCGGCGTACATGGCCGACTTGGCCTCCAGCTCGTCGATCATCTCCTCGGGGGTCATGCCCATCTGCTGCGAGTACTGCACCAGCCCCATGATCTCCTGGCTCTGCAGCTTCTCGGTCTTCACCATGTACTCGCCCTTGACCCATCCGAGTTTGACGAAGTAGAAGTCGCAGAAGTGGATGATGAGGCATACGAAAATGAGGATGCCGGACCACACCATGAGTTTCGAGGTGGAGTGGGTTTTGCTCTTCTGTGCTTGGTGGTAGCGGGTGGGACGGGCCAGCCGGTTGGTCAGGGCCAGCCAGAGGGTCAGCAGGATGTGCAAGACGATGACGCCGAGCAGCACAATCTCAAAGATTTTCACAATCCAGTTGGTACCCATGAAATGGCAGAAGGCCGAGTACCAGGCGCCTTCGTCGTGGCGCAGGATGAAGAGGTTGGCCGTGGCGTGGAACAGCAGGAAGAGCAGCAGAAAGCCTCCCAGCAGTGCCACCAGAATCTTTTTTGTGATGGAGTGAATCTTCGGTAAATCCATATTGTTGAATGTGTTAATATTTTATTGCTTTATTGTATCAGTGTGCAAATATACGAAATAAAAATGGTATTCTTTGTACAATGGGGAGAAAAAAATGTTATATTCTTTACTATGGGGAGAAAAAAGTTGTAATCTTTGCAGAAAATGTCAGCGAAATAGAATTTTTTTGTACCTTTGTCCTTGGATAGATTAATGGGGTTTGTTGGTTATTTATTTGATTTGTAGTTGTCTAAGGAGGAATTGGTCCGATGATGAAAAGAATTATGACAGGGATAGGTCGAAAGCTCTTTTTGATGCTGGCGATGCTGGTGGCCATGGAGGCGGCCCGCGGGCAATGCGACCCGTTGCCGCTGCCCTATACTACCGACCTTAGAACAGGGTTCCACACCGAGTGGCATACTACTTCATGGGGATACAGCTTTACCGCCTGGGAGGTGGGTCTCAACCATGACAATTGCTGGACGGGCTACATCGAACGCTCTTCCAATGATGCAGGAGGAGACGCTGCGGGGTTTTTCGGCTTCGTCGCCAATTATCCAGACGGTACGCCTGACACACATTATACCCAGATAGGCGTTGGCGACTCGTTGAACGACGGACTGGCGATGCTCATCGCGCCCGAGTTCGAGCAGCAGCCGGCCAGCATCAACCTGACGATGGTGCTGCAAAAATACCAACGCTCCGTCCACCCCGTTTGCACCAATTACTATGCCTTCGTCGATGTGGGCTGGGTGCGCGACATCGGGCACCCTAACGAGACGTTCACGCAGACAGGGACGATGTGCGTATGGACCTACCCGGGTAGCTACCTCGAGTGGAGAGACTACTGCCTGCCCGTCCACGACAGCATCCCCAACGGCTACCGTTTCGCCCTGCGCATGCGCACAGAACTACAGGCATGGCCGCACCCCAACGGCTTCTACGATATTTCTGTTTTTCTTTACGAACTGATGATCAAACGCTTCGAGGCCAGCACACAGGTGTGCAACCCTGCCACAACGACCGACACGGTGTACCTCACCGACACCGTGTGCCAGCACACTCCTTACAGCGGCAACGGCCTCACCCTCACCGCGCAGCAGACCGCCGACACAGGCCTGCACTCCTTCACTCAACATGATTACGAATCCCTTCCCGACGGCAACTGTGTGCTACATGTGCGTGTTCTGACGCTGCGTGTTCTGACGTCGGACATCAGCATCGCTGTGGACAGCATTTTCCCAGGCGATGCCTACCTCTTTGCTGGTCGCGAATTGACGCTGGCGGGCGGCTATGTGGATGACCACGGGCTGAACGCCTACGGTTGCCCCATCAAGGACTCGCTGGAGCTCAGTATCAGGTCGTTGCCTCCGATAGAGTGCGACGCCGAGATAGGGGTGGAACGGCTGGAGTGGTATATCTCGCAGCCCACCGAGGTGCCCATCTGGGCCGAGACCGAGGCCGACAGCTACCGCTGGAGCCCCGCGGAACTTTTTACCAACGATACTGCACGTAATACCAGCTTCACGCTGCTGCCTGAAAGCGAGCAGTGGGTGAGGCTCGAGGCGGAGCGGTTCGACACTCTGAACCACATCTACCGCGGTGCGGAGATGGACACCACGGTGCAGCAGTTGCAGTTGACGGTACCCGTCGAGCCGCAGACACGCTACCGCCTCGAGGTTACCCTCGGTGATGGCAGCCCGTTGCCGGTGCAGGTGTATGAAAACGACATCCTTCTGATGGAAAGCACATTGATATGTAATCCGTTGCAGGTGGAGTTGTCAGCCGGGCAATACCGGCAAATAACGCTCTCTATTGTGCTGCAACAGCCAGTGCGAATGACCAATATCAGCCTTTGCCGCTACTGCCATGCCGAAGACTTGGTATTCCTCATGGCCCACGGCGCTCGTCCTGTTATCGTGGCTGACCGCACGGGTATCTGTTTGGGCGACAGCGTGACGCTTAAGGCCGAACAGACGGACTACTACCGCTGGACATCGCAACCCGTGGACACCGCACTTGACGCCTTTCAGGGATTTCCGTCGCTGACGGTGAGTCCACAGACAACCACTACCTATTACCTGCTGACGCGAGGCGGTGAGGTGGCAGACAGCGTGGTGATAGTGGTGCAGGCTTATCCGGAGCTACGGGTCGTTGCCGACTGCGAGTCGGTGGATTTCGACAATCCGGTGCTGACGCTGGAGGAACTGTCGGAGGTGACAAGTGTGCGGTGGACCTTTTCCGACGGCGGCGAGGTCATGGGACGGAAGGTGCGCTGGCACTTTGACGAGGTGTTTGGCGACAGCCTGTGGGTGAGGGAGATAGGATGCACTGCAAATGGATGCTGTACCGACACCCTGTTGCTGTTCCCAGTCGAGATTGTGTCGGTGTGGTTTCCCAATGTTTTCACCCCTGGCGAGACGACGAACAACCGCTTTGCGATGGTGACGAACCAGATCGTCGAGACATACGAGATGACAATCTACAACCGCGAAGGGGTGCTGGTGGCCACCTTGACAAATGTTGCTGCGGGCTGGGACGGACGAGATGGGCATGGAAAGCCGTGTCCGCAGGGTGTCTATACCTACGTATGCAAATACCGCCTGGCAGGAAAGTATGCCAAGCGGTATATGGGGACGGTATTGCTGCTGCGGTGATGGTCAGCCACCTTGGGATGACATTCACTCGGCGGTTTTCGCCTCGTGGTCAGCCGCCGAAGTCGTCATAAGCAATATTCTCGGGCTGTACTCCGAGGTTGTCGAGCATGGTGACGACAGCCTTGCTCATGGGGCCGGGACCGCACATGTAGTATTCGATGTCCTCCGGTGCGGGGTGGTCCTTGAGGTAGGTGTCGTACATGACCTGGTGGATGAAGCCGGGGGTGTAGGGCACTCCGGCGGCGTCGGCAGCGGGGTCGGGACGGTCGAGGGCCAGGTGGA
>DGIA01000013.1:6640-39519 GCA_002392965.1 Bacteroidales bacterium UBA3834 | reverse complement strand
GGTGGAAGTGGAAGTTGGGGAAGTCTTTCTCCAGTTGGTGGAAGTCGTTGAGGTAGAAGACCTCGTTGAGGGCGCGGGCACCGTAGAAGTAGTGCATGGGGCGGTGGGTGCAATGCAGCGTGCGTGTGAGGTGCATGATCTGTGCGCGGAGGGGAGCCATGCCGGCGCCGCCGCCGACCCATATCATCTCGTTGCCCTGCGGGTCGTCGCGCCAGGTGCCGTCCTCGGTGCCGCGGACGCGGAACTCGCCGTAAGGGCCGCTCATGATGACCTTGTCGCCGGGCTTCAGCGAGAAGATGTAGCTGGATGCGATACCGGGATTGACGTTCTGGAAACCGCTGCGGTCGGCCGTGAAGGGTGGTGTGGCGATTCTAACCGTCAGCATGAAGACGTCGCCTTCGGCAGGGTAGTTGGCCATGGAATAGGCGCGGACGGTGGGCTCGGTGTTGACGCAGACGAGGTCGAACATCTTGAACTTCTCCCAAGCGGGCAGGTACTCGTCGCCGATAAGGTTGCGGTCGAAGTCGCTGTATTTGATGCGGAAGGTGGGAATCTTGATCTGTGCGTAGGAGCCGGGCACGAAGTCCATGTGCTCGCCTGCGGGCAGCTGCACCTTGAACTCCTTGATGAAGGTGGCCACGTTGCGGTTGCTGACGACGGTGCACTCGTACTCCTTGATGCTGAGGATGCTCTCGGGGAGCTTCAGGCTCATGTCCTCTTTCACCTTCACCTGGCAGCCGAGGCGCCAGCCTTCCTGTATCTGCTTGCGGCTGAAGTGGGGTGTCTCGGTGGGTAGGATGCTGCCGCCGCCCTTTACCACGCGGCATTTGCACTGGCCGCAGGAGCCTTTGCCGCCGCAGGCCGAGGGCAGGTGGACGCCGGCATCGCCGAGGGTGCTAATCAAGGTGCCACCAGTCGGTACGGTGAGTTCTTTGTCGTCGTTGATAGTAATCTTCACGTTGCCCTGCGGGATGAGCTTGGCACGCAAGATGAGCAGCGCCGCCACCAAAAGCAGGATGACGACCAATATTATCGCAATGGCTGTTATAAGTGTTGTTGTCATAGTCGGTATATCTTGTTGACTCTGTTAATCATTAATTTCCTGTATGGTTACGCGGTCGGCAAGCCGCCGGCAACCATACGAAATCTATAAATCTTATAGATTAAAGCGCTTCGCGTAAGCCTACTGCCGAAGGCGGAATAATTTATAAGATTTATGGATTTCGGCTCCGCAGGAGCCAGGAGCTTTGATTTATGGAGCATTGTGTTAGAGTTTAAAGCCCATGAACGACATAAAGGCCATGCCCATGAGGCCGGTGATGATGAAGGTGATGCCCACGCCGCGGAGGGCAGGGGGGATGTGGCTGTAGCGCAGCTTTTCGCGGATGGCGGCGATGGCCACGATGGCCAGGAACCAGCCGATGCCGCTGCCGAGGGCGAAGACGGTGGCCTCGCCGATGTTGGCGTAGCCGCGCTCCTGCATGAAGAGCGAGCCCGACATGACGGCGCAGTTCACGGCGATGAGCGGGAGGAAGATGCCCAGCGAGTTGTAGAGCGCGGGGCTGAACTTCTCCACTATCATCTCCACCATTTGAACTATCGCCGCTATCACCGCGATGAACATAATGAGGCTCAGGAAGCTGAGATCGACATCGGCCAGCGAGGGCGATATCCAGGCCAGCGCTCCGGGGGCGAGGAAGAATTTGTTGAGCAGGTAGTTGATGGGCACGGTGATAAGCAGCACGAAGGTGACCGCTATGCCGAGGCCCGCGGATGTCTTCACCGTCTTGCTCACGGCAAGGTACGAGCACATGCCGAGGAAGAAAGCGAAGATCATGTTATCGACGAAGATCGACTTGATGAATATGTTGATGTAGTCCATGTTGCGAAAGCGTTAATGTGTTAATGCGTAAATGCGTTAGTCTTATTGCTCGCAAAGGTCTTTGTTGCGGGAGCGGTGCCACCAGATGATGAGGCCGACGAGGATGAGCGCCATGGGGGGCATGATCATCAGTCCGTTGTTCTCGTAGCCTATCTCGTAGAGACCGAGCTTCTCCATGACGGGGTAGCCCCAGAGGGTGCCGCTGCCGAAGAGTTCGCGCACGAAGCCCAGCGTGATGAGGATGACGCTGTAGCCAAGGCCGTTGCCAAGGCCGTCGAGGAGGCTGGGCCACGGCTTCTGCACCATGGCGAAAGCCTCGAGGCGGCCCATGACGATGCAGTTGGTGATGATCAGGCCCACGAAGACGGAGAGCTGCTTGCTGACGTCGTACATGTAGGCTTTCAGCACTTGGTCCACCAGCACCACGAGGGTGGAGACGACGACGAGCTGCACGATGATGCGGATGCGCGGCGGGATGGTGTTGCGCAGCAGCGAGATGATGAGGTTGGAGAGCATCACCACCACGGTGACACTGAGGGCCATCACCACGGCGGGCTTGAGCTGTGCCGTCACGGCCAGGCAGGAGCAGACGCCCAGCACCTGCACCAGGATGGGGTTGTTCTTGCTGAAAGGCAGTTTTATGAGGTCAAAGTTTTTCATTCGGTAGCCTCCTTTCTCAGTTTGTTGTAGTCGTCATAGGCTTTGGCCAGCATGGCGGTGACGCCGTTGCTGGTCATGGTGCCGCCGCTGATGGCGTCAACCTCGTAGGGGTTGCTGTGGTCGGCGTTCTTGGCCAGATGGATAGCTTGGGTGTCCATACGCTTGCCGATGAAGCGAGCGGCGAACTTGTCGGTGGCAATCTCGCCGCCGAGGCCGGGGGTCTCGCCCTTGTGGTCGAAGACAGCGCCCACCACCGTGCTCTCGCTGTCGAGAGCCAGATAGCCCCAGATGGGACCCCAGAGGCCGGTACCCTTGAGGGGAATGATGATGCCGCCGTCGAATGTGTAGTAGTCGTCGACTTCGGTGATATGCTTGGCATAGAGCTCCGCAGCGTTGTCGCGTGTGGCCTCGACGCCGATGGTCTTCAGTATCATCTGCTTGGTCTCGGCCTGCTGGTTCTTGGTCTGCAGTGGCTTGAGGCTCACGCTGACAACAGTCAGTATCAAGGCTGCCACCACCACCAGCACGGCGGAGTAGATGAAGATATAGGTGTTAGAGAATGTCTTTTTCATCGGGCAATCCTCCTTTCTCTGCGCTTGATGTTGCGGCTGACGACGCAATGGTCAATCAGCGGTGCCATGCAGTTCATGAAGAGGATGCTGAGCATCATGCCCTCGGGGTAGGCGGGGTTGCAGACACGCAGCAGCACGGCGAAGGCACCGATGAGCAGGCCGTAGATCCACTTGCCGGTGTTGGTCTGCGCGGCGGTGACGGGGTCGGTGGCCATGAAGACCGCGCCGAAGGCGAAGCCGCCCATGAGGAAGTGGTAGTAGAAGGGCAGCTGCATGTACTCGTTGTAGCCTATGGCGTTGAAGAGCAGGCCCATCAGGCCGCCGCCGAGGAACACGCTGAGCATGATGCGCCAGGAAGCAATGCCCGTGAAGAGCAGCAGCAGGGCGCCCAGGGCGATGGCGATGACCGAGGTCTCGCAGGTGGAGCCGGGGATGGTGCCTATCAGCATGTCGAGGGCCGAAGCCGAGGGGTGCATGCCTGCGGCCAGCTCGCCCATAGGCGTGGCGCCGGCGATGGCGTCGCTGCCCCAGAGGTCGTTGGCAATCCACACCTTGTCGCCACTCATGTGGGTGGGGTAGGCGAAGAAGAGGAAAGCGCGTGCCACGAGGGCGGGGTTGAGGAAGTTCATGCCGCTGCCGCCGAAGACCTCCTTGCCGATGATGACGGCAAAGGCTACGGCCAGCGCCAGTTGCCACAGCGGTGTGGTGACGGGCACAATCATAGGGATCAGAAGGCCTGTGGCCAGGTAGCCCTCGTTCACCTCATGGTGACGGTATTGGGCAAAGGCAAACTCAATGAACAGGCCCACGGCATAACTCACCACGATGAGCGGCAGCATGCGCAGGAAGCCGAACCACCACAAGTTGAAAATTGAAAATTGAAAATTGAAATTGGCGGGGTCAGCGTTGTAGGTCTGGTAGCCGATGTTCCACATGCCGAAGAGCAAGGCGGGAATCAGCGCGATGACCACGATGATGATGGAACGCTTCATATCCACGGCATCGCGGATATGCGAACCGCTTCTGGTCACGGTCTTGGGTGTGAAGGCGAAGGTGTGGAATGCTTCGTAGGTGCTCCCCAGCCAGCTCCACTTGCCCTTGGGTTCTATCTTGTCGAACCAGTCTTCGAGCCATTTCATATTCATGAGACAGCCTCCTTTCTAAGCACTTCGAGTGCTTTTCTGATAATGGTTTGTATCTCGGTTTTGGAGGGATCGATGAATTCGCACAGGGCGAAATCCTCGGGTTCCACCTCGTAGATGCCGAGTTTTTCCTGCAGCTCCACGTCGCCCACGATGCAGGCCTTGATGAGCTGCAACGGATAGATGTCGAAGGGAAATACACGCTCGAAGTTGCCCGTGAAGAGGAAGGGGCGCACCGACCCGTGCATGTTGGTGTTGAAGGAGTAGGTGGGCTTGACGGGCATCAAGGGCTCCAAGGCCTTGAACGGCCTCAACAGGCCGCTGAGGAAAGTATAGCTGAAACTGTACTTCTTGAGACCCGGCATCAGCCACCCCATGAAGTCGTACTGGTCGCCTTCCTCGACGAATGTCACCTGCTGGTCGTACATGCCCAGAAAGCCGTCGGCCTCGATGGTAGAGCCCGAGAGCACGCTGCCGGATATGATTCGAGTGGGTAGTGGGTAGTGGGTAGTGGGTAGTTGAGGGTAGCACGGATCCATCAGCTGCACGTCGCAGATGCGCTGCATGCTGGAGCCACAGAGCACGCGGTAGTACTTGGGAGCCTTTGCCGCAGGGCCGCCGACGCTGATGACGCGTTCCGGACGGTAGGCACCGGTCGTTACCCAACGGCCTATGTTGGCCACGTCCTGGGCATTCACGCTCCAGATACACTCTCCTTTGTTGATGGGGTTCAACGCGGCCACTATGGTGCCGATGTTGCCGGCGGGGTGCGGGCCTTCGGCCTTCACGCAATGCACAGGGGCATAGACCTCAAGTGCCTTTACGCCGGCCTCAAACTCATGCTCGCGTCCTCTCAGCGCAAAGTCCAAGTCGGGTGCCAGGGGGTTGGTGTCCCTCAGGCTGATATAGATTCCCTTGGGCTTGTGCTCAGGACGGGCTATGATGCCGAAGGGACGCTCCTTGACCATCCACCAGACGGGCGACCCGGGAGAGAGTTCGGGGACTCCGGAGTCTTTTGCGGCGCTGGTGTTGCCGGATTGTACAACCACTTCCAGCAGCCGGCGTTTCTCTCCACGAACGATGGCCTCCACCACGCCGTCGGCGGGTGAGGGAAGGGTCAGGCGTGGGTCGTTTTTGTCGGCCACCAAGGGCTGACCGGCGGAAACGGTCTCGCCCTCGGTTACCAACAGTCGTGGGGTAAAGCCCACTACATCAGGCGGCTTTACCGCGTAGCGGCCCATGTTGCGGGCATCAATTACTGTCCGCTCAGGCATCCCGCCAAGCGGAATATCCAGCCCTTTCTTTATCCTTATTGTCTCCAATTTCCAGTTATCAATTTTCAACTTTCAGTTTCAGATCCACCGGCTGCAACATGTTCTCCGGCTTCAATATCTCGTCCAGCTGCTCCTTGGTCAGCAGGCCGTGTTCCAGCACCAGCTCATACACGCCGCGGCCCGTCTCGCTTGCTTCCTTGGCGATCTTGGTCGAGGTCTTATAGCCGATGATGGGGTTCAGCATGGTGACGATGCCGATGCTCTGCTCCACGAGCTGGCGGCAGCGTTCCTCGTTGGCGCGGATGCCGTCGATGCACAGGTTCCTCAGGGTGTCCAATCCGTTCTCCAACAAGTGGATGCTCTCGAAGAGGGTGTAGGCGATCACAGGCTCCATCACGTTCAGCTCCAGCTGGCCGTTGTCGCTTGCCAGGCTGATGGTCATGTCGTTGCCGATCACTTTGTAGCACACTTGGTTCATCACCTCCGGAATCACGGGGTTCACTTTGCCCGGCATGATCGAGCTGCCCGGCTGACGCTCGGGAAGGTGAATCTCGTTCAATCCGCAGCGTGGGCCGCTGGAGAGGAGGCGCAGGTCGTTGCACATCTTGTTTATCTTGATGGCCAGGCGCTTCATGGCGGCGCTGTAGGCAATCATGCAGGTGGTGGCGCTGGTGGCCTCTATCAGGTTGTCGGCCAGCGTGATGTTCCATCCGGTGATTTTACGCAGAGCCTTGATGCAGGCCTCGCTGTAGCCGGGCTTCGAGCAGATGCCCGTGCCGATGGCCGTGGCGCCCATGTTCACAATCAGGAACTCGTCGGCCGTGACTCTCAGGTTCTTGTACTCTCCGCGCAGCGAGTCGGCAAAGGCGCCGAAGGTCTGCCCCAGCGTCATCGGGACGGCGTCCTGCAGCTGGGTGCGGCCCATTTTGATCACATGGGCGAACTCCTTGCGCTTGTAATCCAGCGCTGCGATGATCTGCTCCAGGTGCGGCATGAAGCCCAGATGTTCCAAGGCCAGCGCCATGTGGATGGCGCAGGGGTAGGCGTCGTTGGTGCTCTGGCTGGCATTCACCACGTCGTTGGGCGAGCAGAATTGGTACTCACCACGATTGTGACCCATGCGTTCGAGGGCCAGGTTGGCAATCACCTCGTTGGCGCACATGTTCGTGCTCGTGCCGGCACCACCCTGGATCATGTCGATGGGGAACTGGTCGTGGTGTTTGCCGTCGATCAGTTGGTCGCACGCCCACATGATGGCTTCGCCCTGCTCGGGGGTGATCATACCCACCTCGACATTCGCCATAGCAGCGGCTTTCTTCGTAAAGGCCATGCCGCGGATGAAGCTGGGATAGTCGCTCATCTTGCGGCCGCTGATTTTAAAGTTTTCGATGGCGCGCATCGTCTGTACGCCGTAAAGAGCCTCTTCGGGGACTTCTTTCGGACCGAGGAGATCGCTCTCGGTGCGGAATCTATTGTTGCTCATTTTTAGTTTTTTGTTTGATTTAAAAGTCTTTCAGTTTGATAATATGTTTTTCCTTTTGGGGAAGTGCGGGCAAAAATACAAAAAAAAAAATTACTGGGCAAATTTATCATCCGGATGCCTGCTGCTATTCAATTCTGGACAAAAATGCAAACACTTTTGATGGGGTGATACAAAGTACATTTGACCTATGTATTGGGACAAAACTATGGCGGTTCACCCTATGGGATGATACTGGTTTGGTTCAAGGTCGGTTCAAGCATGGTTCAAACATAGTGCTAGGTTAGAAGTGGAAGGCGAGGTCTTGAGGGGTGGTTTGAGGGTTGGCGCGTTGGGTGGTGATATCTTGTGTATGGTGCATGGTTTTAGGAGGTTGCGGTGTTGATAACTTCGTTGCAAGGGTGTGCAATATAATCCGTGCATGTGCGTTTTTATTAATAATGAAAAAAAATTTGACCATCATATTGGCTTTGTTGCTGTGGACGGGAATGAGTGCACAGGGGAATGTGTCGGTGACAGGTACCGCGTCGAATGCCACAGGCAAGCGCATCGAGTTGCGCTGTTACAGCGACATGCTGACACAGAATGAATTGCTGTTGGACGAGGCTGTGGTTGACAGTACCGGGGCCTTCCGGTTGGAGACTTACCTTCGCTATCCGAGGCTGGTGTTCCTGCAGGTGGAGAACTACAGCCAGTCGTTCTATGCCGAGCCTGGCCGTCGGTACGAGGTGTGGCTGCCGCATTTCGACTGGGAACAGGACGAGTGGAGGAATATCTTCCTGGCACCGGTGGCATTGGATGTGGAGTTCCTGAATTTGCCAGAGGATGAGTTGAATTTGAAAATCAACCGGTTTGATGAGTTTGTGGATGCCTTTCTCGACTCCAACCGCGTGCATTTCGATTTCCGCTTCAAGCCCGACCGCCGATGGATGGACTCGCTGGTTTCCGTGTTAAGCAGCAAGTATTCGACATTTAGTGAGGGAATGGATTTCTTTTCGCGTTATGCGAGGTTCACGGTGGCGGAGATGCGGATGGCTATGTTTCCCGGTAGCCGGGGAAGGTTGGTGAAACAGTTCATCGAGGGACAGCCCGTGCTGTATCACGATGAGAATTATATGCGACTGTTCCTTTCGCTGTACGGCGACTGGTTGAGCGCTGGCACCAAGCGGCTGCCGTTGTCGCGGATGACGGCATGGGTGGCAGAAGGCGATCTGGATCGGTATCTGGACTCCTTGGGTGTGGAGCCGCTGCTGCGGGACGAGCAGGTGAGGGAGTTGGCGGCGTTGGAGGCATTGAGGGAGAGTTATTATGACGCCCGCTATGACCGTGAGGGTGTGCTGCGGATGGTGGAGATGCTCGGAGAACACACGAAGTTCAAAGAGCACAGGGAGTTGGCTGGGCGCTTGAGCGGAATGTGGCGGTCGGAGGCCGGTGGTCAAAGTGTAGAGAGTGAGGCGTGGAGCGCGGAGAGGGGTGCCCTGGGGGAGAAGTTGGACTCGTTGAAGGGTAAGTGGGTGTATGTGAGCTTTGTGCGGGTGGATGACCCGAGTTGTCTCCGCGAGACAGAAGCGATGGCGCGTTACCACGACAGCGTGTGCAACCGTTATCCGGTGGCGTTTGTGACGGTGTCGTGCGACCGTGAGTACCAGAAGATGTACCATTTCCTGAACAACAGCAGGCGAGGAAAACGCTGCACCTGGGAGTGGTTGCATTTCGCCGGAGACTACCGGATGCTGGAATACTATGGGGTGGTGAGTTATCCCACCTTCCTTTTGTTCGACCCCGAAGGTCGGCAGGTATATGACTACACACCCTGGCCCGAGAGCGGCATCTTGCTGCGCGGACCGTGGGAAGAGAAATGACAAGAGTTGAAAATTGAAAGATGAATAATATGAAGAAGTTGTTTTTAATGGGGCTTGTTGGCTTGATGGGAGTGATGGGGCCTGTGGCCATGGGTCAGAAGGAGACTTCGGGCGACAGGCAGCGGGACTTGTACCGTCAGGCGACAGACTTGTATCAGAAACAGAAGTATGCGGCCGCCCAGCAGATCTATGACCAGATTGCCGCTGGAAGCACGAGCCGCGCCGACCTGACCACCGCTGAGGCCTGCTACTATGCGGGTGTCTGCTCGGAGAAGTTGGACAACAACGACGCGAACTACCGATTGGAGGAGTTTCTGCGGCTCTATCCGCAGAGTTCGCGTTGCAACATGGCGCAGTTCTATCTGGGTAATTTCCATTATACCCGAGGCGATTACGAGCGGGCGTTGGAGTATTACCGCAAGGTAGATGGGAAGGAGGTGGAGTATGACCACCGGAGCGAGTACAACTTCAAGATGGGCTACTGCTACTTTGTGAAAGGGGACGTGCAGCGGGCCTCGAAGCTCTTCTCGCAGCAGGTGGAGGGACAGTCGAAATACCGCTCCTCGAGTCTCTACTATTATGCACACATCCAATACATGCAAGGTCAGTATGAACTGGCGTTGAAGAACTTCCAAGAGTTGCAGAAGGATCGCAAGTTTGCTAAGATAGCGCCGAGTTATATTGCCCGGATTTACTACTACTTGGGACGGGAGGACGAACTGCTGGAGATGGCGCCGAGGCTGATGGAGGATCCGAATGCTTTCAAGCGCGAGGAGATAGGCCAGATGGTGGGGGAGGTGTATTTCAACCGAGGCGAGTATGCACGTGCTTTGGAGTATCTCACGGTGAGCGACAACGGCGGTGCGGGGGCCTGCACCCCGCAGGACAACGACTACCAGGTGGGCTACTGCTACTACATGCTGGGTCGTTACGCCGATGCTGCCAAGCACTTGGAGAAGAAGACGGTGTGCAGCGACAGTGTGGCGCAAAACGCTCTATATGTGCTGGGTGACTGCTATGTGAGGATGGACCGCAAGATGGATGCCCGTAGCATGTTCCTTCAGGCCAGCAAGATGGATTTCAACAAGAAAATCAAAGAGGATGCGCTGTTCAACTACGCCAAGCTGAGCTGCGAACTGAACCAGAACGCAATGGGTGAGAGTATCAAGTCGTTCGAGAGTTACTTGAAGAAGTATCCGCGCAGCAAGCACCGCACCGAAGCCGAAGAGATTTTGACAGAACTCTATTGCTCGACGAACAACTACAAGGAGGCCATCCGGTTGTTGGAGAAGATAAATCCCCGCAATGCCAAGTTGGAGCAGGCTTACCAGAGGGCCCTGCTGAACAGGGGCATCGAGCTTTGCAACAGCGGCAACCGCAAAGAGGGATCCGCACTATATGAGAAGGCGGTGAAGATCAATGCTGTGCCAAGGATTACGGCTGATGCCAACTACCTGCTGGCTGACGAATACTACCGCGAAGGACGCATGGAGGCCGCTGAACGGTGCCTGAACAAATTCCTGCTGTCATCCTATGCCCGTAGTTCGGCCTATGCCGACGCGGCTCGCTACGACTACGCCTATATCTTGATGCGAAAGGAGCAGTACGAAGATGCTCGCGAGGCGTTTGCAGAACTCGACAAGAGCTCCACACCGGCGACGATGCTGGCGGATGTGCGCAACCGTCTGGGCGACTGTCTGTATGTGCAGAGCCGCTTCCCGGAGGCCATTGTGCAGTACGACAAAGTAATCAACATGGGTGGACGCGATGCCGACTATGCCACCTACCAAAAGGCGCTCTCCTACGGCGCCCAGGGCAAGAACACCGAGAAGTTGACCTACTTGAACTATATTTTCGAGCGTTATGAGAATTCGCCATTGAAGTCGAAGGCCATGCTTGAGATTGCCAACACCTATATGATGTGCGACAACAATGAGATGGCGATGACCTATTATAACAACTTCATCAAGCAGTATCCGCAGAGTGTGTATGTGAAGACGGCATTGCTCAACCAGGGTTTGATTTACTTTAATACCGACCGCAATGCCCAAGCACTTAGGACCTTCGATCGTTTGCTGACGGAGTATCCGGGCACCGATGAAGCCCGCGACGCGCTGAGTACGGTGAAGAACATCTACATTGCGGAGAACAGGGTGGATGATTATTTCGCCTATGTGAAGCGCACCACAAAGGTGGCCATCTCGACCGTGGAGCAGGACAGCACCACATTCCTTGCAGTAGAAGGGCGTTACCAAGAGGGTGAATATGGCAAAGCGATTGCCGGATTCGAAAACTATCTGGCGAAGTTCCCCAACGGCTTGTTCGCCGTGAAGGCCCACTATCTGTTGGCTGACTGCTACTTCCGTCAGGGGCAGAACGACAGGGCGTTGCCGCATTTCGAAGCGGTGGCGTCGGCCAGCACGAACCAGTACAGCGAACGCTCGCTGGTCAATGCCGCCAACATTGCCTACGGATTGGGTGACTATAACAAAGCCGCTAAGCTCTACCAGCGGCTATCCGTCAATGCTGAAAGCGACAACAGCTTGATTCAGGGTGAGGTGGGTGCATTGCATTGTGCCGTTGCGCTGAACAGACACAACGATATCGTGGAGGCTGGTCAGCGGCTGCTGAATGAGAAAAAAGCCGACGCACAGCTGAAGGAAGATGCCTCGTTGGCCATGGCTCGCAGCTACTTCAACCAGAAAGAATACGACAGTGCATTCACACATTATGGAGAACTCGAGCATTCCTCCAACGGCGAATACAACGGTGAGGCTCGTTGCCGTATGGCTGAGATGATGATGCTGACCCAGCGCTACGATAAGGCCGAGAAAATTATTGAGAGCATTGTGGCTGACGCCTCGAGCGACTACTGGCTGGCCTACAGCTTCATCCTCTGGGCCGATGTCTATTATGCCCGTGGCAACAGCCTGCAAGCCAAGCAGACCCTTCAGAGTATCATAGACAATTACGACGGTGAGGAACTGGTCGGTGTGGCCCGCCAGAAACTGGCCGCCATCGTAGCTGCCGAACAACCGGCACAGCCGACACAGGAAGACGAAATTGTAATCGACATCAACGACTGAAAACCATGAAAAAGATATTTTTGACATTGGCCCTTTTTTTGCCGTTCGTCATATGCCTGTCGCCCTGCAGGGCACAAGAAGACGGCGGCTATAATGAGAGTGTGGTGGTGAAGGGCTCCTACCGTCCTGTCATCGAACAACAGGAGAAACTGTATTTCCCAGCCACCATCACCGATACATTGGGCCGTATGGAGCGTGTCTTCCATTACAGCATCATCCCTACGCGCCTGAAATCTCTCTATGAACCTACGCGCATCAAGGCCGCCCGCATCGTCGGGGAACCCACGACCAAACTCTACAACAACTACCTGCGTCTCGGTTTCGGCAATTACTGGACCCCCATGGCCGACCTTTATTGGAGTTCGACACGCGACCGCCTAAAAACCTACGGTGTGCGTATAAACCACCTTTCATCTTGGGACAAGCTGCCCGACTACGGTCCTAACCATTTTGGCAATACAAGCGTCACCCTCTTTGGAAAGTACATTGTCGGCGAGTTGCTGCAGCTTTCTTCCGATCTTAGTTATGAACATGACCATAATCTCTATTATGGGTTCACCGACAGCACTCTCTCGGCCCGCTTGAACAAGGTGCGCGACAGCATCCGTACTGCCGAGTACCACGCCTCCTACAATGTGGCTACCTGGAACATCGGTGTGAAGAACATGGAGCTCGACCCCAATAAACTAGGTTACAACGCCAACCTGCGTCTCACCGACCTTTGGTCTATTTGGGGACTCAATGAGTTGAATCTCAATTTTAACGGTGATGTGCATTATGGATTCAATGTGATGAACAAATACAAAGGAGTGGCCTATTTGCATGCTGAATGGGATGCCTATGACAATCATTTTACAACTGGTGGCACTTTGCCGCTCGGATTTGTTCCCGACAGCGCAATGGCTACGCATTCCACCCGCAATATCGTGAAGGTTAATCCCTATGCCGACTTCATGTTCAACGGATTGCAGTTCCATGCTGGATTCACCGCCGGATGGGATGCCTACACTACCGACACGGCGACCATCTTCCGTTTCTTCCCCGATGTTGTTGTGAGCAAGAGTCTCTTCAAGGACAATATGGTGGTAAGTCTCGGTGCCACAGGCGGATTTGATGCCAATAGTTGGAACACCATCCGGCTCATCAACCCCTATGTGGCACCCGGTTGCGAACAGCGTGCCACCCGCCACTATGACCTTGTGGGACATATCCGTTGGACTCTCAGCAAGAAGATTGAGGCTAACGCCGAAGTGAGCTATCAAATGCTGCGTGACGACCTCACCTTCCTGCTCGACACCGCCAACTACTGCCTGCAGAATGTCTATCGTCCACATTATTTCGCCGACAATCGTCTTACCCTTGGCGGCATCGTGACTTTCGTCAATGACGAGATGCTCTCCCTCCGTGCAGGTGGACATTACTACGCCTACACTCTTGGTCCCGACGACTCGGTGCTTTATTACCGTCCCAATTGGGACGCCCTCCTTGCGGCAGATGTCAATTACCACAACAAGTGGTTCTTCCACTTGGAAGGACAGTTGCTTGGCAAGATGCAGGGTGACAACAATGTGGAACTTCCCATGCGCTATGGTGTCAATGCCGAAGTGGAATACCGGCACAACCGAGCCCTCTCGTTTTTCCTCAAGATGGATAATCTTGCCTTTCAGCGCTACTACTTCTGGGCCAATTATCCCTCTCAGCGAGGACTCTTCATACTTGGACTCACCTATACCATTCCCCACAAATGACCTACCAAGAGACATTGGATTTCATGTTTGCGCAGCTGCCGATGTATCACCGCATCGGCGCTGCTGCCTATAAGGCCGACATACAGCCCACTCTCGACATGATGGAGGCTCTCGGCCATCCGGAGCGCAAGTTCAGTAGCATCCATGTTGCCGGCACCAACGGCAAGGGGTCGGTATCACACTTCCTCGCCTCCATCCTGCAGGAGGCAGGCTACAAGGTGGGGCTCTACACCTCGCCACACCTCGTCGATTTCCGTGAGCGGATACGCATCAACGGAGAAATGATTCCGCAACAGGCGGTGGTTGACTTTGTGGGTGAGAACCGGGATTTGTTCGACAAGTTGAATCTGTCTTTCTTCGAGATGACTGTCGGCATGGCTTTTGACTACTTCGCCCGTGAGCAGGTCGATATCGCTGTCATCGAGGTGGGTATGGGTGGACGGCTCGACTCCACCAATGTCATTACACCGCTGCTCAGCATCATCACTAATATCGGACTCGACCACACCCAGTTTCTCGGCGACACGTTGGAGAAGATTGCCGGTGAGAAGGCCGGCATCATCAAAGAAGGCGTGCCGGTGGTGATAGGGGAGACCCAGCCCGAGACAGCCCCCGTTTTCCTACGCACCGCCGCCGAACGCCATGCTCCCGTCACCTTCGCCGACCAGCACTATGTGGTTGATGACGTCAGTCGCTACACAGAGGAACTTACCGGTGAATACCAAAAGAAGAATATTGCCACCGTACTTGAAGCCGTAGAGGTGCTGCGCAAGTGTGACCAGTGGTCAGTGACCAGTGACCAGTTGCGACGAGGCTTAAGTCGCGTGGTCACCAACACCCACCTGCACGGACGTTGGCAGACCATCGGGCATGAGCCCCTCACCATCTGCGAGACGGCACACAACGAGCCCGGTGTACGCTCTATGCTCGGCAAGTTGGAAACCATGACTTTCAAGCGGCTGCACCTTGTCTATGGCTGCGTCAACGACAAGGACTTCCGTCACATCCTGCAACTGTTACCTGCTACCCACGACACACTGCCCACTAAATGGTATTTTACTCAGCCTTCGGTTCCTCGTGGACTCCCTGTCGATGACCTGGCCGCCGCCGCTGCGGGTATCGGTATCGAAGGACCACGCTTCAAGACCGTGAAGGAGGCCATTGCTGCCGCCCGTGCTGTCGCCGACCCCGACGACCTCGTCCTCGTCACAGGTTCTATCTTTCTCGTCGCCGACGCCCTTCAAGATTGATTATTAGTGAAATAAGTATTTGTTTGGTGTATAATGTCCTGTTAGCCAGTGATAACTAGCTTATGACCAAGTATTGACCAAGTATTGACCTTATAATGCCTTAGTATAATGTACTAGGTCATTACTAAGGCCAAAGGGGGCAAAAGGGATGTTTTTGCTTACAGCCATTCTAATCATTTATTGGCTATTGTTTATCTTTTTCTTTTGTAGTATTGATTTTTTTCGTATCTTTGCACCGTCGTTTGGTTTGAACGGCGGAACATAGTAAGAGACGTGTACTATGTTTTATCTGCGGCTGCTTGAACTTCGCAACCTCACTGCCGATAGCAAGATAAAGCAATTGTTTCCGTCCATGTTGTTTGTACAATGTTTGTTGTGCAAGGTATGCGTGGGCTTCAACATTGCTTATTCTCTATCGACGGGCAATGCGAAGGCCTAAGCAGCGGGATAAGCAAGGTATTGATTCCCGCGCTTTTTATTATGTCCTGTTTGTGTTTTAAAATGGTGTTGGGTAATGGGAATCGTCCAACAAAAAAAGGAAACAGGATGAGAAAAGTATTTCTTCCAATGCTCGTAGCAGGGTTGGCCATGATGATGGCGGCTTGTGAAACCCAGCAAGATTTAGTGACCACCGTGGAAAGTCAGCAGTTCAGTGAGGCACGTGTTCTCCAGGTGGAGACATATGCCAAGATTGACTCTGTAAGGGCGAAACTGAATGTCTATATGCGTGTGGAGTGGAGCAAGGACTACAGCCCGGAGCAGGTGAAGTCAATGGACTATGATGTTCAGACATTGCACAGCCGTGCTGCTTTTGATTTATTAAAAGAGCATCGCCACGAGCAGGCCGACGAGTTGGTAGCACCGACGTGGAATGTCTATAATATCGTGGATCGCAACGATCCTCACTATGGCTGGTATCGTGTTGAGGTGATTGGCTTCTTGGCTCGTTTTGGGGAGTGGAATGGACAGAAGAGTGTATTGGAAAACAAAGTGGAACATAGCCCAAGTACACACTGATATGGTAAAGAAAGCTGCACTGTTATTGATGCTCAGTCTGTTGGCAATACCAATAAATGCACAGATAATGAAGGCCAACAGCACTACGATGAAGACCACGGTGATGCCTGCCCAGCCGTCAAACCGAAAGAACCTGTTCTATGTCGGTATGGGCTACGGAACCATAAATACCGTCAAGGACTTTACTCAATGGAGCCCCAAATTCGATGCCGGTTTTGTTGAGTTCGGTTTTGCCGGTACTTTGGCCGACTACCAAAAGTCGGTTGTCCCGATAATTGGACTGGATTTGGCTGCCGGTATCGGGACAAGCGGATTGTATATTGAATCAGGACCTTTTGTTGGCCTGTTGATAGGTAAGCCTACGTTTCGTTTCGATATGAGGATACAACCGGCTGTGTATTACTGCAACGGTGGCAAGTATTACGAGAAAGAATTGATGTATGGTTTGACTTCAACTGCACAGGAGGATTATTTCAATGTGCTTTTCGCATTGGATGCAGGTGTGTGGATACATAGCTTCAATGTGGGTATAAAATACGTCCCACTATACAAGGGTATAATGGGACATATTCGTTGGAGGTTCTAAGGCGTTTAGCCGAGGGACTCGATTTGCGCCTTGAGGGCGGCAATCTTGGTTTCGGCGTCGCGTTGTTTGTTGCGTTCCTTCTCGATGACTGCGGCGGGAGCACCGTTGACAAACTTCTCGTTGGAGAGTTTCTTGAGCACGCTGTTGAGAAAGCCTTCGGCGTATTTGAGGTCTTCCTGCAGCTTCTTCAACTCGGCTTCCTTATCTACGTTCTGGCTCATGGGTACGTAGCATTCGGCTGTGCCGACCATGAAGGAAAGTGCTCCAGACGGTTTCTCGCTCACAGCTTTCACCTCGCTGACGTTGGCCAACTTGCGGATGATGCCCTCGAAGCGGGAGACCTGGAATCGGTCGTCCTTGGCGATGTAAGAGACAGCCAGGGTTTCTTTGGGCGAGAGGTTGCGGGTGTTGCGGATGTTGCGCACCCCGGCGATGACTTCTTTGGCTGTGTCAAATTCGTCGAGCATCCGCTGGTCGAAGAAGACGCTGGTGGGCATATGCTGGTTCATAATGCTGTAGTTGGCATTGATAAATGCAGCTTTTTCGTCGTCCTTGCCTGCGGTCTGTAGGGCATGCCATATTTCTTCGGTGACGAAGGGCATGAATGGGTGCAACATGAGCATCAAGCGCGAGAAAATACTGACGGTAGCGTCATAGGTCTCGCGGTCGATGGGGCTACCGTAGGCAGGTTTCACCATCTCGAGGTACCAGGAGCAGAAGTCGTCCCAAGCCAGTTTGTACGAGGCCATGAGGGCTTCGCTGAGACGGTACTGGTCGAAGTCTTTCTCAATCTCTTCGAGTACCTGTGCCATGCGTTGCTCTATCCACTGGACGGCCACTCCGTTTTCCTGACTCTGTTGAGCATCGCCCACTTGCCAACCGAGGACGAGGCGTAGAGCGTTCCAGAGCTTGTTGCTGAAGTTGCGTCCCTGTTCGCAGATGGCTTCGTCGAATGGGAGGTCGTTGCCGGCAGGGGCGGTGAGCAGCATTCCCATGCGCACGCCGTCGGCGCCGTATTTGTCAATGAGCATAATGGGGTCGGGACTGTTGCCTAGTTGTTTGCTCATCTTGCGGCCCAGCTTGTCGCGTACAATGCCGGTGAAATAGACGTTGTGGAAGGGAATCTCGTTGCGGAACTCCTCTCCGGCCATAATCATGCGGGCAATCCAGAAGAAAATGATGTCGGGGGCGGTGATGAGGTCGGCGGTGGGGTAGTAGTATTTTATTTCCTTGTTGTCGGGATGACGGATGCCGTCGAACAGCGAGATGGGCCAGAGCCAGCTGCTGAACCAGGTGTCGAGAACGTCCTCATCTTGGCGCAGGGGGCCGGTGTAGTTGAATTTCTCGGCTGCAATCTTCTTGGCATCCTCTTCGTTGAGTGCTACGATGGTTTCCACGCGGCCATTCACATCAAGGTACCATGCGGGTATGCGGTGGCCCCACCAGAGTTGGCGACTGATACACCAGTCCTTGATGTTCTCAAGCCAGTGGCGATAAGTGTTCTTGAACTTGGCAGGATGGAAGCGGATGGTGTCGTCCTCAACAACCTCAAGGGCCTTCTTTGCGAGACCTTCCATCTTGAGGAACCACTGTGCGCTGAGCTTGGGTTCGATGACGGCATCGGTGCGTTCGGAGTGGCCCACCTTATTGGTGTAGTCTTCAGTCTTTTCCACGAGGCCGGCTTCTTCGAGGTCTTTCATGATGGCCTTGCGGCAGGCGAAACGATCCATGCCGGCGTATTTGCCGCCATGCTCGTTGAGGGTTCCGTTGTCGTTGAAGATGTCGATGCTTTCAAGTCCGTACTTCATGCCGAGATTGTAGTCGTTGATGTCGTGGGCAGGCGTGATTTTCAATGCGCCGGTACCGAATTCGCGATCAACATACTCGTCCATGATGATGGGCACCACGCGACCCACTCCGGGCACGATGACTTTTTTGCCTTTGAGCCATTGGTAGCGCTCGTCCTCGGGATGCACGCACACGGCGGTGTCGCCCATGATGGTCTCGGGACGGGTGGTGGCCACGACGATATACTTGTCCTCGCCTTCCACATAGTATTTCAGGTAGAATAGTTTACCGTGGCTTTCTTTGTAGATGACCTCCTCGTCGCTGACTGCCGTGAGGGCCTGCGGATCCCAGTTCACCATGCGCACGCCGCGATAGATGAGCCCCTTGTTGTAGAGCTCTACAAACACACGCATCACGCTTTCGTAGCGTATGTCGTCCATGGTGAATGCCGTGCGGTCCCAGTCACATGAAGCGCCGAGTTTGCGGAGTTGCTTCAGGATGATGCCTCCATACTGTTCTTTCCATTCCCATGCATGTTTCAGGAACTCCTCACGGGTAAGACTGCGTTTGTCGATGCCTTTCTCAGCCAGCATCTTCACCACCTTGGCCTCGGTGGCGATACTGGCATGATCCGTACCGGGCACCCAGCAGGCGTTCTTGCCCTGCATACGGGCGCGACGCACCAGCACATCCTGAATGGTGTTGTTGAGCATGTGGCCCATGTGCAGTACGCCGGTCACGTTGGGCGGCGGAATGACGATGGTGTAGGGCACCCGGTTGTCGGGCTCCGAGTGGAATAGTTTCTTGTCAAGCCAGAACTGATACCATTTCTCCTCAATGGCACGAGGATCGTATTTCGATGCTAATTCCATATTGTATGATGGGTCTTTCTGTTGTTATTTCGTCGTCGAAGGAATGGAGAATCCCACGCCGAAGTTGATACCGTTGATGTCGGTGAATTTGGGGACAATCTCGTAACCTATCGAAAAGTGCAACATATATATGTTCACTTCGAGTGTCGGGGCAAAGGTGAAGTAGGTTGTCTTCTTGACATCCTGTCCGCCGGCCTCATTGGCGGTGTAAATTTTGGCGAAATCCATTCCCATGTTTACATAGGGACGGAAGGAAACGGCACCCCATCCGGTGACTTGATTGTCGAAGGTGTATCCGATCCATCCGAAGCGCATCGACCATGTCGGTTCGCGGTAGTCGGTGGCAGAAATAGGGTATTTCATGTTTTCGCCTGCAAAACCCACCGATATGAAGGTGCTTCCGAATACCGAGAATCCATAGGGGTAACCTGGCTGGTAGGTGTAACCGACAGTCTTGTACCATCTGTGCTTGATGTTGAAGGCACTTTCGCCTTGGGCGAATGCTGTGGTCAGTACTGTAAGCATTGCGATGAGAAGAATACTTTTTTTCATTTGTGTAATCATTGATGGTTATATTCGTGAAAAGGGATGTTTGCGCCAGTAGAGGATGAGAATAAGGCCCACAATCATGCCGCCCAAGTGGGCGAAGTGAGCCACGTTTCCCGTGCTGAAGAAACCTTCGAGGACTTCGATGACGGCGTATCCGATGACAAACCACTTGGCTTTGATAGGCATGAGAAAGTAGAGGTAGATATATTCTTCGGGGAATGTCATGCCAAATGCCAGAAGGAGGCCGTAGATGGCCCCAGAGGCTCCGACGGTGATGCCCCAGCCAGGAACCAACAGGTTGATAAGGCCCGCTCCGATGCCGCAGACAAGGTAGTAGAATACGAAACGGCGGGTGCCCCAGTAGTTTTCCATGGTGGTGCCGAACATCCACAGGGCAAACATGTTGAAGAAGATATGATCCCATCCTCCGTGCATGAACATGTAGGTCAGCGGTTGCCAGAGGCGGAAACGTCCGGTACCGATGGCATTCAGGGCTAGCATGTTGGTGATGCCGTACATACCCATCCGTTCAAGCACCAACTGGAGTAAAAACACTATCACATTGATGATGAGCAGGTGTTTGACAGCGGTGGGCAGCAGGCTGAATCCTTGGGGACGGTATTGTGCCATAATTATTTTAGCAGTTCTTCTGGTTTGACGATAGTGATGATTTTCTTGCCTGAGGGGGCGGTATCAGCCATCGGACAGGCAAAAAGGTCGGCCACCAACTGCTGCATCTGCTCTTGTTCCAACGCGGTGCCTGCTTTCACGGCCATCTGGCGTGCCAATGAGGCACTGAGGCTTTTGTTCCGGTTGTTGAACTTCTGCAGGGTGGAGGCTTTGTAGTCGTTGAGCAGTTGTTCCAGTAGTGGCTGCAGATCTGAGTCTTTGAGGTCGGCAGGTGTGGCGGTGACGACGAAGGTGGTTTGGTTGAGTGCGGCTATCTCGAAGCCATATTGTTTTAAATCCGGAATCAGCTCTCCCAACATTTCGGCGTCGGCAGCCGAGAAGGTGCAGTTGACTGGAAAAAGCAGGGCCTGCGAATTCTGGATTCGATATTCTGAATTCGATATTCTGTCAAAGAGGATCCGCTCGTGGGCCCGTTGTTGGTCGATGATGGCCAGACCTGACGACAGCGGGGTGACAATATAGCGGTTCTGCACTTGGATGCAGGAGTTTGTAATGGATTGCAACCTTCGGGTTTCTGGTTGGTACTCGGGTAGCGCCGGTGTTTCTGGCTGGGTGGTATAGTCGGGCTCTTCGAACTTGATTCGGTTTTGGCTGCTGCTGGCTCGGAAGGGATTGTATCCCGGATTGTAGCTTATTTTGGGCTGCGGCGGCATATAGTCCTTCGGTGCAGGGGCAATGTTGAATTCCTCCGGGGTGTCGAAACTCAATTCTGTAGCCAATGAAAACTGCCCTAACGAGCGCTTCACGGCCGACCGCAGGATGGCAAACAATGCATGTTCATCCACAAACTTCACCTCGGTCTTGGTGGGGTGGATATTGACATCGATGCGCGATGGATCCACTTCCAAACCGATGAAGTAACTGGGATAGCAGTGGTCGGGCAACAGGTCGCCGTAGGCTTTCTCTACTGCCGCACTGAGTAACGGGTGTTTGATATAGCGCCCATTGACGAAAAGGTATTGTTCTCCGCGGGTACGGCGACTAAACTCAGGACGGCTCACAAATCCCTTGATTCTTACCAGGTCGGTTTGTTCTTCGACTGCATACATCCGCTCTTTGTAGGCGGTGCCGTACAGTCCTGTGATGCGTTGCAGCAAGGTGCCTGACTTGAGGTCATAAAGTGTTTTCCCATTGCTGGTGAAGGTGAATCCCAAATCGTAGTGTATCAGGCTGACGCGACGGAATACCTCTTCTATGTGACTCAATTCGACGCTGTCTTTTTTCAAAAAATTGCGTCGCGCCGGTACATTGAAAAAGAGGTTTTTTACGCTCAGCGAGGTGCCTGTGGGGCAGGCGGTGGGCTGTTGGCTGACGATGTGCGAGCCTTCGATGACCACCGTGGTACCCAGTTCGCTGCCGTGCAGACGGGTGCGCAACTCCACTTGGGCAATGGCTGCGATTGAAGCCAGTGCTTCACCGCGGAAGCCCATGGTATGGATGTCGAAAAGATCGTCGGCACGGTGTATCTTGCTTGTGGCGTGGCGCTCGAAACAGATGCGGGCATCGCTGTCGCTCATGCCGCTGCCGTTATCGACCACCTGTATCAACGTGCGTCCCGCATCTTTCACCACCAGGTCGATCTGCGTGGCTCCGGCATCCATGGCGTTCTCCAGCAGCTCCTTGACGGCGCCTGCGGGACGATCCACCACCTCGCCGGCCGCTATCTGGTTGGCTACGCTATCGGGCAATATGTTGATAATATCCACGCTTGACTAACTCTTGACGCTTAATTCAAACTCTTGACTCTCTTCTCATAACTGTCCAGGAAGGGCAGGATGCTCTTCACCGGCAGCACCTTGTTCATGATGATGTCGCGACGCTCGTTCAGTATGATCATCGTGGGCGCCCCGTGCACGTTGTAGGCCTCCTGGTAGTCGATGTTCACGTTCGTGCCTCCCACGTTGACCCACCGGAAATCGTGTTCGCGCACATAGCGTTTCCATTTCGCCACATCGCTCTCGTACCCCACGGCATAGACCTCGAATCTCCGGTCCGGAGCCGTCTGCAGCGAATCGTAGAGCACCTTCAGTTCTGCGCTCTGCTCCTGGCAATGGTGGCAGTCGGGGTCCCAGAACCACAGAATGACATAGCGTGTCGGGAACCGGTGGCTGCTGATCCAGTTGTCGGGATTGTCGCTCTGGTTGGTGTCGGCCATCCACAACTCCTGTCCGTGGGCGCCGATGATGCTCTGGCTGATGCGGTTGTAGTTCTGGCGCGCCAGATAGACCTCGCTCTCCTTCATCCACGGGCATCGACCCTTCAGGATATACTCCTTCGCGATGTGGCACCATACGGCATCCCAGCCGATATTCTTCGTGGAACGGAAATAGCGTGGTTCGATGAATTCCATCACGTAGCGTTGCAGCGCTGTGTCGTCGCCTATTTGACCCATCAGCCGATCCAGTTCGGTGATGATGATGTCGGCGTCGGCATGGTAGAGCAGGCCGAAGAAGAAATAGTTCATCTTGTTGAACAACTGGGGGCTGTACAACAATTCCTCGCGCTTCGTCCTCCAGTCGCCCTCGAACAGCCCGTCCCAATAGTGTGTGCGGAAGTGGCCGGCTTTGTCCTCCACGCTGTCGGGCACATCTGGATTGTCACAGAGGTTCACCAGCTCGAAGAAGATATTGGGGGTCTTCGGATGCATGGCTTCCTGCTGGTAGCCCACCATGCGCTCGTTCAGCGCCTTCTCCTCGGCTTCGGCGGCGGCCTTCTGTGCGGGGTCCTTCTTGCGTTCCTGCAAGGCCCGTTGTTCTTTCTGTGCTGCCTGCAGGGTGGTCATATAGGTGAACATCTGGCTGTTCACCCGACTGCCCTTCACCTTCACCGAGGCGGGGCTCAGTTTGGCGTCGGCCGTGAGGGTGAAGTTGCGGCTGTCGTCGATGGCGAAGTCGCCTATCTTTCCTTTCTTGTCTTGTCTCACCAAGGCGTAAAGGCCGCGGTTCCACGAACGGCGGCCTTTAAACCTATATTCGCCTTTCCCTGTGTGCTGTGCCGAATCGACCAGCTGCAGCTGGTCTCGGTAGTGTCGGCCGATGTACAGCACCGAGTCCTCCACACCCTCCAGCCGGAAGGTGAAGCTGTAGGACTGGCTCCGTGCGCTTGTGAAGAGCAACAGGGCGAAAACTATGGTGACAATGTGTTTCATCGTTGTTTTCTTACCAGAGCACGACGCGTTTCTCGGGAGCGAGCCACATGCCGTCGCCCTCCTTGATGCCGAAGGCGTCGATAAACTCGGTCACCTGAGGCAGGGCCACATTCACGCGGTTGCGACCCAGCGAGTGCACATCCATCTGGGTGAGCTGCAGGGCAGCGGCGGGACGGATGTTGCTTGCCCACACGGCGGCATAGGCCAGGAAGAAGCGCTGCTCGGGGGTGAAGCCGTCCATCTCCTTCTTGTTCACCTGCTTCTTGGCCATGGCGTTCTGCATGGCCAGGTAGCTCACGTGGAGGCCGCCGTTGTCGGCGATGTTCTCGCCGAGGGTCAGCTCGCCGTTGCCGTTCATCTTGCCCAGCTCGGGGTCGTCGAGGGCGATGCAGTTGTTGAAGGCCTCGATGAGGGTTTGCTTGTTGGCATCGAAGTTCTTGGCATCCTCTTCGCTCCACCAGTCGTTCAGGTTGCCGTTCTCGTCGTACTGGCGGCCTTGGTCGTCGAAGCCGTGCGTCAGCTCGTGGCCGATGACCACGCCGATGGCGCCGTAGTTGGCGGCATCGTCGGCATCAAACTGGAAGAACGGGGGCTGCAGGATGGCGGCGGGGAAGCAGATCTCGTTGGTGGTGGGGTTGTAGTAGGCGTTCACGGTTTGCGGGGTCATCAGCCATTCGTCCTTATCGACGGGCTTGTTGATCTTGCTGAACATATAGGCCATGTCGAACTCGTTGCTGCGCACCACGTTGGCATAGTAGCTGTCGTTCTTGATCTCGAGGCCGCTGTAGTCGCGCCACTTGTTGGGGTAGCCGATCTTCACATAGATGGTGCTGAGTTTCTTGTGGGCGTTGGCCTTGGTCTGGTCGGTCATCCACTCGGCCATGTCGATGCGCTGGCCCAGGGCGGTGATGAGGTTCTGCACGAGGGTCTCCATGCGGGTCTTGGCCTCGGCGGGGAAGTATTTCTCAACGTAGAGCTGGCCCAGGGCCTCGCCCATGGCGCCCTCGACGGTGGAGGTGACGCGTTTCCAGCGCGGACGGTTCTGCTCGCGGCCGCTCATCAGCTTGCCGAAGAAGTCGAAGTTGGCATTCACGAAGTCGTCGCTCAGGTAGCCGGCGGCGCTCACAATCTCGTGCCAGGCCATGTAGGCTTTCATGGTCTCCACATCGGTGTCGGCCAGCACCTTGTTGACCTCGGCGAAGTATTTGGGCTGGGCGATGTTGAAGCTCTTCATGCCTTCCATGATGCCCATGGTCTCGAAGTAGTTCTGCCAGGCAATGTTGGGGTAGACAGCGGAGGCGCTGTCGACAGTATAGCGGTTAAAAGTGCCCTGTGGGTCGCGGTTCTCGAGCTTGGTGTTCATGGCTTTGGCCAGACGGGTCTCGAAAGCCATCACCGTCTGTGCCAGCTTGTCGGCCTTCTTGCCGCTGAGCTTGTCGTAACCGGCCATGGCAAACTCCTTGGTCATCAGCTCCATATAACCCTGGCGGATCTTCTTGTTGTTGCCCTCGTCAAGGAGGTAGTAGTCGCGGTCGCCCAAACCGAGTCCGCCCTGGTAAGCCCAGGCGATGCACATGTTGGCGTCGTCCTTGTCGGCCTCGCCGAAGATGCCGAACAGCACGGTGTTGCCGCGCTTGTGCATCTTGAGGATTTCGGCCCACACATCCTCGCGGGTCTTCACGCTGTTGATCTCCTCAAGGTAGGGCATCAGCGGGGCGGCGCCCTGCTCCTGCAGCTTGGCGCTGTCCATGCCGATGTTGTACATCGTGGCGATCTTGTCGGCCAGCGAGCCGGCCTCGTTCTCGTTCTTCGACACGCTGTCGATGATGTCGTTCACGTTCTTCAACGCGTTCTCGGCCAGCACGTCGAAAGCGCCGTAGCGCGAATGCTCGGCGTCGAGCGGGTTCTTGGCCATCCAGCCGCCGCAAGCGTACTGGTAAAAGTCGTCCTCCAGACGGGCCGTAGTGTCAAAGTTGTCAAGGTTCACACCCGAGGTGAGCTCCTTCTTGTTCTGGCAACCTGTAGCGATAACTGCCATGGTAGCAATGATTAAGATTGTTTTTTTCATGTTTTATGTATTAATTATTGTTTTCGAAATCAAACTGCAAAAATACAACTTTTTCTTGGATTATGAAAAAAAACTTATCCTCTCTCCCCGCTCATAAATCAAAAAGCTACGCTCATTACCAATGTTTTACGTTATCTTTTTGATTTGCAACTGCCTGATACTAAGCCCTGAATCCCCTCTGCCCAAGTATTACCCTAGTATTACCCTAGTATTACCCTAGTACTACCCTAGTACTACCCTAGTACAACCTAAGTACTACCTCTATGGTTTGCACGGAGGCAATGCCTGGTGTAGAATGAGTGTCGGAGATGGGTGAACTGATATTGCAGCGTGCTTTTATTTCTGTTGTGTCAAAAAAAAAATTGCCATATCGCTCATTTTTTGTATCTTTGCAGATTGATTATTTGACGGCTCCGCTCCGGCGGATGGCCATAGAGTAAAGAAATTGAATTAATTATAAAGTATATGAAAGTAAACCGCAGAAAAGAATTGTTTCCGAACGTCACCGACGAGCAATGGAACGATTGGAAATGGCAGGTGAAGAACCGCATTGAGACCTATGAGCAGTTGAGTCAGTATTTCACCTTCGCCCCCGAGGAGGCAGAAGGCATCAAGAAGGCTCTGGCCAAATTCCGTATGGCCATCACACCCTACTACCTGAGTCTCATCGACCCCAACGACCCCTACG
Source organism: Bacteroidales bacterium UBA3834 (assembly GCA_002392965.1). Taxonomy (GTDB): domain Bacteria; phylum Bacteroidota; class Bacteroidia; order Bacteroidales; family P3; genus Colimorpha. Next base: position 13,157 of record DGIA01000013.1, on the reverse strand, counting down.
ACCCCATCCGCCGTCAAGCCATCCCCGCAGGCGAGGAGTGCAACATCGCCCCGGCCGACCTCAACGACCCCCTGCATGAGGACGAGGATTCCCCGGCTCCCGGCTTGACCCACCGCTATCCGGACCGTGTGCTGTTCCTCATCACCGACATGTGCTCGATGTATTGCCGCCATTGCACACGCCGCCGTTTTGCCGGCCAGAAGGATGACGAAAGCCCCAGCGAGCGCATCGAGAAGTGCCTGGCCTACATCGAGAAGACCCCGCAGGTGCGCGACGTGCTGCTCAGCGGTGGCGACGCTCTGATGGTCAGCGACAAGAAGCTTGAGTATATCATCCAGCGCCTCCGCGCCATCCCGCATGTGGAGATCGTCCGCATCGGCAGCCGCACCCCTGTGGTGTGCCCGCAGCGCATCACCCCCGAGCTGTGCGACATGCTGAAGAAATACCACCCCATCTGGCTCAACACCCACTTCAACCACCCCAACGAGTTCACCCCCGAGGCTGAGCAGGCGCTTGCCCGTCTGGCCAACGCCGGTATCCCCCTGGGCAACCAGACCGTGCTGCTGCGCGGCGTGAACGACTGCGTGCATGTGATGAAGAAACTGATGCACGAGCTGGTGCGAAATCGCGTGCGTCCGTACTATATCTACCAATGCGACCTGAGCATGGGTCTCGAGCATTTCCGCACCCCCGTCAGCAAGGGCATCGAGATTATCGAGAACCTGCGCGGCCACACGAGCGGCTATGCTGTGCCCACCTTCGTGGTGGATGCCCCCGGCGGCGGCGGCAAGACGCCTGTCATGCCCCAGTACGTCATCTCGCAGAGCCCCGACAAGGTCATCCTGCGCAACTTCGAAGGTGTCATCACCACCTACACCGAGCCACGCGAATACCACGAGGAGTGCCATTGCGAAGCCTGCCAGGCCAAGCGCCGCGTGGATGAAGGTGTCGCCAGCTTGCTTGAGACCGACCGCATGGCCCTCGAGCCCAGCCACCTGATGCGCCACGAAAGAAACAAGAAATAATGAAAATTGAGAAGTGAAAATTGATATTTTCATAGGAAATCGAAAATTATGGCGTATAGTTTTATGCGCCATAATTTTCAATTTTCAATTTTCAATTTTCAATTCGGCCAAGGCCCAGGTGGCGGGCCTCTCGACATTGACGGTGTTCGACCTCAGCAGTACCGGCCGCACGGCGGGCATGGGGATGGACTACTTGTCGCTGTACAGCAATGATCTAAGTGTTGGTATCGATAACCCGTCGCTGTTGCACAAAGGTATGGCGGGACAGGCGATGCTAAGCATAATCCCCATGTTTGAAGGCAGCAACATGGGGTCGCTGACCTATGCCCATCGGTTCAATCATGTGGGCACGATGGCTTTTGGATTCCACTTTGTGAACTACGGCCGCTTCCACCGCTACGACGAGGAGGAGACGCGCGACGGCGACTTCGGCGCTGGCGACTATTCGCTGACGGTAGGGTGGGGGATGTGGCTGGACAGCAATTTCTCCGTCGGTGTCAATTTCAAACCCGTGCTGTCGCAGTATGAGCAGTATAGCGCCTTTGCGCTGGTGTTCGATGTGGCCGGCAGCTATGTCAGCGACAGCCGCCAGTTTGCCGCCACACTCATGGCCCGCAATATAGGAGCACAGATAGCCACCTTCGACCAAACCGTCGAGCGCCTGCCGTTCGAACTGTCGGCCGAACTCTCCTACAAGCTCAAACGGGCTCCCTTCCGCCTCTTCTTCGCTGCCACCGAGTTGCAGAAGTGGAACCTGCGCTATGAAGACCCGCTCTATCCCACCACCCAGACCGACCCCTTCACGGGCGAGGTGACCAAGGAACACTGGGCCGTCGGCGTGATGGACAACCTTCTGCGGCACACCCTGTTCGGGGTGGAGCTGAACATCGGGAAGGTCCTCTTCGCCCGAGTGGGCTACAGCTACCGCCAGAACGCGGAGATGCGGGGATTCGACGCCTTCAACCTCAGCGGCTTCTCCTTCGGCGCCGGCCTCCACACCAAGAAGTTCGACTTCAGCTATTCGCGCCGCGACTACCATCTGGTGCAGGCGCTCAATTATTTCACCCTCAGTTACCGATTCTGATGCATCATCAGTTCATCGTTTCCGACCAGACCAATCCCTATTGGAACATCGCCGTCGAGCAGTATCTGGTTGAGTATGCCGACGTTGTCACGCTGTACCTGTGGCGCAATCGTCGCACGGTGGTCATCGGGCAGAACCAGAACCCTTTCAGCGAGGTGGATGTGGAAGCCCTGGAAGCCGACGGCGGCTACTTGATGCGCCGCAAGACCGGGGGTGGTGCCGTCTATCATGACGACGGCAACCTCAACTTCTCCTTCGTCATACCCAAGGCGCTCTATGACCAGTGCCGCCAGTTCGCCGTCATCCAGCGTGCTGTGGAAAGCTTTGGCCTCCACACCCAGCTGTCCGGTCGCAACGATATCTTGGCCGAAGGGCGTAAGTTCAGCGGCAATGCCTTTAGCAAGGGCCGTCTCAACGACCTGCACCACGGCACGTTGCTCATCAACGGTGATATGTCCGACCTGGCCCGCTACCTGAAGCCCAAGCCCGCCAAGTTGCAGAAACACGGGGTGCAATCGGTGCGCAGCCGTGTGGTCAACCTCGCCGACCTCAACCCCGATATCACCACCCAGAGCATTGCGCCCCGATTGCGTTCGGCTTTCGAGACAGAATATGCCGCTGCGGCCCGTGAAGTCGCATTCGGCGACCTCCTCCGGCTGCCGGCGGTCCGTGTGCTCTATGAGCAGATCTCCTCCGACGAATGGAAATACGGCCGCTGGCGTTCGTTCAAGGCCCAGCGTGGTGCCCAGTTCGACTGGGGTGGGGTGGAGGTCGCCCTCTCTATAGAGGATGACATCATCCGTGATGTGCAGATAGCTTCCGATGCCCTCGACCTCGCCGCCCTCGACCATGCCCGCCGACTGCTCACAGGGGCGGACATAAAAAAGCGCCCTCCGACGGAGAGCGCTATCGTTAACGACATTCTGTCGCTGGTCTATTAGAATTTGATCATATCCTTGTATTTCACCTCCTGCACCTTGCCATACTGGCCGAGGCTCTTCAGGTTGAACTTCTTGGCGTTTCCGCTGATGAAGATGACCATCGGGCGGCCTTCGATATACTTCTTGTGGAAGGCCTTCAGGTCGTCGTAGTTCATCTTGCGTATTTCCTCGGTGATTTCGGCTCGGGAATCGTGGTCGGTTTTCACCTCCTCAACCAGATAGCGGTAGTTGCCCGGGAAAGAACGGAATGTGTAGTAGTCGGAGTTACGCACCGAGATGAGGTAGTCCTGGGCATTGGCGAACTTGTCCTTGCGGTCGGGGAACCGGAGCATGAGGTCGCTCATGACGTCGATGGCGTCGTTGGTCTTGTCGCATTGGGTGCCCACGAAACCATAGTAGCGGGCGGGTGTACGGTTGAAGCGATGGTAAGTGTAGTTGCCGTAGGTGCTGTAGGCCAGCGAACGCATCTCGCGGATTTCCTGGAAGAAGATGCCGGCCATGCTCCCGCTCATGTATTCGTTGAACATCGAGCAGGCGGCGCGGTCTTGTTCATAGTCGAACTTGTCGCCCTGGATATAGAAGTCGATGTCGCTCTTGAGGAACTTCTTGTTCGAAGCGTAGAAGACGGCGCCTTCGGTGAACTTGCGGGGTTGACGGTAGCGCTTCGGCATCACCGTGACCTCGTCGCGCACCAGTTTGTGCTTCTTCAGCAGTTCGGCCACAAGGTCGGGTTTGGTGTTGCCGACGTAGGTTACATAGCCGTCGCGGCCGAAGAGGTTGTCGATCAGCGCCACCAGCTCCTCGCCCTTCATCTTCTTGATCTCCTTGATGGTGGCGTGGTTGATATAGTCAGAGCTGTCGCCGTACAGGATGTATTCGTAGAGGGCCGAGGTCCAGGTGTCGGCATTGTTCTTTGACTCTTTCTTCGCGGCTTCGAGTTGCTCCACGAGGTTCTTCAGTTGCTGTGGGTCGTGGCGTGGATTCCTCAGTTTGAACATGGCCAGGTCGAGAATCTTCTCCATGTTTTTCTCGGGGCCGGAGATGCTGAAGTAGCTGTAGTCGCTGCCGCTGTAGAGGCTGAATGAGCCGCCCAGGCAGTCCATCTCGATGCGGAACTGCTCGGGGGTCATATCGCCCGCACCGATGGAGGAGAAGTAGGTCATCGCCTGGTCGATGTTGTGGTTGTCGAACGAGCCGTAATGGTAGTTGATGGTGAGGCTGAAGAGGTCGTTCTTCGGGTTCTTCGATGCGTAGAGGTTGCAGTTCTTGCTCACGGGAATGGTCTGCACCAGCTCCTTGTAGTTGAGCACCTGCGGCTTTATCTCTTCCACTTGACGGTCGGCAATATGTTGGGCAAACTCGGTCTTCGCGCCCTGGTTCTGTGCCTCCAGGTGATCCCAGTCGGGCTTGATGGTCTCGCCCTTGGCGGGGAATCCCATGCTGGAGCGCACGATGGTGCAATGGTTGCGGTCGTAGTATTTGGCGGCGATCTTCATGATATCCTCACGGGTGAGTTTCATCAGGCGGTCGTTGTCTTTGAGCCATTCCTTGTAGCTCGAGCCCGCGAGTTCGAGGCCCTGGAGCAGGCTTGCGATACCGCTGTAGCTTTCCAGCATCCGCTTGCGGCTGATGAGATTGTTCATCTTGATGCTCTCGAGCAGCTTGTCGCTGAATCGGCCTTCCTTCACCGAGTCGAGCGCTCCCCAGATGAGCTCCTCGGCGGCTTCGAACTTCTGGCCCACCAGTTTGGGAACGTAGAGGATGACCGTGGAACCGGCATCCTGCAGGGAGAAGGGCATCAGCTGGGCGGCCATGATCTTGCCTTCGGTGGCCAGCTCGTCCAGACGTCCGTTTCCGCCGCTGATGATGTCGCTCATCACGTCGAGGACCAGCTTGTCGGGGTCGTTCTCCTTCACGCCGGGCATGATGATGAGACCTACCCTGATGGGCGTCAGCTTCACATTCTTCACCACCTGGCTCTCGAACTTCGGCAGGTTGTAGCTCGGCTGTTTGGCGCGTTCGCCCTTGGGCCAGATGCTGAAATACTTCTCGGCCATCATCTTGGCTTCGGCGCTGTTGAAGTCGCCCACAAGGATGAGGGTCATGTTGCTGGCCACGTAGTATTTGTCGTAGAAACGCTTCATGGCGCTGGGTTGCGGGTTCTTCAGGTGCTCGTCCAATCCGATGACATCGCGGCTGTAGGGATGGTCGCCGAAGCTCTCGGTGAAGAGGTTGCGGCTGAAGGCATACATCTGCTCGTTGTTGTAGATGTTGCGCTCCTCATATACCGCCTCCAGCTCGCCTTGGAACAGGCGATAGACGGGGTTGCGGAAGCGCTCCGCATATACCTCCATCCAGTTCTCCAGCTGGTTGCTGGGAAGCGTGTTGTAATAGACGGTATAGTCGTAGGAGGTGCCTGCGTTGAGCCCCGTGCAGCCCATCTGCTGCAGGATGGCGTCGGTCTCGTTCGGAATGGCATACTTGCTGGCCTCGATGTTCAGTCTGTTGATTTCCAGCTGCAGTTGGTGGCGGCGTTCGCCATCCTGTGTGGCTTGAATCTGGTCGTAGAGGTCGCTGATGCTGTCGAGCAGCGGCTTCTCCATGTTCCAGTCGGTGGTGCCGATGCGGTCGGTGCCCTTGAACATGATGTGCTCGAAGTAATGGGCCACGCCCGTGGCATTGGGCTCTTCGTTCTTCGAACCTGCATGGACGACCACCGAACCGTAGATCTTCGGCTGGTCGTGGCTCTCGCACATGATGACTTTAAGACCGTTCGAGAGGCGGAAGGTCTCCACCTTCAATTTCTCCTGTGCCGTTGCGGCAAAGCACAACGCCAGGGAAATGATGAAAAGACTGATGCGTTTCATATTCTTTTATATTGGGTTATAGTTTTGCCTTGAGGTAGCCGGGCAGCTGGTCGATGCCTACGCGCTCCTGCTGCATGGTGTCGCGGTGGCGCACGGTGACGGCGTTGTCGCTCAGGCTGTCGTTATCCACCGTGATGCAGAAGGGAGTGCCGATGGCATCTTGACGGCGGTAGCGGCGGCCGATGGTGTCTTTCTCGTCGTATTGCACCATCATGTCGGGCATCAGCAGATGCTGTATCTCGCGGGCCTTCTCCGGCAGGCCGTCTTTCTTCACCAGCGGAAGCACGGCGGCTTTATAGGGCGCCAGCTTGGCCGGCAGCGAGAGCACCGTGCGGCTGCTGCCGTCCTCCAGGGTTTCCTCCTTCAACGCATGGCTGAAGATGGCCAGGAACGTGCGATCGACGCCGATACTGGTCTCGATGACGTAGGGGGTATAGCTCTCGTTCAGCTCGCTGTCGAAATACTGCAGTTTCTTGCCGCTGAACTCGCTGTGGCGGCTCAGGTCGAAGTCGGTACGGCTGTGGATGCCCTCCAGTTCCTTGAAGCCGAAGGGGAACTTGAACTCGATGTCCGTCGCGGCGTTGGCATAGTGGGCCAGCT
>DGIA01000013.1:6455-6589 GCA_002392965.1 Bacteroidales bacterium UBA3834 | reverse complement strand
CAGCTTCTCGTGGTCGTGGTAGCGGTAGCAGTCGGCCGGTATGCCGAGGGCCAGGTGCCACTGCAGACGCTCCTCTTTCCAATGCTTGAACCACTCCAGCTCCGTTCCGGGACGCACGAAGAACTGCATCTCCA
>DGIA01000013.1:0-6396 GCA_002392965.1 Bacteroidales bacterium UBA3834 | reverse complement strand
GCTCGAACTCCCTCATGCGGAAGATAAACTGGCGCGCCACTATCTCGTTGCGGAAGGCCTTGCCTATCTGTGCGATGCCGAAAGGTATCTTCATGCGGCCGCTCTTCTGCACGTTCAGGAAGTTCACGAAGATGCCCTGCGCCGTCTCAGGACGCAGATACAAGGTGTCGCTGTCGTCTATCACGCTCCCCATCTTGGTGGCGAACATCAGGTTGAATTGGCGCACGTCGGTCCAGTTCCTCGTGCCGCTGATGGGGCATACAATTTCCAGGTCGAGGATGAGCTGCTTCAGGCCGTCGAGGTCGTTGCGGTTCATGCAGTCGGCATAGCGCTCGTGGATCTCGTCGATTTTCTTCTGGTGCTCCAGCACACGTGCGTTGGTGCTGACGAACTGCTGACGGTCGAATGCCTCGCCGAAGCGTTTGTGGGCCTTTTCGCACTCCTTCTCTATCTTCTCCTCAATCTTGGCTATGTGGTCCTCGATGAGCACGTCGGCACGGTAGCGCTTCTTGCTGTCCTTGTTGTCGATGAGGGGGTCGTTGAAAGCATCCACGTGGCCGCTCGCCTTCCAAATGCGCGGGTGCATGAAGATGGCGCTGTCCAAGCCCACGATGTTCTCGTGCATCTGCACCATCGCCTTCCACCAGTACTGCTTGATGTTGTTCTTCAGCTCCACGCCCAGCTGGCCGTAGTCATACACAGCCGCGAGGCCGTCGTATATCTCCGAACTCGGGAAGATGAATCCGTATTCCTTGGCGTGTGCCACCACTTTCTTGAAGAAATCGTCTTGATTTGCCATATTTTGTATGTTTTTATTATCGTGAAAAATGAAAATGCAAAAATACAAACATTCTCAGACATGGCCAAAAAAACATTCACCCGCCCCCTTGCGGCCTATTTCTTCCGCAGCACTATCCGGAATGCGGAGCCTTGTCCGGGAACGCTGTATTTCAGGTACAGACGCCCGCGGTGGTACTGGTTCACGATGCGGCGGGCCAACGGCAGCCCCAAGCCCCATCCGCGCGTCTTCGTGGTAAAGCCGCTGTCGAAAATGTGCTTCTGCACCGACGACGACATCCCCTTGCCCGTGTCGCTGATATCGACGTATATCTTGCGCGCGTCCTGCGACGCCACTATGGTGATCGTCCCCTCTCCGTCCATCGCATCTATCGCATTCTTGCACAGGTTCTCCACCACCCATTGGAACAGGGTGGGGTTGAGCGGCGCCAGGAACGGCTCGTCGTCCGGGAAACTGACGCTGAACCTCACTCTCCTGGGCGCGCGGTTCTGCAGGTAGCCCACGGCGGCAAGCGTGGCTTCCTTGACGTCCGATTCCTGCAGCTCCGGCATGGAACCTATCTTTGAGAAACGCTGGGTGATGGTCTCCAGCCGCTGCAGGTCTTTCTCCACCTCGGCGGCATACTGCGGCGTGAACTCCTTGCCGCGCAGGTATTCCAGCCAGCCCGACAGCGAGCTGAGCGGTGTCCCCAGCTGGTGGGCCGTCTCCTTGGCCAACCCCACCCAGATCCGGTTCTGCTCCATCGTGTGGGTGGTGCGGAAAAGGTAGTAGCTCACCACCAGCAATACCGCGGCAATGAAGAAATAAAAAAGCGGCAGCCATTGCAATGCCCTCAGCAACAAGGTGTCCTCGTAATAGACCCACGCGTGGCCTCCGTTCGGAAGGGTGAACTTGATGGGGTCGTTGTGGAACGAGGAGAGGCTGATGCGGCCGCTCTTTCCCGTCTTCAGGTCCCCGTTCTTCAGGTTTCCGCTGGCTATCACACGCGTGTGGCTGCTATCCACCACCAGCACCGGCACCTTCACCGAGTTCTGCGTGATGTCGGCCAGGAACGTGCGGGTGAAGCCGTCCAGCAGCTCGCGCAGCTGGGTGTAGTACTGCGACTCCTTGTAGTACAGCGTCATGGGCATCCCCCACAGGCGGTAGTGGAACGGCGGGTTCACCGAGTACTCCTTCAGCAGCTCCCCTTCCAGCTTCTGACCCGCTAGCTCCTGCGGCGCGCTGATGATGGAGTCGCGCGCGGTCGTGATGATGATGGGCGTGCGGGCCGAATCGACGATGTAGTTCACGTAGGCCAGGCTGAACCGCAGGTCGGTACTCAGGTCAGGGTCGTTGAACGACTGCAGGATGTCCGTGTATATCTGCATCTTGCGATGCTCGTCGAGCGTGGCCTGCTCGAAGAAACGCTGCGTCACCTCCAGCATGTGCGCCCGCTGGCTGATGGCGCCCGCCCACAGGCGCACCTTCTCCTGCTCCTCGTGTCGCACCTCGCGCGCCACACGCTGCACCTGCCACAAGGCCGCCAAGGCCAACACGATAGTCAGCGACAGCACTACCAGTTTCAACTGCAGTTTCATCATCAATTGCCTTTAACATCTAGCGCGAAGTGCGATCTGCCCTATAGGGCTTTGAGCACCGCTGAAATAGATTAAATTAGCGAAAAACTTCTTTAATTCTTTAATTTCCTCACCACCTCACCGTTCACCAATGCCATTGTCTTAACTACTTACCTACTTAACTACTCACAAATGCCATTGTCTTTAACTTCTAGCGCGAAGCGCGATAACTTCTTTAACTTCCTACTCACCTACTCACAATTCACTTCTCCACCCTCATCGTCCTTGCGGGACTTATTTTGCTCACCGACGCCACCGGGAGCAGCAGCGCCAACAGGCACACCGCCAAAGTGCCGGCACTCACCACCACATATATCCACGGGTCGATCAGCACCGGCACGTGGCTCATCGAATAGCTCTCCGCGTCGAGCTGCACCAGCTGCCACCGCTGCTGTGCCACGCTCAGACACAGCGCCAGCGCGTCGCCCACCGCGATGCCCCACAGGATGAGCCGCGAGGCTTTCGTCAGGAAGATGCGCCGCACCGACCTGTTGCTGGCGCCCAGCGCCTTCAGCAGCCCTATGGTCGCACTCTTCTCGTAGATCATGATCAGCAGCGCCGACACGATGGCCACCGCCGACACCAGGCACATGATGGCCAGTATCAGTGTGATGTTGGCGTTCAGCAAGTCCAGCCACGAGAAAAGGGCGGGGTTGGCCTGGGTCACCGTCGTCAGCATCAAGTCGTAGGGCAGCATTGAAAGCACCTGCGTGGCCGTCCGGTCGAGCTCCTTCAAGTCATCCACCAGCACCTCGTAGCCACCCACCTGCGGCGTTGAATTGCCATCCACCTGCGACGTTGAAGCGCCGTTGGCTCCATGGCTGTCGCCGACGACCCAGTCGTTTAGTTTCTGCACCGTTTCCAAGTTGCCCACCACATACAACTCGTCCATCTCGTTCAAGTCCGTGTTGTATATGCCGCACACCGTGAACGCGCGTGCCCGGTAGGTGTCGCCCTGCCAGAAGTAGGTGCGCATCTTGTCGCCCACCTTCAACCCCAGCTTGCTGCCGATGGTCTTCGAAATCAGCACCTCGTTGGGCCCCTCGTGCAGCCGCCCCTCGACGAGGCAGGAGGCGAAGAAGCTGGTGTCATACCCCTTTTCGAGCCCGCGGAGAAGGATGCCGTAGATCTGATCCTCGGTCTTCACCATGCCCCCTTTGGTGGCGTAGCATTGTACATGGCGCACCCCGGGGACGGCTCGAATGGCCTCAATCAGCGTGCCATCTACCTCCACCGGAGCCTCGGCATAGGCATGGATGCGGTCGTAACTCGTGATCGTCATGTGGCTGCCGAAACCCACCACCTTGTCCGTGATGTCCTTCTGGAAGCCACGCAGGATGCTCACAGCCATCACCATCACCACCACGCCGAGCGCGATACCGGCCACGGCGATGCCCGACAGCGGCCCCGAAAAGCCGCTTGCCTCGCCCCTCCGCGGCATGAACCGCTTGGCTATGAACCCCTCGAAACCCATGTCAGCCAGGGAATATGGTTAAAGAGTTGAAAGTTGAAAGTTGAGAGTTGAGAGTTGAAAGTTGAAAGTTGAAAGTTGAAAGCACCAATGCCATGGCCTTAACTACTTAACTACTTACCTACTTAACTACTCACCAATGCCATTGTCTTTAACTTCTAGCGCGAAGCGCGATAACTTCTTTAACTTCTTGAATTCCGGAATCTCCTCAAGAACTAAAACGCCGTGACAATCCCCATGAAGTCCTGAGCCTTCAGCGAGGCGCCGCCGATGAGGCCGCCATCCACGTCGGGGTTGGCGAACAACTCCTTGGCATTCGAGGGCTTGCACGAGCCGCCGTAGAGGATGCTGATCTCGTCGGCCGTCTCCTTGCCGTACTTCGCTGCCAGCAGGCCGCGGATATGGGCGTGGATCTCCTGTGCCTGGTCGGGCGTGGCGGTCTTGCCGGTGCCGATGGCCCACACAGGCTCGTAAGCGATCACCACCTTCTTGATATCCTCGCCGTCGAGATGGAACAGTCCTTTCTCCACCTGCCGCTTCACCACCTCCAGCTGGCGTCCTGCCTCGCGCTCCTCCAGCACCTCGCCCACGCACACGATAGGCTTCAGCCCGTGCGCCAGCAGCTGGTTCACCTTGGCCGCCACCAGCTCGTCGGTCTCGCCGTAGTAGGCGCGGCGCTCCGAGTGGCCCACGATGCAGTAGTCGATCTCGCAGCTCTCCAGCATCGCTGCGCTCACCTCGCCCGTATAGGCGCCCTTCTCCTGGTCGCTCACGTTCTGCGCGCCCACCATGAAGTAGCTGTCGTTGGCATAGTCGCTCGCCATCTCCAGGTACGGGAACGGCGGGCATACAATCACCTGCGTGTCGCGGGGCAGTTCCACTTTCTCAAGCTCGCTCATCAACTCGTCGAGCAACTCATCGGCCTCCGTGAAGGTGAGGTTCATCTTCCAGTTGCCGGCTACGATATGTTTTCTCATTTTCTTAGGTGTTTTTTTTGGTTGTTTATTTTAAAATTAAATAACGCAGCCTCCACAATAATATTATACACGTGTGAAAAAAAACTGGCCGCCGCCCTTCCGCGCAGGAAGGCCCGTTTTGGTTTTAGTTTTCGTTTTGGTTTTCGTTAATTTGTTTTCGTTTTCGTTATCTAAGGATTCCACAGGTAAGAGCTTGGTTTGACTTAGGTTGGCCTCAACCTTGGCGGCCCTCTCCCGACTGAATCACGATGCAAAAGTACGACCTTGGCATTGCGGTCTAAGAATGGAGATGAAAATAATTTTCATTTCTTTCATAAAGCATTAGCTATCTGTCACTTATATATGTATTTTTCGTCAGGATATACTCGGGGAGTTGTCGGTTAGGGCGTTTTTGCCCCGATGGGCGATATGGGTGCCAATGTAGGCGCAGGACCTGCGAGAACGACTATATGTATGATTCACAGCAATTTTGAATATAATTGCAGCATTCTGTTGCAGTTGTTGCAGTGTTGCAGTTAGATTTTGGGGTGATACAAACCCAAAAGAAAATTCTATATCTATATATATAAATATATATAGATATAGAGCTATTTTTTGAGAAATGGAAGGCTTCATTTCTAACTGCAACACTGCAACACTTTTGTCAGCCGGGAAGATATGAACAGCAATGGGGATGTTGTAAATAAGCAAGTTGTCCTCACGCATTCCCTCCCTTGTTAAAAAACGCTTTTGGAGATGCTGGAATTTCTTACTACTTTTGTTGTCGTAAACAATGTCGGGATATTATTAAGGGTGATGGGTGAAGGGGGATGAATTGTGGGTGGTGGGTGGTTGTGTGTGTCGGGGTGTTGTAGATCAGTGTTTTGTGGGTTTGTTGGAAGCAATTTGAAAAAATAGTTTGTTTATTTGTTTTTATTTATTATTTTTGTAGTTGCGTCTTTGGGATGCAAAAAGTAAGTAATTAATTCAATATAAACCTTTTAAAACAAAACACAGAAATGAAAACCGCTTATAATTTCAATGCAGGTCCCTGCGTCCTGCCGAAAGAGGCTATCGAGAGCACCATCGCCGCCATCCGCGACTTTGACAACACCGGTATCGGCCTGCTCGAGATCTCTCACCGCACCCCCGGCTGGGAGCGCACCATGGAGGAAACCCGCCAGCTCTGGCGCGACTTGCTGAACATCCCCGCCGAATACGAGATCCTCTTCCTCGGTGGCGGTGCCAGCACCGGCTTCATGGATGTCCCCGCCAACCTGCTCAACAAGAAGGCTGCCTACCTGCAGACCGGCGTCTGGGCCAAGAAGGCCGCCAAAGAGGCCAAGAACTTCGGCGAGACCGTGATCGTGGCCAGCAGCGAGGACAAGACCTACAGCTACATCCCGAAGGGTTGGACCGTCCCCGCCGACGCCGACTACTTCCACATCACCACCAACAACACCATCTACGGCACCGAGATCCGCAAGGACTTCGCCGCCAACGAGATCAACAACGTGATGCTGGTCGCCGACATGAGCTCCGACATCATGAGCC
>DGIA01000040.1 GCA_002392965.1 Bacteroidales bacterium UBA3834 | reverse complement strand
AGCAGGCAGCAGAGAAGGAGGCCCAACGCAAGCAGCATGCAGCAAAGAAGGAGGCCCAACGCAAAGATAAAAAAGGAGGTGACCAATGAAGAAATATTTGTGGATACTTTTGCTGCCGTTGTTAATGAGCGGCTGCAAGGGACAAAAGAAAATCTCCCTTTACGACCAAATCTACAAAGAGCGGCCTGCGACAATCTATATTGCACCCCTTGATGACCGTTCCGAACGACGACCGATGCGTACTCTTGATGACTCCATCTACAACGCATCTCTCAATATCGCTACCAAGCAACTCTACCTCACCGCTGCCGACCCTCTTGTTTTCAATGGCTACTATGTTCTTGGCCCCCTTGCATCAGCCCAACTTGCAGCCTCGGAAACTCGCACAGGAAAACAACTCCGCAACGACAACATCACCGACTACCAATCCTCTCTTGGCATCGATGCTATCCTATTTATCACACTCCTTAATTGGAGTGAAACTCAACTTTCTTGGTCCGCGGAGATTGAATACACACTTCGCTCAACCCATTCTGGCAACGAAATTATGCATGTTACCGTTCACGCTTCCAAACAGCTTCAAGCCGACTTTAAAGGTAATCCCAGGCCGCTTCCCCCTGATCAAGAATTCGCACAAAAATACAACTGCGACCTTCCCACAGCACAACGCTGTCGACTCGTAGAACTTACCAACCAATTCATCCTTAAAGATCTCCCGTCTGGTCGTCGTTCCCGCTCTTCCGCTCTGGAGCCATATGTATCATCACTTCCTGAGTTTTTCAATCTCAACATCAACCCCTCTGGTGGAGTCGAACTGCTTAAGTCGAATGAAAATTGAAATCTCACTTTCTCCGGCCCTCTATCCGTTCCGTACTTTGTCCGATGGCCACATCACTGTGGCTATAGATCTCCTTCGTGCCACAACTGCCATCTGTGCCGCTTTCCAAGCTGGGTGTTCGGAAGTGATTCCTCTTGACAATCTTGAGTCTTTACCAGGTTACCTCAAGCAGGGCTATCACCTTGCCGCCGAGCGCAACGGAAGCAAGGTGGACATCAGCGTGGGAGATGGTGAAACGGTCGCCGCCCATTTCGGAAATTCCCCGACAGAATATTTACGTCACAATATGACTGGCATTCGGTTGGCCTATAGCACCACTAACGGTACGGTATGCATACTTCGCGCGGCCGACGCTGATCTTACGGTGGTGGGCTCTTTCGCCAATCTCACTGCGTTGTCGCAACGTCTTCGTGAGGAACGACGTGATGTCGTGCTCCTCTGCAGCGGTTGGAAGAACGACTTCTGTATTGAAGATGCGCTGGTGGCTGGTGCCATTATCGAGAAGCTTGACGATGTGGCAGAACCTTATGGCGATGCCGCTAATATGGCTCTCGCTCTGTGGAACCTGGCCAAGTATAACCCCTATGAATACTGTCAGCGGTGCACTCATGTCCAGCGTCTTTATGCACTTGGAGCCGCCGAAGATGTGCAATTCGCTTTCCGTCAAGATACGTGTCCTGTAGTCCCTGTGCTGAAAAACAATGTGTTGACTCTATGAAACGACTATTCGTCATACTGATTCTCTTCCCCGTGTTGGCAGTTCACGCACAGTACGACACGACGTCCGTGCAACGGCAATCGCTATGGGCACCTGCTTCCGGTGCTGTCTTGCTTACTTCTGGGTCGCTCTTCACATTTAACCCCTATTTGAAAAACTATGCTGTCAGGCTCCGTGACACTGTTCAGTCTGACGGGCATCCTCGACTCCAATTCGACGATTATCTTCAATACGTTCCTGGTGCGACTCCCGTCATGTTGAACCTCTGTGGAGTGAAAGGCCGTCACGATTTTAAAAAACAAATCCTGCTCGAAGGGGGGAGTTATCTGCTTGGAGTGGTTTTCCTTGAAATTGGCAAATACGGCATTGGGGTTGAACGGCCTGATTGTGCCAACACCACCAGTTTCCCCAGCGGTCATACCTTTACAGCTTTCACAGGCGCCGAAGTGCTTCGGCGTGAATACGGTGAGGAATACCCTTGGATTGCTGTTGCTGGTTATGCGGTGGCTACACTCATTGGAGCCATGCGTATTTACAACAACCGCCACTGGGTGGGAGATGTGCTGGCTGGCGCCGGATTGGGTATTCTGAGTACCAGTGCTGTATATTGGTTTTTTGATTAATACATTAAATGACTATGATAAAATTCAACAATTTGAAAGGAGATGTCTTCGGCGGTGTCACTGCCGGCATCGTCGCCCTGCCGTTGGCTCTTGCCTTCGGAATACAGGCTTTCAGTGCGGTTCCTGGCGGAGCCTCTATTGGAGCTTATGTCGGACTCACCGGTGCTATGCTTCTGGGCTTCTTTGCCGCCCTCTTTGGAGGTACTCACAGCCAGATCAGTGGTCCTACTGGCCCGATGACCGTTGTTACTGCTACCCTTGTTACCGGAGCCTGGACCGCCAGTAACGGTAACCTCTCTGAGGTGATGCTCTCCATGGCCCTTGCCGCCATCTTCTGCGGACTCTTCCAGATTCTTTTCGGCATCATCAAGATAGGTAAATATGTGCGCTACATTCCCTATCCTGTCCTTTCTGGCTTTATGTCCGGCATCGGTGTAATAATCATCTTGCAGCAACTCTATCCCCTTATTGGTCAGAGCAAAGGTGGCTCGATGATCGACCTGCTCATAGGCCTGCCTGCAGCCTTTGGCTCCATATCGCTCACGGCATTGCTACTGGGACTCGGCACGGTGGCTATCATATATCTATTCCCTTTGATTACTAAAAAGGTGCCCTCGACCCTCGTAGCTCTTATTCTGATGACAGTGGCTTCCCTCTTTATCAACATGCCCGAAGGCTCCACCATCGGCACTATCCCGTCTGGCCTCCCGATGCCGTTCTTCGCAAAAGAAGGAATCACCCTTGCCGGCATCAATTGGGGATCTGTCCTTGTGGCTGCTCTTATTCCAGGTCTTACCCTCGCAGGTCTCGGAAGCATCGATACGTTGCTTACATCCGTGGTGGCTGACAATATCACGAAAACAAAGCACAACAGTAACCGCGAACTGATAGGGCAGGGAATAGGCAATGCCATTGCGGGAATCTTCTGTGGTCTGCCTGGCGCAGGTGCCACCATGCGCACTGTTGTCAATGTGAAAAGCGGTGGACGCACACAACTGAGCGGCATGGTCCATGCACTCCTCCTCCTGGCTATCATGCTGGGTTTGGGGTCGGTAGTGAAATATGTGCCGCTTTCGGTTCTGGCAGGTATCCTCATCACTGTGGGGTGGGGTATCATTGACTTCCGTGGATTCAAAGACCTGGCCAAGATACCACGAGCAGATGCTGTGGTTCTCATTGTAGTTTTCCTTGTCACTGTGTTTGTTGATCTTCTCACTGCTGTCGGCATCGGCATGGTCATCGCCTGTGTCCTCTTTATGAAACGAGCTTCCGACCTTGTCGAAGGTGGCTATAGCAGTCAGGAGATGACTAACTTCGATAAGGAAAGCCCCTGGGCCGATGAAGGTGGTATGCCCGACACTGTGGCACATAAAATATACATCCAGCGCCTTAATGGCCCCATTTTCTTCGGCACTATTAACAAATTCAAGGAAGTGATGTCCGATGTGCCGGCCGATGCCAAGATCGTGATTATTCGCATGCGTCTTGTCTCATTCATGGACCAAAGCGGCCTGTATGCAATGGAAGAAGCTGTCAAGGATTTGCAAAGTCGTGGTGTTCAGGTGTTGATGACTATCATCCAACCGCAACCCATGTACATGCTGACTACACACAAGGTCATTCCAGGAGTAGTTCCGGAAGACCACACATTCAAGTCGTTTGAAGAATGTACAGATTTCCTTCGTAATCAATTAGAAAATAAATAAAACAATGGGAAGAGCATTTGAATACCGCAAAGCACGTAAGCTGAAACGTTGGGGGCACATGGCCCGCACCTTTACCAAAATTGGCAAGGAAATTGAACTCGCCGTTCTTGCAGGTGGCCCCGACCCTTCGTCCAACCTTCGTCTCCGACTCCTCATGCAGACCGCCAAAAGCGAGTCTATGCCCAAGGAAAACGTCGAACGCGCCATCAAACGCGCTACCGAGAAAGATCGTTCTGCCTACAAGGAGGTTGTCTATGACGGCAAAGGCCCCCACGGTGTTGCCATTGTCGTCGAAACGGCTACCGACAACCCCACCCGCACTGTCGCAAACCTCCGTGCTGCCTTCGTCCGCGGTAAGGGCGAACTCGGAACCATGGGTATGAACGACTTCCTCTTCGAGCGTAAGTGTTCCTTCGTGGTAGCTTGGCGTGACGATATCGATATGGACGAACTCGAACTTGAACTCATCGACTGCGATATCGACGAGGTGTTCCGTGACGAGGACGAAATCCTGATTTACGCCGACTTCGCCAACTACGGCCCAATCTCGAAGTTCCTCGAGGATAAAGGATTGGAGATTAAGAGCTTTAAGTTTGAACGCATCCCATTGACGGTTCGCGAACTCTCAGAAGAAGAGCAAGAGGATGTCAACGGTCTGTTGGAACGTTTGGAAAACGACGACGATGTGGTCAATGTTTTCCATAATATGGCCTAGTCACACAACAATATAAGACATGCTTTCGCAGACGAGTGTCGGCTTGATCAGCGGTAAGCAAATAAATGTGTAGTTAGTCCACCCACCTCACGTAGTCGGCCTTGCGTGGCATTGCCGGTGCAGGATCCGTGGCGGCATAGCCTAGTACGCAATGGTCGATACCGATGTAGTGGCCGTCAATGCCCAGTTCATGAAGCAGTTGGCGGCCTTCTTCGCATTCGAATTCTTCTTTGGCACGGTGTATCCAGCATGAAGCAAGACCCAGTGATTGTGCCGCGTTCAGCAAGTTGGTCATTACCGCGCAACCGTCGTATTCGGCCGTTACCACATCGGCGTCTGCCAGTACCAGGAGTACTACAGGAGCGCCATAGAAGGGATCGATGTTGGGTTTAGGCGTGCCGCCACGTTTGAGGGTTAGCTCGTTCCAGATTCTGGCGTTCATTTTCGAGAGGCGGTCTCGCACACCTTTATTCGTGATGGCCACAATCAATGGGCTCTGTCGCCCGTGGCCTGTGGGAGCGTACGTGCCGGCTTCGCATACAGCCTCAATCAATTCTCTTTCGGGCATACGATCGGAAAAGGCACGGCAACTGCGCCGTGCCTTCAGGCATTCAATCACTTGATTCGTCTTCATTGCTACTGTCTCACTGTGTTCAGAATTGTGATGATTGCTGCAGCTGTGGCAGCGGTTTGTGCAATGTTCTGCGTGTTCACATTCGCCAAACCTGTGGTAGCCAGCATTTGGTCGATAAACGCTGTTGCGTTGGCAGAGGTGATGAGGCCTGCGGAGGAGGCGATGAGGCCTGTGGTGAAGGCTTTGCGGTAGTCGCTGTTGTCTTTGTTTTGCTTGAGGTTGCTGTACGCGGTGGCCAATGCCAGTGCGTTGTTCAGATTGGTGGGGTTGCTCAAATCCACGGTGCCGGTTGATTTATAGGCGCCGTAGAGTCCTTGCACAGCGGTGCCGCAGGTTTGACCCGAGGCTTGGGCGACGGTGTTGCTGCTTGCAGCTGCCGAGAGAAGGTTGCAGGAAGTGAGCGTCAGGGTGGCGACACACATCAAAAGAAGTCCTAATCGTTTCATAATGTTTTAAGTATTGGTTATTACATTGTCTCAATTCTGTTGCAAATATACAAAAAAAACTTTGATTGGCGTGTGTGTGGTGTTTTTTTTTCGTAGAGAGATGAGTAGGTGGAAAAAAAATGCCGTGGGTTGGATTCTTTTTTGTATCTTTGCAAACGGAAAAAGATTTTTAATCGAATGTAGAATATTGTTTATCTGACAGTTCTTGTCCAAAAAGGAGGTGTTTTATGATAGAAAAGATCCAGTATGGAGCACTGCAGTGGCTTGATATCACGAACCCCAGCGAGGATGATTACCGCTTGTTGTTGGAGGATTACCATTTCCACCCCTTGGACATTGAGGACTGTCGTGGGACGACGCAGCGTCCGAAGATAGACGAGTATGACGATTATTATTTTCTCATTCTCCATTTTCCTTATTTCGACCGTGACAATAAGAATGTGCGTATCCGAGAGGTGAAACTTTTCTGGGGGAAGGACTATATCATCACTGTGGGGAAGGCCCACTGGGTGGTGAAAAAGTTTTTCGACGAGATGGAGGAAGACCTGCGGGAGGGAGATGAAGAAACGCAGGAAATGATGGCCACGAGCGACCAGTTGCTGTACCATATACTGAATCGCCTGATGTTGGAAACGAACACGTTGGTGCAGCGTGTGGGTGCAGAGGTGGATTTGATCAACTATGACATTTTCAATCGACGGGCGAGGAATATCATCGAGCAGATTTCGATTACGCGGAGGAACATCATCATGCTGAATACGACCTTCCGGCCGCAATTGCGTGTGTTGCACATGTTCGAAAGCGGCGGCATCAAAGGCTTTGTGGATCCTGAGGTGCTTGACATGGAGGATTACTGGGGCAACATTCTGGACCAGTACCAGAAGATGTTCGACTCGATCGAAGATTACGGCGAGTTGATTGAAGGCTTGTCGCAGACCTTCGATTCGTTGCTGACGAACCGCACGAACGAGATCATGCGGGTGCTGACATATTTCTCGACCATCATGTTGCCATTGACCGTGGTGACAGGATTCTTCGGTATGAATGTGGATTTCCCGTTCACTCCCAATACAACGGCCTTCTGGGTGATTGTGGGTGTGATGGTGCTGATGGTGGTGGGATTGGTTATCTTCTTCCGCCACAGGACCAAACAATGAAGGTTGGGTGAAGATGGATTACGAGATGTTACGAAACCGGTATCCGGTGTTTGAATACAGGGCATTCCACTGGAAAGTGGATGTGGATGGACTTAAGTTATGGTTTGACTTCCAAATGGGAGACATCGAGTTCCACCCGACAGCACTGGTGGAGAGACGAGGTTTTCTTGAGGAAACCCTAGACCGGTGTTTGGAGTGCGGTGGCGCTACGCAGGGCGATAGCCTTGACCGCTTGACGCAGGAGGCAATAGACCGGATGGTGTTCGACATCGGCATGATAGAGCTGGTCAGCTATTGGAAGTGTGCCTGTCCGCCGACGGTGAAGGTGCTTTGCGGCAGTCTGACAGAGAGACAGAAAGCCTTCTGGAAGAAGCTGTATTGGAACGGATTGGGTGAGTTCTTCTACATCAATGGCATTGAAGAAACGCAAGAGGCGTTTATGAAAGTGGAAAGTGGTGAGTGGAAAGTGGGAATTCCGGCTGACGCAGGTGATAATTTCAATTTTCAATTTTCAATTTTCAATTCTTATCTCGTCCCCGTAGGCGGAGGAAAGGATAGTGTGGTAACACTGGAGCTTTTGCGTCGTGCAGGGAAGACTATCCGTCCGTTGATCATGAATCCCCGCGGGGCGACTGTTGAATGTGCCGCAAAGGCGGGTTTCCCGATGGAGGAGGTACTGGTGATACGACGCACGATAGATCCGACGTTGTTGGAACTGAACAAAGAAGGGTATCTTAACGGCCACACTCCGTTTTCGGCGATGTTGGCGTTCTATACCCGTTTGGCTTCGGCGTTGAGCGGCATACCCAACGTGGCGCTGAGCAACGAAAACTCCGCCAATGAAAGTACTGTCAAGGGATCCTACGTCAATCACCAGTACAGCAAGAGCCTGGAGTTCGAGGACGACTTCCGGGAGTATGTGAATGAAGAATTAAGAATGAAGAATGAAGAATCTTCGTTCAACTATTTCTCTTTTTTAAGGCCCTTGAGCGAGTTGCAGATAGCCATGCTCTTCAGCCGTTTTACCGCCTACCACGATGTGTTCCGCTCGTGCAACGTGGGCAGCAAGCAGGACGTCTGGTGTGGCCACTGTGCCAAGTGCCTGTTTGCCTACATCATCCTTTCTCCGTTTATCGAGCCGGAAAGGTTGAACGAGATTTTCGGCAAGTCGATGCTCGACGACACCTCATTGGAACTGGAATTCCGTCAGCTCATTGGAGAGGCCGAGACCAAGCCTTTTGAGTGTGTCGGAACGGTGAGCGAGGTGCAGCAGGCGCTGGACATGACGCTGAAACGCTGGTATCCAACTTCTCGCCCCGCATTGCTGAAAGACTATCGGTCGAAAGGAGTGTCAAGTAGGATAGATACGATAGAAAAAACGGGAAATCTGTCATCCGAGGAACGCCGAATCCTCGAACAGGCAATCAACCAATAATCGATGTACCGGGAAGACCAATTGAGAGACCTCCTTGCGGGCAAACGCATCCTGATAGCCGGCTATGGCCGGGAAGGCCAGAGTGCTGAGCGTCTCATCAAACGCCTCGTGCCTGAGGCTCAGTACACCATCGCCACACAAGTCGAGAACGGAAAGTGGAGAACGGAGAGTGGAGCATGGGGGACAGAATGGCCGTTCGATATGGTCATCAAATCACCGGGTATCCCTAATTTTCAATTCCCAATTTTCAATTTTCAATTGACAAGTCTCACAGACTTGTTCCTGCAGGTCTATGGCGACCGAACCATCGGAGTGACGGGCACCAAAGGCAAATCCACCACCGCCAGCCTGATTCACCATTTGTTGCCGGGCTCCATCTTGGCGGGCAATATAGGCATCCCGCTGTTCGACATCCTCGACGAATTGAACGAGGAAAGTCTGGTGGTGGCCGAACTCTCATGCCATCAGCTGGAAAACATTCACCGGGGACCCCATATCGCGGTGCTTCTCAATCTCTTCCAGGAGCATCTGGATCATTACGAGGATTATATGGGCTACAAGATGGCCAAGATGCAGATTGCATTGAGGCAACAGGCGGGCGACCACTTCTTCTACTGCACCGACAACGGCGAACTCTGCGAGCTGGTTAAGAGTTATGAGTTAAGAGTTTTGAGTGGTTTGCATCCGTATTCTCTCAATGATATCAGTGACGAGGAGCGGGTATTGCTCGACGCTTGTCCGCTGGAGGGTGAGCACAACCGTAGCAACGCCCTGGTGGCGTGTAGAGTTGCATCGCTTGTGAAGCGTAAGCCTGTTTCAACTTTCAACTTTCAACTTTCAACTTTCCATGGTCTCCGGCATCGTATGGAGAAAGTTGGCACCGTGGCAGGCATCACCTGGTACGACGACAGCATCAGTACTATCCCTGCCGCTGCCATCGCCGCTGTGAAGGCACTGGGACGTGTCGATACCCTCATCCTCGGCGGCTTCGACCGTGGCATCGACTACTCTCCTCTCGTTGACTTCCTGAAAGTAGCACATCTGTGTAATGTGGTATTTGTAGGAAAAGCCGGAAAGAGAATATACAATCAACTTTCAACTTTCAACTTTCAATTTTCAACTTTAATAGAGGACGACTACATCAAGATTGTCCCCTGGTGCGCCTGTCATACGCCGCAGGGTGGGGTGGTGCTCCTCTCGCCGGCAGCCGCTTCCTACGACGCCTTCAAGAACTTCGAGCACCGAGGCGACTTCTATCGTGAACAAATATTGAAACTCAATAATTAAAACTCAATCAGATTGTAAAAGAGAATCTACGCAATAAATATTCTTTTATAATCTTTTACAATCTGATTGGAAAAAATATGATTGATTATAAAGAAATAAGACACTTGCTCCACGAGCAACCGCAGACCGCCGGCAACGAACAGTTTGCCCACGACACCATTGTAAAGCACCTGCAAGGACTGCACCCGACCAAAGTATATACCAACGTAGGTGGATACGGCGTCATCGCCGTATGGGAAACAAAAGACTCAAGCAATCAGGCAATCAGACACTCAAGCATTCCCACCATCGCCTTCCGCGCCGACACCGACGCCCTGCCCATAGGCCACCGCTGCGGCCACGACGGCCACACCACCATCCTGTTGCGGTTGGCAGAGCTCATTGACGAGGCTAATGACTCACGCATTAACACATTAACACATTCACGCATTCTCCTCCTCTGGCAGCCCGCCGAGGAGACCGGCACCGGCTCGCGCGCCATCCTCGACAGCGGCATCCTGCAGCAGTATGACATCCGTGCCATCTATGGCCTGCACAACTTGCCGGGCTATCCCCTCGGCACCGTGGTGCTCTGTCCGCACACTTTCGCCGCCGCTTCCACCGGTGTCGTCTACCATCTTGACGGCCGCGAGACCCACGCCTCCACGCCCGAGCTTGGCGTCAACCCCGGCCTCGCCGTGGCCGAGATAATCAACAGGTTCAGCGGGTTTAATGAACATTCACTCAACCAATCAAGCATTCAGACATTCAAGCAATCAACACTCATCTGCGTTCGTCTCGGGCAGCCTGCTTTCGGCACCTCCGCAGGTCATGCCGAGGTGATGTTCACCCTCCGCGCCTTCACCAACGACGCCATGGAGCGTCTGCTCACCGACGCCAACAATGCAGTGGATGAGATTGCTGCCCGCCACGGCCTCACCGTCACGCGCTCACTCGTCGAGCCTTTCCGTGCCACGGAAAACAACCCCGTCTGCGTAAAAGCCATAGAAAAAGCGGCACATGATATGCCGCTCAGTGTTGTCTATAAGGATATTCCCAACCGCTGGAGCGAGGACTTCGCCGAGTATCTGCTCGAGTTCCAGGGCGCCATGTTCGGCATCGGCAGCGGTGAGCAGCAGCCCGAGCTACATCATCCCGACTACGACTTCCCCGACGCCCTCATCGAGCCCGCCGCACAATTGTTCTTTAGGATTTGCCGGTCTTTTTCTCCAGCTTGATGTAGTTGGGGAAGGGAATCTGCTGGTTGCCGACGCTGATGCTGGGCTTCACGCGCAGGCCCACCTTCGACGAGATGCCTTCGTTGGTGAAGCTGCTGGCGAAGGTCTTGAGCGACTCCAGTCCCTGTTTCGAGAAGAGGTTGCCCAGATCCGTATTCACTCCCAGCGGTACCGTGGTGGTGGTGCTCGGCAGGATGGTGTAAGCCTTGGTGGAAACGCCGTTGGCCATGTCGCTTCCGTCGATGGCCAGAATCCAGTCCAGTGCCGTCATGGCCGCCTGCGTGGTGGTGGGATTGGTGATATCCACATTCACATCCATGGCCAGCGGCACCTGCTTGGTCTGGTAGGCGGCCACCAGTTTCACCACGTCCATGGCACTCAGGTTGCCCTTGGTCAGGTTCTTCACGTTCACACCTGCCACGCTCACGTTGGAGACGTTCTTGAGGGCAAAATCGCAGTTCGCCAGATTGGCCACGCTACTCATCTGATTGGCGACTTGTAACAATACGTCGCACGAAGTCAGCAGGATACAGCCTGCCATTGCTAATACTAAGGTGATCTTTTTCATGCTGCAAAGGTACGAAAGTTGAGCGACATGGCAAAATTTTTTTTGACATGTCCGAAATGCAGTACCGTCGGCGTCAGCCAAAGGTGCTCGAATGCGACATGGCAAAATTTTTTTTGACATGTCCGAAATGCAGTACCGTCGTTCCCCCCTTTCTGCTCCGTTTTTCCTCCGATTCGCCACCGTTCCCCCTCCATCCGTGGACGGAGTTGAGACGGAGGTGAGACGGAGGTGAAACGGAGGTGAGACGGAGGTGATGCCTAGGGAGAGACTAATGAATGTTGAATATCAGCGATTTGTGCGAATGCCTGAAAGTATCTGCCTATTGTGTTGATTTTTAATAAGTTATATGTTGTGTGGAAATATTTTCTTCAGAGCCCGGAATTTTTACGTATTTTTGTAGATTAAAATTAATTGGCTATTAATATATAAATATTATAATTTTCAGCTTATTATGGAAGAAAACAACGTTCAGGAGAAGCAACTGAATTTTCTCGAGGAGATTATTGAGACAGGGTTGAACGAGGGCAAGTACACCTCCATCCAGACCCGTTTTCCGCCAGAACCTAACGGCTACCTGCACATCGGCCATGCCAAGTCGATATGCATTAATTTCGGATTGGCAAAGAAATACGGCGGCAAGACCAACCTGCGCTTCGACGACACCAACCCCGTGAAGGAGGACACCGAGTATGTCGATTCCATCCAGGAGGACATCCACTGGCTGGGCTTCGACTGGGCGGAGAAACATTATGCTTCCGACTATTTCGAGCAGCTCTACGAGTGGGCCGAACTTCTGATACAGAAGGGCTTGGCATACGTCGATGACCAGACCCTCGACGAGATACGCGAGGGCCGCGGCACGGTGACCACGCCGGGCAAGAACAGCCCCTACCGCGACCGCAGCGTCGAGGAGAACCTCGACCTGTTTCGCCGCATGCGTGCCGGCGAGTTCCCCGACGGCGCCAAGGTGCTGCGCGCCAAGATCGACATGGCGCACCCCAACATGATGTTCCGCGACCCCATCATGTACCGCATCCTCCATGCCCACCACCACCGCACGGGCGACAAGTGGTGCATCTACCCGATGTACGACTACGCCCACGGCCAGAGCGACAGCATTGAGCATATCACCCACAGTATCTGCACGCTGGAGTTCGACATCCACCGTCCGCTCTACGACTGGTTCATCGAGCAGCTGGGCATCTGGCCCTCGCACCAGTACGAGTTCGCCCGCCTGAACATCAACTACACGGTGATGAGCAAGCGCAAGCTGCTGCAGCTGGTCAAGGAAGGCTATGTCAGCGGCTGGGACGACCCCCGCATGCCAACCATCTGCGGCTTCCGCCGTCGCGGCTACACGCCCGAGAGCATCAAGGCCTTCTGCGAGCGCATCGGCGTGGCCAAGCGCGACAACATCATCGACTACAGCCTGCTGGAGTTCTCGCTGCGCGAGCACCTCAACAAGGTGGCCCAGCGCCGCATGGCGGTGCTTGACCCCGTCAAGGTGGTCATCGACAACTACCCCGAGGGACAGACGGAGATGCTGACGGCCGTGAACAATCCCGAGTGCGAGGCCGACGGCACGCGCCAGGTGCCCTTCGGACGCGAGCTGTGGATTGAGCGCGAGGACTTCATGGAGGTGGCGCCCAAGAAATACTTCCGCATGGCCATCGGCCAGGAGGTGCGTCTGCGCTACGCCTACTTCGTCACCGCACAGAGTGTTGAGAAGGACGCCGAGGGCAACATCACCTGCATCCACTGCACCTACGACCCCGCCACGCGCGGCGGCGACGCCCCCGACGGCCGCAAGGTGAAGGGTACCATCCACTGGGTGGCGGCCCACAGCGCCGTGGACGCCGAAGTGCGCCTATTCGACCGCCTCTTCGCCGTCGAGGCCCCGGACGATGTGGAAGAAGGCCACACCTTCCTCGAGAACCTCAACCCCGACAGCCTCCGTGTGGTGACCGCCAAGTGCGAGCCTGCACTCGCCGATACCGACCACAACCAGTTTGCCGACGGCATCGCACGCTACCAGTTCGAGCGCATGGGCTACTTCTGCACCGATAAGGATTCGACCCCCGAGCACCTGGTCTTCAACCGCACCTCCACGCTGAAGGACAGCTGGGCGAAGATTAAATAAGTGAAGAAGGTGCTGCCATACCTGTTTGTTGCCGGGCTGTTCGGGCTATTCGCCTGCAACAACCTGCTGACGCAGGGCATGTTCATGGACGGGCTCATCTATTCGTCGGTGGCCGACAACCTGGCTCACGGACACGATTCGTTGTGGCATCTCACCTACACCCGGACCAACGACACCGAGTTCTACGGCCATTTGCCGTTGGCTATATGGATGATGGCATTGTGGTTCAAGGTGTTTGGCACCAGTATGCTGACGGCCAAAGCCTATGCACTGCTGATGGTGGTGGTGGCGTCGGGATTGATGGTGGCTGTATGGAAACAGCTGGGCTTCAATGGACGCCACGGCTGGCTGCCGTTGCTGATGTGGTTCCTGATATCCGACGTGGTGCTGCTGTCGTGCAACAACTTCTTGGAAAGCACCATGCTGCTTTTCGTGCTGGCCTCGGTAGGGTTTATGCTGAAGGGCGGCTGGTGGCATGCCGGCGGTGGCTTGATGCTGGCGCTGGCGTTCCTCTCCAAAGGGCCCACGGGCTTGTTCCCGCTGGTGTTGCCGCCGCTGCTGTGGGCCTTCGGCTGGCGCAAAGAGGGCTTCTGGCGCATGGTGGGACAGACGTTGCTGGTGGCCGTCACGGCCGTAGGGTCGGTGGCATTGTTGTGCCTGGCGGTGCCCGAGGCTGCCGTCTATCTGCAAAGATACTATGATACACAGATTGTGGAGAGTCTGGGCCAAGAGGACTCATCGCGATTCTACATCGTCGGGGCGCTCTTCGGACGCTCGTCCGTTGTGCTGGGCCTGGCCGCTGTGGCGGTGGTGCTGGGTCTGTGCAGGAAGAGCCGGTGGACTATCGACGGGCGGCATTGGCGCACGGCGGCGATGCTGTTCGTGCTGACGCTCTGCGGCTGCCTGCCCATGATGCTCAGCCCCAAGCAATACCCACACTATCTGTTGGCCGACTTCCCCTTCATGGCCCTGACGACGGCGGCGCTCATCGAGCCGATGGCCAGGCACTTGCAGAAATACCTCGAAGGGACGGCGGCATCGGTTGTGGCGGTGGCGACGATGGCTGCGGCGTTGGCGCTCAACGGCGTGCATTACGGCAAGCCGGGGCGGGACAAGGCGATGATTGAGGACATGAACGTCATACTGCCGCAACTGGCAGACGGCGAGACGGTGACCATTCCCGATCCGCTGGTGTTCAAATACAATCTGCACGGATACTATTACTTCTACCGCCATGTGTCGCTCGACCAGCACAATGCCCACCGGCATCTGCTGACCGACACCGAGTTGGGACTGCGTGAATGGGAAGGGCAGTACCGTGAGGTGCCGTTGCCGACAACAGAATACCGCCTCTATGAGCTCGTGGCGGAATAATTTTGCCATTTAAAATAATATTTGTATCTTTGCAGTCGGAAATAAAACCAAAATAATGAGATAAAAACGGAATAGACAACATAGACATATATTGAGCTAACCGCCCATTATTCTCGCTGTTAGAATCTGACCAATTCGAAATGTGATTTGAGAATAAGCTCCGCGGGGGTTCACGCTTGGGCGTGAATTATTCGCACCTTATTGAGATCACAGGCTGGTCAGAGCCTTAACAGCAGATAAGGAGCAACAAGAGAATAATTCCACGTCCTTTTTCTTTTGCTCTTATTTCAAGAATATCGATGGCTTCGCTCGCAATGATAAATGGGGATGCCGAAAACCATATTTAGAGTAGGCTGAATAAAAAAAACAATTATGATTGCAAAAGGTCGAACAATTTTTCATGCAATGGTTGATGACAAATTAGCATCGTTGCATTTGTTGCTCTCTGTTGTGCCAAAACAGATTGAAGCAATGAAGAAAGAAGTTGAAGATGAGGCTAACTCTGTATCGGAAGAGTATAAGGAATGGGACGAGGATGCCAAAAAAGAAATCGTCAGGACATGGCATCCTACTGTGGATACGGCGATCTTTGACGATATGCTGTGTGATTTTTATGCGTCAATGATACAACGGGTTTATTCTTATGCGGAAATCTGCATACTGGAACTCTGCAAAGACAAGGAATCTGCAGAGAAAGAGCGCTCTGCATACATGGATAATCCGGAGAAAGAGAAGGTATCCAATCTCACTTTCTATTATAGAATGATACAGCGCGAGAACGGAATCATTCTACCAGCCATCAAACGTATATGGACAAGTTATAGAGAATTCCATGACATCAGGAATGAAATCACCCATGAAGAATTGACCAAACGGTTGTCACTGGACTTCTTGGAAAAAAATATTGAAGAGGTTTGTAATTTCCTTATCAGCACAGAACAAGCAATATTGGCAAACAATAAAAAATCACAAGCATTATGAAAAAAACAATTCTATTATTAACCGTGGGAATACTGTTTTCGTGCCCAGTAAAAGCATCTTACGAGTTTGTTGTGGACAGTATGGAATACAGTTTGACACACCCTACTGCAGAAGGCGTCTATGCCATGCAATACTTGGGCGAGTATGGTGATGTTATCATCCCAGACAGTGTCACATGTGATCTAAACGGGCGAAAATATGCAGTAATATGGATTTACGATATGTGTTTTGAAGACAAAGAGCACATTACCAGCATAATAATTCCTAATACTGTCAGAAAAATTGGAACTGTATGTTTTGCAAATTGCAAAAGTTTGACACACATAGATTTACCTAATTCTATCACAAATCTGACAACACAAGAGATAGGAGAACCTTCTACTGCAGCGGGAGCCTTCGAAGGGTGCAGTAATCTTGTCTCTGTCAATCTTCCCAATTCAATTGATGGACTCCCTGAAAAATTCTTCAAAAACTGTATAAGTTTGACATCTATTGTTATTCCTAATTCTTGTAGAAAACTTGGTTGCGGATGTTTTTCTGGGTGTACGAGCTTAAGAAACATCACATTACCCCAAGGAATTATTCTGGATCCAGCGTGTTTTTACAACTGTTCCAGCCTTGTGTCAATAGAAAATGTTGGTAGAATTACTGAATATTATACCAGTTCCGAATTTTACAATCAGGGGTGTTTCCAGAATTGCACCAGCTTGGTAAGTGCATCTATCTTTTGTGATTATGAAGGACCGTGGCCAAGTGGTCTGTCCTTCGGTGGGTGCATTAATTTGAGAAAACTGGATTTAGGATATATGTCTAGCATTGCAGCTGCCGTTCTTTACGTTGGCTATCAGCAATTAGCAAATCTTGATACACTTATTGTTAAAAGGGAAAATCCCGCAGAATGGCCCCTTTTTTTATGGGATGGGGATGAGTCTGTTTATCAGTCTCTTGTTATAGTGGTGCCCTGTGGAAGAAAAAGCATATACGAAAAAACGCAACCCTGGTGGTGGTTTCAAAACATAGTTGAGGATTGTAGTGGAAGTAGTGAAGGAATAGAAAATGACATTACCTCCAATACAATTAATGTTTATTCTACCGAAGGGCGAATATTATTGGATGGTGCAGATGGGATGGAAGCCTCCGTGTATTCTATAGATGGCCGTCAAATCTTAACCATCCGTGATGGGCAACCCTCGCAAACGCTTCCGTCAGGAATTTACATGGTGAAGGTTGGATGCCTTCCTGCCCGTAAGGTGGTGGTTATACAATAATGTAAATCTCAAGCGCATGAAATTTTGGAATCATGCTCTTGTTTTCCGGAAATCATGCTCATGATTCACCCATAATCATGAGCATGATTTTTTGTAAAGATGCTCATGATTTTTGGAAGAGATGAGCATGAGATTTTGGGAGGTAAAACGACTGCCGAGAGACCGCCGAAAGATCACCGAATGGTCAAGAGACTATGAGTTGAAAATTAGTGTTTTGTATTATTTTGTAATGGTTGTTGTGTTTTCTGTTGGTTATCAGCGTGTTGCAATTATTTCAAATAAGGCACACAGAACCCACATACAACCCACCAAGAAGGGACGAAGGGCCACCACCGCCAAGAGATCGCCGTCGGATGCTGTAATTTCACTTTTGCAAAAGTGAAAAATAATACGAAAAACACTTTTGTAAAAGTGAATTTTGTCGGTTTTTGGGGAATCAATTCCGAAAATATCATAATTTTTTTGGAGTCAATTCCAAAAAAGTTATGTTTTGGGGTGGTGGATCATTGGGGTATTTGTCACAGAATCGGAGATTTTTCACGGAAGATTTGAGGATTTTCTGTTGGAAATTTGAAGATTTTCTGTAGGAGAATTGAAGAATTACGAGAATAAGATAAATCAGTTTTTTGCAGTATAATTAAAAATTCTTATAATAATTTTTTATTACAATTAAAAAAGTATGTATCTTTGCAGTCGGTAAAAGTATAGATAATTATGGTTTACAGACTGATTAAAGAGCAGATTGATAAACGATTGTATCGTGGAAAGGTTATTATTGTTGTCGGTCCAAGACAGGTGGGAAAGACTACGCTGCTACGGATGCTGACGGCAGACACCGACCGCAAGGTTGTGGTATGGAACTGTGACGAGCCTGATGTTAGACGCAAACTCGCAGAACCCACCTCCACACAATTAGGAGCAGAGACAGCAAATGCAGACTTGATACTGATTGACGAAGCACAACGTGTACAAAATATCGGTATTACGTTGAAACTAATGGTGGATAACTATCCCGAGAAGCAAGTTGTCGTAACAGGCTCTTCTGCCATAGAACTCTCCAACTCCATCAACGAACCACTCACAGGACGCAAATATGAGTATGTGATGTTCCCTTTTTCGGCCGAAGAGCTTATCAAAGAGTTTGGCCCTTCGGAAGAGCGCCGCATGCTTGAGCACAGGCTGATATATGGCTCTTATCCCGAAGTGGTAAACCTCATGGGTGAGGAGCGTGAGACCTTGACGAACCTCGTGAGCAGTTATCTGTATAAAGACATATTCTCGTTTCAAGATGTCCGTAAACCTGAAATAATAGAACAATTGATGCAAGCGCTGGCTTTGCAGGTGGGCAGCGAGGTTTCGTTCAATGAGTTGGGGCGGCTGTTAGGATTGACATCCATTACCGTACAGCGATATATCGACTTGTTGGAGAAGTCGTATGTGGTGTTTCATCTACGGTCGTTCAGCCGCAATGTGCGCAATGAGTTGAAGAAAAGCCGCAAGATATATTTTTATGACAATGGCGTGCGTAATGCGTTGATTGGAGACTACAAGCCGTTGGCGTTGCGGAACGATACAGGTGCGTTGTGGGAGAATTATGCTATAAGTGAGCGAATGAAGCACAACTCGTATAGCAGTTTTTATGGCAAGAGTTATTTCTGGCGCACCCAGCAGCAACAAGAGGTAGACTATATCGAGGACTACGATGGTGTATTGCACGCCTACGAATTTAAATGGAGCCCTATGAAGCAACCTCGGTTGACGGACACCTTCGCCAAAGGCTATCCAGAGCATACATTCGCGGTGATTACGCCTGAGAACTATCAGGATTTTGTATGTGGCAAGTAAAAACACTTTGCTGGTTACAGAAAAAGTTGTATTTTTGCAATTTGAATATAAAAACTATATATTATTGATAATAAACTGATATATATATGAATATTTCTTTTGATTGGCTTAAAGAGTATGTGGATATTGAGGATATGACTCCTCAAGAGTTGGACGACCTGCTGACTTTCTCCGGTCTGGAGGTGGACAGCATGGAGAAGGTGGAGACCATCAAGGGCGGTCTGGAGCATGTGGTGATAGCGCAGGTGCTGACCTGCGAGCCGCACCCCGACAGCGACCACCTGCACCTGACAACCGTCGACGTGGGCGGCGAGCGTCCGCTGAACATCGTCTGCGGCGCCCCCAACGTGGCCGCTGGACAGAAGGTGGTGTGCGCACAGATAGGCACCAAGATATACACCTCGGATACCGAGTACTACGAGATCAAGAAGGGCAAGCTGCGCGGCGCCGTCAGCGAGGGCATGCTCTGCGCTGCCGACGAGCTGCAGCTGGGCACCGACCACGCCGGCATCATGGTGCTGCCCGACGACGCCCCCGTGGGAATGCCCGCCAAGGAGTACTTCCACGTGAAGGACGACTGCCTGCTGGAGGTGGCCATCACGGCCAACCGCATGGACGCCATCTCGCATATCGGCGTGGCCCGCGACGTGGTGGCCGTCCGCAATACCCGCGAGGGAAAGCCGCTGAGGATAAAGTGGCCGGAGGTGGCTGCCGACCTCACCCCAAAAACCACAGGTGAGCCTATAAAGGTCACCGTCGAAGAGCCCGACCTCTGCCCGCGCTACACGGGCATCACGCTGCGCAATGTGAAGGTAGGGGAGAGTCCCGAGTGGCTGCAGAACCGCCTGCGCACCGTGGGCCTGCGTCCCATCAACAATATCGTCGACGTCACCAACTTCGTTATGATGGAGGTGGGCCAGCCGCTGCACGCCTTTGATGCCGACAAGATTGGCGGCGGCCATGTCGTCGTGAAGCGCCTGCCGCAGGGCACCAAGTTCGTCACTCTCGACGGCGTGGAGCGCACGCTCGACGCTCGCGACCTGATGATCTGCGACGAGAACGAGGGTATGTGCATCGCCGGTGTCTTCGGCGGACAGAAGAGCGGCGTGAGCATGGAGACCACGAACGTCTTTCTGGAGAGCGCTTTCTTCAACCCCGTGAGCATCCGCAAGACCAGCCAGCGCCACACCCTGAAGACCGACGCCAGCTACCGCTACGAGCGCACCTGCGACCCCAACATCACCGAGTGGGCCCTGCGCCGCGCCGTGAAGCTCATCCGTGAGCTGGCCGGTGGCGACATCTGCGGTCAGATGGTGGACCTCTACCCCAACAAGATTGAGCGTCCTACGGTGGAGGTGAACTTCCGCCGCATGTTCGACCTCGTGGGGCAGGACATCCCGCTGGAGGCCGTGCGTACGGCCCTCACGTCGCTCGACATCGAGATTGTGCGCGAGGACGCCGAGGGTATGACCCTCCGTGTGCCCACCTGCAAGGCCGACGTCACGCGCGAGTGCGACATCGTGGAGGAAATCATGCGCATCTACGGCTACAACAACATCCACATCGGCACCACGGTCAACAGCTGCCTCTCCTACGGCAAGAAGCCCGACCCGCGCAAGCTGAAGAACGCCGTGAGCGACTACCTCACCGACAACGGCTTCAGCGAGATAATGAACAACTCGCTGACCAAAAGCGAATACTACGACGAGAATCCCGACTTCCCGGCCGACCGCTGCATCCCCATCATCAACCCCCTGTCGAAGGAACTCAACGTCATGCGCCAGACGCTGCTCTACAGCGGCCTGGAGTGCATCGCGCGTAACATTAATTATAAGATCCACGACCAGAAGCTCTACGAGTTCGGCCGCAGCTACGTGAAGACCGACGAGGCCGCCAACCAGGAGCTGCCCGTCACCAAGCGCTTCAACGAGACCGAGCATGTCAGCATCTTCCTCACCGGCAACATGACGCCCGAGAGCTGGAAGATGAAACCCGCCGAGACCGATTTCTTCTACCTCAAGGCCTACGTCATGGACATCCTGCACCGCATGCGCGTCAACATGGGCCGCGTGGAGATGGTGCCCGCTGGAGAAAAATTCTTCGCCGAAGGCCTCGACATCATCCAGCGCGACAGCAAGAAGCTGCTGGGCACCATCGGCCGCATCGGCCGCGAGACGCTGAAGCGGATGGATATCAAGCAGCCCGTCTTCTACGCCGACCTCAACTGGACGCTCCTCCTCAAGGGCTACCCGACCAAGGAGGTGCAGTATCAGGAGGTGGCCAAGTTCCCCGAGGTGCGCCGCGACCTGGCTCTCATCCTGCGTAAGGACGTCACCTTCGCCGCCATCGAGCAGGCCGCCATGCAGTGCGAGAAGAAACTGCTCAAGCGCGTCAGCCTCTTCGACGTCTACGAGGGCAAGGGTATCGCCGACGGCTTCAAGTCCTACGCCGTCAGCTTCATCCTGCAGGACAAGGACAAGACCCTCAACGACAAACAGATTGAGTCCACCATGGCCAAGATCCAGAAGACCCTCGAGACCCAGCTGGGCGCGAAAATCCGCGGATAATAGGCAGACACAATATAGATGAGGCCCGCGACGTTCCGTCGCGGGCCTCTCTTCATTTTTTATTGTCGCTGTCGCAAGTGTCGCAACCATGTTTTCATTTTGAAAACGGCCGTCGCGGCCTGCGAAACCATGTTTTGATTTTAAAAATGCCTAGCGACACTCATTTTAGCCGTTTTTAAAATCATTTGGGCCTGGCGACATCCATTTTGGCCATTTTCAAAATCATTTGGGACTTGCGACACTCATTTTACCCATTTTCAAAATTATTTGGGCGTAGCGGCATATGCTTTTGGCCGTTTTAAAAATCATTTGGAACTTTTTTATAAAAATAGGCCCATCAATCCCAGACCGAATAAAGCATCCCGAGCATTTCTGTCACGTCTGTCTCTTTCAGCCCTCTCTTTTGCAGCAATACTTGACACCGTATTTTTGTATTCTGTGTAGAGTGCCTCAAGTGTTTCTGCATGTTGTTTAATGTATAGGTTATAACACATTGCAGCCCCATCCTCTGTTACTTTTACAGCAATGGTTCCTTTTTCATCCCTTGTCGCAATAAAATCCACTCCACTATTCATCTCGGTATAAGTCCATATTTTTGTCTTGCCAGTTGTTTCAACTGGTACTAATTTGCTTAAAACCACATTGGTGTTTTTTCTTTCCGATTCGTAATGTTTCTGAAATTCATCCTCTAAATTAATAACTGGCTTTTGAGAGAGTACATTAGAAAAATCGGTAGTATATTGTAACTTATAGTTCAATGCGTATAGCTGTCCTTCAACATAATCTTTTATTTCCGATGGGTCCATTCCTGCTCCCACATATCCGTTAGATGTTATTTGGCCGCTTTGGAGTATTTGTTGTATCATGTTTCCTCCTTCTTGATAAATGTAGCCATTGCATTTATATTGCGCCAAAAGCTCTTTTGTCATTTCTTCGATGAGAGCAGTTTCTAATTTATGCTGCTTGTATTGGAAAAAAGCAAATGCTGAAATGATAAAAATAATTAGAAGTGATATGGGAATTAGAATTCTCCATTTCTTTTTGGAATATTCTTTCCTCTTTCCATTATAAAATGACGTTATCTCTCCGTGCTGATTCTGTTCGCTATTTTCCATTTCTTTTATTGTTTGTTCCGCTCTCCCGCGCCCCGTTGAGCAATAATAAAAGAAGCGTGGCGCCGTATGCCGCTTCCTGCAAAGAGGTCCTGAGAATTACCTTGAAAAAAGAAGATGCAATAAGCCCACG
Source organism: Bacteroidales bacterium UBA3834 (assembly GCA_002392965.1). Taxonomy (GTDB): domain Bacteria; phylum Bacteroidota; class Bacteroidia; order Bacteroidales; family P3; genus Colimorpha. Next base: position 22,430 of record DGIA01000040.1, on the reverse strand, counting down.
CTAAACAGCGAAAGCCATTACACAGATTCTGTTTTTCTTTGGAGTTTCTCAGGTTCCTTTGCACAGAACGCGTATAACGCTTCGGTGATTTCACTGTTGAAATCGACTGCAAAGATACGACAATTCTGCGAGGTGGCAAAATTTATTTGCGCAGAGGGTGATAATTAGGCAATAATAGGGGAGGGTATGCGTTAATAAATGTGCATGAAAGGCTTGGAGCAATATGATGTGAAGCACCTGCTGGCGCTGGTGAAGTGCGTGGAGGGACGGACGGATTTCTTCCGCGTACTCGTGGAGGGGCCGCACCCCGAACTGGCTGCATTTAGCAACGCCATCCGCGGCGACGACGACGCTATGGTGTGGCTCTTCAAGCACGACTTCGCCTGGCTGGCCATCCTCAGCAACGCCTGCGACGGCGACGAGAAGGCACAGGAATGGGTGCAGCGCAACCTCACCAAGGTGAACATGATGTACGCCCTCGCGGCGCGCCGCAACATCCCCGCCGTCAAGTGGCTCCTCTCGCACCGCCTCGAGATATTCCTCATGCTGGCCCGCGAGACGGAGAAATTCCTCATCTATCAGGAAAAAGAGTACGCCTGGCCTTACGTGATGCACTTTGGCGGACACCACCGCGCCATCGAGGAGCTCAAAGAATGGCAAGAACAAAAAACAGACAACAATGATACAGAAAAAAGACAACAGCAGACCGACCAAGGAGAATAGCAAGCCCCGCGAAGCAAGAGCCGCCAAGACGGAAAAGCCCCGCAGGAGCGGCGCGACCAATGCAGAGCGCGAAGTCGCCCAGGCAAGGGCAAAGCGCAGCGAAGCCCCTGCCCGCAAGAAGTACGACGACAAGGAATCCCGCGGAGGCGCCAAAAAGTCCTACGACCGTCCTGTGCGTGCCACCCGTCCCGCTGGCCGCAAGGTCTCCGCTCCGCAAAAACCCAAGGAGCCCCATGCCGAAGGTGCCATGCGCCTGAACAAGTACATCGCCCATGCCGGCATCTGCTCGCGCCGCGAGGCCGACGAGCTCATCGCCGCCGGCAGCGTGAAGGTCAACGGCAAGGTGGTCACCGAGATGGGCTACCAGGTGATGCCCGGCGACGAGGTGCAGTACGGCGGCGAGAAGCTCCGCAGCGAGCGCCTGCGCTACTTCCTGCTCAACAAGCCCAAGGGCTTCATCACCACCACCGACGACCCGCAGGAGCGCCGCACGGTGATGATGCTCATGGACGGCTGTTGCGCCGAGCGTATCTATCCAGTCGGCCGCCTCGACCGCGCCACCACCGGCCTGCTGCTCTTCACCAACGACGGTGAGCTGGCCAAGAAGCTGACGCACCCCTCCACGCAGGTCTATAAGATATACCAGGTGGAGCTCAACAAGCCCGTCACCAAGGAGGACATGAAGAAGCTCCTCGAAGGCATCGAGTTGGAGGACGGCCCCATGCATGTCGATGATATCCAATATGCCGCCGTCGGCAAGACCATCGACAAGCGCATCGTGGGCGTGGAGCTGCACAGCGGCCGCAACCGCATCGTGCGCCGCCTCTTCGAAGCCCTCGGCTACGAGGTGCACAAGCTCGACCGCACCACCTTCGCAGGCCTAACCAAGAAAGACCTCCCCCGCGGCCGCTGGCGCGAACTGACGGAGAAGGAAGTCGGCTTTCTCAAGATGATCTGAGAAAGCCAGCTGCCTGCCAGGTGGGCTTCCTGAAGATGATATGAGGATTAGGCGGATACTGCTGATTGCATTGGTATCGTTGCTCCTGTCTGGAGCGACTGTTACTATTGTCGCCAATGTTCTGGTGAACCGTTCCGCGGAAGGACTTTGTTACAGCAGTACCGACGATATGCCATACCGCCGAGTGGCCTTGCTGCTTGGCACCACGAGGTTTGGCCGTACGGGCAACCCTAATCCCTATTTCAACAATCGTATCACCGCCTGTGCCGAGCTGTACCGTGCCCGCAAGGTGGGCAAGGTGCTGGTGAGCGGCGACAACAGCCGCAAGGGCTACAACGAGCCGGAAGACATGCGGCAGGCGCTGGTTGAGGCTGGCATCCCCGACAGCTGCATTGTGCTTGACTTCGCAGGCTTCCGCACGTATGACTCCATGGTGCGCGCCAAGCGGGTCTTCGGGCAGGACAGCCTCACCGTCATATCGCAGCAGTGGCACAACAAACGTGCACTATACATCGCCAACCGTGTTGGTGTCGATGCCGTGGCCTACAATGCCGCCGACATCGATATCCGTGCCACCAAACTGAGGCTGGCAGTCCGCGAATGGCTGGCACGCACCAAGATGGTCTTCGACTTGCTCTTTATGCATGACCCACATTTCCTCGGAGAACAGATAACGATATGACCCACCGATTTACCTCCATCATTATTCAGAATGGCGACATGGATGCCGGGTATATCGTTGTGCCTGTTGATATCCGCAAGGAGTATGGCGTGGGACGGCTGAAGGTGCAGGCCACCTTCGACGGCGTGCCCTATAGTGGAAGTGTGGTCAATATGGGTGTCAAGGATGCCGATGGCAATATCTGCTATATAATAGGAATAACGAAAGCCATTCGACAGAAGATAGGCAAGACTTTCGGCGACAGCGTGGAGGTCGCGATTACTCCCCGATAAGGAACACCGTATTCCTTTTGTGGAGGTCGATTTTTTCTCTCTCCGTTTTCCACTTTCCGCTTGGCAGGGTGCGTATGTACTGCGTCGGCAGCGTGAGGTCGCAAGCCACGCATACCAGCGTATCAGCTTGTAGCACTGTGCTCAGAGCTTCGAGCATCTGGTTGTTGCGGTAGGGGGCTTCTATGAATATCTGCGTCTGGTGCTCGCGATGCAGGCGCTCCTCGAGGTGGCGGATGGCGGCGGCGCGTTTCGACTTATCCACAGGCAGATAGCCCACGAAGGCGAACGATTGTCCGTTGAAGCCCGAGGCCATCAGCGCCAGCATCAGCGACGAAGGCCCCACGAGCGGCACCACTTCGATGCCACGCCGTTGTGCCACACGGGTTATCATCGCCCCCGGGTCGGCCACACAGGGCAATCCGGCCTCGCTCAGCAGACCGATGTTCTCGCCTTTGTCGATGGCATCCAGATAATTGCCAATCTCCTCATGCGTGGTATGCTCGTTCAGGGTATAGAAGGTGGTGTCGTCGATTGCATGTGGGTAGCCGGCCTTCTTGAGGAAGCGGCGCGCCGAGCGCAGCTCCTCGACGATAAAGGTGCGGCACGAGGCCAGCAATTCGATGTTTTGGGCGGGTAGGGAAGAAGTAATTTCCTCAGCTCCGATGGGGACAGGGAATAGTATCAGTTTTCCTTTCATGTCACAATAACGACAAGTCGTAATGAATATTGTATGCCTTCTGTCTAACTCCCTGATTCCTCCTATTGTTATACTTTCATTTAACTATATTTAAACCATAGTATAACCATCATTATTGGTCAAAATATGGTTGAAATATGGTTGAATTATGGTTAAACTATAGATGTCGTAAGGGGGGTAGTAGGGTATGAGAAGGAGGTTGGCACGGTTTTTGTATTATTTAACGATGGACGATGGCAATAAAAACAGCCTTTCGTTGTTATTGAAATAAAATCTATAGATATGAGAAAGAGTCTTTTTGTCTTTATTGCGACTTTGGCAATGATGATGCAGTCGTGCGCCCAAACGCCGGAACAGCCGACTACGGCCACTGTGGTGCAACAACCCACCATGCCGGCAGAACACCTGACACTCACCGACTTTACCGATGTGGCAGCGGCTTCAATCGACGGTGTGGTGCACATCAAGACCGAGATGACGCAGATGACGCCCCTCTATCAGTCTTTCTTTGGGTTCATTATTCCGCAAGGTGTTCAGAAGCAGGTATATAACGCTTATGGTTCGGGCGTTATCATCACAACCGACGGCTATATTTTGACCAATAACCATGTGGTGCAGGACGCCGAGCGTATCACTGTGACTCTCAACGATCGACGCGAAATGCCGGCCCGGTTGGTGGGTAACGACCCCGCCACAGACTTGGCAGTTATCAAGATTGAAGCCGAAGGACTTACCTATATTCCCTTTGGCAACAGCGACCTGGTGAAGGTTGGCGAGCCTGTGCTGGCCATCGGCAACCCCTTCAATCTCACATCCACGGTTACCAGCGGTATCATCAGCGCCAAAGCCCGCAATATGCATATCATTGACAATCCCCGTTCCAATGAGACTCCGTTAGAGTCTTTCCTACAGACAGATGCGGCTGTCAATTCGGGTAACAGTGGAGGTGCGCTGGTCAATTCGCAGGCTGAGTTGATTGGCATTGTGACGGCCATTGCATCGGGCAACGGCAACTATATCGGTTATTCTTTTGCCATTCCTTCAAATATCGCCGTCAAGGTGGCTGCCGACCTACAGCGTTACGGCTATGTGCAGCGAGGGTATCTGGGACTGCAAGTGACTGAGGTCGATGCCAATGTGGCCAAACAGACGGGTGCTCGTGCCATCAAGGGTCTTTATGTGGCTAAGGTGGTGAAGGATTGCGCCTCCGACCGTGCCGGAATACGTCAAGGAGATATCATCCTTAGGGTGGCAGGTAAGGAGGTAAACACATTTGCCGAGATGATGGAAGAACTTGGGTTGTTCAGTCCCGGCGATGAGGTGGAAGTCGATTACGAGCGTGACGGTCATACAAATACTGTTAAAGCAACACTTCTCAATTCGCAAGGCAACACGCAGATAATCCGCAAGTGACGCTTGAGGATAAATACGACGAGATGACCCGGCAGCCGGTAAAGCTGCTGGTTTGCAAGTTGGCGGTTCCGACCATCATCGCCATGGTGACAACGGCATTATACAATGTCGTTGATGCTGCTTTCATCGGACACCTGAGCACCGAAGGAACTGCCGGTATCGGTATTTCCTTTGCTTACATGACTTTCATTCAGGCCCTTGGATTTTTCTTTGGGCATGGCAGCGGCAACTTTATCAGCCGAGCCCTCGGTGCCCGCGACACCTCTTCGGCCTCTGTTGTGGCCAGCGTGGGGATGATAACTCCTTTTCTACTTGGTTTATTGACTGTTGCGCTCTGTCTTCCGAATCTCTCCGCCTTGAGCCGTCTGCTGGGAGCTCCCGCCGAGGTGGTCCCGTATTCAAATGACTATTTGCGATTTATTGTCGCTGCCACGCCCTTTATGATGTCGGCGTTGACCCTTAATAACCAACTGCGTCTGCAAGGTAACGCCCGGTTGGGCATGGTCGGTATCGTCAGTGGTGCCATCTTGAATATTTTCCTCGACCCGTTGTTTATCTTTGTTTTCAACATGGGGGTCAGTGGTGCTTCATTGGCCACGGCCATTAGTCAACTATTCTCTTGGACGCTACTTCTTATTGGTACATTTCGTCCTGAAAGTGTGCATATAAAACTGCGCGACTTCAAGCCGAGCTGGAAGGTGTATTACGAGATATTCCGAGGTGGTTTGCCATCGCTTTTCCGGCAGTTGTTCAACTGTGCGGCGGCGGTTTCGTTGAACTATTGTGCAGCCCTCTATGCCCCCGAGGGGCAGGAGGCTTCGGCTGTGGCGGCCTTTGCCGTTGTGACCCGAATTATGATGTTCGTTTTCAGTGTGGTGTTGGGATTCTGCCAAGGGTTCCAGCCGGTATGTGGGTTCAACTATGGGGCGAAACTCTACGGACGAGTCCGTGAGTCCTATATGTTCGCTTTGACCGTCAGCACGGCCTTCTTGGCAGTGGTCTCTGCTCTGGGCTTCATCTTTGCTCCACAGATAGTTGCTCTCTTCCGAGCGGAGGACCCCGACCTTATCCGTATTGGAGCGGTCACTTTGCGCTGGCAGTGTGCCGTCTTCCCTCTGGTCCCTCTCTGCACCGCCACCAACATGCTTTTCCAGAACATCCGCATGACATTTCCTGCCACTTTGCTTAGCATCTGCCGCAACGGACTCTTCTTCTTGCCGGCGGTGCTTCTCCTGCCACTGTGGTTTGGTTTACAAGGTGTTCAGATGGCTCAGGCGGTGGCCGATGTGTTCACGTTTCTGCTCTCGCTGCCATATGCCTTGTGGATTAGCCGCAAGCTTAAGCTGTTATCGCAGAATTAAATGCGTGGTAGTTTTGTCTTCAACAGACTGAACGCCAATGTTAAACATCTTTTACCCTAGTAGAACCCTAGTAGAACCCTAGTAATGACTATATACAGGGTACTAGGTGATAAGGGAATCGTGAGGGGAGGATAAAATAATTTTTGCTGTGTCAGCCTTTTTTTATATCTTTGCATTTTATAATAAATGTGCAATTTGATTGTATCTATCTATGGATAAGGAGTTCCGGGAGCAGATAAAGGACATATTGCAGCACGAGGTGCTGTTGGCGACAGGATGTACGGAGCCAGGAGCCGTGGCGTTGTGTGTCTCCAAGGCATGTGAGCTATTGGACGGTGAACCTGAACGTATCGTGCTGAAGCTGAGTAAGAATGTGTTTAAAAACGCCATGGGAGTGGGCATTCCCGGCACGGGTATGATCGGACTGCCGATAGCGGTGGCCATGGCTGTGACGCATGGCGACCCGGAACGAGGACTCGAGGTGCTGACGATGCCAGAAAGCCAGGTGGAGGATGCCAAGAGGTGGCTGGCCAATCATGCCGACATGATTGATATCGGGGTGAATGAAGATGGGGACAAACTATATATCGAGTGTACGGCAGAAAGTCGGATGTCGGAGGCTACTGCAGTGATTGCGAAGAGACATACGAATTTTGTTTTCCTGAAGAAAAACGGGACGGTACTACTGGACATTCGGGGTTCGGAGTTGGTCAAACAGCACGAATCGCCTCAGAACGCGTCGATGAAACTAACGGCGAGGATGGTGTATGACTATGCCACCACGGCACCGATGGAAGAGCTCGAATTCTTGAGAGATACGGTGGTTTATAATAATGCTGCCTCGGAGTGTGGCCTGGAAGGGATGGGGTTGCACACGGGTCAGATCCTGATGGAACAGGCGCGTGGCGACATGGTGCATACTGTGGTGGCACGGACCGTGGCGGCCAGCGACGCCCGTATGGACGGCTGTACCAAGCCGGTGTATAGCAATTCGGGGTCGGGTAACCAGGGAATCACCTGCACCTTGCCTCCGTTCTATTACGGTAGGATGAAAGGATGCTCTGACGAGCAGATTCTGAGGGCGTTGACCATGAGCCACCTGATGAGCATCTACATCAAACGCGGCATAGGGCGCTTGAGTGCCTTGTGTGGCATTGTGAATGCAACGATGGGTGTCAGTGCGGCGCTGACCTACTTGGAAGGGGGCACTTTCGAGCAGATCGGTTATGCCTTGAAAAATATGATCAACACGATCGCCGGCATGGTATGCGACGGTGCCAAGCCCAGTTGTGCACTGAAGATGAGTGTGGGGCTGTATAGCGCTTTCGTGTGCAGCGAACTGGCTGTGCATGGGCGTGTGGTGGATAGCACCGACGGATTGAGCGAAAGTGATTTGGACTGCAGCATCCGCAATTTGGGACGTTTGGGCAAGGACGGCATGAACCAGACCGACGATATGATACTGGACATCATGACACATAAAAGGTGATGTCCAGGCTATTAAAAGCCATGTGTTGATAACTTTGTCGGCCGACGGCCGGTCAGGAATAAAAAAAGTGAGTATTTTTGCAATTTGAAAACAACGCATAAAAAATGAGAGATATGGACAACAAGGAACGGAAAGAGGAACTGTACAGCCAGGCGATTCCGGCCGGCAAGCGCAGATATTTCTTCGATGTGAAGGAGACGCGCGGGGGAGACAAGTTCATTACTATCACGGAGAGCCGCAAGCTGTTCGACAACAACTCAGGTGAGTTTTTCTTCGAGAAAAACAAGATGTTCCTCTACAAGGAGGATTTCGAAAAGTTCCGTCAAGGGCTTGATAACGCCTTCTCGTTCATCGAGACGGGCATTGTGCCGCCTCCGGTGGTGGTGGAAGAGAACTATCGGCAGGAAGATGCCGGTAGCAAGCTGGACGAGATAGACTTTAAGTTTTAAGAAGCTATGGGAAAGATTATTTCCATCGCCAACCAGAAGGGCGGGGTGGGAAAGACCACCACGGCGGTGAACTTGTCGGCCTCGTTGGCGGTGCTTGAAAAGAAAGTCCTGCTGGTGGATTGTGACCCGCAGGCTAACGCCACTTCAGGGCTCGGGGTGGATCCCGACGGGTTGGAGAAGACGGTGTACGACTGTATCCTGGGACAGACAGCCACAGGTGAGGCTATCGTCGAGACGGATACGCCCAATTTGGATTTGTTGCCTACCCGCATTGACTTGGTAGGTGCCGAGGTGGAACTGATCAACGAGAAGGGCAGGGAACAGTTCTTGCAGAAGGCGCTGGAGCCAGTGCGGAATGACTACGACTACATCATCATCGACTGTTCTCCTTCTCTTGGTTTGATTACCATCAACGCATTGACTGCCAGTGATTCGGTGGTTATCCCCATCCAGAGCGAGTACTTTGCCTTGGAAGGTCTGGGCAAGTTGCTGAATACGGTGCGTATTGTGCAGACCCGCTTGAATCCGAAACTGGCGATTGAAGGGCTTCTCATCACGATGTATGACAACCGTCTGCGTTTAGCCCGCCAAGTGGTGGAGGATGTGCGCAATCATTTTAAATCGATGGTGTTCGATACGCTCATCTACCGCAATACAAAGTTGGCAGAGGCACCCTCCTACGGCAAGAGTATCATCATGCACGACGCAGCCTCGACAGGCGCCATCAATTACCTGAATCTGGCACAGGAAATATTGAAGCGGAACGAGGAGTGACAGGGGAAAAAGTGTAAATAATCAAAGATACGAAGAGTCAAAAAAGTCAAAGAGTAATGGCGATAAAGCAAAAGAGTGGCGGACTGGGCCGTGGACTTGGGTCCATCCTGCCTGATATAGATCTTGAATCGGTGAAGCCGGTGGCCGACACCATCAGCATGGTGCCGGTGGCGAAGGTGACAGCCAATCCATTCCAACCCCGCAAGGAGTTTGACCAGGAAGCCCTCGACGAATTGGCTCAGAGCATCCGCCAGCAGGGGGTGATTACCCCTATCACTGTGCGTCGCATGCCGGACGATACCTACCAGCTGATTGCCGGTGAGCGTCGTCTGCGGGCATCACAACAGGCTGGGTTGAAGGAAGTGCCCGCTTATGTGCGTGCTGCTTCGGACAATCAGATGATGGAGATGGCTCTTGTGGAAAACATACAGCGAGAAAACCTCAACGCTATGGAGGTGGCGTTGGCCTACCGTTCATTGATTGAGGAATGCCGTCTGACGCACGAGGAATTGAGCGAGAAAATGGGCAAGAATCGTTCCACCATCACCAATTACCTTCGGTTGCTCAACCTGCCGGCAGAGACCCAGCTGGCATTGAGCAACGACCTGATCAGTATGGCTCATGCACGTGCCCTAATCAATGTAGAGGACATCAACCGTCATCTGGAGATACTGCATGCCATCATCGACCGCCATTTGTCGGTGCATGAGACCGAACAGTTGGCGAAAGCCGACAAGGCCAAGCCCAAAACGGTGACACCCCAGAAACGAGGTGCTCTGCCCGAGGTCCATCAGGCGGCACAAAGCCGTTTGAAAGAACGTCTGCAGTCAACGGTCGAAATCAAGCGTTCGCAAAGAGGCAAGGGTACGCTGACGATTGTATTTAACAATGATGCCGACTTCGAGCGCATCATGAAGTTGCTCGAAAAATAAAAAGTGGGCAGAATGAGACGCTGGTTGGCAATAATACTGCTGCTGTCAGTTGTCTGCGAGATGAAAGCACAAAGTACTACCCACTCGCCGGATGTGGCGTTGAGGTGGTCCATCATCCCCGGTGGCGGACAGATATACAACCGGCAAGCTTGGAAGGTGCCTATCATCTATGGCGCCTTTGCTGGTATGGGTTACCTTATACATAACAACTATACGTACATGAAAATGTACAAGGATGAGTACCTTTACCGGAGGAACCACGATGGAGCTACGAACCTCAGTGGTTATGAAAACTACACCGTCGATAACATCTATAGCCTATATAATTCTTACAACCGTGATTTTCAGTTAATGATAATCATTACTGTGGGTATTTATGCGCTCAATCTCGTGGATGCCTACGTATTTGGACATTTGTTCGACTTTCAGTTGGATGACAATATCAGTCTCGGTCCGTCGCTGCTACCCACTCCCTATGGAGTAAGCCCAGGACTGGGTATTAGTTTTCAAATGTAACATATTATTAATAAGCAAGCTATGATAAACAAACTTCTGTTGATTCAAAACGACATGGCGACGGTTATCGACACAGTGCAGAATAACGCCGCCTCCACAGCCCCCGAACGCATCACCTTGTGGGATATGGCTCTCAACGGCGGCTGGATTATGCTGGTATTGGTATTGTTGTTGGTGCTGGCAATCTACATTTTCATTGAGCGATTCCTCACTCTCAACGGTGCCCTCAAAGGAGAAGAGGACGAGCAGTTTATGGAGAAGATACGTCAGTTTGTCCATGAAGGCAACGTCGATGCCGCACGCGGTCTGGCCAAAGAAACGTCCACGCCTCTGGGACGCATGATCAGCAAAGGTTTCTCGCGTCTCGGCCGTCCGTTACCCGACATCCAGGCTGCCATTGAAAACGAGGGACAGCTTGAAGTGGCTCGTCTCGAGAAGCGTGTATCTTATGTTGCCACAGTCGCTTCGTTGGGACCCATGATTGGTTTCCTTGGCACGGTGACTGGTATGATTACCGCTTTCCAGGACATGGCCCATGCAGGCAACAATATCGACATCAGCCTTCTCTCAACCGGTATCTACGAGGCTATGGTAACCACGGTGGGCGGTCTCATTGTGGGTATTATTTGCTATTTCCTCAATAACCTGCTGGTCAGTCGCATTAATAAGGTGGTATTTGAGCTGGAAGTGCGCGCCAACGAGTTTATGGACCTTCTCCACGAGCCCGCATAAAAAATTGAATATGATACGCAGTCAGAATAGAATCAAGATAGAGACCAACTCGTCGAGTATGAGCGACTTGGTGTTCCTGTTGCTTATCTTTTTCATGATTACCTCGACGCTTATCAGCCCCAATGCCGTTAAACTTTTGCTGCCTGAAAGCAACAGCAAGACAATGGCACGTGAGACAGTGACCGTTTATATTGACGAGAACCACAATTTCTTTGTCAATAATGATGTGCCAGTTGCTGTGTCGGAGCTGGAGTCCTACATCCGTTCCAGCATCGGCAGCGACAACGATGCCGCATGTGTCACCCTTCGTGCCAACAAGAATGTCCCTGTTCAGGATGTCGTTCAGGTTATTGATGCGGTTAACAGCATCAACAACAGTGACGGTACCAAGCATAAAGTCATTTTAGCCACATCGCCCAAACAATGAACACAAAACTCATTTCTGCCATCAGCACAGCTGTCATCATGGCCATTGTTGTGGCTGTGTTGCTTGCTTTTGGTTATGATCCCCCCGACCCACCCATACCCGAGGAAGGTGTGGAGGTGAATATCGGGGACAGCGATTTTGGAAGTGGCAATGACCCTGCACCTTCCAGCAAGGCTTCGAGTTATACGCCTCCGGCTGCTCAAAACCGGGTGGTTACGCAGAATACAGAGTCGTCTGTTTCCATGCCATCAAATACGCATCAGGGTACAGTTACCAATCCTGTCGCACAAGAACAGCCGCAGGTGGAGAACAAGGAACCCGAAATCAACCGTAACGCCCTCTTCACCGGCCGTCGCAATCAAAGCAACCAAGTAGGGGCGGGCAGCGAAGGACAAAGTACAGGAACCGGCAATCAGGGGAGTCCCAATGGTACCCCCGGAAGCAGCAACTATTCGGGGAACGGTGGTTCGGGTGGCAATTACTCGCTCAAAGGACGTAATGCCGTCACCTTACCGGCTCCCGACTACAACTCGAACCAGCAAGGTACCGTGGTGATTGCCATTTGGGTTGACCAGCAGGGACGTGTTACCCGTGCTGAATACCAGCCAAAAGGTTCCAATACTTCCAACGGCTACCTTGTCAACCAGGCACGTTCTGCAGCTCTTAAGGCACGTTTCAATGCCTCCTCCAATGCACCAGAGGAACAAAAAGGTACCATTACATATATCTTCCAGATATGAGGCTCGACAAATACCTCTGGGCAGTGCGGCTCTACAAGACCCGTTCGCTGGCGGCCGACGCTTGTCAGTGCGGCAAGGTGATTATGAGCTCCGACGGACGAGAGCTGAAGCCATCACATGAGGTAAAGGTGGGCGAGAGGTTCGGTTTGAACATTGACCAGTTGCACAAGGAGGTTGAGGTACTGGCTATACCGCCCAACAGGGTAGGGGCGCCATTGGTGCAGGGATTTATGATTGACCGCACGCCACAGGAAGAATATGAGCGTATCCGTATGGCCCGTCAGTATGCATTTGAAAAACGAGACCGCGGAGTCGGTCGTCCGACCAAAAGAGAACGTCGTGAAATAGAAGAGTTTAAGTATAAATGATTTATTACGTGGGAAAAATCGGAGAAAAAAAATATTTTTCCGAAATAAGTTGCAAGAAATATCTTAAAGGTCGTACTTAACAACAGAATCGAACGTGGAAGACAGACAGATAGTGGAAGCCGTATTGGCCGGAGATACCCGTCAGTATGCCGAAATCGTCCACCGATACCAGCAGATTGTAGCCAATCTTACCTACAAACTCTGTGGCAACCGGCTCGACATCGAGGAAGTCACGCAGCAGGTCTTCGTGGAACTCTACACCGCTCTGCCCCGATTCCGATTCGATTCGAAACTGAGTTCTTTCCTCTACCGTATTACCGTCAATGTCGTCTGCAAGATGATGAACAAGGCTCGCCGATTTGTTTCTACCGATGAACTTGAAAACTTTCCCGAGCAACGTAGTGAAGATCGCAACGTGCAGCAGCAGATGATCTATGACGAACAGATGGCTCAGTTGCGCACCGCCATCGGACACCTCAAAGATGAGCAGCGTACCGCCTTGGTACTCTACACCTTCGAGGACTTCAGCTACCAGCAGATTGCCGATGTCATGCAATGCTCACTCAGTAAAGTGGAAAGTCTCATTTTCAGAGCAAAGAAGAATCTTGCCAAAGAGATAAAACGATGACAATAGACGAACAATTAGAACAACTTGCACATCTGCAGTATCCCCGTCAGGTAGATGTTACAGACCGCGTGATGGAACATGTTATGCAGCACCGGTACATGCGACCCGTACGGCGGCGTGCATTGTGGCAGCCGGTGGGTGCAGTGGCTGCTGCCGCTGCAGTCATTCTTCTGGTGGTCAACGTTGTGAGCATTCATGTACGATCCTATGACGAAGCAGGTATGGGGAATACGCTGGCGCAAGTCAATGATTATAGTTCATGGAACACTGTCGAAGAATCCGCGGTCAATCCAATAGAATACATGTATGAAGAATAATATCCTTGTCCAAATGAAACGCATCATCCCTTTCGTTATAGTCTTTACCTTTGTTCTACCCCTTTGTGCACAACATGAAGGACATCTCGAGAAAAAGCCTCGCCATGACATCAGCGAAGTGGTGAGTAATCTCAATGCCGTCCAAAAACGTAAAATCGACAATGTCAGCCGTGAATCGAAAGAACGTGTCGATGCGCTTCGCAAGCAGCAGCATGCCGTGCGCGACAGTATTCATGAGTTTATGGATCGCGAAGGTGACCAGTCGAAAGCTCTCTTTCCGCTTTTCGAACGAGAAGCCCGTCTGCAGGTTGCCATCAACCGCGAGATGTACGCTACCAAACTTCGCATCGATGAAGTCCTCAACCCCGAACAAAGACAGGCTCTTCGGAACGCCTCCCGAAAAACCAAGTCTGCTAAAAATACACGTCGATAGACATCATATCCGAAACATTCGTTCCAGCCTATAACGGCTGGATTTTTTTTTCAATAATGCCACCTCTCTTGTGTCGATACTTCTTCGAATTGTAGCACGTACCACCTCTGTCCGGAAACAGTGGAGCGGCGGATGTGGTATGTTGGAGTGGTGTTGACGGCAGAAAATAATCCCTTGTAATTCAATTTTATTTTGTATATTTGCACTTTCTCCCAACAATAGGGGAAAGTGTTATTTATTTGAAAACTAATCTAATATAACGCAATGAGAAAACTTGCAGTGGTGGCTTTCGGTGGCAACGCGTTGTTGCGCAGTGGCCAGAAGGGCACTTATAGAGAACAAATAGAGAACGTTGAGGCTACATGCGAGAGTTTGTGCGCCTTGTTGGAGCGGGGATACAATGTGGTGATTGGTCACGGGAACGGTCCCCAAGTAGGCAACGTGATGTTGCAGCACGAGGAAGGTAAGCGTGTGGGAGTTCAGGCGATGCCCATGGACTTTTGTGTGGCTGAGACACAAGGATCGATTGCCTACCTGATTGAGATGGGATTGCGCAACGTGATGGCGCGTCACGATATGCAGCGTGATGTGGTGACCATTGTCACGCAGGTGGCGGTGAACAAACTGGACCCGATGTTTAAGAATCCCACGAAACCGGTGGGACCTTACTATAGCAAGGAAGAGGCCGACCGACTGAGCGCCGAGACGGGTGCTACCTACAAGGAGGATCCAAAAGGGAATGGATGGCGCAAGGTGGTGGCTTCTCCTAAACCGGTGCGCATCAATAATATCAAGATTGTCGAAAAGTTGGCCAAGGCCGGTAACATCGTCGTTACCGTAGGCGGTGGCGGCATCCCTGTGGTGGAGGAAAGTGATTATGTGCGTGGTGTCGAGGCTGTGATTGACAAGGACCTGGCGAGTGCTTTGTGTGCGGTACAGATTGGTGCGGATGAGTTTTATATTTTGACGGATGTGCCGAAAGTGTATATAAATTTCCGGAAAGAGAACGAACAGGCACTGGATACCATCACCGTGGCTCAGGCCAAGAAGTACCTCGAGGAGGGACAGTTCGCCGAAGGCTCCATGGCCCCGAAGGTGCGCGCTGCCATCATGTTCGTCGAGCACGGCGGCAAGGAGTGCATCATCACCGAGGCCGGCCAGTTGGACAACCCCAACTGTGGCACCCGCATCGTCAAATAAAAAAAACAAACCATGGCATCGCCATTAGGTCAGATTACAAGATCGCCCCAGTTTAAGCCTTTTATGAAGAATTTGGCTTTGATGGCCGTTGTGCTTACGCTGGTCGCATTTGTGTTGAAACTGCGTGGCGTGCAGGTGGGTGACACCTTGCTCATTGTTGGTATGGGTACGCTGTCTATCGTGGCGTTATTCCTCGGATGGCTCTTCCCGTGTCCCGATGAAAGAGGCAGTGGGTTATGGAAATTTGCTATGACGCTCACAGACATCTCACTGACAGTGGTCATCATCGGTCTGCTGTTCCGGCTGATGCATTGGCCGGGTGGCATCACTATGCTGATTGCTGGCGCTGTATTTCCGCAACCGCAAGAATTTCTATGAAAATTAATTAACAATTTAAAACAATAAAAACATGGCTTACAATTTAAGAAACCGCAACTTTCTGAAGATCCTCGACTTCTCGCCGAAGGAGCTTAACTATCTGCTTGACCTGGCCCGTGACCTGAAGCGCGCCAAATATGCCGGCACCGAGCAGCAGCATCTGAAAGGTAAGAACATCGCCCTCATCTTCGAGAAGACCTCGACCCGTACACGCTGCGCTTTTGAGGTTGGCGCCAAAGACCAGGGTGCTCACGTCACCTATCTCGGCCCTACCGGTAGCCAGATTGGCATCAAGGAGAGCATGAAAGACACCGCCCGCGTGCTGGGTCGCATGTTCGACGGCATCGAGTATCGTGGCTTCGACCAGGCCACCGTCGAGGAGCTGGCCCAATACGCCGGCGTTCCCGTCTGGAACGGTCTTACCGCCGAGGCTCACCCCACCCAGATCCTGGCCGACTTCCTCACCATCCAGGAGCATACCGACAAGCCCCTCAACCAGGTGAAGTTCGCCTATATCGGCGATGCCCGCTACAACATGGGCAACAGTCTGATGGTCGGTGGTGTGAAGATGGGTATGGACATCCGCATCATCGCCCCCAAGAAACTGCAACCAGCCAAGGATCTTATCAAGAAGTGCCAGGAAATCGCCAAGGAAACCGGTGCCAAACTCACCGTCACTGACGATGTCGAGAAAGGCGTGAAGGGCCTCGACTTCATCTACACCGATATCTGGGTGTCGATGGGTGAACCCGACAGCGTGTGGAAAGAGCGTATCAAGATGCTGATGCCCTACCAGGTCAATGCTGCTTTGATGAAGAAGACCGGCAACCCGAAGTGCAAATTCATGCACTGCCTGCCCGCCTACCACAACCTGGAGACCAAGGCCGGCCGTGATGTGCACGAGAAGTTCGGTCTGAACGGCATCGAGGTGACCGAGGAGGTCTTCGAGAGCGAGAACAGCATCGTCTTCGACGAGGCTGAGAACCGTATGCACACTATTAAAGCCGTCATGGTTGCAACACTCGGTGACTAATCATGTGGTTTACTAATCTGTTTACAGGTAGTGGAGTGGCCAGCACAGTATTAATGCTGGCCATCTCCATTTTTGCAGGCTTACTGTTGGGTAAGCTGAAGGTTAAAGGGATAACGCTGGGTATCACATGGGTGCTGTTTGTCGGCATTGCGTTGAGTGCCTTCGGTGTGAGCCTTAACCACGACATGCTGCATATCGTCAAGGAGTTCGGACTGATACTCTTCGTCACCGCAGTAGGCATGCAGGTGGGCCCCGGATTCTTCCGCAGCTTCAAGAAAGGGGGCTTGGCCATGAACGGAATGGCTCTGGTCAATGTAGCCCTCGGCGTGGTTATGACGGTGATTATAGCCAAGCTGGCCAACCAGGAACTGACTGATATGGCAGGCGTATATACTGGTGCCATTACCAATACCCCCGGTCTCTCGGCTGCGCAGCAGGCTGTGAACGACCTCGGTATAGAGGGTGCTTCCGACCGATTGGCAGCAGGCTATGCGGTGGCCTATCCGTTGGCTGTGGTCGGCATGATAGTCACCTGCATCCTGCTTCGTCCATTCTGCCGTATTGACCTGAAGAAGGAGCCCGTCACCGACGAATCTACTTCGACAGCGGCAGCCAAGCAGGCTACACCGACCTCGCAGCGTCACAAGATAAACCTTGTGCCTATCTTTGTTTTCATAGCCCTCGGTATCGTTCTGGGTTCCATACCTATTCCTGTGGGCATGAAGGCACCTGTCAAATTAGGCCTTGCCGGCGGCCCGCTGGTGGTGTCGCTCATCGGTAGCTGGCTGGGAGTGAAGAAGGGGTGGTTCAACACCGAATTCACCGATAGCCACGGTGTGTGGATGCTGCGCGAAGTGGGCATTGCCCTCTTCCTGGCAGGGGTTGGTCTTGGAGCTGGCGGCAAGTTCGTCGAGACCGTGCAGGAGCACTATATGTGGGTTGTCTATGGCGTTATCATCACCATGGTGCCGCCGATTCTTGTGGGACTATTCGGTCGCCTGGTGCTGAAGATGAACTACTACACCCTCATGGGCTTCATCGGCGGCAGCCACACCGACCCGCCGACGCTGGCTTTCGCCAACACGGTGGCTCCCGAAGGTTGTAAGCTGCCCAATACAGGCTATGCCACCGTCTATCCTCTCACCATGTTTCTTCGCATTTTCTCGGCGCAGCTACTCGTTTTATTGGCATGAAGAAAACTCTTATGATGGCAGCGGCAGTGATACTGTCGCTGCCTATTGTTCGGGCACAGGACACCAATCAGTTGTCGGTCAAGCCTTACGGATTCATCCGCAACTATTATACTTTCGACAGCCGTCAGACCTATACTACGGTTGGAGGGGAGTATAACATGATTCCCTACGATGTTGAAATGGTTGACGGGGTGGATCTCAATGATGTGCCCAACGGTGAGTTGCAGGCACTCTCATCACGATTTGGAATCAATGTCACGGGTCCGAGGCTGATGGGGATGCAGAGCAGCGCCAAACTGGAAGGCGACTTTGGTGGATTCGGCACCCACAATACCGTCCTCCGTCTGCGTCTGGCTTACCTCAAATTGAGTTCGGAGGCCGGAAACCGCAAGGTGGAATGGCTGGTCGGTCAGGCTTGGCATCCACTCAGCGGCGACATCATGCCCGATGTGCTCGGCATGGCGGCAGGCGCTCCGTTTCGCCCGCATAGCCGCACACCTCAATTGCGCACCACCCTGTATTGGGGTTCGTTTGGCTACACAGCCGCTCTCCTTTGGCAGCTCCAGTACATGAACAACGGTCCCAAGGATGCCGGCGACCCGACCAGCACGGCCAGCATCGACTTTTTTACCCGTGCGCTTTGGCCGGAGGCGTTCTTGGGCATCAACTTCAAACAGGGGCCTTGGTACGTTCAGGCAGGTGTCGATGTCCAGCAGTTGCGCCCCCGCACGCATGCCGTGTCGGGCAATGTCACCAAGAAGGTCGATGAGACGGTCAATTCCTTGACGCCTACGCTTTATGCACAATATGCCAGTGGTTTGTGGAGTGTGAAGTTCCGTACCCTTTGGGCGCAGAACACCAGCCATCTCAACCAGCTCTGCGGCTATGCAGTCACCGGCGTGGGTGCCGACGGCTCAAGGAGTTATGCCCCCATGAACGCCACCATCAGTTATCTCGACATTGCCGTCGGCAAGAAGTACCGCGGCAATCTCTTCCTTGGCTACATGAAGAATCTTGGGGCAGGGGAGAGACTCCAGCCTTTTATCGACGCTTCCGGCAACCGGTTCTACCGCATCTACATGAAAGGTGAGGAGCGGTTCACCCACCTCAACAGTGTGTGGCGTGTGGCACCCTCGTTCAGCTACAATCTCAAGGCCATCAATCTGGGACTGGAATACGAAGTGACGGCCTGCACCTATGGCGACCTTGGCGAGCGGGGGCAGGTGCTTCTCGACGACCGCTTGAGGAGTGTTGTCAATCACCGGCTCTGCCTGTTGGTGAAATATAACTTCTGACGAAAGAGGCCCCGCCATTCGGCGGGGCCTCCCTGTCTATTACGCTTGCTCGTTCATTCTTTGTTTTCTTACGGCTGCTCCACTTTTTCCTCGCTCTCTGCGAGCACCCGGTCGAAGGCCTTTGAGGTATCTCCCTTCTCTATGTTGAACAGGATTTTCTCGTCGGAGGCAGTCACGTTGATGGTGTCGCCGGGCAGGATGTCGGCCTTGATGATTTCGTCGGCCAGGTCGTCCTCGATGTAGCGTTGGATGGCACGCCGCAGCGGACGGGCACCATATTGTTCGTCCCATCCTTTGGCCACCAGTAAATCCTTCGCCTTCTCGTCCATCTCCACCCCGAAGCCCATCTTGCGGATGCGGGAGAAGAGACCGCGCAGCTCGATGTCGATGATTTTGTGTATCTCTTCGCGGCCCAGGCTGTTGAAGTAGATGATGTCGTCGATGCGGTTCAGGAATTCGGGGGCGAAGGTTTTCTTGAGGCTCTTCTCTATCACATCGCGCTGCATGTCGCCCTTCTCGGCTTCGCGGGCCGAGGTGTTGAATCCGACGCCCACGCCGAAGTCCTTCAGCTGTCGGCTGCCGATGTTGGAGGTCATGATGATGATGGTGTTTTTGAAGTCCACCTTGCGGCCGATGCCGTCGGTGAGCTGCCCGTCGTCGAGCACCTGCAGCAGCACGTTGAACACGTCGGGATGGGCTTTCTCGATCTCGTCCAGCAGCACGATGCTGTAGGGTTTGCGGCGCACGCGCTCGGTCAGCTGTCCACCCTCTTCGTAGCCCACGTATCCCGGAGGCGCCCCGATGAGGCGGCTCACGGCGAACTTCTCCATGTATTCGCTCATGTCGATGCGAATCATGGCGGCCTCGCTGTCGAAGAGGTATTTGGCCAGTATCTTGGTGAGGTAGGTCTTGCCGACGCCGGTGGGGCCGAGGAAAAGGAAGCTGCCGATGGGACGGTTGGGATCCTTGAGGCCGGCGCGGTTGCGGCGGATGGCTTTGGCTATCTGGCCGATGGCCTCGTCTTGGCCCACCACCGACCCTTTCAGCTCGTTTTCCATGGACATCAGGCGGTTGCCTTCGCTCTCGGCGATGCGTTCCACGGGCACGCCGGTCATCATGGCCACCACGGCGGCCACGTCCTGTTCGCGCACCTGTATGTGGCGGTTCCGTTCGTCGGCCTCCCATTTCTGCTTCATGTCGGCCAGCTTGGCTTCCAGGTCGCGACCTTGGTCGCGCAGCTCGGCGGCTTCGCTGTAGCGTTTGGCGGCCAGCACCTCCTTCTTCTTGGCATCGACCTTGGCCAGTTCCTCCTCGAGGGTGACGATTTCCGAGGGGACCTGCATGTTCTCGATGCGCACCCGTGCGCCGGACTCGTCCAGGGCGTCGATGGCCTTGTCGGGCTGCAGACGGTCGCTGACATAGCGTTCGGTCAGATCGACACAGGCTTTCAGCGCCTCGTCGGTGTATTGCACCATGTGGTGCTGCTCGTAGGTGGAGCGTATGTTGTTCAGTATCTCGAGGGTCTCCTCCGGGGTGGCGGGTTCCACCAGTATTTTCTGGAATCGGCGCGAGAGGGCGGTGTCCTTCTCTATATATTGGCGGTATTCGTCGAGGGTGGTGGTGCCGATGCACTGTATGGCGCCGCGCGAGAGGGCGGGCTTGAACATGTTGCTGGCATCGAGGCTTCCGGCGGCGCTGCCGGCACCCACGATGGTGTGTATCTCGTCGATGAAGATGATGATGTCGGGATTCTGCTCCAGTTCTGTAAGGATGGCTTTCATGCGTTCCTCGAACTGGCCGCGGTACTTCGTGCCGGCCACCAGACTGGCCAGGTCGAGGCTGAGGAGGCGCTTGTCGAAGAGTGTCCGCGGCACGCGTCCTTCGACGATGCGCAGGGCCAGCCCCTCGGCGATGGCGCTCTTGCCCACGCCGCTCTCGCCTATGAGGATGGGGTTGTTCTTCTTGCGGCGGCTGAGGATCTGGGCAATGCGGTCGAGCTCCTTCTGGCGACCCACGATGGGGTCGAGCTTGCCTTGGGCGGCGAGCTTGGTCAGGTCGCGACCGAAGTTCTCCAGCGCCGGGGTTTTGCTGCTCTGCTTGCCCTCGGTCTTGCGTTTGCCGCTTTCGCCCACGGGGTCGGCGAAGGGGTCGTCGTTGTCGTCCTCGCTGGTCTGGCTTCTGAAGTCGGGCAAGGCACCGCTTTCGTCGGTGGCGTTGCCGCGCACCAGGCGCGAGAAGCGCTCATAATCGACGCCGGATTTTTGCAGCAGGTTCGACACCAGATTGTCGTTCTCCTGCAGCATGGCGAGGATGAGGTGCTCGGTGCGTATCTCTTTGGCCTTCACTTTGATGCTCTCGAGGTAGGAGAGGCGCAGCACCTTCTCCGTCTGACGCAGCATGGCGATCTCGCTGTCGGCGCTGTAGCGGATGTCGGCCTCGGCGTTGCCCACCTGCTTCTCGATGCTTTCCTTCAGGGCGGCGGTATCGACGCCGAGCGCCGAGAGCATGTTCAACGCCGAGCAATCGGTGCAGCGCATCATGCCCAGGTAGAGGTGCTCCACCCCGATGGCTCCGTTCTTAAGGCGTATGGCTTCCTCCTTGCTGAAGTTCACCGTGTTACGCATGTTCTCGCTCAAGTTTGCTTCCATGTAAATCCTTCTATAAATCGAAATGCAAAAATACTACAATTACACATACTGCAACTTCGGTGCCAGAGTATATTATCAACACCACGATGTTAGCACATGGGGAGAGTGTGTTGGAATGCGGGAATTTGTTAATGTGTCAATGCGTTAGTGTTAGTAGGTGACTGGGGTAGTTGAATCATTCCTTAACGTTTCTTTAGGCATACTTTAGGTAAACATTAGTTTATACTAGAGGATGATGCATGAGGAACACTTAGGTTGGTTGAAAATATCGACCTCTGTAACTGTTTGACACTAAGCCATGAATCCGTTATGACCTAGTATTGACCTAGTATTGACCTAGTATTGACTATATAGAAAGTACTAGGTCATTGCCTAGTCACACATTCATCGTGCCATAGTGTTTCTTCAGGCATGCATGAGTCATACTTGAATCTGCCGGTCACTTGTGGCACGTCATTCCATGCTTTTCACTTTCCGGTTTTAACCATGTCAAAGCCATAACAGTACCCCCAAATGTTAAACTTTCTTAAATCTGACACCCCTTTTGTCCGCATTTGGCGTTTTGAGGGTTTTATATATAGTAGAAAAAAATTCAGATGGCCGACCCTCAGATGGAACGATACCGCCGGTTCGACGATGTGACGCACCGCCACCGCAAGCTTACACCGAGGGCGATGGAGTCATAAAAAATGTTAAATTTTACCCTGCGTTGTCACGTTTCCGAAAAAAATCCGTCTTTTATTTACAACAAAGCCCGAAATATGCCCTCGTC
>DGIA01000007.1 GCA_002392965.1 Bacteroidales bacterium UBA3834 | reverse complement strand
CGCGAGAACATCAAGATAACCACCCCCTTCGACATGGTGGTGGCCGAGGCCTTGGCATCCATGGAAAAGTAACTGCCACTCCAACGTCGTCCACCCTTCATCACAACGTCATCCACCCTTCATCATCCGTCATTCATCATCCATGTACGACTTGCTGCAACAGGACATCAAGTATCTGCCAGGTGTCGGTCCGCGGAGGAAAGACATCCTGAGCAAGGAACTGGGCATCGAGACCTTCGGTGACCTGTTGGAATATTATCCCTACAAATATGTTGACCGCAGCAAGATTTACCGCATCGGCGAACTGTCGGGCGAACTGCCTTTCGTGCAGATAAGGGGCTACGTGCTCAGTTTCGACGAGTACGAAATGGGGCCGCGCCGCAAACGCATTGTGGCCCACTTCAGCGACCATACGGGCGTGGCCGACTTG
Organism: Bacteroidales bacterium UBA3834; assembly: GCA_002392965.1. Classification (GTDB taxonomy): domain Bacteria; phylum Bacteroidota; class Bacteroidia; order Bacteroidales; family P3; genus Colimorpha. The sequence goes on along the minus strand of DGIA01000007.1, from coordinate 2,711 downwards.
GTGTGGTTCCGAGGTACGCAGTATGTCTATAACACCGTGCAGGTGGGCAAAGAATACATCGTCTTCGGCAAACCGACGGTCTATAACGGCCGCTATCAGTTTGCCCATCCCGAGGTGGAGAAGGCCGACGAGGTGGAACTCTCCGAAATGGGCATGCAACCCTACTACGTCACCACCGAGAAGATGAAGAACACGGGGCTCACGTCGCGCACCATCGAGAAACTCACCAAGAGCATGCTCGAGCGCATGAGTCAGCCGCTGCCCGAAACACTGCCGCCTTTCATCGTCAACCGGCTGAAGATGGTGTCGCGCGACACGGCCTACCGCCACATCCACTATCCCAAATCGCTCGACGAGCTGCAGCACGCCCAGGTGAGGCTCAAGTTCGAGGAATTGTTCTACGTGCAACTTAATATATTAAGGTACGCGAGCGACCAACGGCGCAAGTATCGAGGCTATGTGTTCCAGCACGTGGGACGGCACTTCAACACGTTCTACCACGAACATCTTCCCTTCTCGCTCACCAATGCGCAGAAGCGCGTCATCCGAGAGATTCGCCAGGACACGTGCAGCGGACGGCAGATGAACCGCCTGCTGCAGGGCGACGTGGGGTCGGGCAAAACGCTCGTGGCGCTCATGACCATGCTCATTGCCCTGGACAACGATTTCCAAGCCTGCATCATGGCTCCTACGGAAATCCTGGCCGAACAGCACCTTGCCACCATCAACAGCTTTCTCGGCGGCATGGACATCCGCGTGGAACTGCTCACGGGCATGGTGAAGGGAAAACGGCGCCAGCAGGTGCTCGACGGACTGGCCGACGGCAGCGTACAGATTTTGGTGGGCACCCACGCCGTGATAGAGGACTGGGTGCAGTTCCGTCGGTTGGGCATGGTGGTCATCGACGAGCAGCACCGCTTCGGCGTGGCCCAGCGCGCCAAGCTCTGGGGCAAGAGCCAGAATCCGCCCCATGTGCTGGTGATGACGGCTACGCCCATCCCGCGCACCCTGGCCATGACCATCTACGGCGACTTGGACGTGAGCGTCATCGACGAACTGCCGCCGGGACGCAAACCTGTGGTCACCCTGCACAAGTACGACAATCAGACCACCAGCCTCTACAACGGCATCCGCCAGCAGATACGCCAGGGAAGGCAGGTATATATCGTGTTCCCCCTGATACAGGAAAGCGAGAAGATGGATTTGCAGAATCTGGAAGAGGGGTTCAAGGTGCTTGTCGAAGCTTTCCCCGAGTTCCGCCTGAGCAAGGTCCACGGGCGCATGAAGTCGAAAGACAAGGAGACCGAGATGCAGCGGTTCGTCAGTGGCGAAACGCAAATTCTGGTGGCCACCACCGTCATCGAGGTGGGTGTCAATGTGCCCAATGCCTCGGTCATGATCATTCTCGACGCCCAACGGTTCGGCCTGTCGCAGCTCCATCAGCTGCGCGGAAGGGTGGGGCGAGGGGCCGACCAGAGTTTCTGCATCCTGGTGACCAACCACAAGCTGACCGACATTACGCGCAAACGCATCGACATCATGTGCGACACCAACGACGGTTTCCGCATAGCCGAGGCCGACCTCAAGCTGCGCGGCCCGGGCGACTTGGAAGGCACCCAGCAAAGCGGCATGGCCTTCGACTTGAAAATAGCCGACATTGCCCGTGACGGACAAATCGTCCAGATGGCACGCGACGAGGCGCAGCAAATCATAGAGACCGACCCCACATGCGAAAAAACAGAGTACCAGATGCTGTGGAACCGGCTGCGCGAACTGCGCAAATCAAACATCAACTGGGCGGCCATTTCATGATTTTCTGAATCCTAAAAGATTTTGTTTTGTGTTAAATAGACAATAAAAACTGTTAACGCGCACTCGGGTTTGAGTTTTTTTTATTATCTTTGCACCGTATTTTTACATAATCGATGGGTGCTCTTCTTGCCCAACGCTTATTGAATTTTAACTTTGGTCGTAATGACTGACCCAAACAACCGTATATATTATGAGTTTAGAAAAAAGTATTAAGACATTTGTCATATCTGCCCTTTTCGTATTAACAGCCGTACCCTCGATGGCACAGGATCTGCTGGCGCGCCAGGCTCCTGTTGACCGAAAGATGAGAATAGCCGATACTATCTCGATGGAGATAAACTATACGCTGGCTGTTGAGGAAACCATGGAAGAATGGCAGAATACTTTTACCCGACATACCAAATCACTCCCCGAATCATTCAAAATCGATCTTACTCACTTCTGCATGCCTACACCGAGTCGCGTCATCACGTCGAACTTCGGTGCCCGTTGGGGACGCATGCACAAGGGACTTGACATCAAGGTGTATGTGGGCGACACCATTCGCGCCGCATGGAGTGGAAAAGTGAGAATTGTGAAATACGAGGCCGCCGGATATGGCAAATATGTGGTGATTCAGCACTACAACGGCTTGGAAACCATCTACGCCCACATGTCGAAGCATCTGGTGCGCGAAGGCGAGACCGTTCGAGCAGGCGAACCCATCGGACTGGGCGGCAACACCGGACGAAGCACTGGTTCGCACCTGCATTTCGAAACACGCTACAAGGGCATTGCCCTCAACCCGGCGCTGATGTTCGACTTCCGCGCACAGGACGTTACCGGTGACTACTACGTCTATAACCGCAGCACCTACAACCGCGACTCCAACGAGGCCAGCCGTCTGCGCGGCAAGCGCG
>DGIA01000030.1:9238-10412 GCA_002392965.1 Bacteroidales bacterium UBA3834 | reverse complement strand
CTCGACGACAACAACGACGCCGACTACATCTTCTACAAGGACCACCCCCACGACCAGCTCGACTTCGTGCTGCCCGACGTGCAGCAGGACGACATCGTCATGTTTGGATCCTACTACGCCGTCAACCCGGTCATCCGTCCGCAGGTGATGGGGTTCCTCGACTATGCGCGCAGCCGAGGGGCCATTCTCTACTACGACGTGAATTTCCGCCCGTCCCACCGCAACGACATCATGAAGGTGACGCCCAACATTCTGGAAAACCTCGAAATGGCCGACATCGTGCGCGGCAGCTACGAGGACTTCACCGTGATGTTCAAGAAGGACGACCCCGACCGCGTCTATAACGCCGAAATATCGTTCTACTGCAAAAAGTTCATCTATACGCGCGGAGCACTGCCCGTGGAGCTGCGCGCCGAAGGGGGATTCAAGAAGAGCTACCCCGTGATAGCCACCGACACGGTGAGCACCATCGGGGCGGGCGACAACTTCAACGCCGGATTCGTCTATGGACTGATGAAGTACAACATCACCCGCGAAGTCATCCGGCAGGGACTCACCGAAGAACAGTGGGACAACGTGATGCGATGCGCCCAGGAGTTCTCCGCCGACTGCTGCAAAAGCATCAGCAACTCCATCAGCAAAGAGTTTGGAGAGAGAATGAAACTGTAAATGGCCACACTTCAAAAAACAACTTTCTCATGTCGGGAGTTATCAGGAGTTATCGGAAGTTAACAGCCTTTGGTTTTCCCTACGGCCGCCGATTTTCAATTCAGGCTGTGGAGTTAACGGACATTAGTTCTCCGTTAGAAAGGTTATGTCCGCTAACTCCACGAGCCGTAGGCTCGTTAACTTCCAATAACTCCCGTTAACTCCCAGAAATCAATGCTTCGAAACTGGAATTAAATATTAAAAACATATACAATCATGACTGAAATCACCAACAAAATCTTTTACGTAGGCGTAAACGACCGCAACAAGAATCTTTTCGAGGGACTGTGGCCGCTGCCCAACGGTGTGAGCTACAACTCTTATCTCGTAGTCGATGAGAAAGTGTGTCTCATCGACACCGTCGAGGTGGACTTCTTCGTCCCCTTCATCAAGAACATTCAGGAGGTCATTGGCGACCGCCCCATCGACTATCTCGTCATCAACCACATGGAGCCCGACCACAGCG
>DGIA01000030.1:0-9166 GCA_002392965.1 Bacteroidales bacterium UBA3834 | reverse complement strand
ATCAAGAAATACTACCCCGACATCAAGATGATTGGCAACAAGAAGACCTTCGGCATGCTCCAGGGATTCTACGGCATCGACAGCGACCAGATGGAGGTGAAGAACGGCGACACCCTGCCGCTGGGCAGCTACGACCTCAACTTCGTGCTCACACCCATGGTCCACTGGCCCGAAACCATGGTGACGCTCTGCAAGTCGGACGCAGAGACCGTGCTCTTCAGCGGCGACGCCTTCGGCTGCTTCGGCGCCCTCAACGGAGGCATCATCGACGAGCAGATCAACTGCGACACGTTCTGGCTCGAAATGGTGCGCTACTACTCCAACATCGTGGGCAAGTATGGCACACCCGTGCAGAACGCGCTCAAAAAACTGGCGGGCGTCAAGTTCGACTACATCTGCGCCACCCACGGTCCCGTGTGGCATACATATATTAATAAGGTGGTGGACATGTACGACCGCATGAGCCGCTACGAAACCGAGCCGGGGCTGGTCATCTGCTACGGCACCATGTATGGCAACACCGAGCGCGCAGCCGAGGTCATCGCCCGCGCCGCCAGCCAGGCCGGCGTGAAGAACATCGTCATGTACAATGTTTCGAAGACCCACCACTCCTACATCATACGCGACGTGTTCCGCTACCGCGGACTCATCGTGGGTGCGCCCACCTACAACACAGGGCTCTACCACGAAATGGACGTGCTGCTCAGCGAACTCGCCGGCAAGGACATCAAGAACCACCTCATCGGATGGTTCGGCTCCTACGGGTGGGCCAGCAAGGCCGTTGCCGAGATTGCCCGATGGAATGAGGAAAAACTGCACTTCGAGACCGTCGGCGAGCCGGTGGAAATCAAGCAGAGCCTCACGCCCGAAACCTTCGCACAGTGCGAGGCCCTCGGACGCGCCATGGCCGAGAAATTGAAGTGATGGAGCAACTGCTGCACTACTGCTGGAAGCACCGCCTGTTGCCCCTTGCGCCGCTGGTCACCACCGGCGGCCAGACGGTGGAAGTCATCGACCCGGGGTTGCACAACCGCAACAGCGGGCCCGACTTCTTCAACGCCAAGGTGAAAATCGACGGCACACTGTGGGTGGGCAACGTCGAGATTCACGACCGCGCCTCCGACTGGTTCCGCCATGGCCACGACCGCGACGCGGCCTACGACAATGTGGTGCTCCATGTGTGTGGCGTCATCGACGCCGACATACGCACCCACAGCGGCAACACGCCGCCGCAGCTTCAGCTCGACGTGCCGCCAAAGGTCAGCCAGAACTACCGGCAGCTGCTCACCACCGACAACTATCCGCCCTGCTACCAGGTCATTCCTTCGCTGCCGCCGCTCGTGGTGCATGCGTGGATGAGCGCGCTCCAGACCGAGCGGCTCCAACAGAAGACCGATGCCATCAGACGGCGCGTCGAGCAGTGCGACGGTTCGTGGGAGGCCGGCTACTTCGTCACCCTGGCCCGCAACTACGGCTTCGGCATCAATGGCGACGCTTTCGAGACGTGGGCCCTCAACATGCCCCTCAGCAGTGTGGCCCACCACCGCGACAACCTCTTTCAGGTGGAGGCCATCTTCATGGGGCAGGCGGGGCTGCTCGACCTTGAAACCATCCCGCAGTACTGCCAGGCCGACGCCTTGCGCGAGGGCTACTTCGCCCGGCTGCGCAACGAGTATCTCTATCTGGCCCACAAATTCTCGCTGAAACCCATGGATGCCGGGCTGTGGCGATTCCTCCGCCTGCGCCCGCAGAACTTCCCCCATATACGCATCGCCCAGCTCGCCAACCTCTACCACCAGCGGCGGGCCAGCCTGAGCCAGCTCGTCGATTGCCAAACCATCGACCAGCTGAAGGCTCTCTTCGCCACCAGCGTCACGCCCTACTGGGAGACGCACTACACCTTCGGCTCCACCAGCTGCAAGACGCAGAAGAACCTCACCCCCTCGTCGCTCAACCTGCTCATCATCAACACCGCCATCCCCATGCTCTTCGCCTACGGCCGCCATCGCAGCAACGACCGGCTTTGCGACCGTGCCTTCGACTTGCTCGAGCAGTTGAGGGCCGAGAGCAACCACATCACCCGCATGTGGCAACAGTGCGGTCTGCCCATCAAGACTGCAGGCGACAGCCAGGCCCTCATTCAGCTGAAGAACAACTATTGCGACCGCAAGGACTGCCTCCGCTGCCGCTTCGGCTACGAGTACCTCAAGCGAGCCGCAAAGAGCCAGCAACCCTAGTAACCCTAGTCACCCCAGCTTCCCATAATGACCTACCTCTTCGAAACCCGCATGATGGTTCGCGACTACGAGTGCGACATCGAAGGCATTGTCAACAATGCCAACTATCTCCACTACATGGAGCACACCCGCCACCTCTTCCTCAAAGAGTGCGGCCTGAGTTTCGCCGACATGCACCGCAAGGGCATCGACGCCGTTGTGGCCCGCATGAACCTGCAGTTCAAGACCCCCCTGCGTTGCGACGACGAGTTCGTCTCGCGCCTCAATCTGAAGAAGGAGGGCATCCGCTACGTCTTCCAGCAGGACATCTACCGCGCCGCCGACAATCAGCTCTGCTTCCGAGGCACGGCCGACCTGGTGTGCCTGGTCAACGGCCGACTGGCTCCAAGCCCCGAATACGACAACGCTTTTGCCCATTTCATCGAGAAAAACAGCCCCCAGAAACCATAGTCTCTATAGTCTCTATAGTTCCTATAGCCCCTATAGCCTCTATAGCCCCCATCAACCCCATTGCTCCCATGGAATCTCTCTATTGCATCGCTCTCACCCGCGTCTTGGCCTACCAGCCCGCCGTGCTGCTGCAGCTCTACCGTCAGCTCGGCAGCGCCACAGCCATCATGGAGCACCGCCGCCACATCGACGAGCTTCTGCCCGAGGCCACACCCAAACTGAAAGAGACACTGCTCAGCGCCGACGACCACCTGCAACGCGCCGAAGAGGAACTCTCGTTCAACCAGCAGCACGCCGTAAAGACACTCTGCTTCGCCGACGAAGACTATCCGCAGCGGCTGCGCGAGTGCAGCGATGCACCCCTGGTGCTCTACTATCGGGGCAACGCCGACCTCAACCAGCGGCGCGTCGTCAGCATCGTGGGCACACGCCACTGCACACCCTACGGCCAGGACGTGGTGCGCCGCTTTCTCAGCGACCTGCGGCTGTTCTGCCCCGACGTCCTCGTGGTGAGCGGACTGGCCTACGGCATCGACATTCAGGCTCACCGCCAGGCGCTGCACAACGGCATGCCCACCGTGGGAGTGCTCGCCCATGGGCTCGACGACCTCTATCCGCCGCGCCACCGCGAAACGGCCATCGAGATGCTCTCGCACGGCGGATTGCTCACCGAGTTCACCACCCACACCAATGCGGACAAGAAGAACTTCGTGCGTCGCAACCGCATCGTTGCGGGCATGGCCGACGCCTGCATCCTCGTCGAGTCGGCCGCGCGTGGCGGCGGGCTCATCACCGCCGAAATGGCGCGCGGCTACCAACGCGAAGTCTTTGCCGTGCCCGGCCGATGGGGCGACGACTACTCCGAGGGGTGCAACAACCTCATCCGCGACAACGGTGCCCAGATGTGCTGTTCGGCCACCGACTTCGTCCAGGCTATGGGGTGGACTACCGACGCGGCCCTGCGCCAAGCCAAGGCCGAAGGCATTGAGCGCACCTGTTTCCCCAACCTCTCGCCCGACGAAGAGTCCATCGTGGCTTTCCTGCGCCAAGAGGGCGACCTGCAAATCAACGCGCTCTCCACAGCCACCGGCCTTTCCATAGGCAATCTCACCTCGCTGCTCTTCCAGCTCGAAATGAAAGGGGTGTTGAAAACCCTTGCCGGCGGCTTCTACCACCTGATAGAATAGCATAGGCCCCATAGGCCTCATAAGTCCCATAGGCCCCATAAGCCCCATTATCCCCATTCCAACAATGAAAATCGGAAACATTGAATTTGGCCCGCGCCCCATTTTCCTGGCACCCATGGAGGATGTCACCGACATTGGCTTCCGCCTGCTCTGCAAGCGTTTCGGCGCGTCCATGGTCTATACCGAGTTTGTCAGTGCCGAGGCGCTCGTGCGCAGCATCAAGAGCACCGTCAGCAAACTCACCATCAGCGACGACGAACGCCCCGTAGGCATACAGATCTACGGGCGTGACACCGACGCCATGGTCGAGGCCGCCCGCATTGTCGAGCAGGCCCGTCCCGACATCATCGACCTCAACTTCGGCTGCCCCGTGAAGAAAGTGGCCGGCAAAGGCGCCGGCGCCGGCATGCTGCAGAACATCCCCAAGCTGCTCGACATCACCCGCCGCGTGGTCGAAGCCGTCCGAGTGCCCGTCACCGTCAAGACCCGCCTCGGGTGGAACCACGAACAGCTCATCATCACCCAGCTGGCCGAACAGCTGCAGGACTGCGGCATCAAGGCCCTCACCATACACGGGCGCACACGCAGCCAAATGTACACCGGACAGGCCGACTGGACCCTCATCGGCGAGGTGAAGCGCAACCCCCGCATCACCATCCCCATCATCGGCAACGGCGACATCACCACTCCACAGCAGGCTGCCGAAGCCTTCCAACGCTACGGCGTCGATGCCGTCATGGTGGGACGCGCCACCTTCGGACGCCCCTGGATATTCAAGGAAATCCGCGACTACTTGGATGCACCCACCCAGCAAAACGCCCCAGCCGCCCCCCTCCCGTCTCCCCTCACCCCCGACGAGAAGCTCGACATCCTCATCGAGCAGCTCCGCATCAACGTGGAGCGCATCGACGAGTACCGCGGCATCCTTCACACTCGCCGCCACCTGGCCGCCTCGCCCCTCTTCAAGGGTATCCCCGATTTCCGACAGACGCGCATCGCCATGCTACGCGCCGAAACCATGCCCGAACTCCTAGACATCCTGAACCGCTGCCGCCCTATTATTCGACAGTTAGACAAATAGACAGTTAGACAAACAGACAAACAGACAAAAACCCTAAAAGTCTAAATGTCTATCTGTCTATTTGTCTATTTGTCTGTTTGTCTATCTGTCTAATTGTCTCTCAGTCTCTCTGTCGAAAACAAAAAACTCAAAAAAACACTGTCTGTCAAGAAAATAAATGCGTTTTTTCTTGTTTTACTCGCAGAAAAACAATAATTTTGTACCCTGATATAGACCCTTCGCTTGTCAGCACAGTTTCAACTGCCGTCTGATGGCGGCAATCAATGTGCGTGGGCGGCAACATCAATTCCTAAGAATACCTGTCAGTAGGCTACCTTTATACGACATAATCTTTAACAATTAAATACTCAACTATTATGACAAAACATTTACGATTATTTCTAACTATGCTATTCCTCACCCTATTGGGGGGAGCGAATGCAGCGTGGGCTGCTGACACGTGGGTAAAGACAGCACCCAGTAGCTTGCAGACAGGTGACATCGTCGTTATTGTTGACGAGACTTCTAAAAGAGCCATGTCGAATGACAATGGCGCGAGCAGTGCTCCAACAGCAACGGCAGTAACCTTGGATGGTGACAAAATTACATCTACAGTTGGTGAAAACATTCAGTGGGAGGTTTCTGTAAGCAAAGTTAATGGCACAGACTACTACAGCTTTAAAGTTTATAATACAGACAACAATCTCTATTGTACTAACACTAACAACGGAGTGCGCGTAGGAACGAGCGAAAACACAGTTTTTTCAATCTACAACAACGATGGCGTTGATTTCCTTCTGAATGCAGTGACTTCTCGTTATCTTGGTGTTTACAACTCTCAGGACTGGCGGTGTTATTCTTCTATTAATGCTAATATTAGGGATTGTGTCACATCTTTCTACAAAAAAGTAAGCACAAGTGGTCCTGTTGATCCCTCTGTGACTATTTCTGCCGAAACCATTAAAGTAGGAAAAACTAGCACTATTAGTGGCCCATCAGGCCTTGATATGCAGTTTGAAAGCGATGATGAAAGTGTTGCCACTGTAAGTGATGAAGGTGTTGTGACTGGTGTTGCTGCAGGCACCGCCACCATCACTGCTACTTGGAGTGAGAATGATAGCTTTAATGGAGGCAGCAAAGAGTTTACTATTACTGTTACTGATCCGAACGCTCCTGGCACTGCAAGCAATCCTTACACTGTGGCTGATGCAATTGCTTACATAAACACACTTGGTTCGGCTTCTTCACCAAATGATGTTTATGTTTCGGGTATCATTTCTCAAGTAGATAGCTATAATTCAAAATATCATTCTATAACCTACTGGATTTCTGACGAAGGAACTACTTCCACCCAAATGGAGGTTTATAGTGGTAAGGGACTTGATGGTGCAGACTTCTCAAGTATAGCCGACCTTCAAGTAGGCGATATCGTTACGGTTTGTGGAGTAGTGAAGATGTATAATACTACACCAGAGTTTGATAAGAACAACAAGCTCGTATCATTTGAGCGTCCTGCAAGTGTCGTTGAAGCTCCTGTATTTACCCCTGCGGGTGGTACATACTCTGAAGCCCAGAGCGTAGAAATTACTTGCGCAACGAAAAACGCTACAATTTATTATACTATTGACGGAAAAGATCCGACCAACGAAAGCACTGAATATACTGGCGCCATTACGGTAAGCGAAACAACGACCATTAAGGCTATTGCTTATGTAGGAACTGATGCCAGCCAGATTGCTTCTGCTAAGTATACTATTGAGGTTCCTGGAGAAGTCGTTATCGTTGAAGATGACAAGATCACTTTCTTGTTCCACACTCCTGCTAACGAATGGGGATTCCCTGTTGGAAGTAGCAACAAATTAGTCAATGAAACAGAATACACCGCTAATGGTTATACAATCAAAGTAGCAGCTAGTTCAGAAGGAGGTTTCTATTATAACAACTCAGGTTATCTCTTGCTTGGTAAGTTTGGTGCTCACATTACCTTACCCGCATTCAACTTCCCTGTTAGCAAGATTGATGTTGTTGGTTCAAGTTCTGCGAGTGAATCAGTTAGGCAGAATATTTTTGTAAATGGTGCTGAAGTTAGTAAAGAAACAACAGGAGCCAAGGATGTTACCAATTCATACATCATTTCCTCTGCTTGTCAGGCTGCAGGAAATATTTATACGCTGAAAGTAACAAACAACTATAACACTCAAGTAACAAAAATCATTGTATATAAAGGCGAGGAACTCAATGTAGAGGACTATTATTTGGTAGGTAGTTTCAATAACTGGACTAAACAGGATGACAATTATAAGTTCACCACCACCGATGGCGTAACCTATACTCTTGCCAATGTGAAGTTTGATGCAAATACGGCTTTCAAAGTAATTGATAGCGTCGAGGGTGATAACACCACATGGTATGGTGGCAATACAGGCGATGAGAATTATAAGATTCACAGAGACTGGTGTGCCAATATTGAGACTACAATTCCTGGAAAGGACTTCCTCATTGAAACAGCGGGTACCTATAACTTTACATTTACGATTCAAGACGAGGGTAATCCTCAAATCAGTGTTACTGGCTGGCCAGAGGTTGAGTATTATCTCACTGGTGATTTCAATACTTGGACTGCAAGCGATGACAACTACAAGTTCACCAAACAGAATGACGGTACCTACAAACTGACCACGAATATCAGTGGTAATTTCAAGGTGTATGACTCTCTCAACCACTGGTATGGTGCAACCGCTGATGGTAGTTATTGGATTACTGCGGATAACCACACCGACATTGAGATGACAGATCAAGCAGCTAATTACTATCTTGAAACAGCTAATGACTATACCTTCATCGTCAATCCCGACACCAAGAAACTCACCGTGACGGGCTGGCCGATCGTTCTCGATGGCAACGCCTTCGTGAAGATCACCTCCACCGATGAACTGGAGGATGGATATTATCTGATTGTGAACGAAGAAAACAAGGTGGCCTTCAACGGTGGATTGGAATCAGGTCTTGATGCAACGGGTAATACTATCAGTGTTACGATTTGTGACAACAAGCTGATTGCTGCAAACAATACCACGAACGCTTCTGTTGTAACAATAGCATACAACGCAGAGAATCAGGGCTATTCCGTTCAGACTGCTAGCGGTATCTATATTGGAACGAACAGCGACTCCAATGAACTGAAGACAAATGCTAGTACACCGTTTATTCATTCAATCACCTTTGATGAAAATGGCTATGCACTTCTTACTGGTTCGGGTGGAGCTGTTCTCCGTTATAATAATGCTTCTAATCAATTACGTTTCCGCTATTATAAGTCTGCAACTTACAGTGGCCAGCAGCCCATCGCCCTCTACAAGCTCACCACGGTTGAGGAGATTCCTGTCACCATTGGTGCTACCGGCTATGCTACGCTGTACTACAGCGACAAGGCTCTGGCTGTTCCCGAGGGAGTGACGGCCAGCACAGCAAGTGTGGCTGACAAGAACATCACACTGAAAGACACCGAGGGCTTCGTTCCTGCTGGTACGGGCGTGGTGCTCAATGGCGAGCAGGGCGAATACACCTTCCTGGTGGTTCCCGAGAGCACGGCTGAGCCTATCAAGGACAACATGCTGAGCGGTAGCGACGAGGCAGCCACGACCACTGGCGGCGGCAAGTACTACATGCTTTCGCTCGACAAGACTGGTGAGAACGTGGGCTTCTACTACGGAGCAGCGAAAGGCGGTGCCTTCACCAATGGCGCCCACAAGGCTTACCTGGTGGTGCCCGACGCAACGGCTGGCGCAAAGAGCTTCTACCTGTTCAGCGAGGCTGAGACCACGGGCATTGGCAGCGTACAGAGCACAATGTTCAACGACGGCCGCATGGAAATCTTCAACCTGAACGGTCAGCGCGTGAGCACACCGCAGCGCGGCATCTACATTGTGAACGGCAAGAAGGTGCTGGTGAAGTAAAAAGGCTTCGGTAATGATTGACAATCATTCTCACACTGAGGAAACGGAGTGAACAGAGACACCTCTTTACCCTCTGTTCCTCTGTGTGAGAAAGAAAAGAAAAATAGTAACAACCCCAAAAAGACTAAGAAGATGATGAAAACAAAAGAATATATCGTTCCCGCCATCAAGGTGCGTGAACTGCAAACAGAAGACCTCTTGCAGTTGGTATTAGGATCGGAACCTGGCAACTGCGAACAGCTGGGCAAGGATGCCGTCATGTTCGACGAAGAGGAG
>DGIA01000034.1:31506-34090 GCA_002392965.1 Bacteroidales bacterium UBA3834 | reverse complement strand
ACAACCTAAATCAGCAAATCACATGGTGTTATGACGGAGGTGCTGCGGTGGTGGCATGGAGTTACTGGGTAGGAGAGACGAAGGGGAACAAAAGGTGATAAGAAGATGAGTAAATGGGGAGTAAAAGGTGAAGACGAGTGGTTGGGGTGCTGTCGGCTTGATTTGTTGTTGTTTTTTAGTCTGTGTCAATCAATGTAAAAGAGCGGCTGGGTGGCCGCTCTTTTTTCTTTGTACCCCCTGGGGGAATCGAACCCTCATTTAAAGTTTAGGAAACTTCCGTTCTATCCGTTGAACTAAGGAGGCAGGATTGAATGTGTTAATTCGTTAATGTGTTAATTTGTTAATTCGTCATTGTGGTTTCTAAACGACGTCAGTTGTGTTTTATTGCATGGCGGGGATGTTTTTTATGGCTTCGCTGGCGGGGATACGCTGGATGGAGCCTTTATCGGTACTCACTACAATGTCTTCACCGTGGAGGGCTTTCTCTTCGAGCATGCGACGCTCGGCGAGGTCGAGGCCATATTGGAGTTTCTCTCCGAATTCTGCTATTTCTTTATTTGACATAGGTTTTCATTTGGGTGAATAATTCCGGGTTCGCCACCTTGGCGGATGCCTCTTTGCCACCTTCCGCAATCTTGATGCGGGGATTGACGCTGTTGTCGTAGATATACCAGCAGTCGACCTCGGGGGCATAGAGGTTGAACAGGTTATCGATACCAGCCACATAGCGTCGACGGGCTGTTGGCGAAGGAATGTCGTGTCCTCCGTTTTTGACACGCTCGGCAATACGTTGCAGGGCCAGCTCCGGGGTGCGGAGCCAGAAGAAGACCAGCGTCACGCGGTAGCCTTTGGCCTGTGCTTGATGTACAAGATTGACATAAGAGCGTGTGGCGAGGGTGGTTTCTATGGCAAAGGATTCGTCGCGACTGAGCAGTTCCTTTATGCGTTTCAGCATTAGTTTTCCGGCCTCGATGGCCATGCCGCCAGGGTTGAATGGCGAGAGGCCACGAGCAATCTCATCGGCATTGACGAACTCATGGCAGTCAAGAATCTCGGGCAGTATGGTGTAGGAAGCTGTCGTCTTGCCAGCTCCGTTGCAACCTGCAATTATGTAGAGATTCTTGCTCATTTCCTTTTTCTTCCGCCCCTGCGGGGCTCGTGGTGTTGGGTTGTGGGTGTGTCCGGGGGCTCACGCCCCCGGCTATGTTCTTACGCCCCTGCGGGGCTTAGTACAAACTATAACCTATAACCCATAACCTATAACCTCTCAAAGCTTGCGCTTGATCTCGATGACCTCGTAGGCTTCGACGATGTCGCCGACCTTGATGTCGTTGTAGTTTTCGATGTTCAAGCCGCAGTCCTGGCCGCTGACCACCTCCTTGACGTCGTCCTTGAAACGCTTGAGGGAGGCGAGCTTGCCGGTATAGACCACGATGCCGTCGCGGATGATGCGGATGTTGCTCTGGCGGTTGATCTTGCCGTCGAGGCACATACAGCCGGCAATGGTGCCCACCTTGCTGATCTTGAAGGTCTCGCGGATCTCGAGGTTGGCCACGATCTTCTCCTGCGTTTCGGGGGCGAGCATGCCCTCGATGGCGTCCTTGAGCTCGTTAATGGCGTCGTAGATGATGCTGTAGAGGCGGATGTCGATGTGCTCGGTCTCGGCCATCTTGCGGGCGCCGACGGAAGGACGCACCTGGAAGCCGATGATGATGGCGTCGGAGGCCATGGCCAGCGTGACGTCGTTCTCGGAGATCTGGCCCACGCCCTTGTGGATGACGTTGACCTGCACCTCGTCGGTACCGAGCTTGATGAGCGAGTCGCTGAGGGCTTCGACGGAGCCGTCCACATCGCCCTTGACGATGATGTTGAGTTCCTTGAAGTTGCCGAGGGCGCGACGGCGGCCAATCTCCTCGAGGGTGAGGTGGGTCTGGGTGCGGATGCCCTGCTCGCGCTGCAGCTGGGTACGTTTGGCGGCGATGTCCTTGGCTTCCTTCTCGTTCTCCATGACGTTGAAGGTGTCGCCAGCCTGACAGGCGCCGGTGAGGCCGAGGAGCAGCACGGGCTGCGAGGGACCGGCGGAGGTGACCTCCTGGTTGCGCTCGTTGTACATGGCGCGTACGCGGCCTGCGATGGCACCGGCCACGATGGGGTCGCCCTTGCGGATGGTGCCTTCCTGCACAAGGAGCTTGGCGATGTAGCCGCGGCCCTTGTCGAGGGCGCTCTCGATGACCACACCCTTGGCGCGCTTGTTGGGGTTGCCCTTGAGCTCCATGATGTCGGCCTGGAGGATGACTTTTTCCAACAGTTCCTCGACACCGATGCCCTTCTTGGCGCTGATGTCCTGGCTCTGGTATTTGCCGCCCCATTCCTCGACCAGCAGGTTCATGTTGGCCAGCTCGGTCTTGATGCGGTCGGGGTCGGCACCGGGTTTATCAATCTTGTTGATGGCGAAGACGATGGGGACACCGGCCGACTGGGCGTGGTTGATGGCCTCGACCGTCTGCGGCATGATTTTGTCG
This sequence comes from Bacteroidales bacterium UBA3834, assembly GCA_002392965.1. Lineage (GTDB taxonomy): Bacteria > Bacteroidota > Bacteroidia > Bacteroidales > P3 > Colimorpha. The sequence goes on along the minus strand of DGIA01000034.1, from coordinate 31,568 downwards.
TCGGCGGCGATGACGATGATGGCGATATCGGTCATCTTGGCACCACGGGCACGCATGGCGGT
>DGIA01000034.1:25124-31373 GCA_002392965.1 Bacteroidales bacterium UBA3834 | reverse complement strand
GTGATGCCGCCCGCCTCGCCGGCGATGACGTTGGTCTTGCGGATATAGTCGAGCAGCGAGGTCTTACCGTGATCGACGTGACCCATGACGGTGATGATGGGGTTGCGCGGCACGAGGTCTTCGGGACGGTCCTCCTCCTCGATCTTGTGGATGGTGTTGACCACATCCTCGGAGGCGAAGCTCACCTCGAAGCCGAACTCGTCGGCGATGAGCTTGATGGTCTCGGCGTCGAGGCGCTGGTTGATGCTGACGAAGATGCCGACCGACATGCAGGTGGCGATAATCTTGGTCACCGGCACGTTCATCATGGTGGCCAGCTCGTTGGCGGTGACGAATTCGGTCACCTGCAGCACGTTCTGCTGCTCCATCTCGTGCATCATCTCCTCCTCCATCTGGGCGTGCACCTTCTGGCGTTTCTCGCGGTTATGCTTGGAGGTCTTCGACTTTCCGAGGGGCGAGAGGCGGGCAAGGGTGTCGCGGATCTGCTTCTCGATCTCGTTGTCGTCGATTTCGACGGGCTTCTTCTCTTCTTTCTTTTTCTTCTTCTTGCCACTGGCGGCCTGTTGCTGCATGGCAGCGTTCTTCTGGCTCTCCTTCTTGGCTTTCTCCTTCTCCTTGCTCTCTTTCTTGGCCACCTCGGCGCCAATCTTCTTCACTTCCTGGGCGCTTACGGCTTCCTTCTTGGTGTGTTTGCGCTTGCGCTTGCTGCCTGGGGTGTCGGCGCCGTCCTTGCTGAACTGGCTGAGGTCGATCTTGTCCAGCACCTTGGGCCCTTCGAGCTTGGTGTATTGGGTCTCGATGAATTCGGGTTCAGGTTTGGCAGGTTCGACAGGCTTGGGAGCCTCGACTTTCACCGGTTCTGGAGCAGGTTCCGGTGCGGGTTTGGGAGCTTCGGACTTCTGGGATTTGGGCTTGGCGGCAGCGGCCGGCGACACGGCGGGTTCGTGTTTCTCGCCTTTCTTCTTTTTCTTCTTGTCGGGGCGCATGCGCTGGTTGATGGCGCTCAGATCCACGGTGCCCACCACCTTGAAGGGACTGTTGGTGTCGGCTGGAGCCTCCGGCACACTCTCCTCGTCCTCTTTCGGTTCCATGGTCTCAACGACAGGGGCTTCGGGTTGCTCTTCCTCCCGGGGCGTTTTCTCCGCCTCGGGCTCTTCTTTCTCGACCGGCCCTTCCTTTTCCTCGACCTCGGGCTTTGGTTCCTCGGCGGGGGCGGAGGCCTTGGCGGTGGAGTAGCCCTTGATGATTACCTCTTCGGGCTCAACGTCAAGCTCCTGCTTGCTGCTGATTTCCACAACGCGGTTGGCACCGGTGGCCATCAACTCTATCTTGTCGGCCTCCTCCTTCACTTTGCGCTCGCTCTGGAATGCCGTGGCCAGCAGTTCATACTGCTCTTCGCTTATCTTGGTGTTGGGGCTCGGCTCCACTTGATGCCCCTTCTTGGCAAGGTACTCCGCCAGGGTCTGGATGCCCACGTTGAAGTCCTTGGCCACTTTGTTCAGTCTGAAACTTGCCATTTCGTTGAGTCCTTTCTTTCTTTTGGTTTATTCAAACTCTGCTTTGAGCACCTCGATCACATGGTCGATGGTCTCTTCCTCGAGGTCGGTGCGGGTCATGAGCTCTTCCTTGGGCAGGGCGAGAACGCTCTTGGCGGTGTCGCAGCCGATCTTGATGAGCTCGTCGATGATCCACTGTTCGATTTCGTCGTTGAACTCCTGCAGGGCCACATCGTCGTAGTCCTCGTCGGTGTCGCGATAGACCTCGATTTCGTATCCCACCAGCTTCGAGGCCAGCTTGATGTTGTAGCCGCCCTTGCCGATGGCCAGGCTCACCTGGTCGGGCTGCATGAACACCTCGGCCTTCTTCTCCTCCTCGTTGATCTTGATGCTGCTTATCTTGGCGGGGCTCAGGGCGCGCTGTATCATCAGATCCACTCGCGGGGTGTAGTTCAGCACGTCGATGTTCTCATTGCGCAGCTCGCGCACGATGCCGTGGATGCGGCCGCCTTTCACGCCCACGCAGCTTCCCACAGGGTCGATGCGGTCGTCGTAGCTCTCCACAGCCACCTTGGCGCGCTCGCCGGGCTGGCGCACGATGTTCTTGATGGTGATCAGGCCGTCGTAGATCTCCGGCACCTCCTGCTCCAGCAGGCGCTCCAGGAAGATGGGCGTCGTGCGGCTGAGGATGATGCTCGGGTTGTTGTTCTTCATCTCCACCTTCAGCACCACGGCTCTCACCGTGTCGCCCTTGCGGTAGCGGTCGCTCGGTATCTGCTCGCTCTTGGGCAGCACCAGCTCAATCTTCTCCTCGTCGAGCACCAGGATTTCCTTGTTCCAAGGCTGATAGACCTCGCCCACGATGATCTCGCCCACTTTCTCCTTGTATTTCTGGAAAACCAGGCTCTTCTCGTAGTCTTGTATCTTGCCCACCAGGTTCTGGCGGATGCTGAGAATCTCCCTGCGGCCGAACTCGGTCATCGGGATGGGTTCCGACAGCTCCTCGCCCACCTCGAAGTCGTCCTCGATCTTCAAGGCGTCGCTCAGGGCAATCTCGCGGGTCGGGTCCTGCACCGCGCCGTCATCCACAATCATGCGGTTGCGGAAGATCTCAAGGTCGCCCTTGTCGATGTTCACGATGATGTCGAAGTTGTCCTCCGAGCCGTAGTGCTTGGCCAGCGCGGCACGGAACACCTCTTCCAGAATGCGCATCAGCGTCTCGCGGTCGATGTTCTTAAATTCCTTGAATTCCTGAAAGGAACTGCTCAAGTCTAACGTCTTTGCCATATTGTTGATTGTTTCTTTGTTTGCTTAAAAGCGGATGGCCACCCGTGTCGATTTCACGTCGCGGTATTTCAGCCGGCTCTCTTTCGGGGCGGTCTTCTTCGTGCCGGGGGTGAGCACCGTGAAGCCCTCCTCGTCGGCCGCCGTCAGCTCGCCCTCTATCTTCTCGCCGTCGAAGCACACCACCTCCACCTCGCGGCCGATGTTCTTGCGGTACTGGCGAGTCAGCTTCAGCGGCTGGTCGGCGCCCGCCGAACTCACGTCGAGGGCGAAATCCTCCTCGTCGCGATCCAGCTGGCTCTCGATGGCGCGGCTCAGTTCGATGCAGTCGTCGATGGTGACCCCGTTGTCGCCGTCGATATCGACATAAATGCGGTTGTCGGGCGTGATTTTCAGGTTCACGAGGAATTTATCGCTCCCCTCCAACGCCTGGTTGACCAGTTCTAATATCTTGATTTTCTCTATCATATCAATAAAAAGAGAGGCTTTCGACCTCTCTCATTCCGCTGCAAAGATACGTATTTTTTTCAAAATAGCAACAAAAAAGTGCCTGTCGGGGCACTTTTTGTTGCTATTCTATGATGTTACATCACCTGACCACCACTATTTTGCGTGCCGGCAGGTCGCCGACATGCACCATATACACGCCAGCCGGCAGGTCGCGGTTGGCGACTTGGATGCCTTTCACATCATATACTTTCACTTCCATCCCTTCGGCACCCTCCACCACGATGCGGCCTTCCTCAGCATGGATGCGGAGCCCATTGGCCTCGACATCGGATATGCCCTCGGTGCCGTGCCCGGCGTTGCGGTTGAGCACCACCGGCTCACACCAGTCGCTCCACACCGTAACAGGTCGCGAGGTGCTGAAGTCGCACTGCTTCCGCAGGTAGAGACGATACACCGTGTCGGGCGACAGCGACGGCAGCGCTGTGAAGGAGAGCGTCGTGTCCGTGGTGGTGACGATGTAGCCGTTGTCGGGCAGCGTGCCGTCGGCGCACAGCGACAGCTGGAACAGCACCCCGTCGGCATCGTGGTCCCACCGCACCATCCGTGCCGCAGAATCCACCTCCAACCCCCACGGCCTGGTGCACCTCCGCTCCGTGATGGGAAACACCATCCCCCAGAACCAAAATAGCGATCCCCTTCCATCCGTATTGCATAAATAATTATTGTTTGGATAGAGTGAACACAGATAGCGATAATGGTCGGCAGATTTTGCCATAGTGTCATAGGCGTTTAGATTGCATCCATTCATTATATTTATTTGCATCCAACTTTGACTGGCACCGTCCCTGTCAACTCCCGCGTAAGCAGGCACTGGTTGATAATGATTCGGATCTGCCCTGTGGGAATAGCTTCCGATAAGGAACGTATCCTGCGGGATAAGCGTCAAAGGTTCGTCGAAATAGAATTCGAAGCAGTTGACCGGGGTGGAGGACTTATAGATCCCGTCGTCGCCGGCCCCGCCCACCTGGTACTCGAACACACACTGCTTCAGCAATGGCGGGTTCCATGTGCTGATGGAGTCCATATGAGGCACACTGTCGAAACAAACATACTCCGCTCGCAGAGGCGGTCCGGGATGGGTGAATATACCCCGCCAACAACTGAGCCACGCACTGTCTTCTTGGGCAGGCAACGAGTCCATCGTTACTGCAATTCCATAAAGCAACGTTTTGCTGGATGTATATACTTGAGCATATCTGTTCACAGATCCTAAAAACAATTGGATTCCATACTGTGCAACATAGTTCAGTGCCGGCAAGGGCTTGAAGGTGTACCATGGGTCGCCGTAGCGCACCGTGTCGCGGGTGTTCACATGTACCACCGGTTGTGCCACCGCCGGCATCAGGCCACACATCAACAGGACAGCAAAAAACAATCTGGTATTCATCATATTGGGTTTTATTCGAATGAGAAACAATCTGTCGTTATATTATGTGTTTGAACCGGGTCTGCGGAGTTCGTTGGTATCAACTGGTATGTATTCATAACACCGAATATAGCATTGGATGGTGGCAATTTCGGAATCATCTGAACTTTCTTCTCCTTGTTTGCTGGACAGGACTGATTAAAATGGGGCAGATTCGCTGTTCGGTCATCTATATAGAACGAGTTCCCATACGAGGAAACGAGATGCACTCCGTCTTTGGCCCTGATCCGACGGTATGCCCCGCCCAGTTCAAAGAAAACTGAACTGTAGTTGGCGGTGGCGTAGGGATCCAACTGGAAGAAGCGGGTTGTGGAAGGCTCTTCTGCAATCAAATCGATGGTGCCGGCATCCTTCAGATAGACCATCTTGTGCACGAGTTCCCCTTTATCCGATTTAAACTCATGGGAATATGGATTTGTTACGGCAAGAGGGTCTATCACCCGCAGACGAATCGCCCTATCTTCAGTAATGCCGTCCGGATGCACATAGGCCATAGCGAACAAATCCCCTTCCAAAGCGGCTCCCAGTACGTAACCTTCGGACTCATCAGCACTAGGCAGGTAATAATTGGGGTTAAGAAACGGATCACAGATATCAGAGACGACGCTGCCTTTCTTGCCGACAATGTACCACGGATAGTTTGTGGCGGGAGTGATGATATTGTGGTCGTGACCAGTGAACACCACGTTGTTCTCCGTAAGGAAGATATCGTCAATTTGCAGTATGTCCGGATATGGAAAATTGGAAATGAAAGGCATATTGGCACAACTAAAGTTGGCTGGCGACGACATGATACCTTTTATCTCAACCACCTGGTTTTGACCATCAATCTTCGCTCCGTAAGCCACCACATCATAGCCCGACGGGGAGCGATAGGCCACCAGCTGTTCCAGTGAAACAGGATAATCTGAATAGTTTATGCTGTCATACAGAATCAGATAGTTAACCTGTACGTTGTTCGTGAAAAAGTCATTAAGATTGAAATAACCCACCACCGACACCTGCACCGTATCAGAAACGCTTATATTCTCTATCCCATATCCGCAGAAAAAAGCATAGTCATCCACCACATAAATATCATTGACCGTGAAGTCCAACAACCCGGCGGAGGAAGGTGCGGAAACCGAGACCGAACGGCTGACAAACGAGGGTGCCGGTATCGGTGTAACAGGAAGAAATGCATTATATGCACTAATATCAACCAAATAAAATACAGGGTTGTATGGCGAGATTGTATCTCTTCCATAGGCGACAAAATAATCGTTCTTCCAAGTGTCGAACGGCGTCTTGTCGGGGTGGGAGACATAACTATTGGTCATCACCGCCGAGGTGTATTTCATCTGCGCCGTCACGGAAAGGGCGGAGAACATCGTCAAAACAGAGAAAAACACAACTTTTTTCATACCAAGAGCTTGTTGATTTTCGACTGCAAATATACGAACATTTCCGAAACCGGCAAAAAATATTTTATCACAAGGCCTTGGTTCTCCAACGGATACCCATTGCCACCCTTCTCACCCCCTTCTGACATAG
>DGIA01000034.1:0-25046 GCA_002392965.1 Bacteroidales bacterium UBA3834 | reverse complement strand
TAGGTCAATACTAGGTCATAAGGGACTCAATGCTTAATATCAGTGTGTTATGGGTGCGTTTCTGCTATCTTTGCGAGGAAGTCGCGACGGCCTTGGATGAGCTCGTCGTCGGAGAATTTTCGGGAGTCTCCGATGGTAAAAATCTTGTCGCGAGGTACTTGTGAGATGTCGGTGGGGGCGAGTTCGGAGCCCAAACCAGCCTGAATCCAGGCCATCTCACTGATGGAGAAGAGGTAGCGGGCTTCAAATACCTCGTGCTCGTTGCCGAGATTGGCGAGGCTGCCGAAAAGGGCGTCGGCCAGGCAGATGCGTGAGGTCAACCGCTCGACGGTAGCTGCCAATTCTGGATGCCGCTCGCCGATGGAGGCATAGGCATCGAGCCATTGCTGCAGACAGTCGGACGGGTAGTCCCAATAGCTGCGGTTCAGGGCATAGGAGGGCTCTATATAAGTGTTTAGTGTTTAGTATTCAACAATCAGGACGCCGCTGACGGCCCAATGGCTGAACATGCCCTCGACGGGTTTGCCTTGCGGGATGGCCACAGTGAGGGTGTGCTCGCGGCCGTCGGCCCAGGGGGAGAGGTCGAAGTAGATGGGTTGCGTGGCCGTGCCGGGGCACCAGCCGCTGCGCGAGAAATCGGACGAAGAGAGGCCGTTCCAGAAGTTGCCAGAGACGGGGTTGAGGTCGCGGTAGCAGCCGCAGTCCTCGCGCCAGGGGGTGTGGGTGAAGGCCACTTTACCGTCAATAAGGATAGTGTTCTGCTTGGGCACGAACTCGTCGCCCTCGCCCCAGCCGCCGTGACCGGTGCTAATGTAGCGGAGCTTGGCCGAATTCGTCTCTGGATATAATTTGAAGATAACCGTCAGCGAGTCGGTGGCGAAGAGCTTACCGTAGTTCTGACCAGCCATCTCGAGCACGTTGCAGGTGTTGAAGAGCGGCAGCGCAAACCCTGATTCCTCCGTGTTGTCCTCTGGAATAGTATAGTCGTTGGGATACGACTTGATGTCGACGGTGACGATGTGGCCGCCGCCGTCGTAGTTGCCTATCCATGCACCGATGACCACGTCGTCGTCGAAGTGATAAAGGTCGGTGATTTCCTGGCGGTAATAGGTCTCGTCGCGCCAGTCGATGCCGTAACCTTTCATGCGGTCGTTGAAGTGGCCCACGCCGAAGGGGGTGAAGAAGCGCACCAACTCGAGTGGCGCATCGTAGCCTGTCTGCGAGATCATGCCCTGGTAGCGCTGGCCGTCACGGCCGACGAAGGTGGGCAGAGAGTCGGGATGCTGGTTGATGCCTTCGAAGAAGCCCGGTGTGACGATGAAGAGCGAGCCAGTGCGGTCGTAGGCATCGCCATTGCTCTGCTGGTGTATCTCCACGAAGTGCTGGTAGTGGTGCGGCAGACGGGGCAGTTTGACCTTCTTGAGGATGAGGGTGCCGCCGGCGTAGTGCAGCACGGTGTCGAAGGGTACTGCAGCGTACCCCTTCACATGGTCGTTCTTCTTGCCCCAGCATATCTGCTCGTGGTCGAAGATGCGGGTGGTGACCACGAGGCGTTCCTTCATGATGCGGTCGAGTTCGCGGGGGGTAACTCTACGGGCGGACTTTGGATTCTTGATACTGAATTCTAAACTCTTGTTTTTCTCCGCTTTGGCCAGCATCAGTCGTTTCTGCCCGTTGCGGGTGAAGGAGCGCAGCACGCCTTTGTTCAGGCCGTAGTAGGGTAGGGGGTTGACGTTGATGGGCGCCTTCTCGTCCATCTCGAATTCGAGCGTGTTGCTATTGACAGAGGTAATATGGCGATTGCCGTCGTGCTTCCACTCCAAATCGTTGCGCGAGAAGCCCGTGCGGTAATAGTAGGTGCTGTCGGGATAGGTGGCCGTCACGGTGATGCTGTCGGCGGCATAGTCGGCGCTGGTCACCGTCTGGCAATAGCCCGGTATCTTCTTTCCTTCCGGTTCGGGGGTGAGGATGAGGATGGAACCGTCGGGATTGCACTCGACGGTGATGACGGTGGTGTCGTTCTGCTCGCCGTATTCAATCTGCCAGTAGATGAAACGGTTGGCGCCTTTCGGTATCTTGACCTGTGCGACGGCCATCAGGGGCAGCAAGGCCAGCAGGAGGAATGTTTTTTTCATCATAACGCAATAATAACGTGCAGGTGCCGTTAATATTGTTCTAAAAATCTGTCATTACATGAAGAGAATCATCGCTATGGCCCTTGTGGCCCTGTTCACGGTGGGTGCTGTGAGCGCCCAGCATTGCGGCCATCACGGCCAAGGACAGCATTGTGGCCGTCACATGCAGCAGGCTCCCAAGACCCAGTACAATGCCGACGGCATACAGATGGATATTGTGGCAGCCTTTCCCAAGGTGAAGAGTGTCAAGAAGACCGACAAATGGACGGAGGTGTATGACGCCCAGGGCAAGCTGCTGGGGTATGCCATCTACAGCCAGCCCGCCAGCAACGGCATCAAGGGCTATGCCGGCGAGACTCCGGTGATGATAGCCCTCGACCTGAAGAAGAAAATCACCGGGGTGTATCTTCTGCCCTGTTTCGAGTCGCCGAATTATGTGCAGCATGTGCGGGAAGCAGGGCTCTTCGACCAGTGGAACGGATTGAGCATCAAGCAGGCCAAGAAGAAGAAAGTGGATACGGTGAGCGGTGCCACCTTTACCAGCCGGGCTGTGGTGGAGAGCGTGCAGGCCGTTTTGAACAAGTTTTAAGGTTACAGATCTCAGGGTTTTACATGAAGAATATTCGCAATTTCTGCATCATAGCGCATATTGACCACGGCAAGAGCACGTTGGCCGACCGCTTGCTGGAGGTGACGCATACTGTCGCACCCCGTGAGATGCAGGATCAGGTGCTTGACGATATGGAGCTGGAGAAAGAGCGAGGCATCACCATCAAGAGCCACGCCATCCAGATGAACTACCGCGTCCCTGCGGAAGGAAATGGGGCCTATGCCGGTCAGGAGTTCGTATTGAATCTTATCGACACCCCCGGGCATGTGGATTTCAGCTACGAGGTGAGTCGTGCCATCGCCGCCTGCGAAGGGGCGCTGCTGGTGGTGGATGCCACGCAGGGCATCCAGGCTCAGACCATTTCGAACCTTTATCTGGCGGTGGATAACAACCTGGAGATTATCCCCGTGATGAACAAGATAGACCTCGACAGCGCGATGCCTGAGGAGGTGGCCGACGAGATTGTGGATCTGTTGGGGTGCAAGCATGAGGATATCCTTCGCTGCTCGGCCAAGACGGGCGAGGGAGTGGAGGAGATATTGAATGCCATCGTGGAGCGTATCCCCGCGCCCGAAGGCGACCCCGCGGCACCGCTGCAGGCGCTGGTGTTCGACTCGGTGTTCAATCCTTTCCGCGGCATTATCAGCTACTTCCGCATCATAAACGGCACGCTCAAGACCGGCGACCATGTGAAGTTCTATTCGACGGGCAAGGAGTACGACGCCGACGAGGTGGGTGTGCTGCGCCTGAACATGGAGCCGCGCAAGGAACTGAGTGCCGGCAATGTGGGCTATATCATCAGCGGTATCAAGACCTCGAAGGAGGTGCGCGTGGGCGACACCATCACCCATGTGGCTGCCCCTTGCGAGAAGCCCATCGAGGGATTCGAGGCTGTGAAGCCGATGGTCTTCGCCGGTGTCTATCCTGTCGATACCGACGACTACGAGGAGTTGCGTGCCAGCATCGAGAAGTTGCAGCTCAACGACGCCAGCCTCACCTTCGAACCCGAGAGCTCGCTGGCGCTGGGTTTCGGGTTCCGCTGTGGTTTCTTGGGATTGTTGCACATGGAGATTGTGCAGGAGCGCCTGACGCGAGAGTTCAATATGGACGTCATCACCACGGTGCCCAATGTGCAGTACAAGGTGAAGCTCACCAACGGCAGCGAGATCGATGTCTATAATCCCTCGGGTATGCCCGAACCCAACAATATCGCCGAGGTTTATGAGCCCTATATCAGGGCGCAGATTATCACCAAGGCTGACTTTATCGGGCCGGTCATCAAGCTCTGCATGGACAAGCGTGGCCAGTTGAAGAACCAGACCTATCTTACCACCGACCGCATCGAGATTACCTTCGACTTGCCGTTGGGCGAGGTGGTGTTCGATTTCTACGACAAACTGAAAAGCATCTCGAAGGGTTATGCTTCGTTCGACTACTACATCAACGGCTACCAGCCGTCCAAGCTTGTCAAGTTGGAGATACTGCTCAACGGAGATCCTGTGGATGCCCTGAGTACGCTGACATACGTGGATAATGCCTATCCCATTGGGAGAAAGATGTGCGAGAAGTTGAAAGACTTGATACCGCGTCAGCAGTTCGACGTGGCCATCCAAGCCGCCATTGGCAGCAAGATTATCGCCCGCGAAACGGTGCGTCAGGTGCGCAAGGATGTGACGGCCAAATGTTACGGCGGTGACATCACACGTAAACGCAAGCTGTTGGAGAAGCAGAAAGAGGGCAAGAAACGTATGCGACAGGTGGGCAATGTGGAGGTGCCGCAGAGCGCCTTCCTCGCCGTATTGAAATTAGATTGAAAACAATAAAATTCCAAACAACATGAAAAAGATAACCAAGTATTTGATGGCAGCCTCGCTGTTGATGGCAGCAACCGGTATGGTGGCCTGCGAGAAGACCCCCGAACAACCGACCACCTCCACCGAGCAGCCAGGCACCCCCAATCCGAATCCGAATCCCGGCGAAGATACCATCCGCAATATCGTGAATGTGGGTACCCATTATGCTTTCCACATGGTGGAGCATAGCAATGGCGAAACCCTTTACCATGAGATTGCGGCAGGTGACACGGTCACCCATACGGCCACCGATTCGGAAATAAATGATTTTGACTTGGTGGAGCTCCAGTTCAAGATTGAGAACAAACAGCGCCAATCGCTGCTGACGTACCAGGAGCTGCGTATGGTCGAGGGTATGCCGGGCATGAAAGCCACCATCAACCCTAGCGCTACGCAGGGTGCCACGGTGTGCGGCAACGGCAGCTGTCCATGGAACGGTCAACCCTACACCGTGCCTTCGGGCATGTATGAACACCCCATCGGAATTCAGCTGACTCCCAGCCATCAGAATCCCGGCGATTGGGCTCTCTACCGTCTGGTGGTGGGTGAGGGAACCGAATTGGAAAACGCCACCATTATTTACATTCGTGTGAATCTGTAATCACACTCTTTTCGTACCGCTGCACTTGCCAGAGGTACCACGCCAGCAGGGACGCCGCCACAAGCGCCCCTGCTGCTGCATAGAGACGTATGGCCAACAGGAAGTCGCCTGTATTGATTCCAATGGCGATGGCGGCGATGCGCAAAGCCAGCAGCACCAGATAGAATCCGAATTCGGTGCGTTGAGTGTTGAAGACGTTGCTGATGAACATCAATGAAGTGGAGCTGAGCATCAGGAACACCCAAGGCAGCAAGGCCTGCACATAGATGCCACAACCCGCCCATTTCCCGCCGAAACAGAAGGCAAAGACCGGCTCGGCCACGAACCAGGCCAGCACAAACAGGGGTAAGGCAATGGCATTGGTGCCGAGAAGGAACCTCTTGATGTTGCGGGCAATGCTGCGGTGCTCGCGCACCCCCTCGGCGGTACGGGCATAAAGTACTTGCTCGAAGGCTACGTTCAATATGTTGATTGGCCGGAAGGTGAAGGTTAGGGCCAAACTGAAAAGACCCACGTCGGCACGGTCGAAATAGAGTGCCAGCCAAAGGAATGGGAGGTTGCCAGAGAAACTGTTGATGAAGTCTTTGGTGGCAACATAGCGGGGAAAGTTGTGATGTTTGCGCGCAGCCTCACGCTGCTCCGACCATGTGCAACGTTCCAAGTGTTTCATCTTCATCCGATAGACAAGGTTTCCCACAGCACGTCCGGCTACGGTACCTACAGGGAGTCCTGCCTGGAGTATGCCGAGAAGTCCGAGCCCGATTTTGAAGACTGCCGCTGAGGCGGCGTTGACAGTCTCGCTGGCGGCCATGGTGCGGTAGCGGTGGTCGCGGTTGAAGAGGAAGCTATAGACCCGCGAGGTGCCGCAGAAAAAGACCATCGGCGGGATGAGCAGCACCATCCAGCCCAGCTGATTGAAGTTGCCGGGCAATGAGCCAGTGAGCCAAAGCGCCAACGCCACGGTGAGCAATAGGAAGGATACCATGGCGTTGAGCTTCAAGGTGAATCGGGATACGGCCGCTGCCTCGCGGTCGGTGTCGGCGGTTACGATGGCCAGTTCATATTTGCAGGTGCTGAGGATGATAAGTACCTCGATGTAGGAATAGAAGATGGCATAAAGTCCGTAGTCCTCGGTGGAAAAGATGCGGGTCAGGGCAAAATAGGCGGCAAGTGTGATGACTTGCGCCAGAACGTTGCCGCTGAGCAAGGTGCCCATCTCTCTCACTATGCTACGGTTTTTCATATCTCTCCGTGGTATTTACGCAGAATCCATTCCGCCGCCAACAGCAAGATGATCAGTATCAGTACCCATGGCATACGCAACAGCTCGGCATATCGTGTATGGGTATAGAGTGTGGGCTTGAGTTTCAAGAGCAGAGAGTTGAGGGTTGAGAGCTCTTGTGGGGAGAATAGCTGGCCTCCGGTGAGGGTGGCCAAGGTACGCAGCATGCTGTGGTCGGCTACAAGACATTGACGTTCGGTGTTGAGCTCCTCGACAGCGAAGCTTCCGTCGGAGGTAAGGCCGTCGGCGGTCGAAGCATTGTATCGGTAGAGGCCCGCTTTGAGTTCCGGCAGGGTTAGGGTATAGCTTTGACCGGTTCGGCGGAAGATGTAATCTGCTTGCAGAGAATCCCCTGTCAGGTGCAGATTGATGTCGGGCCCATTGTTTAACTGGTAGGATTCATTGTAGAGTTCGGCACGGAGGGTGACCGCCTCGCCTGTGGAATAGGTTCGCTCTGTAGTGATTTGCAGTCGGTCGCGGTTGGTCTGGAGGGCGGTGAAGGCGACGAGTTGTGTGATGAGCCGATCGACATGTTGGTGCGACTGGTGGGCTTGGTAATCGGCCAGTCGCCAACGCCACAGCCCGTCACCCCATAAGAAGGTGCGTCGTTGTTCACCTTGGGAACTGGCGGCGATGAGTGGCTGGCGGGTGTCGATATTTCCCAAGCGGGCGTTGAACAAGGTCTGGACGTCGGGAGTCGTTTTGGCTTCTCCGAAAGGTGCGGACAGAGGAGGCAGGGATTCGATGGCGGCTGCATCGTTGGGGTCGAGACTGAAGAGCGGGAATGAGGGTTGGTGGATGGCTGTCACCTCGTTGGTACGCGACGAGCGCGCGACAATTTCCAGCCCACTGTGGAGCGCGTTGAATCGTGCCAGGTCGGTTTGTAAACCGATGATATATAGTTTTGGAACGCCGTCGGCGAAAGCAATCGAGGAATGGCGCTGTGAGGGCAGGTTGTGCAGGATGGCAAGGCTGTAGTTGGAGTCTTTCTTGTGGCGGGCGTCGTCGGCCATGATGACGCTGGCCTCATAGTTGGGGTTGTTTTCCAATGCCTGTTTCAAGGCAGCCAAATCCGGATGTGGCGCATTGGCATAGATGGCGATACGTTGGCGTGTATCGACAACATCGACGTAAAAGACCAGCGTATTGTTATTGAGGTTGCTTTCGCCCTCGACGGGCTTGAGGTGCAATGTATAGCGCTGCAGACCCGGTTTTGTGGCCGTAAGGCTGAATGAAAGCAGCGTGCTGAAGTCGCGCCCTTCGTAATGTACAGGCAGAGAAAGCATTTGCCGTCCTTCGGCATCGGAAATCGTGAGGGTGGAGGATTGCCCGTCGAGAAGTGTGGTTTTGACGGTGACTTCAACAGGAAGCTGGTTGTTCAGCATGGCGATGCGGTTGCATCGTAGTTCCCGTAGGTCGGCATCATGCTGCGATGTGGTGTCACCGAGGGCGATGCAGTGAATGGGGAAAGAAAGTCGTTCAGCAACTGTTGTGGGATTGATTCCTCGATTGTGGATGCCATCCGAGGCCAGCACCAAGGCGGCCACGTTGTCGTTGCGGTGTTTCTCGAGTACAGCGCCAATGTCTGTGCATCCGTTGTTGCCAAAGGTCTCAAGGGTGACTTGGCAATGGCCGTCCAACGTTTGTGCCAAGGCATCCATGGTAAACGACGAGTCGGCACAGAGAGCGACAGATTGCGACACATCCTGTGCTAGAATCACCTTTGGAAGCTGCCGTTCGGTGACGTCTTGTTTCGTTAAAGGAGCCAACAGCAGAAATGCGATGGCACTTACCGCCACAAAACGTAATACTGTCAATCCCCAGCGCAACCCTCTCGGGAAGCGGTTGCGACCTACGTGATAGAGTATGCCGGCGTACGCTGCACCCACGAGGAGGCAAAGCATCACGAAATACCAGGGGTGGTCGATAATCATCATGTTTTGCGGTTAGTTTCCGTAGATTAGTATTCCGAAACGGGAAGGGTTGAAGCATCTCTGGGCAGTGGCCAGCAGGTCTGCGGGGGTGAGGCGTTGGATGTCGGCGTTCATCTCTTCAAGTGTATCGACATGGTCGAAGTTGAGGTAGGCTTTCCCGATAGATTGCATTTCGTTGAGTCCAAGGTCGTTGTTGATGGCCATCTGACCGATGAATTGTTGCTGGGCATGGCGCAGCTGCCGTTCGGTGAGCGGTGTGGTGGCAATCCGCTCCAGTTCGTTCATGATCAATTGGCGGGCTTTGTCCTGAGCGTCGTGATCCACTCCGGCATAGACATAAAACAGCCCGGTATCGGAGAACGGGACGTATTGCGATTCTATGATGTAGCAGAACCCGTAGCGTTCACGGATGGCAACGTTGAGGCGCGAATTCATGGCTGGACCGCCCAAGATGTTGTTGAGCAGGGTGAATGCAGTCTTGTCGGTGCGGTAGATGTCGGGTGCCTCGCACCCAATCAGGAGATGAGTCTGGTGGGTGTGCCGTTTGGCGTAATGCTCAAAGGGTTTGAATTCGGGCTTCTCGGTTCGCCATTTGCCGTTCTCGGGCACGGTACCATAGTTGCCGAAGTAGCGTTCGCAGAGTTTTACCAGCCGCTCAAATCGCACATCGCCGGCGACGGTGATTACCATGCGGGAAGGTGTGTAGTTGAGCTTCAGGTGCCGGCGGATACGTTCGGGAGTGAAATGACGTACGTTACGTTTGCTACCCAGGATGTTGTGCGCCAAGGGGTGGCCGGCAAAAGCCAGTTCTTCGAATTGGTCGTAAATAAGTTCTGCCGGTGAGTCGCTGTAGCTGTTAATCTCCTCAAGCACTACATCTTTCTCTTTCTCAATCTCTGACTCAGGGAAGGTGGAATGGAACAGGATGTCCGCAAAGAGTTCGAGGCAGCGGTCGAGGTGCTCCGTCAGAGAGGAAGCGTAGAGTGCAGTCTCCTCTTTGGTGGTGAAGGCGTTGAGTTCGCCGCCTACGCCGTCGATGCGGTTCAAGATGTGGTAGGACCGACGGTGTTCGGTCCCTTTGAATAGCGAATGTTCGATAAAATGGGCCATCCCTTCGTCTGCACCGGTTTCGTCGCGTGAGCCCACGTTGATATAGACTCCGGAATAGACCACCCGTGAAGGTGTGTGGCTCAGTATGATTTTGATGCCGTTGGGCAATGTGTGGTATTCGTACATGAAAATGTCGGAAGGTTATTGTTTGTCGGGCAATGGCCGGAAAGCGAGAAACCATGTGCAGAGCAGTTGCCCGGCCAAGGTGTCGAGGGTGTCCTCGGTGAGCATGGAGATGAGGATGGTGAGCATCCATGCAAGCATCAAAGGCGACCGCAAGGCGCTGCTTTTTCTCAGTGGACGAATGAATATCGCCGTCAGCAGCAGGAATCCCACGATGCCAAATGCGGCCAGAAGTCCGAGGTATTGGTTGTGTGAGCGTTTCCCGCTGCCGGCCAGGTCTGACTGACGATGGACAAGTTGAAGATCGATCTGGTCATCTACATCTCCTGTGCCGACACCGAACCAGGGATGCTCGCGTATGACGTCGATGCTTGTGCCCCACAGCTCATAGCGTTGTAGCATGGTGAATCCGTTAATGGAGTGTGTGTGCTTGTGGAACTCGTGTTCCAGCAGCATGACATACACCATCCTCCGCAACGGGTTGTGGCTGTGATATACAGGGTTGGCCACTCCTTGCTCGATATCGTGGACTTGTTCGGCTGTGAGCGCATGCACCCCCACGCTGTCTTTGGTGAGCCCCAAGGCATTCAGGTAGCGTATAAGGGTGGAACCTACGGTGTAACCCTCGTTCGTCATGCTGTCGTAGGCCATCGTGCTGCGTTTCTCCCATTCTGCAGACAACTCCTCGGAACAGAGATAGTTGTTGATATAGTTCCCGTTCTCTACCATTCCGTCCTGGGCATGCATGTAGGGGCGGTTTCCGTCGGTATAGGTGCGCAGCGGGGCCGTGGCTTGTGGAATAAGGCTGTAGTAGTTGTGCACTTCATAGAGAACTGCCGCCGACGCACCTCCTGCCAGCAACACCCACAGCGCTATCAGCGGCCAGCGGCGGTAGTGCGTCAGCAGCAGCACCAGCGACACAATCGCCAGCACGGCCACCGCGGTATAGGAGTGCAGCAGCATGACAAATGCCAGCATCCACAGCAACACCATACAGCCGATAATGGATTGTGGCACAGGGGTCCCTTGCTTGCGTTGTACAATCAGCCCTACGCAAAGGAAGATGACCATGCAGCAGTTGAGAGCGAAGCGGATATGCGAGACATAGGGAACCATCTCGCGGTATGGCAGGTCGGGGATGGTGAGCATCCTGACAAGGCCTATGATGCTGACCACCAATACTGTCAAGGCATAGAAATTCAATATCAGATGTCGTGCCCGGCCGGTCGCAGGGCGGGTGGTGAGCAGCACTAACGGCACAAACAGCAAGGGCATTTTCACTTGCAGTACCGACAACCCGTGTCCGAGGTTGGAAGTCCATGCCATACCTATAATGAACGTCAGATACAGAACCAGGAATGCCTGCAGCAGCCGGCTCTCACATGCCATCTGCCATTTCTCGCGCCAACGGCCTTCAACCAGCCAATTGACCAACAGCAATACCCAAACGAGATTGGACAGCCATACGGATGTCACCATCGAGCCGCCCAACAGAGCCAGCAGCACAAGGTAGATGTGGCGATGTATTGTTGCTCTTTCCATCGGTTTATTTTGCCAGCTCTTCAACGGCTCTCAGTACCGCTTTGTCGTTTTTCAGAGCCCCTTCGATGCGGCCTCGGTCGTAATAGTAGCGTACCAGCAGCTCGGCCTTGAGCATCTCGCACACCTCCTCGCGGTGTTTCTGCAGGTCGCCCTGCTTTTCCTTCTCAAGGGCGGCTTCCATCAACTTCAACTGCTGCTCGATGGCGGTGTCGTACTTTTCCTGGGCAGCCACTTCGCGCAGCTGCTTTATCATGTGCTCGGTGGCGGTGTTGTAGGTGAGTTTCTTTTCCTTGAGGAAACGGCAGAAGTCGTCATAGAGGCTGTCCGTTATCTCGAACTCCGACGGGGAGGCCAGCGTGGGATGCGTGCGGCAATACTGTGTGGCATAGTCGAAGATGCTCAGTTTCTGAGCCAGGGCAATACCAAGATTCGACATATATTCGGGCTCCACCTCCACGTCGGGCTCAATGCCGAACCCGTCGTACACCGTGCGTCCGGCACGGGTCTTGAAGGCCGTCTTGAGCGAGTCGGGCACCTTCACGGCACGCCCTTGCTCGTCGCGGTGGCTGTAGTCGATGGCCTGGATGCATCGGCCGCTGGGGATGTAGTATTTGCTCACCGTGACCTTCATCTGGCTGTTGTAAGGCATGGGCAGGATGTTCTGCACCAACCCCTTGCCGTAGCTGCGCTGGCCCACCACCACGGCGCGGTCAAGGTCCTGCAGGCTTCCGCTGACAATCTCGCTGGCCGAGGCCGAACTGTTGTCAATCAGCACCGCCACAGGAATCTCCGTGTCCTCCGGCGCCAGACGGGTGTGGCTTTTCATGTTCTTGGAGGCCACCTTCCCCTTGGTCTCCACCACCAATGTGCCGCGGGGCACCCAGATGTTCACTATATCCACCGCCTCGTTCATCAAGCCGCCGCCGTTGCCGCGCAGGTCGAGGATGACGCCCTTCATGCCGGGCTTCTCTTTCTTGAGGTTCACAAAGGCTTCACGCACATGCTTGGCGGCGTCGGTGGTGAATTCGTCGAGTTTGATGTATCCGTAGTCGTGTTTCGGACCCACATAGCCGTAGTAAGGCACGTTGGGCAGCTTGATTTCGCGGCGGGTCACCGTGCGTTCAAACTCCTTGCCCTCGCGTTCCACCCGCAGAACCACGTCTGTGCCCGCCTGGCCGCGCATGGCGCTGCTCACGTCGGCGGTCGTCTTGCCATGGGTGCTCTGACCATCGACCGACACGATGCGGTCGCCAGCCTTCAGCCCCGCCTCGTCGGCCGGCAACCCCTGGTAGGGCTCGGAAATGAAGATGGAGTCGCCGCGCTGCATAATCATCGCCCCCACACCGCCGTACTGACCCAGCAGCTGCAGCTTCACATCCTCCATCTGGCTCTCGGGGAAATAGTTGGTGTAGGGATCCATCGAGGCCAGCATGGCGTCGATGGCCACCTTGATGGTCTTCCCCGGATCCACGTCATCGACGTAGTTCAGGTTAAGTTGTTTATATACCGACGAGAAAATCTCCAGATTCTTGGCAATCTCAAACCCGCGGTCGTCCTGTGCACGTGCCGACAGTCCCATCAGCAACGACAATGCTATGATGATGCTTTTCTTCATTCTGTTTCGAATTATAATGTTCAATAACAAAAAAACTCCCTCTTTATTGTGTGGAAGAGAAAAAGCTATTGCCTCCCTGCCCCTTTTGCCGACCTTCTGTGCAATCCGCCTGATTCTCAATGCTGAATCTATGTTGTGCTGCATCCGTGAAAAGAAGGATGGGAAATGGAGTGTATGTAACCTCCTGATAACGAGCCTTGAAATACCTCTGCCCTAGTACTACCCTAGTAGTACCCTAGTACAACCCTAGTAGTAACCTAGTACAACCCTAGTGTGGACGAACCTGTGTTTTGCAGCCGGGGTTGATATGTTTTTCTTGTGGTTTAGGGAAAAATCGTATCTTTGCACCATGATTCAAGTGGAGATCTGTACACCGTCGAGAAAGTCGG
The DNA here is from genome assembly GCA_002392965.1 of Bacteroidales bacterium UBA3834. Taxonomy (GTDB): domain Bacteria; phylum Bacteroidota; class Bacteroidia; order Bacteroidales; family P3; genus Colimorpha. The sequence continues at coordinate 11,852 of DGIA01000034.1, read as the reverse complement.
CGGAAGCTGCTAAAGAGGGTGGTGCACAACGTGTTGAATTGTGCCGGGAGTTGTCGTGCGGTGGCCTCACGCCGTGCGACGAGGACATCGATTTCTGTGTTCGGACGCTCGGATTGCGCACCCATGTGCTGGTGCGTCCCCGGGCGGGCGATTTCTGCTATACTCCGTCTGAGATGGCGGAAATTGAGCGTAGTGTAATCAGATGCAAGGAATTGGGCGCCGCAGCTGTGGTGGTGGGTTTCTTGACTGCGGAAGGCAAAGTGGATGTGGAACCGACCCTTCGCATAGTGCGTCTGGCAGCCCCTATGGAGGTGACATTCCACCGCGCCTTTGACGAGGCAAGGCAGGATCCTGTGGAGGCTTTGAAGGCCATCGCTGGCTGCGGATGCCACCGCCTGCTTACTTCCGGCCAGCAGCCGACGGCACTCGAAGGGGCTGCGGTAATCCGGAAACTGGTGGAAGCTACTGGGGTGAAGATACTTGCCGGCAGTGGAGTGACTCCAGCCAATGTGTGTGAGTTGATAGCGAAAACAGGGGTGGGAGAGGTGCATGGCTCCTGCAAGCTCACCTTGTCCGACGGAACGATGCAAACCGATGCCGGGCAGGTGCGACAATTGATTGAAAAAATCAGCAAAATATGAAAAGAATCGTATTATTGGTTATAGGCGTGTTGCTGCTGGCTGCTTGTTGCCGCGACCCGCATTTCATTACCGACAAGGCATACCGCAACGAGGTGCATGCCGACTTCGAGGCTCGCATGGCAGAGCTCCCGATGCTGCAGGTGCAGCTCGACACGCTATCGCGAATGGAGCGCGAGGCCATGGAGTTCCTCTATGCCTATATGCCGTTGAGCGACCTGGCCGACTACGAGCCGGCGTTCTACCTGCAGCAGGTGCGCTACGCCTTCCGTGCCCGCGAGGAGATGCCGTGGGGCAAGGTCATCCCCGAGGATGTCTTCCGCCACTTTGTGCTTGTCTATCGTGTGAATAACGAGAACCTCGACACCGCCCGCATGGTGTTCTATCGCGAGTTGAAAGACCGTGTGAAAGGAATGAGCATCGAGGAGGCCGCCCTGGAGGTGAACCATTGGTGCCACGAGCATGTGGCCTATCGCGCCAGCGACAGCCGCACCAGTGCCCCGCTGGCCACCATGCGCACCTCGCTGGGCCGCTGCGGCGAGGAGAGCACCTTCGCCGTTACCGCCCTGCGGTCGGTGGGCATCCCCGCCCGACAATGTTATACACCCCGGTGGGCGCACTGCGATGACAATCATGCGTGGGTGGAAGTCTTTGTTGACGGCGAGTGGAAGTTCCTCGGTGCCTGCGAACCCGACCCGCAGCTTAATATGGGCTGGTTCTCAGTGCCGAGCACGCGTTGCATGATGGTGCACACCAAAGCCTTCGGCAAGTACAAGGGCGACGAAGAGGTGGTGAAGCGCACCTCGCTCTATAGTGAACTCAACCTCCTGTCGCACTATGCCCCCACGCGTAAAGTCACCGTCACCGTGCAGGACGAAAACGGTCTCCCCATAAAGGCACAGGTGAAGTTCAAACTCTACAACTATGCCGAGTATTATACCCTTGCTGATATGACTACCGATGTCAACGGCAAGGCTTCGCTGACCACCGGCCTCGGTGACCTGCTGATATGGGCCACCCTCGGCGACCGCTACACCTTCGAGAAGATAGATGTGCGCCAAGACAGCACTTTGACCTTGACCATCCCTTCAACTCTCAATTCTCAACTTTCCACTCTCAACTTTGAAATGGTACCCCCCGCGGCAGGCAACCCCAAAGTGGTTGCCACCGACGAGGAGACCGCTGCCAATGCCAAGCGTCAGGCCTACGAGGACTCGCTGCGCAACGCCTACACCTCCACGTTCCCCACCAAGGACGACTTCCAACGGATGGACGGTATCCAATATCTGAACAAAGCACAAAAGGAAATGCTTTGGGAACTGGTGCACAAGTCGGAAGGCAACCACGAAGCCATCCTCACCTTCATCAGCAAGCATGGCTTGCACGAAGAGCAATTCGGCCCTGTCTACGACTATCTCTCGACCTTCTCCGACAAAGACCTGCGCGACATTACCTCCGAAGTGTTGGAAGTCCACTACACTACTTACGACTGGAACTGGATAGATGAACAAGATTGTCCCGTAACCGCCATGGGAGTATACTATAAAGGTATCCTCCCCGCCCGCATCAGCAACGAGATGGTGCGCCCATACCGCGAGGAGCTGGCAGAGTTCAAGGAAATGAAGTGTGCCGAGGATATCTTCCAGTGGGTCTCCGGGAATATCGTTGTCGACGACAGCAGCAACTATTACAACTGCCCCATCTCGCCCGTAGGCGTCTACAAGCTACGCCGTGCCGACAGCCATAGTCGCGACATCTTCTTCGTGGCCGCCTGCCGTGCTGCCGGCATCCCTGCATACCTTGATAACGCCACAAACACAATCTATGCGTCCGATGCGTCGAAGACGGTGTTCCGTAAGGTGGATTTCAACGATGGCAATCATGCAGTAGATGTCAATAAGAAACAGGCCAAACTCACCCTTACCTATCATGGCAAGGAACCCGCCAAACCCGTCTACTGGCCGCACTTCACCCTCGCCAAGTTAGAAAATGGTGACCTGCGCACATTCGACTTCGAGGACGACGCGCGCATGGCCAAGTTCCCCGCCACCATCGAGCTGGAGCCCGGCATCTACTGCCTCTCCACCGGCAACCGCTACCCCGACGGCGCCGTGCGCTCGCGCATGGAGTTCTTTGAGGTAAAGGCTGGTGAGAAGGTGACGAAAGAGATAGTCATCCTGCCGCTGCTGGCTCGCACCGACGAGTTGGGTGTCCTCGACAAGAACTTGGAACTTTTCGACGGCATTGAGCTTTGGGACTATGCCGGCGACGCCGGGATGCTCTACGTCAACCTCGGCGACTACAGCGAACCCTCGAAGCACCTCGTTGTAGAACTGAAGCAGATGCAGGAGGAAATCAAGGCCTGGGGTGGCATGACCTTCATGGTAGGTCCCGTCTCTGTCGGCATGCCTTCGTGGGGATTGGTGAATACCGACTACGCTTATCGGAAGGGAAGCTTGGAACAATGTATCTGTGAAGCGTCCAAATTGGACAAGGTGGAGTACCCGTTAGTGGTTTTGATTGCTAAAGAGGGACAAATCCGTTACCTTAGTACGGGATATAAAATTGGCGTGGTGGAGCAGGTCCTTAAGATGGTTGCACGATAAACGGGACGGAGGCAAAAAGAAATGCCTCTATGTCTGTTTTTTTTCGTAATTTTGTGGCGCTATTGAGTATTGAAATGGCCCACTTGTATCAGTGTATCTTGCTGGCATTTTGCGTGTTGTCATCTTGCGTCCTTCGGGCACAAGGGGATGGAAAAACATTGTTGGAAATGCAAGGCGATGGCAATGGGGTATATCACCTGTCTTTCAGTATGGGAGCTGTCACATTGACCAACGAAGGGGATGGTTTGGTCAAAATGCATGTCGATGGTATGGTTGAACAGGCTCCGCGTGAAGGATTGCCGGCATTGCCTCAGATAAGTCGGTTGTTGGTGTTGCCACGTGGTTCGTCATTGCAAGTCGAACGCTGGCAGGCCGGCGATGGAAGGCAAATCCTGCTTGAAGATCACCGTTTGCTTTCTCCGTGGCAAGGGGCTTCGGTGAAAGATGCTCCTCCTCTGTCGGTGGAACCTGACAAAGGGGTCTATGCAACCGATGCTTTTGTACATACGTCCAACCCGGTTGGTGTGGAAAATCTTGGCGTTATGGGGGATCGGCAGGTGTTCCGGGTCACCGTCTGTCCGGCGAATTACAACCCTGTTACGGGGGAACTGCTGCTTACCTCCTCCATTACAGCCACCCTCACCTCCACTCTTTCGTCACACAATAACTATTCCCCGGCTCTTCATGGACGGTATCTTGTTGTCTCACGACCGGAGTTTCGTGACGGGTTGCAGCCTTTTGTCCGCTGGAAGCGACAGGAAGGCTATGATGTGATAGAACGCTATGCAGACACAAACCAGCGTGACCATGTCAAAGATTTGATCGCCGAAACATTCGACAGCCGCTATCCTGACCGATGGCCCTGTTATCTTTTGCTGGTGGGTGATGCGGCACAGATACAGTCGTTCCCAGGTGCCATACATCTGTCCGGCATGGAGTATCATGCGACCGACCTCTATTATGCCGAGCACACCGGCGATTTTCTGCCCGATGTGCTGATGGGGCGTTGGCCCGTGAACGACACCGCAGAACTGGGGGCAGTGGTGCGCAAGACTGTGCGTTATGAACAAGGAATGGGTCTTGACACTCTTCAGTTGCAGAGGTTGATGCTTGTGGCTGGAGACGAAGATGAACAGCCGGCACCGATAACCACCAACGGACAGGTGAACTATCTGAAACGGGAGGTGTACCGATACTTTCCCGAAATGGATACGGTGTGCTTCTACAATCCTACATCATCCAATCAGATGACAGATATCCTCCAGGCAATGCGTCAGGGGGCCGCTATGCTAAACTATACAGCCCATTGCTCTGTTGCGGGTTGGAGTTCGCCGTCGCTTGGTTTTTCATCGGTGGATACCTTGGACAACCGGCAACCCATGCTCTGGGTGAATAACTGCTGTAAAAGCAACACATTCTCGGGTACCGGGTTTGGAGAACAATTGTTGCGTAAAGCCGATGGGGGAGCGGTAGGCGTGATTGGCGCCACCAATTCGACACTCTGGAATGAAGATTTCTACTGGGCAGTAGGACCGAAAATACCTTTCGGTATCGTCCCTGCTTATGACAGCACCCGACCAGGTGCTTTCGACCGTCTGTGGTCCGAGTCTCTCAGTGCAGGCGAATTGACCATGGCCGGCAATTTGGCTGTGGCTGCTTTCGGCTCACCTTTCGATAATTATTACTGGGAGATCTACTGCCTGTTGGGTGATCCTTCGTTGCATCCTTGGATGGGTGTGCCGAAGGAGTTGGAACTCCACTCCACCAATGGTGTTCACGACGGCGATGCTTCCCTCCACTTCTCCGGTACGCCTGGCGCCATTGTCACTGCCGTCCAGGGCGATAGTCTCCTGGGGGTTGGAATTGTTGGCTCCGACGGAATGTTGGTGCTTGATTTGAATCGCTGTCTTGACACCTCCGACCTGCTTGTTACCGCCACTTCTGTGGGACACAGGCCTCTTATCGATACTTTCGAGGTGGAAACAGTTGTCGGTGTGGCAGCGGCTTTGCGTGAAGTGGTGGTGAATGATAGTGTTGTGCATTGCCGTGTGGAAAACAATGGCACGACACCGTTTCATGGTCTCCGGCTTATGTTGAGCCAGTTCGATGCCGACAGTGTTGTTGATGCCTTGGTAGCGGAGCAGCAGTTGGTGATAGACACACTCCTTCCGTATCACAGTCGGCAGTGTACATTGCCCATACAGGTGACCGCTGTCGGGCAATTGCCGGAATGGCGTGCGCAATTGTTTGTGTGGGACAGCACGGAAGGAATGCTTTGCCGGCTTACTCTACGCCATGACATGGATGTCAACTACCCTGGAATTTCGTTCCGACTGCTGGAAAACGACGCTGCTCCCCTTCTCCAACCCAACCGCAACTACCAGCTGGAAGCCATAATAGAAGGCATGCCCGATAGTACCAGCCTTGTCGTCACCGCGCTTCCCTCCGGCGATACCCTTGTCAATGCCGCTTGTCAGCTGCCGGCGACCAATTGCCAGCTTTTCACTCCCGACACCTTGACACACCTGCACATAGAATCTCTTTTGCAGACAGGCAACCACCGCACGGCAGGCGATTTGTTTTTCGTCGGGGGGCATCGGACGGATAGTTTTGAGGAAGGCTTCAGCAGCTATCCGTGGGTGCAAGGTGCCAATCCGTGGGTGATCGACAGCATGGTGTCTTACCATGGAGGATTCAGTGCTCGAAGTGGAGCTGTCATCAATGAGCAGACGAGCGACTTGACAATTGAGGTATGGATGCCTCAACCCGACACGTTGAGTTTCATGGTGCGCACCTCTTGCGAAGTTCAATATGACAAGTTTCAGTTCACCGTCGATGGACGCCTCTGGGGCTACGAACTCTGGGGTGAAAGCCAATGGGAACGGCGAGAGTATGTGCTTCCTGCAGGCCGCCATATTCTTCGTTGGCGTTATGTCAAGGATGTCAGTGGCAGTGCGGGGAGCGACTGTGCCTGGATTGACGATGTCCGATTGCCGTTGGCGTTCTGGAATTCGGCCTATGGCTGGTTTGGCGATATGAGCTCGCTTGGTATCATGCAGATCTCCTCCCCCTCTACGAAGATGCAGCTTTATCCGAATCCTACGACAGGTGTGGTGACAATTGAAGGCTCAGGATGGTTGCGCGTCACCGACCGCTATGGTCGCGAGGTTTTTCATACCATGCTGCAGCCAGCCGCCACCACTTTGCATTTTGACGCCTTGCCCGATGGACTCTATTTCCTTTGTTTATTCAACAGTGGCAGCACCACTACCCAAAAACTCATCATCAAACACTAAAGCATGACTGCCAGCGACACTCTTGACCTTTCTGTTCAACCGTTCTACCTGTGGGACACTACTGTTGCACCGGCGCAGGAGACTGAAGAGTATGCCGGCTTGGCCATGCTCGACTCTGTCTTTGCCCCTCGTGCAGAGGCTGAGGTGCGCCAGCATCCGTCGATGTTTCGTGGCCATACGTTGGCTGTAAATCATCAGGACATCGTGTCGCGTCCCTCGCAAGGAGTCCCCGCCTGGACTTTTGCGGCGCTGTTAATCCTTGTCGGCCTGCTTTGCCTGTATTTCCGTCAGCATAAAATCGCTTTCGGCAGTTTGGTGAAATCGGTCTTCGACAGTCGTGCCATGGATCGCATGCTGCGTGGTAGCAATCTGATCCGCACGTTCCAGCTCATCCCCATGGGATTGTTGTTGCTGGCTGTTCTGGCATTGCCGATCGCCCAAATGCCCTTTATGGTGCAATGGCCTTCTCCCGTGGTCTTCCTTTTGCTCACGCTGGCTCTGGGTATAGCCTATTTGTTGCGTAACGGCCTTTTCCAACTTCTGGGCACCGTGTTCGACAGTAATGCTGCTGTAACGCTTTACATCAACAGCAACTACCTCTACCACCTTTTGCTCGCCACAATCTTGACCCCATTGTTGTTCCTCTATTTCTATCTCCCCGGAGGTAGTGGGATAATCATCTATATCATCTTGGGTATTGTCGCCATAGAATTCATTTTAAGGGTCTTCCGGGGGCTGAAACTATTTTTAACACATTCATCGGGTTCCCGTTTCTATCTTTTTTACTATCTTTGCATCGTCGAAATGGTACCGATTTTGCTTCTAATAAAGTATTTTATCGCTTAGTTCACAGATAGTTGAGATAATAATTACGAATGTATGAAAATCAAAAAAATCCTAATATCGCAGCCTGAACCCGCCGATTTGGAGAAGTCCCCCTACCGAAACTTAGTTCACAAACACAATGTTGACCTCACGTTCTACAAGTTCTTTGAGGTGGTGGGCATTTCGGCCAGCGATTTCCGTAAGACCCGCATTCACATTGGGGAATACACGGCCATTATCTTCAACAGCAAGAACTCCATCGACCACTTCTTCCGCATGCTCAAGGAATTGCGTGAGACTGTTGGCGAGGAAATGAAATACTTCTGCTCCACAGAGGCCATCGCGCTCTATCTGCAGAACTATATCCAGTACCGTAAGCGCAAGGTGTTCTTCGGTAACCAGTATTTTTCCGAACTCGTCGAACTCATCGGAAAGCATCGCGAGGAGAAATTCCTTTTCCCATGCTCCGACGAGAAGCAGACGGAATATACCAAAGCGCTCGACAAGGCCAAAATCAAATACACCAAGGCGCCGATGTACACCTCGAAGCCTCGCGACCTCTCCAAGTTCGATATCGACAGCTTCGATGCCATCGCCCTGTTTTCGCCCATCGGTGTGCGCAGCCTTGTCAAAAGTTTCCCCGATATCAAGGAGCATAAAATCATCATTGCGGCCTTCGGCACATCGACTCACGCTGCTTTGAAAGAAAACGGCATCAAGCTCAGCATCGGTGCCCCTACCCAGTCGGCTCCTTCCATGGCCATGGCTTTGGAAAACTACATCATGGGCAAAGAGCAGGATAATGTCATCTCGCCCAAGGGAGAACCGAAACACAGTTCGAAAAGCACTATCACCACGGCCATCAAGCGCAACAAGCCCGTCATCGCCAACAAGGAAATCTACAAGCAGCGCATGGAAGAGAAGAAAGCCCAGGCGGCTGCCCGCCGGGCCGCCCGTGCTGCCGAAAAGGCCAGGAAAGAGGCATCTGAAAAGTAGGCGATCATCCGTCAGCATGCCCCCATGGACTACACTTTCTCCAAAGAAGAACGTCTGTGCAGCCGAAAACTGATTGACCAGTTGTATGCTGAAGGAAGCCGTCTGATGGCTTTCCCGTGGAGCGTGCAATGGATGCAAAACGACAATCCCGAAGCCCCTCGCTGCCAGGTGCTTATTGTGGCACCCAAGCGTAAGTTCCACCATGCTGTTGATCGAAACCGAGTCAAGCGGCTCACCCGCGAATGCTATCGTTTGCGCAAATCTGTGCTATACGACTACCTTGCCGCACACGAACGTCGCATCGTCTTCTCGATGGTCTATGTCCATAATGAAATCCTCTCCTTTGAACAGTTGGGCAACAAGATGGACAAACTGCTTCTGACCCTGGAAAAGGAGATGGACCTGCGGGAATCGGGCGTTAATCCTGCAAGGAAGGAAAAGGCATGAAACAGATTTTCAAGCTCCTCGGCTCCTTGGTTTCCAAGTTGCTCTCCTCGCTCTTCCTCGCGTTGATAGCATTCTATCGCACCTGCATCTCCCCTCTTACGCCGCCGGCATGCCGCTACACCCCCACCTGTTCGCAATACGCCCAGGAAGCCATCCGGAAATATGGCCCCTTCAAAGGGGGCAGGCTGGCCTTGAAACGCATCCTGCGATGCCATCCTTGGGGTGGGTCGGGTTACGACCCCGTGCCCTGAGAACGACCGAAAAAAAGTTCTCAACTGCCGATCTTCCCTCTTTGCACCACATGCGACAAGCTGCTGTGGGGTGCGCTATAAGCCATAACAATCAGCATCTTACTCGCCATGATAAAAAAATATTTTGTCAGTTTGGAAAATGTTTGTACTTTTGCATCCGATTTCCGCCAGAGGAAACCGCACGTATGGTGGGCGTAGTTCAGCTGGTTAGAGCGCCAGATTGTGGATCTGGAGGTCGTGGGTTCGAACCCCACCTCCCACCCGGGAAGAGAGACTGATGAGGTCTCTCTTTTTTGTTTCTGTCACAAGGCGTTTTTTTATTAAAACACATGGCTTTCCCCCACTTTGTTCGTCGGTCAGACGGCCATTGTCAAAAAAAAACTACATTTGCAAAATTACTGTAAATCAACTTATAGTGATTGAATTTTCATCGCTGCTTAATTTTTTTTTTGCCAATTGGGAAATTGTTTGTACTTTTGCACCCGCTTTCGAGAGAGAAAGTATGTCCGAAAGACGGTTTGGTCCGGTAGTTCAGTTTGGTTAGAATACATGCCTGTCACGCATGGGGTCGCGAGTTCGAGTCTCGTCCGGACCGCCAAACAAAAAAGAAGTTCTCCTAAAGAGAACTTTTTTTGTGGGCAGAGGGCGAGTCAAGAAACAACACTTGACTCTTAACTCTAAACGCACAACACCCAATGGGGCTGCTTGGTTTTGACAGCAGGGATAATGGGTTTGTAAGCATGCAGGCCGACGCGCCAGAGGCCTTGAAAACAGACGCAAAACAATAATTGGCGAAAACAACTACGCTCTCGCTGCCTAACCGAAGCACAGTAAGTTCGGCTTAATTCCCGCGCCAGGCGCGGGAACGAGACATCTCCCAGCCGCCCCGACCGTCGGCTGCTGACCAGGAGGTGCAGGGAAAGACGGGATAGCCGGTGCCACACCTCTACACGCCGGTGAAACCACAGAGGCTAAGGGTAGCCTTGGGTGCCGATGTCCGGAGCCACCCCGACAACCAACCACCGGATAAGCATGTAGAAAGCACATCTGTTAACTGTTTGGACGGCGGTTCGACTCCGCCCAGCTCCACTTGAGACGGGAACCCGCTTCCCGATTTCTAAAAGAAAACACTGATAATCAAAAAGATTGTCAGTGTTTTTCTCTTTTTAGACCTGCTTGCTCTCCGAGATAAGGTACCACGGGTTGCAAACAGGACGATGAGTGCAGAAAGATGCTGATAGTCTTGAAAGTATCCACAACCATCTTTCTACAAAGAGATGTCTGCAAGGGAGGGAGATGGGTGATGTGGAGGAATTCCAAATCTGAGACCTGATTTTCTCCGACTGAGACCTACTTTTTCTTTCATATCATATTGTATAACTTATAATTAAAAGAAAAATGACAATCAATTTCGTTTGCAGGAAAGGAAAGACCAGTGTTAGGGACGGTCTGACCCCTCTGGAACTCTACGTCATCATTGACGGAAAACGACGGTTCGTCAGTCTCAACAGAAGAATTGACCCCAAGTCGTTCAACAGCAAAAAGCAAATGGTCAAAGGCAACGACCAGATAAATGAATACATCGAGGCAGTCCGTATGAAATGCTATGCTCTCGAAACCGAGATGCTGAAAAGAGGACTACTCTTCACGGTGGATACATTTGTCTATGCTTTTAAGTACGGTATCAAGAAGAACAGCATCTCCGTGTATGGACTCTTCAACGAGTTTATGGTTAAGCAAGAGGAGAAGAGAAAGGTCGGGCTGATAACACAAGCCATCTACGTCAAGTATCGTTGCACAATCCGTTATTGTAAGGAGGCGATGCAGACAGACAAGATGCTGGGCGACCTCTCTACCTCTGATATGGAGAACATCTATACCTATATGTTGGGTAGGATGTCTAACAACTCGGCGATATGCTATATGAGAAAGTTGAAGACAATGCTCATCTATGCAATCCGTGAGGGATATATCTCTACCAATCCAATTACGTTCAAGTTTCATCATACCAAAGTAAAGAAAGAGCCATTGACACTCGAAGAGGTTCGTACAATACGGACAAAGGTGTTGGGTTCAAGGTCTATGGAGAATGTCAGGGACTTATTCATATTCCAGTGCTACACTGGTATGGCATACCGTGATATGGCATCTATGACCCAGAACGACATCAAGGTGGATGAGAATGGAAAAGAATGGATAGTCAAGGAAAGAATAAAGACTGGTGTTCCTGCCTTCATTCCCGTCTTGCCTCCGGTCAAGGAGATATTGGTGAAGCACCAGTATCTATTACCGACACTATCAAACCAGAAGTACAATAGTTATCTGAAAGAAATCCAAGAGGTGTGTGGTATCACGAAGACACTCCACAGTCATCTTGCAAGACACACTTGTGGAACATTGCTTTTGAATGCCGGATGTGATATTATGACTGTATCGAAGGTGCTAGGGCATAGTTCAATCAAAATCACAGAGGCTGTGTATGCAAAACTACTTCCATCTACTATAATGCAACGAGTAGAGGATGTGGCAGACAAACTGATGTGAGAAGTATCTTTACCGTGTCTCCCTCCCTTGCAGACATCTCTTTGTAGAAAGATGGTTGTGGATACTTTCAAGACTATCAGCATCTTTCTGCACTCATCGTCCTGTTTGCAACCCGTGGTACCTTATCTCGGAGAGCAAGCAGGTCTAAAAAGAGAAAAACACTGACAATCTTTTTGATTATCAGTGTTTTCTTTTAGAAATCGGGAAGCGGGTTCCCGTCTCAAGTGGAGCTGGGCGAAGCATCACCCT
>DGIA01000033.1:87337-125844 GCA_002392965.1 Bacteroidales bacterium UBA3834 | reverse complement strand
GTCAACTTTTTTCAGCGCAAGACAATATAACGAGCACCTAACGAACATATAACAAGCACCTAACGAACACCTGGCGAGCACCTGACAAGCACCTGGCGAGCACCAGACGGGGAGGGAGGCAGAGAGGAAGGACTGGCGTACAATAAAATACCCCGGACGCACAATAAAAGAAGGAAAGCGCTGTTATTGGGAATAGGAATGAAAAAAACAAGGAACATCCTAATTGGGATAGCCGCATGCGCGATGCTGGCTGCGGGATGCGGCAGCCGCCGTGCGGCGGTGACGGCGTCGGCGCCGTCGCCCTACGAGCGCAAACCCATCGCCGAGGTGACGGAGGAGCAGCTGAAAGAGGACAGCCAACTGATTGACGCCCTGACGCTACAGGAGACCGGACGGCTGGACGAGGCCCTGGGAGCCTACGCCCGCCTGACGGCGGAGCGGCCGGGGTGCGCGGCGGCCTGGTACGGCCAAGGGCAGCTGCTGATGCAGCGCGGCTGGACCGACAGCGCCCTGCGCTGCACCGAGCGCGCCGTGGCCCTGCAGGGCGACAACGTGTGGTACCTGCTGGCCTTGGCGCAATGCCACAGGCGCAGCGGCGACACCCGCGGGCTGACTTCCGACTGGGAGCGCATCGTGAAGCTGCAGCCGTCGGTGACGGAGCACTACTACGAGCTGTCGAACGCCTACCTCGCGGCCGACGACCTGGAGGGAGCCGTGGAGGCCCTCAACCGGCTGGAGCGGCGCGTGGGGGTGACCGAACCGGTGTCGCTGCAGAAGCAGCGCATCTGGGAGGCCGCCGGCAGGCCCGACAAAGCCACCAAGGAGCTGGAAGCCCTCTCACGCTCACTGCCGAAGGAGAAGCGCTACAGCGCCATCCTTGCGGAGCAGTACATGAAGCAGAAGAAATACGCCAAGGCGAAGCAGTGGTACGACCGCGTGCTGCAGGCCGACCCCGACGACGAGTACATCCACATACAGCTGGCCGAGTACTACAAGCAAACCAACCACCCCGCCGAGGCCGACAGCGAGCTGGTGCGGGCTTTCGCCAACCCGAAGCTCGACACACGCACCAAGATACAGCTGCTGGCTTCGTTCTACAAGGAGGAGGAGTTCTACGGCAGCCACTCGCAGACGGCTTTCCGCCTGCTGGAGCAGGCCGTCAAGGAAAGCGACAATCCGTCGGAGTACGCCCTGTACTACGGCGACGTGCTGATGCGTCAGCGGCGCTACGCCGAGGCGGCAGCACAGCTGGAGACAGCCCTGCGGCAGGACAGCTCGCGCTACGAGGTGTGGGAGGGGCTGCTGATATGCCTCACCGAGGTGCCTGAGCGCGAGGACGATATGGCGACCTATGCACGGCGTGCCTCACGCCTCTTCCCCACGCACACGCTGCCGCTCTACCTGCAAGGGTTCTACGACCTGCGCCACGAGCGCTACGCCGAGGCCCTGGCGCCCCTGGAGCAGGCCTCGAAATGGGGCTTCCGCAACGGATACCTCGAGGCTGAGACCCGCGGGTTGATGGCCGAATGCTACTATCGCACAGGGCAGTACGCGAAAGCCTGGAAGGCCTTCGACCAGTATCTGGCGCTGCGCCCCGACGACATAGGGACGCTGAACAACTATGCCTACTACCTGTCGGAACAGGACGGCGACCTCAAGAAAGCCAAGGAGATGAGCGGCCGCACGCTCGAGGCAGAGCCCGGGAACGCCACCTACCTGGACACCTACGGCTGGATACTGCACCGGATGGGCCTCGACAGCGAAGCCCTGCCCTACCTGCAGAAGGCGGTGTCCTTCGAACCCGGCAACGAAACCTTGAAACAGCACCTGGAAGAGGTGGAGAAGGCGAACGGAAAATGAAGAACAGGAGATATATCTGGCTGATGGCCGGAGCGATGCTGATGGCGGGATGCCACGTGAGCCGCAAGGCCGCAGAGCCGGCGCCTGCAGCCCCGGTGCCGGCCGAGGAGCCGACGACCCCCGCCCAGGAGCCGCGCCGCACCTACACGGTGATGAACTTCACCGGCGAGGCCGAGGGCATCACGGTGGCCGGACAGCTGCGTGTGGCCGAGGACAGCGCGATGTGGGTGTCGCTGACCAAAATCATCGAGGTGGGCCGCGCCATGGCCACCCGCGACTCCCTCTTCCTGCGGGCCCCGATGCTGGGATACGACGTGGCCACCGACTACGCCGCCCTGAGCCGCCGGCTGAAACGCAAGGTGACCTACGACGACCTGCAGGCCATCGCCCTCAGCGACAACGCCGAAGAACAGATAGGCCGTCTGGCGGAGCAGATGGGCTTCAAGGTGGCGGTGCACTTCATCCGCCGCCGCCAGGTGGAAAGCCTTACATTCCCATTCCCCAAAAATCCCATGCCATGAAAAAGAGACTTCTGATACTGGCCCTGCTGCTGCCCGCCTGCCTATGGGCACAGAAGGCGACGACCGACAGCGCCGAGTTGCTGGTGCAGCGCTACATCCGCATGCTCAACTACGACGCACTGCCCAAGGACAGCATGCTGGTGATGGAGACCACGGTGAGCTACCTCGGCTCGCCCGACACCTTCGTCATGCGGCGCTGGTATGCCTACCCCGACATGCTGCGCGTGGAGATATGGAAAGGCGACTCGCTGAACCACGGCTTCTGCACCAACGGCAGCGACCGCTATCGCGAGTATGTCAGTCGCCACGGCTGGTGGGAGGATGTCTTCTCGGCAGAATTCATGCGTCGGGTGAAGCCCTACGACTTCCACTGCCCGCTCTACGACTGGAATCCCGAGGAGGCGCAACTGACCTACGCCGGCACCACCACCCTCAAAGGGCAAGTGCTGAATGCCGTGCGAGTGGAGCAAAGCGGAAGCCACCCCTACCACTACCTGTTCGAGGAGCAGAGCGGCATGCTGCTTTTCATCATTGCCGCCAACGAGGAGTCGTCCGGCCAGGAGCCCCACATGCACCTCAACCGCACCGACTGGAAAGCCTTCCACGAATACACGCCCGTAGGAACCAGCCTGATAGCCTCGGAAGAGAGCTTCATGCGCAACGGCATCTTGACCATCCAGCACACCAAGGCCCACTTCGAGGCGGTGGATCGCATGCGCTTCAACCAAGACACCCCGAAACGATGAGCATCTTCGACAATCCGGACGAATACTACATGCGCGAGGCGCTGCGCGAGGCACGTGCCGCGGCGGCAGAGGGTGAGGTGCCCATCGGAGCCGTCATCGTCAGCGGCGACCGCGTCATTGCCCGTGCCCACAACCAGACGGAGATGCTGCACGATGTGACGGCCCACGCCGAGATGCTGGCCTTCACGGCCGCCAGCGAGGGTATCGGGGCCAAATACCTGACCGACTGCACGCTGTATGTCACCGTGGAGCCCTGCCCCATGTGTGCCGGCGCGGCGGGATGGACGCAGGTGGGTCGCATCGTCTATGGCGCCCGCGACCCCAAGCGTGGCTACAGCCTGCTCACGGGTCCGGTGCTGCACCCCAAGACCGAGGTCATCGGCGGTGTGCTGGCCGACGAATGCGAGCAACTGATGAAAGAATTCTTCAAACAGAAACGCTAAAATCATAATTCACAAATCATAAATCATTATTGGCATGAAACCCACATTACTAGTTCTGGCTGCCGGCATGGGCAGCCGCTACGGCGGATTGAAACAGATGGACGGTGTAGGTCCCAACGGTGAAATCATCCTGGATTACAGCGTGATGGACGCTATCCGCGCCGGTTTCGGCAAGGTGGTCTTCGTCATCCGCAGCTCCTTCGCCGAGCAGTTCAAAGCCCGCATCAACGCCGTGCACTACGGCAACAAGATTGCCGTGGAGTATGTCTATCAGGAACTTGACAAGCTGCCGGCCGGCTTCACCGTGCCCGAAGGGCGCGAGAAACCCTGGGGTACCAACCACGCCATCCTGATGGCCAAGGATGTCATCCACGAGCCCTTCGCCATCATCAACGCCGACGACTTCTACGGCCGCGACGCCTTCGAAGTGATGGCACGCCACCTGGAGACCCTGGGCAACGCCGAAGGGAAATACTGCATGGTGGGTTACCGCCTGGAGAACACGCTGAGCGAGAACGGCACCGTGAGCCGCGGTGTCTGCGAGACCTCCGCCGACGGCCTGCTCATCGGCATGACCGAACGCACCAGCATCGGCCGCACCGCCAACGGCATCGAATACAAGGATGCCGACGGCAGCATGCACCCCCTGCCCGCCGACGCCACAGTGAGCATGAACCTCTTCGGCTTCACGCCCGACTACTTCGCCAAGAGCGAGAAGCTCTTTGTCGATTTCCTGAAGGAACACGGCTCGGAGCTCAAGTCGGAGTACTATATCCCCTTCGCCGTCAACACCTTCATCCATAACGGCACCGCCACGATGACCGTGCTCAAGACCACGGCGCAGTGGTTCGGCGTCACCTACAAGGAAGACCGCCCGATGGTGGTCGAACGCTTGAAGAAGCTGCATGACCAGGGCGTTTATTGATTTCGTAAACGCCCATCAGGACGAGGATACCGCGCGGTTGCTGTTGAGTGCCGCGCGGTATCCCGATATAGACATGCCGTCAGCGGTACAGCAGATAGAGGGGTTGCAGACAGCCCGGGAGAAGTGGCCGTCGCTGCTGCAGTGCGAGCAGTTCCTCTACCCTCCCCGACTGAACCGCGAACAGGCCTCGTCGGAAGAGACGGCCCGCTACAAGGCGGGAAGCCTGGAACAGCCACCGGGAAGCGTGGCCGACCTCACAGGCGGCATGGGTATAGACAGCATCGCCTTTGCTCAGACGGACGCACAGGTGGATTATGTGGAACGCAACGAAACGCTCTGCGCCTTGATGGAGCACAACTGCGACGCCCTCGGCCTGAAGAACATCGGCGTGCATTGCGGCGACAGCATGGAATGGCTTGCCGCCACCGACCGCCACTTCGACCTGCTCTTCATTGACCCTGCCCGACGCTCGGCTTCGGGACGCAAAGTAGCCGCCTTCGAAGACTGCGAGCCCAACATCCTACAACACATGGAGCTGCTCCGTTCGCGCTGCCGACGGCTGATGGTGAAAGCCTCGCCGATGATAGACATCGACCTGGCCTGCCGTCAGCTGGGCGATGTGGCCGAAGTGCATATCGTCTCCGTCAAAGGGGAATGCAAGGAAGTACTCTTTGTCTGCGGCGGACACGACGGTGAAACCCTCTTGCACTGCATTATCTACGAGAGACAGGATGGTTTCCACCACTATGGCTTCACCCGCCGTGAGGAGGCTGCCGCCGAGGCCCGCCACTGCACCGCCGTGGGGCGCTACCTCTACGAGCCCGACGCCGCCCTGATGAAGGGTGGTCCCTTCAACCTTATCTGCCAATGGATGAATCTGGAGAAGCTGGCACCCAACAGCCACCTCTACACCTCCGACCGCCTTGCGGACGACTTCCCCGGACGCACCTTCCTTGTGCAGCAAGAGGTGGCGCTCAACCGCAAAAGCCTGAAAACGGCCATCCCCGACGGGAAGGCCCATGTGGTCACGCGCAACTACCCCGTGGCTGCGGCCGACCTGCAGCGGCAGCTGGGACTGAAAGAAGGCGGCGACCTCTTCGTCATCGCCACCACCATGGGCACCCGCCGCACAGGATTCCTCTGCCAGAAAGTCCATAAAGAATGAAGGGGTTCGGCGGTGCAGGCCGAACCCCTTCGGGTGAATATGTTGTGCTTGCTATAATGCCTTAGCTGCACTTGCTCCATCCGCACTGCGGGCAGCTCTTGCAGCCGCCGGTGTAGATGAGTTTGCTGCCACAGTCGGGGCAGACTTCGCCTGTCTCGGTGCCATCCTTGATGTAGCGCTTCAGGGCACGGGCCACACCGTTGGACCAGGTGGTGATGCTGTCGGTGTCGAAGTTCAGTTTGCCGATGAGCTCCACCACATTGGGGATGGGCATGCCGTGACGCAGGATGCCCGAGATGAGCTTGGCGTAGTTCCAGTACTCCTTGCGGAACATGCGCGACAGGCCTTCCATGGTGATATGGTAGCCGTCCTGGTCGGTGAACTGGAAGTCGTAGCGGGCATGCTCCTGTCCCTTTTCCTTGACACGGATGACCCAGCCTTTCTCGACCCATTTGGGCAAAAGGAAGTTCTCGGCGCGTCCGGTGAAAATCTCGTAAGGACGACCCTCATACATGCCGACGACGGCAATCCAATCCTCCTTCTCGTTCTTGAAGCGCACCACTTCGGCCTCGAGTTTCTTGGGGCGCTTGGGGGCCTTGCTTTCGCCGAAGCAGGGGTTGTCGTCCTTCTTGCCTTCCGAGTTGGACACCAGGACACCGGTGCGCGAGCCGTCGCGGTAGATGGTGCAGCCCTTGCAGCCGCTCTCCCACGCCGTCTCGTAAATCTTGCTCACCACCTCCTTGGTGGTTTCCTTGGGAATATTGACAGTCACAGAGATACTGTGATCGACCCACTTCTGGATGGCGCCCTGCATCTTCACTTTGGCCACCCAGTCGATGTCGGCGCTGGTGGCGTGGAAATAGGGGCTCTTCTCGATGAGTTTCTGCAGGTCGGCATCGCTCAGGTGCATCACCTCATCGACATCGTGGCCGTTGATGCGTGCCCAATCCAGGAACTTGGGATGGAACACATTGTATTCCTCAAAGTAGTCGCCGTTTTCGTCCTTGATGATGTTCTTGTTCGAGGAGTCCTTGTCGTTGGGGTTGATTTTCTTGCGGCGCTTGTAGCTGACAAGGAACACCGGCTCGATGCCGCTGGTGGTCTGGGTGCAGATGGAGACGGTGCCGGTGGGGGCGATGGTCAGCAGGGCGATATTGCGGCGGCCGTACTTGGTCATCTCGGCATAGAGCTCTGGGTCGGCCTCGCGGATGCGGCCGATCAAGGGGTTGTTTTCCTCGCGCTTGGCGTTGTAGATGGGGAACGAACCGCGCTCGCGGGCCATGACGACACTCGAGCGGTAGGCACTGCAGCAGAGTGTCTGCTGCACCTTGACGGCAAAGGCCGTGGCCTCGTCGCTTCCGTACTGCAATCCCAAGGCGGCCAGCATGTCGCCCTCGGCGGTGATGCCGAAGCCGCTGCGACGGCCTTCCAGACACTTCATCTTGATGTTCAGCCACAGGTTGTGCTCCACCATCTTGATTTCGTCGCTCTCGGGGTCGGCTTCTATCTTCTTGAGTATCTGCTCCACCTTCTCCAGCTCAAGGTCGATCAAGTCGTCCATCAGGCGCTGGCCCTTCATCACATGCTCCTTGAAGAGGTCGAAATTGAAGCGGGCTTTCTTGGTGAAGGGATGCTCCACATAACTGTAGAGGTTGATGGCCTGCAGGCGGCAGCTGTCATAGGGGCACAGCGGTATCTCGCCGCAGGGATTGGTGCTGACGGTGCGGTAGCCGAAGTCGGCATAGCAGTCGGGCACGCTCTCGCGGATGATGGTGTCCCAGAACAGCACACCAGGCTCGGCGCTGCTCCACGCGTTGGCGATGATTTTGTTCCACAACGCGCGCGCGTCAATTGTTTTGGTATATGTGGGGTTGGGGGAGTCGATGGGGTACTGCTGCACGAAAGGTTTGCCCTCCATGGCGCAGCGCATAAACTCGTCGGTGATCTTCACGCTGACATTGGCGCCGGTAATCTTGCCCTGCTCCAGTTTGGCATCGATAAAGTTTTCAGAATCAGGATGCTTGATACTGATGGAGAGCATCAAGGCACCGCGACGACCGCCCTGTGCCACCTCGCGGGTGGTGTTGCTGTAGCGCTCCATGAACGGCACGATGCCCGTAGAGGAGAGGGCTGCGTTCTTCACCGGGCTGCCGCCGGGACGTATGTGGCTGAGGTCGTGACCCACGCCGCCACGACGTTTCATCAACTGCACCTGCTCCTGGTCGATCTTCATGATGCCGCCATAGGAGTCGCTGTTTCCCTGATTGCCAATGACAAAGCAGTTGGAAAGCGAGACCACCTGGAAGTTGTTGCCGATGCCGCTCATGGGGCTGCCCTGCGGAACAATGTAGCGGAAGTCCTTGAGCAACTGGTAGATTTCCTCCTCGCCCATAGGATTGGGATACTTGTTCTCGATGCGGGCATACTCCCTGGCCAGGCGGCGGTGCATCATGTCGGGGTTCAACTCATAGATACGGTCGTCGTCGCGCAGGGCATACTTGTTCATCCACACGTTGGCGGCCAACTCGTCGCCATGGAAATACTCCACCGACGAGCGCATAATCTCCTCGGGGGTATATTGCTTCATCTCACTGGGCTGCTTCACAGGCTCGGATGCCGAAAATAGATCGCCTTGCATAGCAAAAACTTTTACTTATTCTTCTATACTACAATTGTTTAAACAAAAACAACGGAGTTCCGTTTCGTTTGCTAAATTAGAGAGAAAATGAGAATCGGCGGCAAATAGTTATCAACAAAAAGTGAACCGCCGACGGCCATTTATAGTTCCTTTGGGCGGTTGCGAGGTTGATAACTCACATCCTCCATTCCCCTGCCTTTGGTTCCCTGACCCCTCCACCTTTCCTCCACTCCCCCTCCGTCTCACCTCCGTTGAAAGACGGAGGAGAGACGGAGGTGAGACGGAGGAGAGACGGAGGTGATACGGAGGGACTATATGGGAAGTATTGAATATCAAACAAATACAAAAACAAGGAAAAACTTAACAAAAACGTAACAATTCCGTAACACGAACCTGCGTACCTTTGCAGCGTCAAAAAGATATAGAAAAAGACATGGATATACAGAATATTCTATTGGTTATCTTGAAGTTGGCAGGTGCACTGGCCATCTTCCTGTTTGCTATGAAACTGATGAGCGAGGGCCTGCAGAAGTACGCGGGTTCGCGTTTGCGCCACATCCTCACCAAGGTTACCGGCAAGCCGCTGAGCGGCATTCTGGCCGGCACGGGTGTGACGGCCATCATCCAAAGTTCGACGGCCACCACCGTGATGACGGTGGGCTTCGCGGGTGCGGGCCTGCTGACCCTGGGAGGAGCCATCGCCGTGGTGATGGGTGCCAACATCGGCACCACGGTCACTGCCTGGATTATCACCCTCTTCGGCCTGGGTGGCGGTGGCGGAGAAGAGAAGGTGCCCCTGATGCCGATGATTATCGCCGCCATCAGTTTGTTCTTCATTTTCAGCAAGAAGAACAAAATGCAGTACCTCGGCCAGACCATCATCGGCCTGGCGCTGCTCATTCTCGGCCTGGGCTTGATGGGCGACTCGGTGCCGCCGCTCGACGAGAATGTAGCCCACTCCATCGCCTCCTTGGGTCAATGGGGATACTGGTCTGTTCTGCTGTTCATTGTGGTGGGTGCCATCCTCTGCATCATTCTACAGACCTCGTCGGCCATGACGGCCGTCATACTGCTGATGGCCAGCCAAGGGTGGATAGACTTCCCCACGTCGATGGCTCTGGTGATCGGACAGAACCTCGGCACCACGCTGACGGCCCAGGTGGTAGCCATGACCACCGGCACCACCGGCAAGCGCACCGCCCGAGCCCATCTGGTGTTCAACGTGGCAGGTGCCATTCTCTTCCTCATTCCGTTCTACCCCATTTGCAACGGTGTGATGGCCATCAGCGAGCAACTCGACCACCTGCTCCCCACCATACCACTTATCCCGCTAGCCATCACTGTCTTCCATACCCTCTTCAATGTGGTCACCACCATCATTCTGGCCTTCCTCATTCCCCAGATTGAGAAGATTGTCACGTGGATGGTGCCCGACAAGAAGGAAGACGGTGAGGAAGAATTCCGCCTGACCTACCTCGAGCCCAACCTGCTCAGCACTGCCGAGCTTAACTTGCAGAGTGCCAAGAGCGAGATTGAAGAATTCTCGAAACGGGTGCTCCGCATGTACACCTTCCTTCCGGGCCTGCGGACAGCCAACAAGGACGAAGAATTCAACAGCATTATGGAGCGCATTGCCAAGTACGAAGGCATCACCGACCGCATGGAGATGGAAATATCGAAGTTCCTCACCAAGGTAGGCTCAGGAGACATCTCGGAACATGGCTCCGAGCGCATCAGCACCATGCTGCGCATCATCGACAACCTGGAGAGCATCGGCGACACAATCTACCAGATCGCCATGACCCGCCAGACCAAGCGCGAGGATGCCGTGCACTTCGACGCAGGATTGAATGCAAACCTGTCGCACATGAGCGAGTTGGTGCAAAATGCATTGAACGTGATGGACAGCAACCTGCACGACTACGACCACGTGGATCTCGACGCCGCCTATGCCGCCGAACACGAAATCAACGCCTACCGCGACCGTCTGCGCGCACAGCACCTCGACGCACTGAAGCTGGGCGTCTATGACTATGCCATCGGCAATGCCTACAGTAGTCTCTACGCACTGTACGAGAAGCTGGGCGACTATGTCATCAACGTATCCGAGGCTATCGACAGCAGCCGCAAGCACGCCGACGATTAACCCAATGCCCGGCGGATGCAGCTGCACTACCGCCAGCGAAGGGTTTCGACAAAGTGCTCGATATCTGCCTGTATATAATTGATTACAGGCGCGAGCGAATCATTATTAGGGACATGGTTGAGATAGAGGGCTCCGCGCAGGTAGTGGCTGTTGCTGTCGGTTAGCCAGAACTGGCAGGTGGAGGCCACCTTGCGCCCCTTCAGATAATAAACCGTACCATAGACCTTGTGCTCCGGGTCTTCGTAGCCCTGCTCTTCGACACCTGTGGCGACTTGGTAGTGCTGTTCGAGGAATCTCATCGAGGAATCGACTTCACCCCGCAGGTCGTCGGGGC
The DNA here is from genome assembly GCA_002392965.1 of Bacteroidales bacterium UBA3834. Lineage (GTDB taxonomy): Bacteria > Bacteroidota > Bacteroidia > Bacteroidales > P3 > Colimorpha. The sequence goes on along the minus strand of DGIA01000033.1, from coordinate 115,066 downwards.
CGTGCATGCGGTGGTAGGTGAGGAACACCACGCCGTTCCATCGCGGGTAGTTGATGTCGAGCCACACCTCGTCGTATTTGAGTCGGTCGGGCTTGACGCTTCCGTTGGCCCTGAAGGCAACCACTTGGCGCGGTTTCTTGAGTGTCAGTTCGGCACTGTCGTTGGCCTCGAAGAGGAACGGGAGCACGACGCCTGGCAGGGTTTGTCCATCGATACTCGTCGGCAGGGTGTCAACGAGCCAGTAGTTGTGTTCCGGCAAGTCGATACGCAGGTAGGCATACGGCTTGGGCGTGTAGTCGTTGCGGCAGGCAGACAACAGACAGCCGGCCGCCGCGATAATGATGAACAATCGTTTCATTTCATTGCCTTTCCATTCAACATGGGTACGAAGCTGTAGGTGCCGAACTTCTCTATCTGCCACTCCTCGTGCCGTTCGCCGTTTTTCGTGATGCGCAGCATCTCCTGCTCGCCGTCGCCGAGGGGGATGACCATGATGCCGCCAGTCTTGAGTTGGCGCATCAAGGCGTCGGGTATCTCGGGGGCGCCGCAGGTGACGATGATGCGGTCGTAGCTTCCGGTGAGGCCTTGGTAGCCGTCGCCGAGGAAGCACTGGGCACGATAGCCCAATTCGCGAAGCAACTTGCTGGTCTGGTCATAGAGTCCTTTCTGCCGTTCGATGGTGAAGACTTTGGCACCGAGGCGGCAGAGGATAGCCGTCTGGTAGCCGCTTCCGGTACCTATCTCAAGCACCTTCATCGAGGGCTTGACCGAGAGCAGTTGGCTTTGCATGGCCACGGTGGAGGGGTGGGAGATGGTCTGTTCGCAGCCTATCTTGAGTGCCTGGTCCTCGTAGGCCAGGCTGTCAAGGGCGCTGTCGAGGAAGAAATGGCGCGGCACCTCGTTCATGGCCTGCAGCACGGATTCGTCGCTGATGCCTTTGGCACGCAGTTTATCGACCATCTGCTGTCGGAGACCTTTATGCTTGTAGGTGTCTATGCAGTTCATTCTTCCAGTCCTTGAAATGCCTGGGCGCGCAGGGTGATTGTGGTGTTCTGCGGTGTCACCATGACGGTGGGCATGTGTTCCTCGGTGGCATAGCCGATGATGTGTACACCCTCCATGTCCTTTATCTTGTCGTAGTCTTTCTGGTTGACGGTGAAGAGCAGTTCATAGTCTTCGCCGCCGTTGAGGGCGCAACTGACAGGTAACATGTTCTTGCTCATCTCGGAACAGACTCGCGAGGTCTGGTAGTCGATGGGGAGGTGCTCCTCATAGACCTCGCATCCGCAGTGTGAAGCACGGCAGAGGTGCAGCAACGCATCGGCCAAGCCACGGCTGACATCAATCATCGACGTGGGCACCACCGCGGCGGTCGCCAGTTTCTTCACAATGTCCAAGCGGGGTTCTGGTTTGAGGAACCGCTCGAGGACATAATCGTAACCATCGAGGTCGGGCTGGAAATCAGGGTTGGCTTGGTAGGTCACCTTCTCACGTTCCAGCACCAGCAGTCCAGCGTAGGCGCTTCCAAGGTCGCCAGTACAGCAAATCAAATCGTTATGAGAGGCTCCGTGGCGATAGGCAACACAATCCCGTTCCACATCGCCTACGGCAGTCACCGTAAGCACCATGCCGGCACGCGATGTGCCAGTTTCGCCACCGACCAAATCGGCATGGTAACGTTCACAGCACAGGCGTATGCCGGCGTATAGTTCGTCGAGTGCCTCAACAGAATAGCGATTACTCACAGCCACCGAGACCAGCACTTGATGCGGGGTGCCATTCATGGCGGCAATATTGCTGATGGCGACAGCGACTGCCTTGTAGCCCAGATGCTTCAGTGGGGTATATGTCATGTCGAAGTTCACCCCCTCAACCAATGTCTGGGTGTTAATGAGGGTCAGCCGATTGCCTGTGCCATCGATGACGGCACAATCGTCACCCTGACAGGCGGTGCCGTCGGTCAGGCGTTCCACCAGCGCCACCTTGCCCATTTGGCTTATCTCTGTTCTTCCTTCTTGGTATTGAAGTTGTTCCATAGTCTATCTCATTAATTCATATATCAATATACCTGCCGCCACACTGGCGTTGAGGCTTTCGGCGGTACCGCCGAGATTGGGAATAAGCACAGGGTGAGTGACGGCGGCCATAGCCTCGGGACTGATGCCACGACTCTCGTTACCAATGAGCAGTACCCCCTGTCTATGCAACTTATTGTCCGCCTTTAACGGTTCTCCGTGCAGCGAGGCTCCATAGACGGGCATACCGCAGGAGGCTAGCCATTGCGGCAAATCCACATATTCGACCCATGTGCGGAAGATGGCCCCCATGGTGGCCTGCACCACCTTGGGATTGAAGCAACCGACTGTATCGTGGCTACACACGATATGGCGCACTCCAAACCAGTCGGCCGTACGCATCAACGTACCCATATTACCCGGATCCTGGATATGATCCAAGGCCAGCACCAACTTTCCGTCCTCCGCTCGTTGTTTTCCATTCTCCATTCTTCGTTCTACCAGCATCCATACTTGATTAGGATTTTTCTGGCCGGAAAGTCGCTCCAACTCGGTTTGCGACACCTCATAGAACTCACCGCTCGCCATCCGCCACTCACCGTTCGCCAGCATCCATTCACGAGTGGCACACACCGTACGGATGGACGCACCGGAGGCAATCGCCTCGGCAGCCATCTTAGGTCCTTCGACAACAAAAACCGCCTCCTCGTCGCAACGTTTCTGCAAACGGTAGGCTGCCAGTTCCTTGAGTTTGATCTTTGAAATCATCAACTTCTTATAACGGAGTAATGTCGAAAGTATTGCCTTTGAGAAAGAAACTTTTTACCACAAGAAATGATTGTACAGCGGTCAATATCACCCAAGGAGGCCGTTAACCGGATAGCTATAATGAAAACAGACGTTTCGTGCACTGATGAACACAAGAAACGTCTGTTTTGGTTTCCGTACTAAATTTTAGAGCCTGCTAAAGTTCAATATACATGTTGTTTTCCTTGGCCAGACGACGCAGGTTAATGATGGCATAGCGCATACGGCCAAGGGCGGTGTTGATACTCACACCCGTACGGGCGGCTATGTCCTTGAAGTCACACTTGCCATAGTGGCGCAAAATTACCACACGCCGTTGTTCAGGCGGCAGCATCTTGACTAATTTGCGTATGTTCTGACCAGTCTGTTTCTTGATGATGACATGCTCGGCATTGTCATCGGGAAACTTCAGACTGTCAAGGATATCACTCTCGGGGCGATTGGGCACCAACGGCATTTTATTATTCCGTCGGAAGTGATCCACAATGAGATTGTGCGCGATACGCATCACCCAATGGACAAATTTGTTTTCGTCTTTGTACTGATCCGAATTAATGGTGACGACTACCTTGTAGAACGTGTCCTGGAAGATATCGTCGGCCGTTTCCTTGTCCTTGACCACCGAGAAGATGTATCCATAGACCTTGGCCTGATAGCGTTCCAACAATACCTCAAAGCAGGAGGAATCGCCCTCGCGATAGCGTACAATCAGCTCGTTATCCGTCAGTTGTTTGGTCTTTACGTCCGTCATATTCCTTTACGGTTTGGGGTTAAAACTGATACTTCTGCCTCGATATATTTTGTTTTTGTTCTACATCAAATCGGCTGCAAAATTACACATTTTTTTTAATATGCAAATCAAAACACTTTTTTTTATAAAATTTTAATAAGTCAACTTTTCTTTCCAAACGTACAATAATTGTCTTGAATTTTCGTTATGAAATGATTCATGTCGAACCGCTACGCCGATAGAAGCCACGTGGTGAAATTGATTTTCATCGCCGTAGGTGTCCTTTTTATAGGGCGCCTCGCCATGCTTCAACTCTTCAATCCCAAATACCGTGACCTGGCCCGCCAGCAATCATTGCGCAACGTTACCCAATATCCGGCACGCGGATTCATCTACGACCGCAATGGAGAATTGCTAGTGCACAACGAGGCTGTTTATGACCTAATGGTCATTCCTCGCATGGCCAAAGGCCTCGACACAGCTTATTTCTGCCAATCTTTGGGCATCACCCTCGACGATTTCAACGAGCGTATGCGCAAAGCCGCCAAATACTCCCCCTATGCCGCCTCTATCTTCATGAAGCAAATCTCAAAGGAGGAATATGCCAAATTCGAGAACAAGATGTTCCGTTTCAAGGGTTTCTATATCTCCCAGCGCACCCTCCGCATCTATGACCGCCCTATCGCGGCACAAGTACTCGGTTATGTGGGCGAGGTAGATCAGTCCGACCTGGATCGCGACCCCTATTACAAACAAGGCGACTACATCGGGAAAAGCGGACTCGAGAAGAGCTACGAAGAAGTACTACGGGGTGTGAAAGGCAAGAAAATCATGCATGTGGACGTGCACAACCGCGAGGTAGGGCCCTATCGCAACGGGGAACTCGACACCCTGCCTATAGAGGGCTGCAACCTCTACACCACCCTCGATGCCGACTTACAACAGTATGCCGAGGACCTAATGGCCAACAAGCGTGGCTGTGTGGTGGCCATTGAACCTTCATCCGGCGAAGTGCTGGCTATGGTCTCGGCTCCTTGCTACGACCCCAACTTGCTTGTCGGACGCATTCGTGGAGAGAATTACAAGATACTCAACGCTGACCTTGCCAAACCCATGCTTAATCGTGCTCTCATGGGCCAGTACCCCCCCGGTTCCATCTTCAAGGTGGCACAGTCGATGGTGGCCCTAGATCTGGGCGTCATCACTCCCAACACAGGCTTTGTCTGCGACAAAAGCCTTGTAGGCTGCCATAACCACCCCTCTGCACGTTCAGTACAGGAGGCCATCAAAATGAGTTGTAATCCCTATTTCTATCAGGTCTATCGACGAGTCATCCAGCAGGGAAAATACAAGAGTATCTACAAAGACTCACAGTACGGTCTGACCGTATGGCGCGAGTACATGCTACGGTTCGGATTCGGACAGAAGCTTGATATCGACCTGCCCAAAAGTGGTCTTTCCAAGGGCAATATTCCGGACACCGCCTACTACAACCGCTGGTATGGCCGCGAACGATGGGCCTTCTCCACCATCTACTCCAATTCCATCGGCCAAGGCGAAGTCACCGTAGTACCCATCCAAATGGCCAACCTTGCCGCCATTGTAGCCAACCGCGGATACTACATCACCCCTCATCTGGTGCGATTCTACGGTCCCGACTCTGTCCGCAACGAGGAATATACCACCCGCCATGAAACCGGCATCGACCCTAAATACTTTGACATCGCTGCGGCTGGTATGTACGATGTAGTCCACGTGGCTGGCGGCACAGCCCGTCGTGCACGTGTTGACGGACTCGACATCTGCGGAAAGACCGGCACTGCAGAGAACTACGGGAACGACCACTCTGTTTTTATTTGCTTCGCCCCAAAGGACAATCCCAAGATAGCCCTGGCTGTTTATGTGGAGAACGCCCAAGGCGGTGGCGGCACCTGGGCAGCTCCCATCGCCGGCCTCCTCGTGGAGAGATACCTCAACGGAGAGGTAAAACGCAAAGACGTGGAGAAAATGTATCGAGAAATCAACCCCTGCCAGAAACTGCCTCTCACCCGCAGGGTGAAAAAGAAGAAGTGATGTACCAAGAGCACATAAAAATAGATTGGTGGACTGTGGTCTTGTGGGCGGTACTGACCCTGTTCGGCCTGCTCAACATTTACTCTGCCACCTACAGCGGCGACCACACCTCCTTGTTCAACTTCGGCACCTTCCATGGCAAACAACTGATATGGATAGCCGTCACCGTAGTCACCGTGACAGTCATTCTCCTCAGCGAGCCCCGATTTTTCTCCAACGCTGCCTACCCCATCTATATCCTGGTACTGGGATTGCTGGTAGTAACTCTATTCCTGGCAGTCACAGTCAACGGAGGCAAATCGTGGATTGATATCGGTGGTTTCCGTTTCCAACCCACTGAATTCGCCAAATTCGCCACCGCACTGGCCTTGGCAAAATACATGTCTGCCATAGACGTGGAATGGAAACAGCCCCGCACCAAGCTGGTAGCCGCCGCTATAGTATTTATCCCCATGGGGCTTGTACTATTGCAGCACGACACCGGCTCTGCTTTGGTCTTCATTGCCTTCGTCCTTCCCCTTTTTAGAGAAGGGCTGTCGGGCAGCATCCTCGTGGTGGGTGTAGTGGCCATCGTGCTCTTCATCCTCGCACTGCTGGTCAACAAGTACATCCTACTTGGCGTCCTGGTCCTCATCGCCGTGCTCTACCTCTTTGTGTGGCTCAACAAGCGCACCGCTCGTGACTGGTGGCGAGCCTTCGGTGTACTGGTTCTCTGCACTGCATTTGTTTTCTCAGTCGATTTTGTCTTCAACCACGTCCTAGAAAGCCATCAGCGCGAACGCATTGATGTACTCCTCGGCAAAACCGTCGATTTGCAAGGGTCAGGATATAATGTCAACCAATCCAAGATAGCCATCGGTAGCGGTGGCTTCTTCGGCAAAGGCTACCTCCGCGGCACTCTCACCAAGGCCGACTTTGTCCCCGAACAGCACACCGACTTCATCTTCTGCACCGTTGGCGAAGAATGGGGCTGGATTGGTTCCTCTCTTGTCGTAGCACTCTATGTGATGCTTCTTGTGCGGCTCGTCAACATGGCCGAGCGTCAGCGATCCTCTTTCTCACGCTTCTACGGCTACTCCGTGGCCAGCATTCTCTTCGTGCACCTATTCGTCAACGTCGGCATGGTGCTCGGACTTGTGCCCGTTATCGGCATTCCCCTGCCCTTCTTCTCCTATGGAGGCTCCTCGCTACTGGCCTTTTCCCTCCTTTTGTTTGTATTTATCAGGCTTGATGCCACCAAAAACCAGTTATACTGATGTCCAAGAAACCCAATCAACCTGAAGAGCACTGCTCCTTCTGTGGCCGTCCTGCATCCCAGTCGGGCATGCTCCTCAGCGGCCTCAACGGCTACATCTGCGCCGACTGTGCCCACCAAGCCGGCCAAATCTTTGCTGAACACAACAGGAAGACACAGAATCCGAGATTTGAAATCCAAAGCACTGACATTCCCAACCCTGCCGAAATCAAACAGTTTCTCGACCTTTATGTCATCGGTCAGGAAGCCGCCAAACGTGTTCTTTCGGTGGCCGTCTATAACCACTACAAACGACTGAGATACAACCAGGAACATGGTAACCAAAATGAAGTGGAGATTGAGAAGAGCAATATTGTTATGGTCGGCGAGACCGGCACCGGCAAGACCCTTCTCGCACGCACCATCGCCCGTCTGCTTAAAGTGCCATTTTGCATTGCCGATGCCACCACCCTCACCGAAGCCGGCTACGTGGGCGACGACGTGGAGAATGTGCTCGTGCGCCTTCTCCAGGCCGCCGACTACGATGTACCTGCCTGCGAACGCGGCATCGTCTTCATCGATGAGATAGACAAGATAGCACGCAAGAGCGAAAACACTTCCATCACACGTGACGTCAGTGGCGAAGGCGTGCAGCAGGCACTGCTGAAACTGCTCGAAGGCGCCGAAGTCAACGTACCACCCGAGGGTGGCCGCAAGCACCCAGAACAGAAGCTTATCAAAATCAACACACGCAACATACTCTTTATCTGCGGCGGTGCCTTCGACGGCATCGAACGTGCCATCGCCGCCCGCCTCAACTCCAATGTCATCGGTTTCAAAGGCGACGAAAAACGCCAAGAATTGGACCGCAACAACATGCTGCAGTACGTCCAGCCTATGGATCTCAAGAAGTTCGGACTTATTCCCGAACTCGTCGGCCGCTTCCCTGTTCTCACCGCCCTCCAGCCCCTCGACCGCAACGCCCTCCGACGCATCCTCACCGAACCAAAAAATGCCCTTACCAAGCAGTATGAGGCACTTTTCCAGATGGATGGCGTCACACTCGTCTTCGAACCTGCCATGCTCGACCTCGTGGTCGATCGCGCTGTAGAGTACCACCTCGGTGCCCGCGGCCTCCGCTCCATCATGGAAGGCATCATGACCGACCTCATGTTCGACCTGCCGGCTATGGGCAAAGGCTCTACCTACACCCTCACCCGCGACGAAGCCGAGCGCAAAATCAAACTTTAACCAGACACATAACCCGTTGATTATGACGGTTTATTCACTGGAAAAATCAGAAAGAAGACCTTTATAATCGACTAATCCACCATATACTATCCCTTTTGCCTCCATTGTGACTCCAAAATGGTTTTATAGAACCATGTAGTCACAATGATGGGGTATATGAATTAACCAGGAACCAATGGGTAAGGGGATGTGTACAAAGCCCTTGCTCACAACTTTTTTTTGCCATATAAGAAAAAAGTTGTAATTTAGCATTTTGAACTTACATATTGATTTCACCATAACACTCTTTCAATGAGTAGGTTGTGGAACTAATAATAAGTAAATAATTTAGAATATATATATGAAAACACTGAAAAGAGGCCTTTTGCTACTCTTCATCGCCGTGGTGATGACCTCGGGAGCTTATGCCCAGAAGAGCTTGGCCGCGAAAGCCGACAACCTCTTCGATCAGAACCGCTTTGTGGAAGCCCTGGAGCAATACTCCAAGGCCTATGAAAAGATTAAGGACAACAAGGCCGAGAAGAACCGTGTCTATTTCCAGATGGCCGAGTGCTATCGCCTGATGTACGACTACCCACATGCCGAACGCATCTATAAACGACTGGCCACTGACGGCTACGCCACGACAGAGCGCAAATTGTACTTCAACCTAGCCGAGATATGCCGTTTTGAGGACAAGTTTGACGAGGCGGACGAATATTATGAGAAATATCTGCAGATGGAGCCGACAGACAGCCATGCTGCCAAACGCAAGGCTTCGCTTATTTACGCCAACCAGCTTTCCATCAACCGTACACGTCACGAAATTAAGAAGATGAGCGATTGGTGCAGCGACTACAACGATTGGGCACCACGTTTCGTGGGTAATGATACGACTCATTTGGTGTTCACCACCTCACGCTTCGCAGAGGGTGCGGAAGACTATGCCGACCCCTGGACCAACCAAGCTTTTTCCGATCTCTATGTCGTGTATCAGGACCGCAACGGCAACTGGGTATCACGGCCAGAACCATTTGACAAGAGCGAAAGGGTCAACAGCGAGGTGAACGAAGGTGAGCCTTCGTTCTCGCCCGACGGTCTCACCGTCTATTTCACACGTTGCGATGTATGGGAGGGCGAAACACATGGTTGCGCCATCTATGTGTCGATAAAGAACCCAGAAGAGGCGAACGACAAAAAAAAGGCCAAGAAAAGCAGCAAGAACAAAAAGCAGAAACACTCGAACATGACCCCGTGGGGCATGGCTCAGAACATAGCTGAAGCCGCATCCGAGGCGGCGGAAGAGAGCATGGAAGTGAAGCCAGGTGAATGGTACGAACCCGTCCGCCTCAACTTAGGCGACACTGCCTACAATTACCTCTATCCTGCCATCAGCAGCGACGGCCTGACGTTATACTTCACCTCCGATATGCCAGGCGGCTTTGGTGGTTACGACCTATGGAAGGCTACCCGCAAGAGTACCGCCGACGACTTCGGGAAAGCGGTGAACCTGACCTCCATTATCAACACCCCAGGTCGCGAAATCATGCCTGTACTCCGTAACGATTCACTGCTTTATTTCTCGTCTGATGGCCATCCTGGCATTGGCGGACAGGATCTTTTCAGCAGCCGTCTGAACCCCAATGGCAAATGGTCGTCGCCTGTAAACCTGGGCGTACCGCTCAATTCGTCATACGACGAAATGTCCATCATTTTCTATCCCGACCAAGAGAGAAGCAATGTGGTGGAGCGCGGTTACTTCTCCTCAAACCGTCCCTTCGCAGACCCCCTGAACCGCCATTTGGCCAACCAAACTAAAAACCAGACCCCCCCCATCAACGACGAAATCTTCTACTTTGCGCTGCCGGCCCTGAATTACAGCATCGAAGGCATTGTGCGCGATGAGAAATCGATGCAACTCATGCAGAATGTACGCATCAGGCTGGTGGGTTCAGATGGCACCGAGAGCGAAACCCGCACTGACAAACGCGGACACTACAAATTCGACAGCACAGTGGTTCGTCGCGACGTAGTGTATAAGATGTACCTCTCGAAGAAAGACTACTACAGCATCGAGGGCTCGGAGAGCACCCGCGGATATAACACCAACAAATATATCAAGCACGACTTCCGTATGGAGCCGGTTCCCAAAACGCCGGTGATATTGCCCGAGATTCGTTTCGACTTGGCTCGTACAGAACTCAAGGGCGAGTTCATGGATTCGCTGATGGACCTCTACATCATCATGGAGAACAACCCCAGCCTTGTAGTAGAGATACGTTCACACACTGACTGCCAACCTTACGTAGGTCTGACCAACGATACCCTCAGCCAACGCCGTGCCCAGACGGTGGTCGATTATCTTGTGAGTCGAGGCATTGAGCGTGAGCGGCTGGTAGCCAAAGGCTACGCCGACCGCGTGCCGCGTGTGTTGGACAAAGACGTCACCGTGACGGTTAACGGCAAACCCTATAGTTTCCAAGAAGGCATGGAAATGAACTGCGACTATATCGCCACCTTGAGCGGCGATCGCCAGCAGGCGGCCCACTCACTGAACCGCCGCATTGAGTTTCTCGTGCTGAGGGACGATTATGTATCACGCCGCGAAATAGATAACATCGCCACGACGGGTGAAGGTAAGGTGGTGAACTTGGTCGATAATGAACTCGAGGACCTTGACAAGATAAAAGATCCCGTCATCGTGCACGACGAAAGCGTGATAGCCGTGACAATGATTAACGCCACCCGAGGCGAGATACAGTGCATCATCAACAGTGCCCAGCAGGTGCCGATGCTCATCGACGAACGCTATCTGGAACCCCTCGCCATCTCATGGGAGGAAGCCATGAACCTGCTCTACCAGCAGCGCATCACCAAGGAAGACTTCCCTCTGCGCGACGAAAGTTTCGACCCCGAGGGCAATATCCTCGACCACGCAACCATCATTTTCAAAGAGATGCAGATTGGCGAGCAGAAAGTAAAGAACGTGGAGGCCGTGGTTGTAAAAGGCATCGACTATAAGTTCATCATCAACCGCACAGGCTTGCACCAGTTCGGCGAATACGAGTTCGACAAGCAGCGCGCCAAGCTGGTCTTTTTCGATGAGTGAACCAGACACTAAACAATTAACACTAATCACCATTTTAGGTCCCACAGCGACAGGCAAAACCGCTTTGGCCGCTGAGGTGGCTTATCGCCTTAATGGCGAAGTCATAAGTGCCGACTCGAGGCAAGTGTTCCGCGGCATGGATGTAGGTACAGGCAAAGACTTGGCCGACTACAACTTGCACGGCACCCATATTCCTTACCACATCATCGACATCTGTGACCCGGCAGAGGAATACTCGGCATACCGTTTTGTCAACGATTTCATCAAAGCATTCAACGACATCACTGCTCGAGGGAAACAGCCGATACTATGCGGTGGTACAGGTTTGTACCTCGATGCTGTGGTGCGTGGCTACCGACTTAGTGACGCACCAATCGACCCCGAATGGAGAAATTCTGTCAAAAGCTGCAGCGATGAGGAACTCACTGCACGTCTGGCCTCCTACGGCCCTTTGCACAACCATACCGATACCGAAACCCGCGAACGGTTGTTACGAGCCCTTGAGATACAAGAATATGCAGCTAAACACCCTGAAAATTATTCCCATCTGCCTGAGATGCAGCATCGGGTTTTCGGCATTCGCCTCGAACGACAGGATATTATCGACCGAATAGAACAACGCTTACGTACTCGATTGGAGGAAGGCATGACCAATGAAGTACAACGGTTAATAGACAACGGGGTAAAGCCAGATCGACTGATGCGATTCGGTCTGGAATACCGCCATGTGACACGATTCTTACTAGGGCAATGCTCCGAAGAAGATATGTTCCGAGACCTCTTCACTGACATCCGACGCTTTGCCAAGCGCCAAATGACCTGGTTTCGCCGCATGGAGCGCAACGGTGTTGCAATCCACTGGATTGACGGCAACCTTCCAACTACCACCCGTGCCGACCTGCTCATTGCTTTCTTATAATTAATGTTCTACATTTTTAATTTAGGAGTTTTTAAGAGCAGGAGCGAAAAAAGATTTTGCCAGTTAAGAAATTGTTCGTAACTTTGCACTCTCCAAAAATGGGGATATTGTGCCTTGCCTACCCGTTCAAGGTGCATATTCTCAGGCCGATAAGTGTAATGACCGATTATCCGTCAGCGGTCAAAATGCGATGCAACCAGAGGAGAAATTAACAATTTGAAACAAAAACATCATCGTTAGTAAAATAAAAAAATGAGTACGTTAAGTTACAAAACCGTATCAGCCAACAAGCAGACCGTTCAGAAAGAATGGCTGCTGGTTGATGCCGAAGGACAGACCGTAGGCCGTCTGGCAACCCGCGTGGCCAACATCCTGCGCGGCAAGACGAAGCCCTCGTTCACCCCGCACGTCGACTGCGGCGACAATGTCATCATCATCAATGCCGAGAAGGTTGTCTTCAGCGGCAAGAAGGAGACTGACAAGATTTATCAGCGCTACACCGGTTATCCCGGCGGCCAGCGTGAGACCACCCCTGCCAAGGTGCGCGCCACCCACCCTGAGCGTATCCTCGAGCACGCCATCCGCGGCATGCTTCCGAAGAACCGCCTCGGCGATGCCCTCTACCGCAACCTCCACATCTATGCCGGCAGCGAGCATCCCCATCAGGGTCAGAACCCCAAAGCCATTAATATTAACGAAGTTAGATAAAAAGAGATATGGCAGAAGTTATCAACACCATTGGTAGAAGAAAGACCGCCGTGGCCCGCGTCTATATGACCCTCGGCAATGGCGAAATCAAGGTCAACGGCCGCGACTACAAGGAATATTTCCCCACCGGTCCGCTGCAGTACATCGTGAACCAGGCTTTCGCCGTGGCCAACGCCGAAGGCAAATGGGATGTCAAAGCCAACCTCGACGGTGGCGGCATCACCGGCCAGGCCCAGGCCCTGCGTATGGCTATCGCCCGCGCCCTCTGCGAGAACAACATCGAGGATCGCCCCGCCCTCAAGAAGGAAGGCTTCCTGATGCGTGACCCGCGTATGGTCGAGCGTAAGAAACCCGGTCAGCCCAAAGCCCGCAAGCGCTTCCAGTTCAGCAAGCGTTAAAAGAAATTTCGAATTACGAATTTTGAATTTCGAAGAAACGGCCGCAAGGCTTTCAAAATTCAACTTTCAGAATTCAAAATTAAACGAAAGTTTAGTATCCAAATCGTCAGGATGTACCGCTGTGTTGATACTCCGAGCAGCATAGGACAGCCGGAAAACACAGCCCTGAGGTCTGCCTGACGGTTGGTAAAAGTAAAACAACAAAAAGGAAAGTAAACAATGAACGAACTCAAATTCGAAGAACTGCTTGATGCTGGTTGCCACTTCGGTCACCTCAAGCGTAAATGGAATCCCAAAATGGCTCCTTATATCTTCAAGGAGCACAACGGCGTGCACGTCATCGACCTGCAGAAGACCATCGCCAAAGCCGACGAGGCCGCGGCTGCCCTGAAGCAGATGGCCCGCAGCGGCAAGAAGGTCCTCTTCGTGGCCACCAAGAAGCAGGCCAAGGACGTCGTCGCCGAGATGGCTCAGAGCGTGGACATGCCCTTCGTCACCGAGCGCTGGCCGGGCGGCATGCTGACCAACTTCAGCACCATCCGCAAGGCTGTCAAGAAGATGAACAGCCTCGACGCCCTGATGCACGACAAGGATTTCAACAATATCTCCAAGCGTGAGCGCCTCCAGGTGCAGCGCGAGCGTGCCAAGCTCGACAAGAACCTTGGCTCCATCGCCGACCTCACCCGTCTGCCCAGCGCCCTGTTTGTCATCGACATCAACAAGGAGCACATCGCCGTCGCCGAGGCACGCCGCTTGAACATCCCCACCTTCGCCCTCGTGGACACCAACACCAACCCCGAGCTCATCGACTTCCCGATTCCCGCTAACGATGATGCGTCGAAGTCGATTGCCTGCATCCTCAAACACATGTGCGAGGCCATCCAGGAAGGCTTGAACGAGCGCGCCCTCGACAAGGACGCCCAGCAGGAGGAAGAGGCCGCCCCCGTCGAGAACAACGACGAGCAGCGCCCCGTCGAGCGCAAGACCCGCGCCCGCCGTCCCCGCACCGGTGAGCCCAAGGCCGAGAAGGCTGAGGAGCCCAAGGCCGAGGAAGCCCCGAAGGCTGAGTAAGGAAGATATAAACAATCTGGCAAGACAACAAGCCCCGTAGGGGCGACAGAGCATAGGCGGGGGTGGAGCGTAGCGAAACCCCCGTTTATCAAACCAACCGCTTGCCGAGCCCCGTAGGGGCGACAGAAACAATCATTAACAACAAAAACAAGAAAGGAACACAATATGGCAATTACCGCTTCACAGGTTAACGAGCTCCGCAAACTCACCGGCGTCGGCATGATGGACTGCAAGAAAGCCCTCGTCGAGACCGACGGCGACATGCAGAAAGCCATCGAGCTGCTGCGCCAGAAAGGCCAGAAGATGGCCGCCAAACGCGCCGACCGAGACGCCAACGAGGGTTGCGTCCTGGCCAAGAGCATGGGCAACTACGGCGCCATCATCATGGTCAGCTGCGAGACCGACTTCGTGGCCACCAACGCCGGCTTCGTCGACTTCACCACCAGCATCCTCGACACCGCCATGGCCCAGCACCTCACCACCAAGGACGAGGTTCTGAACATGGACCTCAACGGTGCCAAGGTCAGCGACGCCATCACCGACCAGATCGCCAAGATCGGCGAGAAGATCGAGCTGGCCCACTTCGAGACCATCGAGGCCGAGAAGGTCTACGCCTACATCCACCCGGGCAACCGCATGGCCTCCATCGTCGGACTGAACAAGGCCGGTTACGACCAGGTCGGTCACGACATCGCCATGCAGGTCGTCGCCATGCGTCCCGTGGCCCTCGACGCCGAGAGCGTGCCTCAGGAGATCAAGGACCAGGAGCTCCGCGTGGCCATCGAGAAGACCAAGGAAGAGCTCGTCGGCAAGGCCGTCGACGCCGCCCTCAAGAAGGCCGGCATCAACCCCGCCCACGTTGACAGCGAGGAGCACATGGCCTCCAACATGGGCAAAGGCTGGATCACCGAGGAGCAGGTCAACCAGGCCCGCGAAATCAAGGAGAAAGTCGCCGCCGAAAAGATGGCCCAGCTCAGCGAGCAGCAAATCAACCAGATTGCCAACGGCCGTCTCAACAAGTTCTTCCAGGAGAACACCCTCATGGAGCAGGAGTACATCATGGAGAGCAAGGTGAAGGTCAAAGACTTCATCGCCAAGGCCGACAAGGACCTCAAGTGTACCGGCTTCAAGCGCCTCGAACTCGGCGCCTAAGCTCATCGCATAAGCATGATTTACCGCAGAAAGCGCGCCCCGCACCGGAGCGCGCTTTCGTCATTTTTGTGCAATATCATCGCGCTCATGAGCGGGCATCGCATTTTCATTGAAAACAGACCTCGCTCACGTGCGGGGCGCACTTTCCGGCCGAAAATCGACCTCGCTCTTGAGCGAGGTGTATTGTATGGACTGTTTCAACATCCCGCACATGAGCGCGGTGCACTTGAGTAGGACCACCGGAACTCATCGACAGCCCACCGTACGGGCGCATAATTGTATTATTATAACTATAGAGTTCCTCCTAAAAGGTAGTATAATTCCAATGTATTATTTATGGATTCTATTTGTTCTGTACTAATCGTTCTAATTTCATAATATTTGTCGCCAACAAATTTTATTTTTGCATTCTTTGCATTTGACAATGCCTCTAGTAATACTTTATCGTCTCTATGCATTTGCTCGTCAAACCACTCCCATATCATACCACCTCTGCCACTATCTCTCTTTGTATCATGTGGTGTATATACATAGGCATTACTGTCGATTGAGAAATAAAGATTCTCGAAAAACAGCCAATTGTCATCATAATACTGAACTTTTAAACGAAGGTTTTGTGCCTTGCCATCCTTGACCATAAAGTATAAATATATTCCATTTGTCCATACAACACTGGGAGCTGTTTTCGGTTTATACCATATTCTCCCATCTGGGGCAAACTCATCTTTTTTCACATCAAAAAGAGGCAGCAACTCCTTGATTCTTGTTGAATCAATCTTTCCAAAGCTTGAGTTGGCAGATAAACTCGTGTCATGAAATCGTTCATACATATTGGAATAAAAATCTTCCCACCATTTTTTTGATGCAAATTCAATATCGGAAATGTCAACTCCATCTCTTGTATATAATCGGAAACATATTGGCACATCATGCCAGTCCATTCCATCTGATATCGCAGCGTCATAAACATATTGACTAGTCGCAAACTTTTCCAAGGCCTCAATATAAGCTGCAGTGTCCGATTTCGCCCAAATTGTTTCCGGCTCTTTTGTCGTTCTTTCATTCAAGTCTCCCCAAACTCCTTTGTCAATAATTTCTTCAACATAGGAGTATTTCTTATTGCAGCCTGAAAAAAGAAAAGTAGCAATAAGTAATCCAATATAAAAACACTTGTATCTCATAATACCTGCCATTTGTAATTTAAAGTGCAAAAATACACACAATTTAAAGACTAACAAAATATATTTTCGTCATGTTGGCATTTTGTCGTATCTTTGCACGCGGAAAACTATGGCGAAGAAACAGAAATACTACGTGGTGTGGCAGGGCAAGAAGCCGGGTATCTACAGCGACTGGGACGCGTGCAAGGCGCAGGTGCAGGGCGTGCAGGGGGCGCAGTACAAGGCGTTCGACACGATGGCCGAGGCCGAACAGGCGATGAGGCTGCCATACAGCAGTGTGGTCAGTAGCAGTCGGACGGGTCAGACTCGTCAGACGAGCCCGACAGGTGTGCTTTTCGTCGACGAGAGCGGCATGACGGCCATACGACCCGACGCCCATCCGCCGCTGCCGGTGCTCGATGCGTTGGCTGTCGACGCGGCCTGCAGCGGCAACCCCGGCGTGATGGAGTACCAGGGCATCTATATCCCTACCCGCACACAAGTGTTCCACTACAAAGCCCCCAAGGGCACCAACAATATCGGCGAGTTCCTGGCCATCGTCCATGGCCTGAGTTACATGAAGAAGCACCACCTGAACCAAATTATCTACAGTGACTCGGTGAACGCCATGAGCTGGGTGCGGCAGAAGGTGTGCAAAAGCAAGCTGCCCGAGGACGCCTCGACCGCCGAGCTGTGGGACTACGTGCACCGCGCCGAGCAGTGGCTGCGCTCCAATACCTACACCACCGAGATCCGCAAGTGGGACACCGACCGCTGGGGTGAGATACCGGCGGACTTCGGGAGGAAATAGGGCTAATGGGTTTAATAGGCAGAATGGGCATGAACACTCGAAACATACGTTTCCGCAGCAACCGCGTGCGCGACATCGCCAGCCTCTTCCACGAGGAGCTGGACGGCATGTACGGCAGCGGCGAGGTGGGTGTGTTCCTCGGCATGCTCTTCGAGGCCTTCCTCGGGTGGGACAAGGTGCGGCTGCTGACCTCAAAGGAGCAGACCATCGACCAGAGCGACCTGCTGCGCTTCCATTGGGCGCTCGAAGACCTCAAACAAAGCCGACCCATACAGCATATCATCGGCTACACTGACTTCTGCGGCTGCCGCATCGCGGTGAGCCCCGACGTGCTCATCCCGCGCCCTGAGACCGAGGAGATGGTCGAGTGGATAGTGGGTAGTGGACAGTGGGTAGTGGGTAGCATTCTTGACCTCTGCACGGGGAGTGGATGTATTGCTATAGCGTTGAAGAAAGCCTTTCCTCAGACTGAAGTGACGGCGGTGGACGTCTCGTCCAAGGCGTTGGAGATGGCGCGGCAGAACGCCAAAAACAACGGCGCGGAGGTGCACTTTGTTGAGGGGGATGTGCTTGATGGGGTGAATGGGTTTAATGGGTCTTATGGGCTTATTGTGAGCAACCCGCCCTACGTGCTCGACAGCGAGCGGGCGCAAATGCAGCCCAACGTGCTCGACTACGACCCCGCGCTGGCCCTCTTCGTGCCCGACGACGCCCCGCTGCGCTTCTACAAGGCAATAGCCGCTATCGCCAAGGAACACCTGGCCGCGGATGGTCTGCTGGTGGTGGAGATCAACGAGGCGCTGGCCGACGAGACGGCGGCGCTGTTCCGTGCCTGTGGCTTCAGCCCCACCATTCACGACGACTTCCGCGGCAAGCACCGCTGGATAGCAGCAACTTTTCACACCCACATACAATGAAAACAATCGGAAACATCATCTGGGTCCTCTTCGGAGGACTCGAACTGGCGTTGGGTTACTTTGTCTCAGGTGTCGCGCTGTGCCTCACCATCATCGGCATTCCCTTCGGACTGCAGATCTTCAAGCTGGGCCTGCTGGCACTGTGGCCTTTTGGACACAATGTGAACAAAATGGAGGGTAAAAATGGATGCCTCAACACTTTGATGAACGTGCTGTGGTTCATCTTCGGCGGCATCGGCATTGTACTGTCGCACTTCTTCCTTGGGGTGCTGTTCTACATCACCATAGTGGGCATCCCCTTCGGCAAGCAACACTTCAAACTGGCCCACATTGCCCTGACGCCTTTTGGCCGCGAGATTGTCTAAAACCGTTCGCGCAGCTGCGAGTCCATGATGATGGTCACAGGCCCGTCGTTGACGAGGCTTACCTTCATGTCGGCACCGAACGTGCCCGTCTGTATCTCTTTGCCGTAGAGCGACTGCAGCTTGGCGACGAACTTCTCGTACATCGGCACGGCGAACTCCGGCCGCGAGGCGTGGATATAGCTGGGGCGGTTGCCCTTCTTGGTCGAAGCCATGAGAGTAAACTGGCTCACCACCAGTATGCCGCTCTCCGCCACTTCTGTCACCGGCAGGTTCATCACCCCCTCGCTGTCGTCGAAGATGCGCAGCTTCACCACCTTCTGGCAGAGGTAATCTATATCCTCGTCGGTGTCCTCGTCGCAGATGCCCACAAGTATCATCAGTCCTTGCCCTATCTCGCCCTTGCGGACGCCGGCAATGTCCACCGACGCCGAAAGCACACGCTGTATAACTATTCTCATGGCTCTATGATTGTCAGTTTGGCGAACTTGAGCATCAGCTGTTTCTGACCCACCCCCTCAAAGAATACAATGGCTTTGCGTGAGTCGCCAGCACCTTCCACGGCCTGAACCGTACCCATGCCAAACTTCTCGTGCTGCACCTTCATGCCGGGCATGATGGCGTTGATTTCCGCCGGCGAATTGACCATTGCAGGTCCCTTCTTGGCTGTGGGTTGCGGAATCTTCGACAGATGCTTGGCCACTGAAGGTTGCGGTTTCCCTGCATTGAAAAATGCCCGTGGCAGGGTGCCGGGCTCGGGGAAGTCCGACCGGCGCGGCATCTCGATATATTTGGAGTCAATCTCCTCCACAAACCGGCTCATCTCGCCGCCCATGCGCTGTCCGTTGTTGAAGCGTGTCTGGGCGTAGCTCAGCGTCACCTGCTTCTCAGCCCGCGTCACGGCCACATAGAACAGCCTCCGTTCCTCCTCCAGCTCGGCCCGTGTGGTAGCCAGGAACGAGGGGAACAACTGCTCCTCCATGCCCACCACAAAAACATACGGGAACTCCAGGCCCTTGGCGGCGTGGATGGTCATCAGGCTCACCTTGTCGGCATCCTTGTCCTTGTCTTTGTCCTCGCTGGTGTAGAGGAGCACCTGCTGCAGGAATTCGTCGAGGGTGCGGAGGTCTTTTTTCTGTGTCCCGTCGAGCTCGGGGCTTTCCTCCTCGCTCTCGCAGAACTCCTGCACGCCGTTGAGCAGTTCGTCGATGTTCTCTATGCGCTCGGCGCTCTCGGGGTCGTCCTCCTCGCGCAGGGCCTTGACGATGCCGCTGGCATAGACAATCTGCTTGGCCAGTGTGAAGGCGTCGGTGGTGGGCACCTGCGATTCAAAACGCTTGATCAAATAAACGAACTCGTTGATTTTCTGCACGGCTCCGCTCTGTATCGGCAAGCCGAAGTCGGCGAGGTTCTCCAGCACGGTCCAGATGCTCACATCATTGTCGGCCGCGGCCACCCGTATCTTGTCCATGGTGGTCTGCCCGATGCCGCGGGCGGGATAGTTGATGATGCGCACCAGCGACTCGTCGTCGTGGGGGTTCACCGCCAAGCGCATATAGCTCAGGGCATCCTTCACCTCACGGCGGCCATAGAAGCTGATACCCTGATAGATGCGGTAGGGTATATTCATCTTGCGCAACGCGTCCTCGACGGCACGCGAAAGGGAATTCTGACGGTAGAGCACGGCGAAGTCGCGGTAGTCGGCATCCTCGCCGAGGCGCAGGTTCTGGATGGCGTCGGCCACCCGTGTGCCCTCGTCCTTCTCGTCGGCGCACCGCAGCAGGCGCAGTTTGTTGCCACCCGCGTTGTCGCTCCACAGCTCCTTCTGTATCTGGTCGCGGTTGTGGTCGATGATGCTGTTGGCCGCTGCCACGATGGTCTTGGTCGAGCGATAGTTCTGCTCCAGTTTGAAAAGCTGCATCTGCGGGTAGTCGCGCTTGAAGTTGAAGATGTTCTGTATGTTGGCCCCGCGGAAGGCGTAGATGCTCTGTGCATCGTCGCCCACCACGCAGATGTTCTGGTTCCGCGCCGCCAGTTTCTTCACAATCAGGTACTGTGCATAGTTGGTATCCTGATACTCATCCACCATGATGTACTGGAAACGCTGCTGGTACTTCAGCAGCACGTCGGGGAAGTCGCGCAGGAGGATGTTCATGTTGAACAGCAAGTCGTCGAAGTCCATGGCGTTCGAGTGATGGAGCCGATGGTCATACATCTGGTATATCTGGCCGATGGCGGGGCGCTTGCTGTCGATGTCGGTTTGATAGATCTCGGGGTTCTCCATGTAGTCTTTGGGCGAGAGCAAGTTGCTCTTGGCCATCGAGATACGGCCCATCACGTAGGAGGGCTTGTAGGCCTTGGGGTCGAGATTCAGCTGCTTGACAATCTGCTTGATGGCGGCCTTCGAGTCGTCGGTGTCATAGATGGTGAAACTGCTGGTGTAGCCCAGCTTCGAGCCGTCGCTGCGCAGCAGACGGGCGAACACCGAGTGGAAAGTGCCCATCCAGATATTCCTCGCCTCGCTGCCAACCAGTTTGATAATACGCTCCTTCATCTCGCCGGCGGCCTTGTTGGTGAAGGTCAGGGCCAGGATGTGGAACGGGTCGATGCCTTTCTCTATCAGGTGCGCTATGCGGTAGGTCAGCGTGCGTGTCTTGCCGCTGCCGGCGCCGGCGATAATCATCACCGGCCCCTCGGTGCACTCCGCCGCCTCGCGTTGGGGTTCGTTCAATTGTGCCAATAAGTCGCTCACAATACCAGTGTTTTACGTTGATGCTATGGTGGAATAGGAACTGCAAAGTTACGCAAAAAAACTCATTCCCCGGAGGGGTATTTTGCCTTATTTTGAATCGGCGTGATACTCAGCCCTTTGTCCAGGGTTGCTCCGTAGTTGCTCCGTGGTTGCTCCGTATCTCCTCCGTATCAACTCCGTCAGCCAACGGAGGGGAGGCGATGGGGAGGCGGTGTTGAAGCGGAGGGGACGGGGTGCCAGAGACAGCCGAAAATAATTATCGGGAATGCACAATAAAAAAGCTCCGGAGGGCGTTATTGTCTCGAATATGAGACAATATCTTGACCTTCTGCAATATGTGCTCGACCACGGCACGGAACGCCTCGACCGCACAGGGACGGGCACCGTGGGTGTGTTCGGCTACCAGATGCGATTCCCGCTCAGCGAGGGGTTCCCTGTGCTGACCACCAAGAAGTTGCACCTGCGCTCCATCATATACGAGCTGCTGTGGTTCCTCCGCGGCGACACCAACATCAAGTACCTGAAAGACCACGGCGTGAGCATCTGGGACGAGTGGGCCGACGAGAACGGCGACCTGGGACCTGTCTATGGCAGCCAGTGGCGCTCGTGGCCCGACGGCCACGGCGGCGCCATCGACCAGATAGCCAACGTGGTGCGCGAGATCAAGGAGAACCCCTACAGCCGCCGCCTGATGGTGACGGCATGGAACCCCGCCGAGATGCAGGACATGGCGCTGCCGCCCTGCCACTGCCTGTTCCAGTTCTATGTGGATAACGGCAAGCTGAGCTGCCAACTGTATCAAAGGAGCGCCGACATCTTCCTCGGCGTGCCGTTCAACATTGCCAGCTACGCGCTGCTGACGATGATGATGGCGCAGGTGTGCGGCCTGCAGCCGGGCGACTTCGTACACACCCTCGGCGACGCACATATCTACAAGAACCACCTCGACCAGGTGCATCTGCAGCTCACCCGCGAGCCCCGCAAACTGCCGACGATGAGGATTAACCCCGAGGTGAAAGACATCTTCGGATTCCAGTACGAGGACTTCACGCTCGAGGGTTACGACCCGCACCCGCACATCAAAGGGGAGGTGAGCGTATGACCTGGACCATCATCATGGCCGGAGGCCTGGGGAGCCGGTTCTGGCCCATCAGCACCACCGACAGTCCGAAGCAGTTCATCGACGCCATGGGTACCGGCGTGTCGATGCTGCAGTTTACATTCAACCGCTTTGCACAGATTTGCCCGCGCGAGAACATCATCGTCGTCACCGGCGAGCAGTATGTGAAGCGTGTGCACGAACAGATTCCCGGACTGGAGCACTACCAGGTGCTGAGCGAGCCGCTGCGCCGCAACACGGCACCCTGCATCGCCTATGCAGCCTCGGTGATTTCCCACCTCGACCCCGAAGCCACCGTCATCGTATCGCCGTCGGACCACGCCGTGTTCCGTAGCGAGCGTTTCCGTGCCGACATGCAGCAGGCGGTGGAGACCGTGCAGCAGCACAAGTGGATCATCACCCTCGGTGCCCAGCCGGTGAAGCCCGACACAAGCTACGGCTACATCCAGTTCCTGGAGAAACCTTCGCTACCCAACGCCCACAACCTGCACAAGGTGGTGACCTTCACCGAGAAACCACCGGTGGAGATGGCGCGCCAGTTCATCGCCAGCGGCGAGTTCTTCTGGAACGCCGGCATCCTGGTGTGGACGATGCCGGTGCTGCGCGAAGCCTATACGAAATACCTGCCGGCCATCGCCGACAGCTTCTTCAGCCTCGACACCGACACCCCGCGGGAGGAACTGGAGCGGATCTATTCGCAGTGCGAATCCATCTCGGTCGATCACGGCATCATGGAGAAGGCCGACAATGTTCACGTGCTTGAAGCTTCGTTCGGCTGGAGCGATGTGGAGACCTGGGACTCGCTCCACGGCGTGTTCCGCCACGACAAGGACAACAACGCCGTCATCAACGGGGAGCTGTTCGCCTACGACACCCGCAACTGCGTGGTGATCGTTCCCCAAGGGAAGACTGCCGTGCTCGAAGGACTGGATGGCTATATCGTCGCCGCCAGCAAGGACACCCTCCTCATCTGCCGCCGCAAGAACGAAGACAAAATCTTCAAATTCGCCAGCGACGTGGAACTGAAAAAACTGATAGACAAGAAATAAAACAAAACATACAATGAAACGCTACGAGATTAAGCATCTGTTGAAAGAAGACGTGAGCGCCCTCATCGGCACCACGATATGTGTAAAAGGCTGGGTGCGCACCAAGCGCGGCAACAAGAACGTCGCCTTCCTGGCCGTCAACGACGGTAGTATCATACACAACATACAGGTCGTTGCCGACCCCGCCAAGTTCGAGGAAGAGCTGAAGCGCATCACCACCGGCGCCTGCATCGGCGTGGAGGGCAAGCTGGTGGAGAGCCAGGGAAGCGGCCAGGCCGTCGAGGTGCAGGCCGAGAGCATCGTCGTCTACGGCGAGGCCGACCCCAACACCTATCCACTGCAGAAGAAGGGCCACAGCATGGAGTTCCTGCGCGAGATAGGCCACCTGCGCCTGCGCACCAACACCTTCGGCGCCGTCATGCGCCTGCGCCACAACATGGCCATGGCCATCCACACCTTCTTCCACGAGCGCGGCTTCTTCTACTTCCACACGCCCCTCATCACCGCCAGCGACTGCGAAGGTGCCGGCGAGATGTTCCATGTGAGCACTCTCGACCCCGAGAACCCGCCCCGCAAGGAGGATGGCAGCATCGACTGGGAGCAGGACTTCTTCGGCAAGTTCACCGCCCTCACCGTCAGCGGCCAGCTGGAGGGCGAGCTCGGCGCCACCTCGCTGGGTAAGATTTATACTTTCGGCCCCACCTTCCGTGCCGAGAACAGCAACACGCCGCGCCACCTGGCCGAGTTCTGGATGATTGAGCCTGAGATGGCCTTCTACCAGCTCGACGACCTCACCGCCCTCGAGGAGGAGTTCATCAAATACTGCGTTAAATGGGCTTTGGACCACTGCATGGACGATCTCGAGTTCCTCAACAAGATGATCGACCCGGGCCTCATCGAGCGCCTGAAGGGCGTCATCGACACCGACTTCGTTCGCCTGCCCTACACCGAGGGTATCAAGATATTGGAAGAAGCCGTTGCCAAAGGCCACAAGTTTGAGTTCCCCGTGAGCTGGGGTGTCGACCTGGCCTCCGAACACGAGCGCTACCTCGTGGAGCAGCACTTCAAGAAACCCGTCATCATGATCGACTACCCGAAGGAGATCAAAGCCTTCTACATGAAACTGAACGACGAGCCGGTCGAGGCCGGCAAGAAGCAGGGCTTCTCGGGCCTCACCGTGCAGGGCACCGACGTGCTCTTCCCGCAGATCGGCGAGATCATCGGCGGCAGCGTCCGCGAGGAGAACTACGACAAGCTGATGGGCCGCATCACGGAGCTGAACATCCCGATGAAGGACATGTGGTGGTATCTCGACACGCGCCGCTACGGCAGCTGCCCGCACGCCGGCTTCGGCCTGGGCTTCGAACGTCTGATGCTCTTCGTCACCGGCATGGCCAACATCCGCGACGTCATCCCCTTCCCGCGCACCCCGAAGACTGCCGAGTTCTAGAAAGTCAAACGGTGACATATGTCACCGTTTTTAAATATGTTATGGACAAGTCCTTTGACGAAATATATATGCGGCGATGCCTGCAGCTGGCCGCCAACGGACTGGGACGGGTACGCCCTAATCCTTTGGTGGGATGTGTCGTCGTAAAAGACGGATGCATCATCAGCGAAGGCTACCACCAGGAGTACGGGCACAACCACGCCGAGCGAAATGCGTTGTTGCGAAAAGGTGAGTATTGCGGCGCCACGCTGTACGTCAATCTGGAGCCTTGTTCACATTACGGCAAGACGCCGCCTTGCGCCGACCTCATCATAGAGAAGGGCATCAAGCGGGTGGTCTGCTGCAACGACGACCCCAATCCCTTGGTGGCGGGCAACGGTTTTCGCAAGCTGGAAGAGGCCGGCATCGAGGTGGTGCGCCACGTGCTGGAGGAAGAAGGGCGCGAACTCAACCGACGTTTCTTCACCTTTATAGAACAGCAGCGCCCCTACGTCATCCTCAAGTGGGCCGAGAGCGCCGACGGCTTCATGGCCCCAAGCTCTCTAACCGAACAATCCGAACCAAACCGAATTCGGATTCATTCGGACAATTCGGTTAGAGAAAAAAACAATTCGGATAATTCGGTTAGAGCCTATTGGCTGAGCACGCAGCAGCAGAACCGCCTGAACCACCGCTGGCGTACCGAGGAGGCCGCCATACTGGTGGGCTCGGAGACTTACCTGCAGGACTCCCCCACACTCACCCCGCGCCACTACCTCGGCCCGGCACCGCAGCCCGTCGTCCTCGACCGACGTGGCCGCCTGACCGACGTCCCCGCCCATTGGCTTCACCTGCACACACAGACCGTCGAGGAGACCCTGCAGGCACTCTACGAACAGAAGCTGCAGAGCGTCATCGTCGAGGGCGGACGCCAGATACTTGATGCCTTCATCGAGAGCGGCCTCTACGACGAGGTGCGCATCCTCCGCAGCGCACAGCACCTCGGCAGCGGATTGAAGGCTCCAGCGGTGCCCAAAACAGTCCCTGAGCGCCTTTTTATCATCGACTGAAAACAACGAAGCATGTTCGACGACACCTACCGCACCATAGCGGCCCCGGCAGAAGGCCTCTACAAAGAGAAAGGCAGCAAGTTCCTCGCCTTTGCCTATCCTGTGCATAATTTGGAAGAAATCAAGGCACACCTGGAGCAGCTGCGCAAGGACTATTTCGACGCGCGTCACCACTGCTACGCCTATATCCTCGGGGCCCGCAAGGACGCCTTCCGTGCCAACGACGACGGCGAGCCCAGCGGCACCGGCGGCCGCCCCATCCACGGGCAGCTCCTCTCGGCCGACCTCACCGACACGCTGATAGTCGTGGTGCGCTATTTCGGCGGAATACTGCTCGGCGCCAGTGGCCTGGCCAACGCCTACAAGACCGCCGCACGCGATGCCATAGAACACGCCACAATCATCGAAAAGACCATCGATGCCCGCTACCGTTTCCTTTTCGCCTATGAGGCCATGAACGACGTGATGCGTATCCTGAAAGAATTCGACCTCAAGCCCGAGAACCAACAATTCGACCTCAACTGCTCGGTGGAAGTCAGCGTACGCCAGTCGCTGAGCGTAAGACTCTATGACCGTGTGGCCGACCTCCGCACCGTCAAAATCGAGGTACTCTGAAAAAAAAGTGTCAGTTCTTACTTTTTTTGTATTTTTGCACCCATAAAGCACTGCACCGACTGCCCATAGCCCCCCCCCGATAAAGCACTCATATTCAGGATATATACATTTTAATACATATCATATATGCGCGTTATCATTACAAAAGACTATGACCAAATGTCGGTCTGGGCCGCCAACTATGTGGCCAAACGGATTCTTGATTTCAAACCCACGGCGGAGCGTCCTTTTGTGCTCGGATGCCCCACCGGTAGTTCGCCGCTCGGCCTGTACCGGCATCTGGTAGAGCTCAACAAGAAAGGAGTGCTCAGCTTCCAGAACGTCATCACCTTCAACATGGATGAGTACGTGGGTCTCGACGTGAAGCACCCCGAAAGCTACCACAGCTTCATGTGGACCAATTTCTTCGGCCACATCGACATCAAGCCGGAGAATGTGCACATCCTCGACGGCAACGCCCCCGACCTGCTGGCCGAGTGCGCCCACTATGAAGAGATGATTGCCCAGGCTGGCGGCATCGACCTATTCATGGGCGGCGTCGGTCCCGACGGCCACATCGCTTTCAACGAGCCTGGCAGCAGCCTTACCAGCCGCACCCGCATCAAGACCCTTACCACCAACACCATCCAGGCCAACTGTCGCTTCTTCGACAACGACGAGAGCCAGGTGCCCAAACAGGCACTGACTGTCGGCGTGGGCACGGTGATGGATGCCCGCGAGGTACTTATCCTCTGCAACGGCCCCAAGAAAGCCCGTGCGTTGCACCACATGATTGAGAATGGAGTGAACCACATGTGGACCTCCAGCATGCTGCAGATGCACCAGCACGCCACCGTGGTGTGCGACGAAGAAGCCACTGTGGAGCTCAAGATCAGCACCTACCAGTACTTTAAGGACAAGCAGCAGATCGAGGGTACCATCGACCGCTATTACAACCTCTTCAAATAATCCGTAACAAAAGAGGCAACAACAAGAGAGGCGGCCCGCTGACGCGGGCC
>DGIA01000033.1:34911-87207 GCA_002392965.1 Bacteroidales bacterium UBA3834 | reverse complement strand
ATGAGCTTGCGCACCGCAGTACCCTGCTCGCCCACAATGCGGACGAAGTAGGCACCCTGGGCGTAGCCCGTGAGGTCGATAGTCATGCTTTCACCTGTGGCCAGCCACTGACCGCAGCTACGGCCGTTGAGGTCAACCACATTCACCGTGGCACCCGTCTCAAGGCCAGCCAGAGTCACTTGAGTGCTGGCAGGGTTCGGGTAGAGCACCACCTCGCTACCATAGACATCATTGATGCCTTCGGTACCGCCGGCAGTGGTGGTGAACTGATACTTGGCAGTCCAGTTCGAAGTGGCACCGTCGCAGACGGCACGCACATAAACATCGTACTGGGTCTCCTCGTCAAGATCGCTGAGGACCACCTCGGTGGCGTTCACAGTGACCAGCTGACCACCGCTTGTGGTGATATCCACACCATAGCGCACCTCATAGCTGTCGGCCGAGCCGGTCCAACTAATCTTGGCACTATTGGAGGTCACGTTGCTGGAGGTCACGTCGGTAGGCATGGCGCAGGTGCTCGGCGTCAGGACGACAGTGTTGCTCCAGTCGCTGTAGTTATCCGTTCCGCAGACGGCACGCACCTTCACCTCGTAGTCGGTCTCCGAGTAGAGGCCGGTGAGGGTCAGCGTAGTGGCGCCATTGACGGTGAAGGTGCTGTCATAGGTGTTGTTGTGGACATTTACCTCGAAGACATTCTGACCCTCCTCGCCGACGGTCCAGCTCACGGTGCCGCCGTTGAGCGTCACACTGGTGATGGTCAAGTTGGTGGGAGCGTAGCACGGATGCTCATCGGTGGTGATGGTCTGAAGCGTCCACTCGCTCATGTCGCCAGACTCGCACAACGTACGCACGCCGACCGTGTAGGTAGTACCGGCGGTCAGACCCGCGAAGGTGTGGCTGGTGCCACTCTCCGTCGTACCGGTCATGTTGTCGTTCCAGGTCTCGGCGATAGCCACCTGCACAATGTCGGGAGCGGTGAACTGCACAGTGACAGTGGTCTCGGTAGCAGTCACACTGTCGATGACAGGAGCCTCGCAGCCGACGGCAGCGCCAGCACCAGTAACGGTGATGTCATCTATAGCTACACCATAGCCGTAATTATCAGTCATTTCAAAGGCTATCTGGTAGGTAGAAGACACGTCGGGCAGCATCAAAGAATCCTGCGTCCAAGACGCTATGGCGCTGGTATAGACTGCCAACTGGTGCCACGAATCGGTCATAGAAGTGCGGTAATAGACACGGAGCTCGTCTATATCACCAGCCCACGAACGCTGCACATGCCAGAAAGTCAACGTGGCGTTGCTGCCAGACAGGGCCAAGACAGGCGAGATGATTTTAGTGACATTGCCTGTAGTGGCGTGGGTAATCTTGAGATTGGATGTGCCACTGTGCGAGCCGGTAGTGGTAGAGTAATCACCAGTGCCGATTGACCATTGGCCGTTACCCTCCTGAGTCCAGCATTCAAGCACAATGTCGTTTTCGAAGCCTTCCACCCAGGGGAAGGTGGAAATGACACCGCAGGTGGTAGAGGCAGTGATATGGGTTGTGTCGCCGTGGTCGGAGGCCGAGCAGACAGGCACAATGTAGATGTCGTAGGTCGTAGTGGAGCTCAAGCCAGTGATGTTCACCGGGTGAGTGGTGACGTTCATTGTGGTACCTGCACCAGGCACAAAGCCCTGAGGACCGTACTCAATGGTCCAGTTGCCGGCACTGACAACATCGGTCCAATCCACCGTGATGTTGTTTTCACCGGCCATTATAACCTCAGTATGGGTCACCGGGTAGCAGGAAGGTGCATAGGCAATCGCAATGTTGTCTATTGCCACTTGAGCGTAATTGTTGGTGTCGAGGGCTATGTTCTGGAATGCAATATAGCGGTTGCTTCCAGTGTAGCCGGCGAAGTAAACCGTAGCACGTCCATTGTCGGCAAAGCGGAGGGTGTCAACAGGGACAAAGGAGGCGGCAAAGCCGGGAGCTTGCGAGCTGACCGAACCCACCACTAGAGCCGCGTTCTGCTGGGCAGTAAAGTCGAAGCTGATCTGCAACGTGTCGAGATCCACAGGACTGGACGGCATAGCGAGGAACGACTGGTCATTCATCAACAGAACCATACTGCTGTTGTCATCCATACCATAGATCATTGCCGCGACACTGTCCTCGGAATAGATAATGCTGGTGCTGTCAATTGTCCAGCAATTGGGCAACAAGCCGGTTGCCGAACGGCCTGAGAGCATATATTCCTCAAATCCGATGGTATCGGTAGGAATAACCATGTCACCGCAAGCACTGCTGAACTCGAACGGCATGGTAGCCACCGAGCTGTCGCCGGCACCGCAGTTGGTGACGATGTAAGCCTGGTAGGGCGTCATCGGCTGCAGACCGGTGAGGGTGATGCTGTTGGTTGTGGTGGTGGCGATGGTACCGGTGCCGGGAGTGAACAGGCGCGGGCCATATTCCACCACATAACTCTGAGGTGTGCCATTGGCCGAAGCCGTCCAGGTCAAGGTAGCCGAAGTGGAGTTGGCAGAGGTATAGGAGATATTCTCGACATGACCGCAAGTGGGCGGATAGGCGATGGTCAACTCGTTGATGCCGATCCAGTGATCGGTTCCCGTCACATCGCTGGCAATCACCAGGCGTGCAGCCGTGTCAGGATAGGCGCTCATCGAGTATTCCACACGACCGCGGAACTCCTCGGGAGTGGCATAGTTCCCATGGTAGATGGTGTCCATGATAACCGCGCTGCTGTACGGCATGTTCGGGTTGGTGACATAGCCGATGTACAGAACACTGGAGTCGTGGCTTGAGCTGAAGTCGAAGGTGAGTTCCAACTGGTTGAGCGGAGCTCCCATCTGAGGCAGATAGACATAGGCGCCATGATTCAGGAACAACAATTTGTCGTCGGTGGTACCGGTAAAGGAGATGATGTAGGGCCAGTTGTTGTAGGAGTCCTGTGCCTGATTGGCGGTGTTGCCGGTCTTCCAGCAATCCTCGGCGAAGTAATCATACGCCAGGTTGTCGAAGTCGCGGAAGAAGGGCAGCGGGTTGGGTCCGCATACTGTGGTGAAGTTGGCACTGCTATACAAGCTGCTGTCGCCGGCGCCGCAAATACCGCGCACGCGAACATTATAACTTGTATTCGGAAGGAGTCCGTTGACGGCATAGCTGTTGGTGTTGACCACCACGGGAGCCAGGTTACCGACCGTCACTTCCCACGAAGTCTCGCTGCCGCCGGCAGTCCAATGGAAAGCCATGCTGTCGTAGCTGATGGTGTCGAGCGTCAAAGCGGTGGGACGCGGGCAGGTCACCTGCACGAAGGAGAAGTTGTCGATGGCAGCGGGAGGATTGGTACCTAACGAACCGTCGTTGTGCCAGAAGAAGACCACTTTGTAGAGACCGGAACCGGCGACATCGAAGAAATAGACGACATTCTGCCAGTCACTCACCGCGTTCAGCTTGTTGCCGCCGTCGATGGCGGTCCAGCCAGTGGGAGCACCTGTAGTTCCAATGCCGTTCTGCCCGGCGACAATATCCACGCTGGCGGGCACCAGGAAGGCACGCAGGTAGTCGCAGCAACTCTCGCCCTGAGCCTTCCAGTCGAAGCTGATGGCATACTGGCCGGCAGCGGTGGTACGGAAAGCTTTATAGACCGACACATTGCTGGCGGCGCTAGTGATAGTGTATTCATTGGCAGTGCCGTTGTTGTCCGAGATGTAGAGGGCACGGCTGCCACTGCTATGGGCGGCGCTGCCGAAGACCCACTTGTTGGTGTTGGTGCCGTTCACCAGCGTCCAGGCGGTGTCCAGAGTGGCATCCTCGAAGCCGGTGATGTAGGGCACCGTCACGGCGTTGATGACTGCGGTGGTGCGGCCGGAGACGGTCACAAACTCACTCAACTCGGTTCCGCAGATGGTGGCCACGCTGATGCGATAGAACGTGGAGGGGGTAAGACCCGTGAAGGAGTAGGAAGTGGCGGTAGTATCGATCGAGTCGAGAACTGTACCGGTGGTATCCTTGAGATAGATACGGAAGGTGGCACCCTCTTCTCCGCCGAAGCTGAAGCCGATTTCACTGTCGGTGGTGTTGGTGATGGCCAAGACGGAAGGATGCAGGCAGGTCGGTGCGGCATGCACATCGATATCATCGACAAACCAATACCACGCAGTGCTGCTCACATTGTGACGCATGGCGATGCGGGAACCGGCAGGGGCGCCGGCGAAGGTCACCTCATACTGCATGTTGGTGGTACCCATCGTCATGGGGACGTTGAGCACCTCGACGAACGAAGCGGCCGACGCGGGATTGGTCACGTATCCCACGCTGAGCGAACCGCTGCTGCTGGAGCTCTCGGGGCGGGTCCAGAAAGTCATCTCAAGACCGCTGGTGACGGTGTCGAACGGAGGAAGCACCAGAACATGGTCGTTGCCACTGTCGCCGTTGGGATAGAAACGCACGCAGTTGCCGGAGTGTGCACCGGTGGTTTGAATGTTCACATAGCCGCCAGTTCCGATGTAGCTCCAGCAGGGAATGGCGGTGGCGCTGGAGGTGGTGGACATACCGTTGAAATTCTCGGTCCAAGGCAGGGTGGTGATGGCACCGCAATTCGTGCGGAACGAACCCAACAAGGCGTAGCTGGTGTCGCCGTCGCAAACTCCGCGCACACGGATCTCATACTGGGTGTTGGCACTCAGAGGCTCCAGAACAACACTGTTGTCGGAAACATCGACACCCGTCCATGTCGTGTCGGCGGCGGCGCGGTATTCGACATAATAGGCATCGCTGGTGCCGGTCCACGAAAGTTCGAGAGTGTCGGCCGTAATATTGTCGGCCGTCAGGTTCTGCGGCACCAAGCAGTTGGGAGCCACATGCAGGTTCACATTGTCGATATAGGTATAGTAGTAGCTACCGGTGGCGGAAGTCACCTGGTTCTTGAAGAAGAAGCCGAGGCGCTTGCCGGCAGTGTTGTGTCCCACGAGGCTGACATACTCGGTCGTGGCCGTGGCCAAACTGGTGGCGGTGGGCACGATGATGGCCACCGTGTCATAGATGGGGTTGGCGGTGGTGTCGTTGGCGTTGAACAGGGCCACGATTACACCACGGCCGTAAGTGCTGGTGCTGTTTCTCCAGATGTTGAAGCTCACCTCCATATCGACATCGTCCAATTCCTCACCCATCACGGGCATCATGGCGTAGCCGTACATGCTGTTCATGTTGCTGCCGTACAAGTACATATACAGATACTTGTTGTTGCTGGCAGTGCTGACATAAGGATATTTGGACGTAGTGCTGTAGTTGTTGTAGATGCTCCAGCAGGGGTCGAACTTGACAGTGCTGCCGGTCGGGCAATTCTCGAAGTCCATCACATAGGGCAAGCTGCTGATAGCGCCGCAAGCCGTGCGGAAGTTGCCCGTCAGGGCAAAGCTGGTATCCCCGCCGCAGAGAGTGCGCACGCGGATGTCATACGGGGTGCTGGCATTCAGGGACGCGAGGACAACATTGGTGTCGCTCACTTCGACACCGGTCCAAGCTGTAGAGCCAGACACTCGGTACTCAACCAACCAGCTGCTGCCGGTGCCCTCCCACGAAAGGTCGAGGGTGTCGGTGCCGATATAGTTGGCCACCAGGTTTTGCGGCACCATGCAGTCGGGAGCCACATGCAGGTTCACATTGTCAATATAGGTATAGAAGTAGCTACCGGTGGCGGAAGCCTGCTGGTTCTTGAAGAAGAAGCCGAGGCGCTTGCCGGCCGTCTCATGACCCACGAGGCTGACATATTCGGTCGTGGCCGTGGCCATACTGGTGGCGGTGGGGATGATGATGGTCACCGTGTCATAGACAGGGTTGGCGGCAGTGCCGGAGGTATCGAACAGGGCCACAATCACACCACGGCCGTAAGTGCTGGTGCTGCTGCCCCAGATATCGAAGCTCACCTCCATATCGACATCGTCCAGCTCATCACCGAACATGGGCATCATGGCGTAACCATATTGACCGTTCATGTTACTGCTGTTGTACAAATACATGTTCAGGTACTTGCCTCCGTCAGCGGAAGCGACATACGGATAGTTGTACGAGGTGCTAGTGGTGTTATAGATGCTCCAGCAGGGGTCGAACTGGACACTGCTGCCGGTCGGGCAATTCTCAAAGTCCTGCACAAAGGGCAAGGCCGAGATGGTGCCGCAGGCAGTGCGCTGTGAAATGGGAACAATGCCGCTGGTGTCGTCGGAGGAGCAAACTGCGCTCACGCCGAGGCTATACACACTGCTGGCCAAGAGGTTCTCAAAAGTGTAGATCGTGTCGGTGACAGAGGCCACAAGGCTGTCGTTCAAGTAAAGCAACCACTCGCCTTCCTGTCCGCGGGGAGTCCAGCCGACAGTGATCGAATCGGTGCTGACATAGGATGTATGCAAGTTGGCGACACCAAGGCACGTGGGGCAGGGGTCGCTCATCGTGTAGATGGTGCCCGCCGAGGGATCGGTGACCGTGAAAAGCATCGCGCCGCCCCCGTCGTAGATATTGATGGTCACTTCGTCGTCATAGTTTCCAGACGTCCACACGAAGCTCACCGGGCTGGAACCGAAGACAGGCACCAGGTACGTCTGTTGGGTGCCGCTGGACAAGCCGACAGTTTGGACGATGGCGCTATCCTGCATCACAGCGAGAGAGCCGTCATTCCAACCATCGCCGTAAGAGTCGATGGCATCGATGGTAATTATGCAGCCGCCCACCATGAATTGGGGCGCTGCCGACCAGGAACTGACAGTGTCGCCGCAGTCGGCCTGCACATAAACAGTGTATAAGCCTTCATCCAGGCCGGCAATCTGATAGCTGGTCGTGCTGGAGCTGGCTGAGTTGATCACAACCGTGTCGGGATTGAAGTTGCCGACACCCCACACGATGTTCCAGCTCGAGGCATTGGTGTCGGTCCAGCTGACATTGACATCGCTGCCCGTCACCTGGGCGGTCACGCCGGTAGGAGGAAAGCAGAAGTCGTCACCTGCGGGAGTGTAACCGAAGGTGGTTTTGGGAAGGAAATCGCGGCTTGTAGCATCAATACCCGACGGGGAGTCGTAGTCATAGCCCTGAACACTACTACCGGTAGAACTGATACCATACCAATAAGTATGCACATAATTGCCAGTAGTGGTGCTTTCAACCCTGACGAGCAGATTGCCGCCCTGATAGACATAGGGAGTGGCAAAGGTGACGGTCATCTGGCTGCCGGAGATGGTCACCGTTCCGTTATAAACCTGTGTCAGGCCGGTGGCACTGGTAAAAGATGACAATGTCGCGCTGCTGACCTCTGTCAAATAGACTTTGAAATTACTTGACAGACTGACAGAGGCGTCTTCGGAATAGAATGTCATCTGCGTGATGGAGCCTCCGGCCATCGCCCCAATCATCGAGGTTGGATAGACAAAATCCGCACGCAGATAGGCATCGCCATAGTAGCCATAGATGGGGACATACTCGTTGGTCACCGTCCCGTTGGCCACTGTCAAGGTTGCCTGTGCCTGGGTCTGCCACGGCACTGTCAAGGCCATCGCCATGACCATTGACATCAGAAACTTGTAAAAACGTTTCATAGTGTTGTGTTTTGGTTAATAATATGGGTTAATTACTTATTATATTATCATCTAACCTCCTGTTCCTCACCGACATCACAAAAAACACCCCTCCGGGAAACATTAGTGCAAATATACACATTTATTCCAACTGTGCAAATTTTTTTCAACTTTTTTACACCCACACAACCATACGCTCCTGATTCTCAGCCTCTCCATCCATCCTGCTGCGCAGGTGCCACCCTCTACTCCCTCCGTCCTTCCTCCGTCTTTCCTCCGTCCTTCCTCCGTCTTTCCTCCGTCTTTCATCGGTGCATCCCCGGTTGAACCTTGGTTGATCCCTGGTGCATCCCTGGTACATCCTTGGTACATCCTTAGTACATCCTTGGTACATCCTTGGTACATCTCTTATTCATCTCTTATCCACCCTGGAGAATAAACGGAGGCGCTGCGGAGTGGATTCAAATGAATCGGTTTTGAAAAATATTTGTATTTTTGCAGCGGAGTATTCCCTGTGTGGAATTGAGTTGGAATATTCTAAACACCTAAATATAAAGACAATGGAGAAAACCTACCGTCGTCTCACCGCGAGTGAGATAGCACAACTGGAACAGTCGGGAAACACTGCCCTCGACTGGTCCGTCGTGGAAGTGGCAGAACCGTTCAACAGCGCCTGCCTGCGGGGCAACGCCTTCGAGGGCCCTGTGCGCATCGGCGCCTTGACGCCCGACCGGGTGCGTCACGGCGAGCTCACCCTGCGCGAAGGCATCTTCAACAGCACCTTGTCCGACACGACCGTGGGCGACCACGCGGCCATCCACAATGTGCGGATGCTGAGCAACTACACGCTGGGCGACCACGTGCTGCTGTTCAACATCGAGGAGATGACCTGCCGCACCGACGTCCGAGGGGCGGCCTGGCTGGAGCCGATGAACGAGAACGGCGGCCGCCGCATCCTGCCCTTCAGCGGCATGACCATCGGCGACGCCTACCTCTGGGCCCGCTACCGCGGACGCAAGGGCTTGATGGAGAAACTCGAGGCCTTCACCTACGACTGCCTCGGCACTCCCGAGGGAGGCTACGGCACCGTGGGCGACCATTGCGTGGTGAAGAACACCAAGGCCATCCGCAACGTGGCCATCCGCTCGACCGAGGCCGACCCGACGGAGGTGGATGGCTGCATCGTGCTCAGCGACGGCGTGGTGGGCACGGGCTGCACGCTGGAACACGGCGTGATAGCGGTGCGTTTCCTGCTGGGCGAGCATGTGCATCTGGAATTCGGCCTCCGCCTCAACGACACCGTGGTGGGCGACAACAGCACCCTGGCGCGCTGCGAGGTGGGCAACAGCATCATCTTCCCCGCCCACGAGCAGCACCACAACAACTCGTTCCTCATCGCCGGCCTCATCATGGGCCAGAGCAACATAGCCGCCGGCGGCACCATCGGCAGCAACCACAACAGCCGCACGGCCGACAACGAGATTGCCGCCGGCCGCGGATTCTGGCCGGGCCTCTGCTGCTCGTTCAAGCATTCCTCGCGCTTCGCCTCCTACTGCCTGCTGGCCAAGGGCGACTACCCCGCCGAACTGGACATCAAGCTGCCTTTCGCTCTGGTGAACAACAACACCGCCAAGGACCGGCTGGAGGTGATGCCGGCCTACTGGTGGATGTACAACATGTACGCCATGGACCGCAACAGCAAGAAGTTCGCCAAACGCGACAAGCGTGTGGTGAAGGCGCAGCACATCGAGTTCGACAACCTGGCGCCCGACACCGCCGAGGAGATACTGCAGGGCATGGAACTGCTGCGCCGGTGGATGGCTAACGCCAAAGACGGCGTCGTGACGGCCGAGGGAATGGAGAAAAGCAAGCGTCCCACGGTGATCCTCAAAGGGGAGGAAGGCCTGAAGGCCTACGAGGACATGCTGGTGTTCTACGCAATGAAGACATTGGAGGGTTGCAGCGACAACCTGCCATCCTGCCATCCTGCCGACCCATCGACCGACTGGGTCAACATCGGCGGCCAGCTGGTGGCGAAAAACGACTTGGAGCGGCTGATCGCCGACGTGGAGAGCGGCGCCATCGACAGTTGGTCACAGCTGCACGGACGCATGGACAAGCTCTGGACATCCTATCCCGACCAGCGCCGGGCCCACGCCTACGGGGTGCTGTGCAGGCTGGCGGGTGTCGGCGAGCTGAGCGACGAGCTGTGGCAGCGCTACGTCCAACGCTACACCGGGATACAGCAATATATCGAGGAGCAGAAGGTGGCCAGCCGTCACAAGGACGAGGTGAACCCCTTCCGCAACATGACCTATTGGGACGACCCCGAGAGGGATGCTGTGCTGGGTTGAATTATGAGTGAGGAATTATGAGTGAGGGGCCGCCGATCGGCGGCCCCTCCGTTTTGTCATTTCTCTTCGGGAAGGTTGATGGATTTGAAGCGTCGCTGGCGCTGTTCCCATCGTTCGCGGGCATACTGCTGCATGTCGGCCACCTCGTCGCTCTCGTCGATAATCTCGAGGCCGAAGATGGTCTCGATGATGTCCTCCAGGGTGATGATGCCCTGGAAGGAGCCGAACTCGTCGATGATGCCGGCAATCTGCTCCTTGTGGCGCAGCAGGTTGTCCCAGATGTCGGCCACCGACATCTCCTCGTTGAAGAGGGGGATGGTGCGCTTGATGTCGCCGAGGGTCTTGCTGAAATGGTCCTCGGCCAGTTCCTCGAGGGCCTCGCTGCGGAGCACGTAGCCGGTGATGAAGTCCTCCTCCTCGGCATAGACGGGGATGCGCGAGAAGTGGCCGTAGTCGTCGGAGCGGTAGAACTGCTTGAGGGTCATGCTCTCGGGGGCGGTGGCGGCGACCACCCGCGGGGTCATCACGTCGTAGGCCTTGATGTCGCCCAACTTGATGACGTTCTGAATGATTTTGTTCTCATCCTCGTCGATGACGCCTTCGTCTTCACCCATGTCGGCCATAGCGGCCACTTCCTCGCGGCTGACGGCGGCCTCCTCCTCGTCCTTGCGGGCGATGAGTTTGGTGAGGCCTTCGACGAGCATCACAATGGGATAGAGGATGAAGATGAGGACGCGGATGGTGTAGGCTGTGAAGCCCATGAGACGGCGCCACTGGCCGGTGCCGATGGTCTTGGGGATGATTTCGGAAAAGACGAGTATCAGAATCGTGACCACAGCGCTGACCACACCGAAGGGAATGCTGTCGAGCACAAGCGCGGCCTGACGGCCCACGCCGGCGGCACCAATGGTGTTGGCTATGGTGTTGAGGCTGAGGATGGCCGCGATGGCGCGGGCATTGTCGAGTTTGTATTTCTTGAAGACTTTGGCGGGGCGGTATCCTTCGTCCTCCTTCATGGTGATGAACGAGAGCGGTGTGGACATCAATACCGATTCCAGAATGGAACAGAGGAACGATACGGACATCGCACCTAACAGAAAGACAATAAGTAAGGTCATTTCATCAAATAATATTCGGATGCAAAGTTACACAAAAATCCCGACATGGAAGGAATTCTTTTTCAGCGGGGTCCGGAGGGGCTGCGGGGAATATCACCATTTCTGGTGATTGCGCATGTGGCGGGAAAAGAGTATCTTTGCAGTCGGAAAAAAGCCAAAGAGAACTATGTTACTATCTGAACTACAGACAGGAGAGAAGGCCGTGGTGGTGCGCGTGGCAGGCCATGGAGCCTTCCGCAAACGCATCATCGAGATGGGTTTCATCAAGGGGGTGACCGTGGAGGCCGTGCTCAACGCACCGCTGAAAGACCCCATCAAATACCGGATAATGAACTTCGAGGTGTCGTTGCGTCGCAGCGATGCCATGAAGGTGGAGATTGTCGGTGAGAAAGAGGCCGAGCGCGAGATTGTGCATCACAACGACTACCGTCCGCTGGAGGCCCCCGATTGCGACGCCATGCACCACATTGCCGAGGAGCGTGGCAAGACCATCCGCGTGGCCTTGGTGGGCAACCCCAACTGCGGAAAGACCAGCATCTTCAACATCGCCGCCCACGCCCACGAACGGGTGGGAAACTACAGCGGTGTGACGGTGGACGAGAAGGTGGGCACCTTCGAGCACGGCGGCTACACCTTCCACCTGGTGGACCTGCCCGGCACCTACTCCCTCAGCGCCTACTCGCCCGAGGAACTCTACGTGCGCAAGCACATCATCGAGAAGAACCCCGACATCATACTCAACGTGGTGGATGGCAGCAATCTGGAACGCAACCTCTACCTTACCACCCAGTTGATCGACATGGACATCACGATGGTGATGGCACTGAACATGTACGACGAGCTGCAACGCAGCGGCGACCGGCTGGACATCGGGCAGCTGAGCACCCTGCTGGGCATGCCCATCGTACCCACCACCGGCCGCAACGGCAAGGGCATCGACGACCTGTTCGACAAAATCATCGAGGTCTTCGAAGGCCGCGACACGGTGACCCGCCACATCCACGTCAATCACGGGAAAGAGCTGGAACGCTGCATACAACAACTGCGCACCGAGCTCTACGAACACGGCTTCAGCGACTCCCTCTCCACCCGCTTCCTCAGCATCAAACTGCTGGAAAACGACAAGCAGTTAGGGCAGTATGTGCAGCAGCGCGACCCCGACGGCAGCGTGTTGAAGATGCGCGACGAGATAGCCGACAAATATCAGAAAATCAACCGTCACTCCATCGACGACTCCGAACACATTCAGAAGGAGCACGGCGGCGACACCCGTGCCCACCAAGACATCGAGAGCGCCATCACCGACGCCAAGTACGCCTTTGTGCGCGGTGCCCTGGCCGAGTGCTACGAGAAGAATGAGAAGAGCACCCTGCACGCACACACCGA
The DNA here is from genome assembly GCA_002392965.1 of Bacteroidales bacterium UBA3834. Taxonomy (GTDB): domain Bacteria; phylum Bacteroidota; class Bacteroidia; order Bacteroidales; family P3; genus Colimorpha. The sequence continues at coordinate 74,784 of DGIA01000033.1, read as the reverse complement.
CAAGATAGACGCCATCGTGACCCATCGCTGGCTGGGCTATCCGGTATTCCTAGTGGTAATGTTCATCACCTTCTTCTGCACCTTCGCCGTGGGTCAATATCCCATGGACTGGCTGGAGACGCTGTTCGGCTGGCTCGGCGATGTGGTGGGCTCGGCGATGAATGACGGACCACTGAAAAGCCTCATTTGCGACGGCATCATCGCCGGCGTGGGCTCAGTGCTCGTCTTCCTTCCCAACATCCTGATTCTCTACCTCTTCATCTCCTTCATGGAGGACAGCGGGTACATGGCCCGTGCCGCCTTCATCATGGACAAGCTGATGCACAAGATGGGCCTGCACGGCAAGAGTTTCATTCCGATGATTATGGGCTTCGGCTGCAATGTGCCGGCCATCATGGCCACCCGCACCATCGAGGACCGCAAGAGCCGCCTGCTGACCATGCTGGTCATCCCGATGATGAGCTGCTCGGCCAGAATACCTGTCTATGTGATACTGGTGAGCGCCTTTTTCAGCAAATGGGCCGCCTTCGTGCTGATGGGGCTCTACCTGCTGGGCATGGTGATGGCGGTGTTGATGGCCAAGCTCTTCAGCCGTTTCTTCGTCAAGGGCGAGAGCCTGCCCTTCGTCATGGAGCTGCCGCCCTACCGCATGCCTACCGCCAAGGCCGTACTGCGCCACACTTGGGAGAAGGGCAAGGAATACCTCAAGAAGATGGGTACCATCATCCTTGGCGCCAGCATTATCGTCTGGGCGCTGAGCTACTACCCCACCCACGAAGATCGACGCATACAGGCCGAAAACAGCTATATGGCCAAGATCGGCAAGACCATAGAGCCCGCCATGAAGCCCTGCGGATTCGACTGGCGACAGAGCGTGTCGCTGCTGGCCGGCGTAGGGGCCAAGGAAGTGGTAGCCTCGACAATGGCAGTGGTCTATGCCACCAGCAGCGACGAAGCCGCGATGCTGGAGGAAGACTTCGAAAGCGAGGAGAACGAGAGCCGCATCAGCGAACTGATACGCAACAACATGACTCCGCTGTCGGCCGCCAGCATGCTACTGTTCATCCTGCTCTACATGCCTTGCGTGAGCACCATCGTGGCCATCAAGAACGAGAGCGGCAAGTGGAAGTGGGCTTTGTTCACCGTGGCCTACACCATCGGCCTGGCATGGATAGTCAGCACACTGTTCTACCAAATCGGAAACCTGATAATCTAAATAGTGATGGTACAAACTGTTATTGTAGGGTTAATTGTGGCGACGGCATTGTTCTTTGCCGGGCGGAGGATAGCACGTACCGTCAAAGGCAAAGGAGACTGCGGATGCGGATGCAGCGGATGCCCACACCACGATGAATGCAAAAAGGAAGAAGCCGATACTTGACGTATCGGCTTCTTTGTTCCGGTGACCCTGCTGCGACTCGAACGCAGGACCTAGAGTTTAGAAGACTCTCGCTCTATCCAGCTGAGCTACAGGGCCGATTTTGAGGCACCGAACGCGACCCCCGAGTCGCGATCATGACTTAAAAACTGTCGGGACACCCAGATTCGAACTGGGGATCTCCTGCTCCCAAAGCAGGCGCGATAACCGGACTTCGCTATATCCCGATGCTTTCGACATTAAAAAAGACGCCGTTGGGGCGTCTTTTGGCGGAGAAGGGGGGATTCGAACCCCCGGTACCCTAATCGAGTACGACAGTTTAGCAAACTGTTGGTTTCAGCCACTCACCCACCTCTCCGTGGTTTCCGATTGGACTAAAAAGCACCGCTTTTTCTCTCTCGAAAAGCAGTGCAAAATTACGAACATTTTTAATACTGGCAAAATATTTTTTCCATTACTTATTCTTATTAGGTGCTAATAATTGTCATACAGCTGGTTGCATATATAACAATTCTTGCGTTTAAAAGAATAAAACACAAAAAACGGTTCTATAAAATGTAATTTTGTATAATTTAACACCAACTTTATACAATAGTTGAATTGATCAAATTAACAACAAGTATAATATTTTCTCTCAATATATTAGACCATTAGGTTGTTTCCGTATTACTTACAATGTCATAATACAATCCATTTAGCAGGCCATAATCATTACCAGCAGTTATTGCAGCATGAGCTTTCGTTAATACGGAATTATCAACTGACACTTTCTTATCTGAACTGAAAGCGATTTCACAACATATTTTAAACAAACTTGCCAAAAGTTCTTCGGCCACGAATGCATTTTTAAAAAAAACGACATCTTTATCATTTGAATATTCCTCAAACAGATCATCAAGAAACAAATTAAGTCGATGTCGATATTCTATACACTCATCGAAGATATTCGGCTCCTTTTTTCCGCCAGATAGACAGAGCAAGTAAACGTTCACACGTGCAAGGTTATATCGAATAAAGGCATTCCACATCACATCGCTTCCTATCACACTCAATGCCGTTTTAAAATGCTCTTTTGCATTTTCAAAATAGTCTATTACAATCTTTGGGGCGTTGCCTGATTCGTGACAACATTTTTCCAAACCTGAAACTGAGTCAACCTTCTCGTTGATTATCGTTTCTAAAATATTTTTAGCCTTGGTCATGTAAAACAAACCAAGATAATCATGATACACTACTTTGGATATTGGATTTTTCAGCATTGTTCCACGAATAGCCGGCATTAAAACCATGTGCCTAATCCTATTTTCTGGGAGACGCTCACGAAACTGCTGGTAAATAGTCGCCTGAATCAGATTAAAACTTTCTACAATCAAAATATTTGACCCCGCATTAATATGTTCAAACTTTTTAACTTTTGTTTCAATAAGATCAACTAACCGATCTATCTTTAATTCTAGTTGAATTTTGTCTGCTTCTTTCTTGTCTGATTGAATGATAAAATATGGTAATAAAACCAAATAATCTATTGTTTGCTGGAGATTATCTGCCAACTGAGTGCCTGACGTAATTTTACACTTATATGGCTTCTCTATTATCCTTATAAAGTCATCTTCTGTGAATTTCGCAAATGCCTCCTTTCGCTTTCTTTCTCGTTCATGTTTTAAATCAAAAATGAGTCGATACAAGTTTGTTCTATACCCATCATTTTCTAAAACGTTGCCTTCCATACGGCTAATTGAATTGACAGAGTCAATAGATGTTAGTGTGAGTATGCTAACAATTAGTGCAAAAATTGCCATAGCAGCAGAAATTAACGTCCCGGTATCAATCCAAACTTTATCTGTGATACCAGTAAGACGGCAGACCTCAACGAATACTAAAACTCCCCCAAAAACAATTATTGAAATAAGCAGAGACGCCCTGTTTCTTTTCATGATTTTTTTTATTAGATCTTTTTTTTCAAATTGCAAAGATACATACTTTTCAACAATTGACAAAATATTAATATCACAAATGAAATAAGGTATCCCCTAACGGATACCTTAAACAAATCTAAATCATTATTTTTTTCTCTTCTTGGCCTGGTCGACGTCGTCCTCCAGTTCGCGCCTCGGCCAATTCAAGCAAGCTTGTTGGCGCTCGGCTTGGCCTGGTTGGCAACGCTCTGCATCTTGGCGGCGATGACATCGGGATCGCCGAGCATCTTGTCCTCCACGAGGTTCATCTTCTCATCGAAGGTGAAGACATAGGGCACCGCAGTGGGCAGGTTGAACTTGATAATCTCCTCGTTGGACATGCCTTTGAGTTCCTTGACGATGCCACGCAGCGAGTTGCCGTGGGCCACCACCATCAGCGTGTTGCGGTTCTCGAAGGCGGGCATGATGGTGCCGCGGTAGTAGGGCATCAAGCGTTCGATGGTATCCTTGAGGCTCTCGGTCAGCGGGATGAGGTTGTCGGGAATCTCGTTGTAGCGCGGGTCCATGCGGGGGCTGCGCTCGTCGTGCAGGTCGAGGGCCGGGGGCTGCACGTCGAAGGAGCGGCGCCACAGGAGCACCTGCTCGTCGCCGTACTTGGCTGCGGTGTCGGCCTTGTTGAGGCCCTGGATGGCACCATAGCTCTTCTCGTTGAGGCGCCAGCTTTTCTGCACCGGCAGCCAGTCCATGTCCATGGCGTCGAGCATCTGGTTGAGGGTCTTCACCGCCCGTTTGAGATAGGAGGTGAAGCAAAGTTCGGGACGATAGCCTTCGGACACCAGCAGTTTGCCGGCTTCCCAAGCCTCCTGCATGCCGGTCTCGGTCAGATCGACATCCGTCCAACCGGTGAAAAGATTGAGTTTATTCCACGCACTCTCGCCGTGGCGTACCAAAATGAGCGTTTTCATACTTTTTCCTTTCTCCCTGCACTTCGCTTATGCGGGGTTATTACGCCGTTGGCATGTCGCAGCCTCCGGCATTAATTGTCCTTTTTGTTACTCTTCTTCTTCTCCCCCTGCGGGAAAGGTCCCTGGGGGAACTTGTCACGGCGGGAGAGCCACACAATGACCAGACCGCCGATGATGAACGGAATGCTGAGCAGCTGGCCTTTCAGCAGCGGGATGCCCTCGACCACACCGTTGGTCTTGACAAACTCGATGAGGAACCGTGCGCCGAACAGCGCCACCAGCCACCAGCCGAAGATGCTGCAGGTCTTGAACTGCCCTTTCTTCTTGATGTAGTACCACAGCGACACGCCGAAGATGGCCAGGTAGCTCAACGCCTCGTAGAGGCCGGTGGGATGCTTGGGCACCGTCTCGCCGTTCTGCTCGAAGATGAAGCCCCACGGCAGGGTGGTCTCGGTGCCGTAAATCTCGCTGTTGAACAGATTGCCCAGGCGGATGAATGCCCCGCCGAGGGCCACGACGATGACCAGCCGGTCGAGGAACCACCAGGGGTTCATGCGGTACTTCTTCCAGTAGAGCCACATGGCGATGAGGATGGCGATGGCGGCGCCATGGCTGGCCAGGCCCTGAAAGCCTGTGAAACGGCCGTTCTGGAAAGGCCAGAATATCTCGGTCCAATGCTCGGACGTGAAGAAATAGTCGAAATCATAGAACAGGCAATGTCCCAGACGGGCACCTATGAGCACCGCCAAGAACATATAGACCACCACGCTGTCGAGGTAGCTGCCATCGACCTTCTCGTGCTTGAATATCCTCGAGAGGATGAGGTAGCCCAGCACAAAAGCGCAGAGGAACCCCAGCGAATACCACCGCAACCCGAAACTCCCGATGTGGAACAGCACGGGATCGACATTCCAATGGATGGCGTTCAGTATCATTACTTGGCGTAGTTGATGGCGCGGGTCTCGCGGATGACGGTAACCTTGATCTGACCCGGATAGGTCATCTCGCTCTGGATCTGTTTCGAGAGGTCGAAGCTCAGCTTGTTGGCCTCCACGTCGCTCACCTTGTCGGCGCCGACGATGACGCGCAGCTCACGGCCGGCCTGGATGGCGTAAGTCTTCACCACACCGGGATAGGCCATGGCCATGTCCTCAAGCTTCTTGAGACGGTTGATGTAGGCTTCCACCACCTCGCGACGGGCGCCGGGACGGGCACCGCTGATGGCATCGGCCACCTGGATGATGGGGCTGATGAGGTTGGTCATCTCCACCTCGTCGTGGTGAGCGCCGATGGCATTGCAGATGTCGGGGTGCTCCTTGTACTTCTCGGCCAGTTTCATACCGAAGATGGCATGCGGTATCTCGGGGTCGGTCTCGGGCACCTTGCCGATGTCGTGCAGCAGGCCGGCGCGCTTGGCCATCTTGGGATTGAGGCCCAACTCGGCGGCCATGGTGGCGGCCAGGTTGGCCACCTCGCGGCTGTGCTGCAGCAGGTTCTGGCCGTAGCTCGAACGGTACTTCATGCGGCCCACCATGCGCATCAGCTCGTGGTTCATGTTCAGGATGCCGAGGTCGATGCAGGTGCGCTTACCCACCTCGTTGATTTCCTGTTCGATCTGGCGACGGGTCTTGGCCACCACCTCCTCAATGCGGGCGGGGTGGATGCGGCCGTCGGTAACCAGCTTGTGCAGCGACAGGCGTGCTATCTCGCGGCGCACGGGATCGAAGCCGCTGATGATAATGGCGTCGGGCGAGTCGTCGATGATGATCTCCACGCCGGTGAGGTTCTCAAGGGTGCGGATGTTGCGGCCCTCGCGGCCGATGATGCGGCCCTTCACCTCCTCGTTCTCGAGGTTGAAGACGCTCACGGTGTTCTCCACGGCCGTCTCGGTGGCGGTGCGCTGGATGCTCTGGATGACCACCTTCTTGGCCTGCTCGGCGGCGGTAATCTTGGCCTCCTCGACGATATCCATAATGGTGGTGCTGGCCTCGGCGCGGGCCTCTTCGGTCATGCTGTCTATCAGCTGCTGCTTGGCCTCCTCGGCGGTCATGCCGGCGATGTGCTCCAGCTTGTCGATGCTTTCCTTATAGACCTTCTCCACTTCAGCCTGACGCACGTGCAAGGCCTCGATCTGCTTGTTCAGGTTGTCGCTGACACCCTTGAGCTCGTTGCTCTTCTTCTGCAGTTCATCGACCTTCTGTCCGAGGGTCTGCTCGCGCTGCTTCAGCTTGTTCTCCTGCTCGCGAATCTTGTTGTTCTGCTCATTGACGCGCTTGTCGTGCTCGCTCTTTAGCTGCAGGAACTTCTCCTTGGCCTGCAGTTCTTTCTCTTTCTTGAGCACTTCGCCTTTCTCCTCGGCGTCCTTGAGCACCTGCTGGCTGCGGGCCAACAGCTTGTTGCGCAGCATGCCGGTGGTGAGCCACACGCCCAATCCGCCGCCTGCCACGACTCCAATCAATATCCAAATGATGTTTGCCATTGTGTTGTTTGAGTTTTTTTTTGCGGGGAACCTCGCGGCTTACGAACAGGAAGGGCAGCCAAAAAAACTGCATCCGTTCCATTTCTTGGGGAGCACACTCGCTTTCGTCTGTGTTCTCCTTAACCCTCCGGGAGTTGTGGTAAACTCTGAAAACGTAGGATTTGAGCGCCGGGCGTATCAGCCATACAACCTACCCGCCCCTGAGCCGACTCGGTTTGTAAATGGTGTTGAGTTTACAAACTGTTTTGGGTTGAAGCGGTCGGATGCAGTATTCCTTCCAGCACGCTGTCTATCGACTGCAGTCGCTGCGCCAGGTCCGTGTCCTTGAACCTCAGCGAGTCCTGCATCTTCGTCAACTGGGTGATTTGAGTCAGCGCCACCATGGCGATGAGATCCTGATGGTCGTTGTAGGCATACATGTCGCCATACTGCTTGGCCTGCTTCTCGATGGCCTCGGCGGCCTTGCGCAGCGCCGCCTCGTCCCCGGCGGCCACCCGCAGCCGGTAGGTCCGTCCCAATATGTTCACCGATGCCGATACCGTTTCCATCATCCAAAAAAAATTACACCGTTTTCATTATCTCAAGGCTCTTGTCTATGGCGCGAATCATCCTGTTGAGCTCAAGCTTCAGTTCTGCACTGTCTCTCCCTTCCGTTAGCCTGTTCCCTAATTTGATTAATTTGTTCTCTTCTTTTAAACTATTTATTAATATTTCCTTGTTTTTCAACGCTTCTTCCAGCTCGCAGACACGCTCGTCACGCTCCCCGACCAGCCGGCGGAGACGTTGTACCTCGTCCGCCAACTGTCTGACTTTAAACTCAATGCCACTGACCGATGTTTCAAAGTCGAACATATTCCAACCTGTCTGTTATACTATAAAAAGCGCTGCAAAAATACACAATTTTTCCCAACCGCACAAAAAAACTTTTTGCAGCGGGCAGACAGACGTCGACAAAACACAAACCGCCACCCCCGCGGAACAGCCGACAACCGCCACCTTGCCGACTGGCCGATTGTCCATCCTCTCCCTATCTACCCTACCCCGCCCACGTTGCCCTTCTCCCTCTCCTCCGCCCGTCACCTATATCGTTTGCGATGGAATGACAAAGGTTCGCTGGCACCCGCGTATCGGCTCCGACGTCGCTCCGGGGTCCCTCCGTCCGTCGCCGGACCAACCACGGACCAACTACGGACCAACCACGGAGCAACCACGGAGAGGACAGGGAGGGACAACGTTGCCGGACAGGAATGCACAAACAACAACCAGGAAACTGAAGGACAGCAAGATACAACCAACCGGAAAGGTCCCGCACCGGCACAGGGGCGTCCGGAACGGCAAGACAGACCGGCAAGGAGATCGGAAGGGTAGCGGAAGGCGGAACGACCCCTTCGGGAGCCATCGCAAGGGAGTATATACATCGCGCACGACATGCCATACGGGAGCAGGACGACGGCTGACAGGGAACAAATTTTTTGAACAATAATAAAAAAGTCGTATCTTTGCAGCCAAATTTCCAAACCATGAAATGGCCTGAATGGCTTGCAAATCTTTGGGACAAAAAGGATTGCAAAAAGAACGAAACTGAACCGGTGAGCAAATATCTCATAGTGGGACTGGGCAACGTGGGCTCCGAGTACGAGGGCACGCGTCACAATGCGGGCTTCATGGTGGTGGAGGCGCTGGCCAAAGCGGCCGAGGCCACATGGAGCCTGGAGCGCCACGCCTACCGCACGGAGGTGCGCCACAAAGGACGCACGCTGGTGCTCATCAAGCCCACCACCTACATGAACCTCAGCGGCAAAGCAGTGAAATACTGGCTGCAGGCCGAGAAGGTGGAGATGGAGAACCTGCTGGTGGTGGTTGACGACCTGGCCCTCGACCCCGGCATCCTGCGCATCAAGAAGCAGGGGGCTTCGGGCGGCCACAACGGCCTGAAAGACATCGAGGCCGCACTGGGCACCCAGGCCTACAACCGCCTGCGGATGGGCGTGGGGGCCAACTACAGCCGCGGCCATCAGATCGACTATGTGCTGGGAGGGTTCGACAGCGACGAGGCCGCCGCCATGGACGAGGCGGTGAAGACGGCCTGCGAGGCGGTGCGCTGCTTTGTCACCCAAGGCATCGACCGCACGATGAACCTCTACAACAAGAAAGGCAACGCGAAAGCAGGAACGACGGAGACAGGAGACAAGGAGACAAAGAGATAAGGCAAATGCAGCTGGCAATCGACATAGGGAACACCGCGGTGAAATGGGCCACCTTCGAAGGGGCGACCCTGACGGAGAGCGGAGAGTGGAACGCGGGAAGCGGGAAGTGGAACGCGGAAGACATCGACAAGGCCTTGGTGTGCGCCAGCGGCCAGGTGCCGCCGGAACTGGAGAAATGGCCACGGATGAGCACCGCCATGGAGCTGCCGATAAGGCTGGACTACAAGACGCCTCAGACACTGGGGCCCGACCGTGTGGCGGCGGCCTGCGGCGCCTGGGCGCTGCATCGCGGAGAGGACTGCCTGGTGATCGACGCCGGCACCTGCATCACGGTGGATTTCCTGGACCACAAGGGAGTGTATCACGGCGGCGCCATCATGCCCGGCATCGGGATGAACCTGCGCGCTTTGCATACTTTCACGGCCAAATTGCCGTTAATAGAAATCGAGCCCGGGCGGAAAGCGCCGGTGCTGGGCCGTTCGACCGAGGAGAGCATAGTGGCCGGGACACTGGGTGCCACGATGTTGGCGCTGGCCGGCTATGTAGCCCTCTATCGCGAGAAATGCCCTGCCCTGAAGGTGTTGCTCACGGGCGGCGACGCAGCACGCCTGGCCTCGGGCACCAACGGATGGGAGCTTGTGCCCCACCTGACACTGATCGGCCTGAACGAGGTGATGGCGGGCGAAAGGTAACAACAACTATGAAAATGAACAACAAGAACATAAAGAGACTACTGCTGGCGGGACTGCTGTGCACGACGGCCACGGTGCAGGCGCAGAACGGGTTCAACATACCCTTCTCGCAGTTCGGCATCGGGAGCACGGAGCAGCCTTACAACCTGCCGATGGTGACGCGCATGGGAGGTACGGCCTACACCCGTGCCGGATACAACTACGTGAATCCCTTCAACCCCGCCTCCTACGGCGCCATACAGAAGGAGAGTTTCGTGTTCGACATGGGGGTGAACCTTCAGCTGAGCACCCTGAGCGACAAGAACAGCAGCCTGAAGGACGCCGACGGCAACGTGGCCTACCTGATGCTGGCCATGCCGGTGACCAAATGGTGGAAACTGGCGGGCGGCCTGATGCCCTACAGCGTGGTGAGCTACGAGTCGGTGAAACCGCAGACCGACGTGACGACCACCTACAGCGGCGGCGACGGCCGCGGCAACCCGAGCGGGGTGAGCGAAGTGTTCCTCGGGTCGGCCTTCAACCTGCTGGATGGCGACGGGAAACGGCCGGAAGTGCAGGCGGGCTTCAACGCCTACTACCTGACAGGCACCATCGAACGCGCCATCTCCTACGACTTCCCCGGCAGCAGCACGACCTACTATCTGAACAAGCGCCGCTACAAGAAAACCACCGTGAGCAACTTCATGTTCGACCTGGGCATACAGGTGCGGCAACCGCTGGGCGGGAAATACACGCTGGGAGTGGGCCTGGTATATAAACCACACCTGGTCATGCCGCTGAAAGAAGAGGCTTTAATCTACACCTACCACTCGACCGACGAGTCGCTGGTGGATACCATCTTCCCCGCACGTGGGAAAGAGAATACGTTCACCAGCACGATGGAGCAGGCGCAAACCTTCGGCATCGGACTGAACCTGGAGCGCAACAACCGCTGGCAGGTGGCCCTGGATGCCACCTTCGCCGACTGGGCGGGTATGAAATGTACCGAAGGGCTGGAGAAACCGGTGTTCGGCGAGAGCACGCTGCGCTACGGCCCCTGGAGCCGCTACGCCGTGGGGGTAGAGAAAATGGGAGACATGGACGCCTCCACCTACTGGGGCCGCATGAGCTGGAGCCTCGGCGTGCACAACGAGCAGGGCGCCCTGCGGCTGGAGATAGACGGCGTGGAGCACCGCATCGACGAATGGGGTGCCGGAATGGGTGTGAGCATGCCCATGCGTAAAGGCAGGTCGCTACTGACGCTCAGCGTGGGCTACAGCAGCCTGGGAAGCACCGAGGTGCTGCGTCGCGACACCTGGACTTTCGGCATCGCGGTGAGCAGCTGCGAGCGGTGGTTCACCAAACGTCGCTACAACTAAGCAAGAAAATGCCCTACTCGGGTACTAAACCATAAAAGACAAACAAAAAAACAGAGATATCATGAAAACGATCAAGAAACTGACACTCGGAATGCTCTTTGGAGCCGTCTTGGTTCCCGCCGTCTCGGCACAGACCATCAAAGGCTGCCCCGAAGAACTGCAGGAAGCCATGATTGAGCCCTACTCCCTCTATCAGGAGAACTGGAAGCAATACACACAAAGCCAGGACACCCGCTATCTGGAAGAGGCCTACCCCTACTGGAAGACCATCGTGGCCAAATGCCCCAGAAACGGCAAGAACATCTACACCCGCGGCGTGAACATCATGGAAGCCAAGATTGCCAAAGCCGCCACCGTCGAGGACCGCAACGCCTTGATTGAAGAGCTCATGGCCCTCTACGACACCCGCATAGCCAACTTCGGTGAGGCCAACAAGGTGACGGCCATGAAAGCCATGGAGCTCGAGCAGCTGCTGGGCGCCGAAGGGCTGGAGCGCTACTACACGCTCTACAGCGACGCCGTGAAGATGGAAGGCGGACTGGAAGCCGGCTACCTGGTGAAGTACATGGAAGCCACTATCAACTACGTGCGCGCCGGCTATGCCGAGCCCACCCTGGTGGTCGATAACTACGACATCGCCAGCGACCTGCTGGAGGACGAATTGCAGAAGAACGCCGCCGACAGCGTCAAGGCCGCCACTATCCGCGGATACATCGCCGACGTCGAGGCCGCCTTCTCGCCCTATGCCAGCTGCGAGCAGCTGGTGGAGATTTACGGCAAGAAGTTCGAGGCTGATCCCGAGAACGTCGATTTGCTGAAGAAGATTACGGGCATCATGACCCGCAAGCGCTGCACCAACGAGCCGCTCTTCTTCCAGGCCACAGAGAACCTCTACCGCCTGGAGCCCACTCCTGCCACGGCTATGCGCATGGGCATGATGTGCCTCTCAAAGAGTCTGTACTCCGATGCTATCCGCTACCTGAACGATGCCATCGCCGGTGTGGATAACACCAAGGACAAATACACGGCCTACCTCTACCTCGGCCACGCCTATGCCGGCCAGAAGAGCTGGGGCGCCGCACGCACGGCCTACAACAACGCCGCCGCCGTCGATGCCACCAAGGGTGAACCCTACCTGCGCATCGCCATCCTCTACGGTTCGAGCACCGGCAGCGCCAGCGAAGACAACATGGGCGGCAAGAGCGCCTACTGGGCTGCCGTCGATGCCCTGAACAAGGCCAAGGCCGTCGATCCCTCGGAGGAGAACGTCGAGCAGTGCAACAAGCTCATCTCCACCTACAGCGCCCACTTCCCCAAGATTGCCGACGCCTTCACGGCCGGCCTTGAAAACGGACAGCGCTTCACAGTACCCGGATGGATTGGGGTATCCACAACCGTCAGAACCCGATAAAAGCGTGAAGCACAGCAACTGCAAGAGACACATAGAAACATGGGCAACCATGTTTCTATGTGCTCTTATTGTCTCTTGCTCGGGCGACATGAGCGACATCAGCCGCTTTGAGCGCCAGAATCCTCCCGACCAAGAACTCAAACAGGCGCACATACGACGCAGCGACCACGGAAGGATGCAGATGGAGTTGAACGCCCCTCTTATCCGTAAATACCTCGAGCCTGCGGCCCGCACCCTCTACCCCGAAGGGGTGGAGATTCGTTTCTTCAACGATCGGCATGAACCGACCACCTTTATCCGCGCCGACAAGGCCATCTCCTATGACGACCGCAATATCATGAAAGCCAGTGACAGTGTGGTGGTGATTGACTATGCCTCGGGCGACACTGTCTATTTGGACGACATCATCTGGCGCGACAATGAAGACATCATTTTTTCCAATCATCCTGTGCGCGCCGTCAACGGGAACCGCGTCACCTACGGCGACGGTTTTGTCAGCGACGAGCAAATGTCCAACCTGCGCATCACACATCAGCGTGGAGTGATAGAATTTAACGACGAATAATCATGCAATATACTGCAAAAGAACTGGCCCGCATTGTAAAGGGCACCGTCGAAGGCGACGAGAACACCCGTGTCTGGAAACCTTGTAAGATAGAAGAAGGTTGCGAGGGAGGCATCACCTTCCTGGGCAATCCCAAATACACCCACTACATCTACGAACAACAGGCCTCCATTGTCATAGTGCGCAAGGACTTTGTACCAGAACAGCCCGTGAATTCCACCCTTATACGTGTAGATAATCCCTACATGGCCGTGGCTTTCCTGCTACACGCCTTCAACGAGCGCAGCAAGCCCCCTCGGGGACGCTCGATGAAAAGCCATGTGGGACGTGGCTCCAAGGTGGGAAAAAATATTTATATGGGACCCTACGCCGTGGTGGGACGCCACTGTCGTATCGGCAACAACGTGAACATCTACCCCAATGTCACTATCGGCGACAACGTTACCATCGGCGACGGAACCACACTCTACGCTGGAGTCAAGGTCTATGAAGGTGTTGAAATAGGACGTAACTGCACAATCCATGCAGGTGCTGTCATCGGCAGCGACGGATTTGGATTTGCTCCCGCCGAGGATGGCAGTTGGAATAAAATCGACCAAATCGGCAATGTCATCTTGGAAGACAACGTCGAAGTAGGAGCCAACACCACCATCGACCGTGCCTCCATCGGTAGTACCATCTTGCACGAAGGTGTGAAAGTGGATAATCTGTGCCAAGTAGCCCACAATGTGGTCATTGGCCGCAACACCGCCATGGCGGCGCAAGTGGGAGTGGCTGGCAGCTGTCACATCGGAGAACAGTGCATTGTCGCCGGTCAAGCTGGCATTGTGGGGCACATCACATTGGGCAACCACGTCACAGTAGCAGCCCAAAGCGGCGTCACGCGCAATGTGCCTGAAGGAATGGCAGTTTTCGGAAGTCCCGCCATTGAAGCTACCAAGCGTCGTAAGGTGGAGGTACTCTTCCGCAACCTCGACCGTATTGTGGCACGCATCGAGAAACTTGAAAAAGGCAAATGAAGCCGCGAGGAATACTACTCTTCTTGACTTCCGTGATTGCCGCACTGGCTGCCATTGGGGAACTCTTTCCTTCCGATGGCATCGCCTTGGGCAACCGTCACCTATCTTTCACTTCTCTGCACAGCCTAGTAGTTGCACGCGAGAATCATAAAGACATCACCATCGAAGCCGAACCTCCTGAGATGCTGCAACTGCGCGACTCGGTGTCCTACTATCGTTCACTCGTCAATGAGGGAGACATGCGTTTCTGGCTGCCCGACGCCCATTATCTGGACGCTTTCTGGCGCACCGCCATCAGCGCCCGCCGTCAAGGCCGCACCGTGCGCATTCTCCATTACGGCGACTCGCAGATTGAGATGGATCACATCACCTCACGCCTGCGAGCCCACATGCAGCGCACTTTCGGTGGCGGCGGACCAGGCATGGTACCCTTCCGGACCATCACTCCCACATTGACCGTCAGCCAAAGCACCAACGGCGAACTCATTCATATTTCCTCCTTTGGAGACAGCACGGTAGTCCGCTCCAGCGGCAACTACGGCCCTATGATGCAATGCTTCCGCCTCGGCGGCAATGCAAGCACCACCCTCCGCGCCTCAAAGCACAAAAGCGTCGATGACCACGCCAAGCAATTCTCCCGCATCACCCTCATTCACAACAACCGTGGCAACCGCCTCGGAGCAGAACTGACCGACCGTCAACATAGAGCAAACTACCCACAGAATACCACAGAAAGCGGCATCGGTAGCATGGTGTGGCAACTCGATTCCGTCACTACCCATGTACGTCTCAGCGTCAACGGCAACGCCGACCTATACGCGGTCCTGGTCGATGACGGCCCCGGCATAGCCGTTGACAACATCCCCATGCGAGGTTGCTCCGGACAGCAGTTCACCCTCATCCCCGATAACAAACTCACCGCCGCCTATGCCCAGATGGACATCGGCCTCATCATTCTCCAGTTCGGCGGCAATTCGGTGCCCTACCTCAAGACCTCGAAGCAAGTCAGCACCTATTGCCAGAACCTCGGCCGCCAGATCGACCATATCCGTCTCTGCTGCCCAAGCGCCAAAGTGCTCTTTATCGGTCCATCAGACATGAGCACCCGGCTGAAAGGCCAACTGCAGACCTACCCCATCATTCCCGAACTCATCGACAGCCTTGCCGCCACCGCCACCGCCCACGGCGCCGCCTTCTGGAGCATCTACCATGCCATGGGAGGGCACAACTCCATGCCTGAGTGGAGCCGCCAAGGGCTTGCCGGACAGGACTATATCCATTTCTCGCAACGCGGTGCCGACCTCATGGGCGACCGTCTCAGCCAAGCCCTCGACAACAGTTACCGCCTCTACCTGCTGGAACGCAAAGCCAAAAAGTCGAAAAGTCAAAAAGCCGTAAAGTAAGACATGAAACGCCGCGTCAGCCTCTTTCTCATCATTCTCCTTCCCTGCCTCTTCTGCCACGCACAGGAGGAGGGGGAAAACTACAAGTTCATCCGTTACAGCGCCAACACCCTGCACTACGATAGTGCCTCGCCCCGCATGACGGCCTTTTTCGACCGCTGGCACCGCATGGCAGAGACCGGCGCGGGCAATCTGAACATCATGCAGATCGGAGGCTCCCACGTGCAGGCCGGTGTGCTGAGCAACACCGTGCGCTGCCGTCTCCTCGAGGCATTTCCCGGCCGTGTAGGTCCACGCGGCATGCTGTTCCCCTACTCCGCCGCAGCCAAATGCAACAACCCGCCCGACTACCGCATCCACTGCGTCGAGCGGATGGAACTCACCCGCTGTGTGGCCAAAGAGCATGCCTATTCCCTGGGACTCTGCGGCATCGCTGTCACAGCCTCCGACACCGTCACCGAGATTCAGGTAGTCATCCCCGACCCTTGCGCCAACTACGCCACCAACCGCATCGTCGTCTTCGGCCGTTCCGACGAGGGGGTGGTGCCGCTCCTGCGCACCGACGGACGCGACATCTACCCCTCCTACGCCGACCCGCACACCGACCGCTTTGTCTTTAACCTCAACTCCACCGTCGATTCCTTCGCAGTCCTCCTACCCTGCCAGCCTGGCCAACGCTTCACTCTCACCGGCCTTTACCTCGACAACCGTCGCGACGGACTCACCTTCAGCTCCATCGGCGTCAACGGAGCCGCCGTGCCCGACTACCTGCGCTGCCGCCATTTCACCCGCGACCTCCGCATCCTCCATCCCGACGCCGTCATTTTCGGCATCGGCATCAACGATGCCTCGGGTCCCAACTTCGACACCGCCGTCTTCCGTCGCAACTACCTGCAACTCATCGACTCCATCCGCTCCGTCAATCCCGACTGCGCCTTCATCTTCGTCACCAACAACGACTCGTTCCGCAAGACCGGCCGACGCCGCTACAGCGTCAACACCAACGGTGCCCTGGCTCGCGAAGTCTTCTACCGCCTGGCTCGCGACGTAGATGGTGCCGTGTGGGACCAGTTTGAAATCATGGGCGGACTGAAGTCCATGGACCTCTGGCGCAAAGCCAAGCTCGGACGGCCCGACCGTGTGCATTTCACCGCCGCCGGCTACCGCCTCCTTGGCCAACTCCTTGCCGACGCCCTCCTTCAAGCCTACAAGGACAACCCCGTCCGCCCTGCAGCCACACAGCAAGCCGACACCAACTCACCATCCTCCCCACTGCCCCCGTTTATGCCCTGACGAATGGCCGACCTGCTGACATACCTCCGCCAACTGCTGAGCTTCGACAGCTCGCATCCTCTGCTCTTCACCCAAATCCACTTCTGGGTCTTCTTCCTGCTGGTCTATGTCGGATTCTCCCTGATTGCCACCCGCCGTTGGCGACTCACCGTACGCAACGCCTACCTCTTCGCCGTCAGCCTGTTCTTCTACTACAAGACCTCCGGCCTTTTCGTCCTGCTGCTCGTCTTCTCCACACTCTTCGGCTGGCTCCTCGGCATCGGCATGGATAAGTGGGAAACCTCACGCGGAAAGCGGAAAGCCCTGATGGTCACCGGCGTGACGGTCAACCTCGGAATCCTCGGATTCTTCAAATACGCCTATTTCTTCACCGACCTGTTCAACGCCACCTTCGGCACCGAGTTCAGCATCGCCATCAAGATACTCCTGCCTGTCGGCATCTCCTTCTACACCTTCCAGAACATCAGCTACATAGTGGATGTCTATAAACGCAAGATCGCCCACGTGGGCAACATCCTCGACTTCGGCTTCTACACCTCCTTCTTCCCCCAGCTCGTGGCCGGGCCCATCCTGCGCGCCGACCAGTTTGTACCCCAGCTATACAAGCCCTTCCACCTCAGCCGCCGCCAGTTCGGCATCGCCATCTTCTGGATACTCAACGGACTGGTCAAGAAACTGGTGCTCAGCGACTATCTGGCAGTCAACTTCGTGGATCGCATCTTCGACAACCCCGTGCTCTACACCCCCTTCGAAAACTTCACGGCGCTGATGCTCTACTCGCTGCAGGTCTATGCCGACTTCTCGGGATATACCGACATCGCCATCGGCGTGGCCCTGCTCATGGGCTTCTACCTGCCCGTCAACTTCAACTCGCCCTACAAAGCACAAACCCCCACCGATTTCTGGCGCCGCTGGCACATGTCGCTCTCGCGCTGGCTGCGCGACTACCTCTACATACCCCTCGGCGGCAACCGCAGCGCCGGCATACTCAGCTACTCGATCCTGGCCGCCATGATGGCCATCGCCGCCTTCCGGCTCCACAACCTCCTTTTCACCGTCATCATCCTGACCGTGGCCGCCGCCATCGCCCTCCGCTGGCTGCTCGACCGCAAACACCGCCACGACATGGGCACCAACGTCAACAACATGGACACCATGCTCCTCGGCGGCCTCTGGCACGGCGCCTCCTTCAACTTCATCACCTGGGGCGGCCTCAACGGACTGGGCATTCTGGTCAACAAGTGGTGGAAACGTCAGTCGTGGCGCACCCGCCTGCTGACCCTCGCCGGCGTCACCGCAGCCCTCTGGCTCCTGCGGTTTCTCGTTTCCTCGCCGCTGCTCAACATGCTCAGCTTCATCTCCCTGGTATGCCTCGTCGGCTTCTCCGTCGTGGCGCTGAACACCAGACACCGGACCCTCAACACCGTCTGGGCCACCGGCCTCACCTTTGTCTTCATCAGCTTCACCCGCCTCTTCTTCCGCAGCGGCTCCAACCTCGACCCCGCCGAGGCCAACGAAGTGGCCTGGCGCACCGCCTCGCAGATGGTGGGCCAGATAGGGTCGCACTGGAACCTCGCCCAGGTGCCCGACATCGTCGCCAACTACTGGGCTCCCTTCCTCGTCTTCGTCCTCGGCATGATCATCCACTGGCTGCCCGACCGTTTCAAGCGCCGCTACCGCCTGTGGTTCGCCGCCATGCCCCTGTGGCTCATGGGCATGGTCGCCGTGCTGACCGTCTTCGTGGTCTATCAATTCATCACGGCCGACCTGCAACCCTTCATCTACTTCCAGTTCTGACAGCGTCAGGGCACCCACCCATGTGCTCGGCGACACCCTCCCGTCGAGGCATCCGCCGAAGGCATAGAGCTGCACCTCGCGGCCCGCAAACATCCCGGGGAGTTCCACCGCCGCCACCCCGCCGCGCATGGGCAGCGGTTCCGACATCCAGCCCTCCCCGGCCGACGGCGCATAGGCCAGCAGGAACACCATGCCGCCCTGGTTCGCGCCCGTGGCCGTCACCGGCACCTCCACCCTCAACGCCGTGGCCTGCGGGACACCGTAGGAAGCCGCCTGCAGAGGTCCGCAGGCCACCTGCAAGGCACTGTAGTCCATCCCCTCCGGCCCCGCCGCCGCGCGGTTGAGACTGACAAAGAGGTGGCACGCCCCCATACCGCGGCGCCGCGCCTCGACCGCAAGCCCGGCCTTCAACTCATGCTTCAGACAGGCCGCCAGACGCGACAGCATTCCGAACGCCGCGCGTCCCCGCTGCTGCGCCGCCGTGCGCGGATTGCGGGCCGCCGCCAAGGTGCGCACCACCTGGCTCCCGTTCAGCACATAATAAACCCGTCCACCCACCTTCCCGTGGAGGAACCCCGTCGCCATAGAATCGTATTTTGCCATAACCTGTATGTTTTGATGTTTCCATGCCCTGCAATATACGGTGTTTTTCCCCCGGAGGCTCAAATCGTTCCCTTGTGTAAGCATAAGTAACCATAAGTAAGCATAAGTAACCATTCCCTGCCAACCCTCTCCCTCCGCCGGCGCACCGCCCCGGCGCCGGACTCCCTCCGTCCGCAGCCGGAGCAAACACGGACCGACTCTGGAGCAACCACGGACCAACCACGGACAGGCTTCCCACCCTCCGCCTCGGCAAAAAGGCATCGGTCGAAAAAAAAAATACCCCGTGTCGTTTTTTTTTGTAACTTTGCACCATCAAAAGTAAGTTAAAATTATATAAATAGTATGAAAATCTTAGTTTTAAACTGCGGAAGTTCGTCGATCAAGTACCAGTTGATCGACATGGCTAACAACGCCCAGGTGATGGCCAAGGGTCTGCTGGAGCGCATCGGTTTGGAAATGGGCGAGTTCACCCACAAGTGGAACGGACAGAAGCACTATGAGCAGCTGCCCATTCCCAACCATACCGAGGGCATCAAGATTGTCCTGAAGGCATTGACCGACCCGAAGATCGGCGTCATCAAGGACCTGAAGGAAATCGGCGCAGTGGGCAACCGCGTGGCCCATGGCGGCGAAATCTTCAAGGAGAGCGCCCTGGTGACCGACAAGGTCATCGAGCAGATCAAGAGCCTGGAGCACCTGGCCCCGCTGCACACTCCCGGAAACCTGGCCGGCATCTACGCCATGCGCGAAGTGCTGCCCGGCGTGCCGCAGGCCGTGGTGTTCGACACCGCCTTCCACAGCACCCTGCCGCCCAAGACCTTCCTCTACGGCCTGCCGTATGAGATGTACGAGAAGTACGGCATACGCCGCTACGGCTTCCACGGCACGAGCCACAAGTTCGTGGCCGAGAAGGCCGCCAAGATGATAGGCCGCGACTGGAACGACCTGAAGATCATCTCCTGCCACCTTGGCAGCGGCGCCTCCATCGCCGCCATCGACCACGGCAAGAGCTTCGACACCACCATGGGCATGACCGCCCTCGAGGGCCTCATCATGGGCTCGCGCTGCGGCGACGTGGACCCCGGCGTCATCCTTTACCTCCTGGACCAGGGCTACGACAGCAAGTCGCTGACCAAGCTGCTCTACAAGCAGAGCGGCCTCATCGGCATCAGCGGCGACAAACAGGACATGCGCGACATCCGCGCCGGCCGCGATGCAGGCGACGAACGCGCCACCTACGCCTTCGACATGTTCGCCCTGCGCGTGAAGCGCTACATCGGCGGCTACATGGCCGAGATGGGCGGATGCGACCTGCTGCTCTTCACCGGCGGCATCGGCGAGAACGCATGGTTCATGCGCCGGCCCATCCTGGAAGGACTGGAATGCCTCGGCATCAAGATCGACTTCTCGAAGAACGACAACGTGATGGGCGAGGATGTCATCCTCTCGACGCCCGACTCGAAGGTCGCCACCGTGGTCTGCACCACCGACGAGGAGTACGTCATCGCCAGCGACACCTACAAACTGGTGACCAAATAAGGGGGGGCACCCGAAAACCCATACCGTGGCAGCACGGTCGCACAATAAACGCGACCGTGCTGCGTTATTTTTCCACTATGAAAAAGATTGTCATCGCATTCACATTGCTGTTGGCCGTGGCGACCGCGGCCAACGCCCAGTATCAGTTGCCCAATCCGGGCTTCGAGCAGTGGGACGGCGGCAACACGTCGGAGCCTGTCTATTGGAACTCCTTCGCCTCGTCGGACGGCACCTTCGCCGCCGCAGCCTCCACACCCCATCACTACCGCCGCGGAGGCGGCCGTCCGGGTTCGACGGGCAATTACTACCTGACCATCTACACCCTGTCGATTTTCGGCATCAAGGCCAACGGCAACATGACCACAGGCCGCATACACGCAGGGGCGATGACAGCCGCCAGCAGCGAGAACTACAACTACACCGAACGCGGGAACAGCGACCACAGCCAGCCTTTCAGCGGCACCCCCGACTCGATGTACCTCTGGGTGAGCTTCTATGCCCAGTCGGAGGGGTCGCAGGCACAGGTGTCGGCCATACTGCATGGCGACAACGACTTCAAGTCGCCCAACCAGGAGAACGACCCGAGCCTCTACTGCGCCAAAGCCACGGCCGCCTTCACCCGCACCACCTCATCGACCAACTCGATGCAGTGGCAGCAGATAAAGGTGCCGTTTGTCTATGACGGCAATGCTTCGCCGGCCTATATGCTGATCAACCTCACCACCAACTCGTCGCCGGGAAGCGGCGACGCCAACGACTCGCTCTCGATCGACGACATCGAGTTCATCTACAGTTCATGGCTGAAGGGGATCAGCGTGGATGGAGAGCCTATATCGTGGTTCAGCAAAGGGACGATGGACTATACGGTCGGCGTGAGCGACACGGCACAGCTGACCACCTGCGAGGTGACGGCCACACCTGAGGCGGGCGATGCCACCCTGCGCATCGACCGCAGCCGGCTGGACGACACCACGGCCTTGGTTGCCATCACCGTTACGGCCGAAGACGGTGTGACGATGCACACCTACTGCGTCACCCTTACTACCAGCAACACTGTCGGCATCAACACAGTCAAAGGGGACACCGTACAAATTTATCCCAACCCGGCGGCAGACCGCATAACCGTGGTAGCCGAAGGCGAAGTCAGCCTGCACGACCTCACAGGCCGCCTGCTGACGACCCGCACCGTGCATGGAAGCGACACCTTCGACCTCACCGCTTTCCCGGCCGGCGTCTATCTGCTACGCCACGGGCAGACCATCCATCGTGTGATTAAAAAATAAGAAGTGATTCAGGATGCAAAAGCGACTATAACGTGAAAAGGTTGTCATTGATGTTGCTCCTGCTCCTTCCTTTGGTGGCGACGGGGCAGACCAAGAAGAGCGAGCCGCTGTTCGAGCAGGCGGTGGAGAAGAGCATCGTGGGGCAGTACGAAGAGGCCATCAGGCTGCTGCACAAAGCCATCGACATCGACCCCGGATATGCCGAGGCGTGGCTCCTGCTGGGCAACCAACACATGGCCTTGGAGCAGTATGCCACAGCGCGCGATTGCTACCGACACTGTCTCGACCTCAACCCTGCAAGCACCCGCTGGCAGCAGGAGGCACATGACGGCATCCGCACGGCCGACTTCCGGCAACATGCCGTGGAGAGCCCTGTGCCGTTCAAACCCATCAACCTCGGACCCAACGTGAACAGCGAGGCCGACGAATACATGCCGGCCCTGACGGCCGACTACCGCACGCTGGTATTCACCCGCCGCGTGCCGCGTCGCAGCACCACCCGGCGCGATCTGCCGCAGGAAGAGGACTTCTTCATCTCGCTCTATGATACCATGGCGCTCGACTGGGGCTCGGCGGAGCGTATGCCGGAACCGCTGAACAGCAACGCCAACGAAGGTGCACAGACGTTGTCGCACGACGGCCGTGTGGTTATCTTCACCGCTTGCGGACGCAACAACGAGCCCACAGGCTGCGACCTCTACCTCAGCGTGCGCACGGCCAAGGGATGGAGCAAGCCGCGCAACCTCGGAAAGCCGGTCAACTCCACCTATTGGGAGTCCTTCCCTTCGCTCAGCATCGACGGTTACACCCTCTACTTCGCCAGTAACCGGCGTGGCGGCTACGGGGGCACCGACATCTGGTGCTGCACCCTCGAGGAGGGCCGATGGAGCGAACCCCGCAACCTGGGGCCTTCCATCAACACTGCCGGCGACGAGACTTCGCCCTACATCCACTTCGACGACAAGACCCTCTACTTTGCATCCAACGGGCACCTTGGCATGGGCGGCTCGGATCTCTACATGGCCAAACGTGTGGACGACAGTACGTGGGGCCGTCCTGTTAACCTGGGCTATCCCATCAACACCGCCGGTGACGAGGCCAGCCTCATCGTGGCTCCCGACGGCCGTACCGCCCTGTTCGCCAGCGACCGCTACGGCGGCTACGGCAAGCAGGATCTCTACTCCTTTGTCATGCCCGCACCCGCGCGACCCGAGCGCGTCACCTTCATCGACCCGGTGCGCCAGGCCGAGAACCTCCTTACCCTCGGCGACACGGTGACCCTGAAAAACATCTTTTTCCACACCGCCAGTGCCACCTTGGTCGAGACGTCGCTGGCCGAACTCGAACGGCTGGCAGAAGCCCTCAAGCGGCATCCTCACCTGCGTCTCGAGGTGGGTGGCCACACCGATGCCGTGGGCAGCGACGAGGACAACCTGCTGCTCAGCGAACGACGTGCCAAGGCAGTCTATGACTACCTGATACTCTGCGGCGTGGATCCGCAGCGGCTCACCTACCACGGCTACGGCGAAAGCCGTCCGGTGGCCGACAACGACACCCCCGAAGGCCGTGCCGCCAACCGCCGCACCACCCTCACACCCCTCCACTAGCAAGCCGTTCCCTCTGCAGCCAGCCTGAACGCAGTCGGACTCTCACCCCAACTAAAAGTTGGTGGTAATGTGGTAAATAGGTGTATTCTGTCAGAATATGGCATTTTCACCTTCACGCGATACAATATTTGAGGGCAAAATTGCGTTATTAGGGCATGAAAAAGATTGTGATACTGACCGGCGCAGGCATCAGTGCCGAGAGCGGAATCTCTACATTCCGCGACTCGGACGGGTTGTGGGAGCACTACCGTGTGGAGGACGTGGCCACCCACGAAGCCTATGAGCGCAACCCCGAACTGGTGCTTAACTTCTACAATGAGCGCCGCCGTCAACTCTTCCAAGCGCAGCCCAACGAGGCACACCGCCAATTGGTGAGGTTGGAGGGGAAATATGACGTCCAGATTATTACACAGAACATCGATGACCTGCATGAACGTGCCGGCTCGACAAATGTGCTGCACCTGCACGGCGAACTCACCAAAGGCCGTTCAGACCGCAACCCCAATCTCATCGTAGAGGTGGGCGACAGGGATATTAAGTTAGGCGACAAGGCACCCGACGGCACTCAGCTGCGGCCGCACATCGTGTGGTTCGGCGAAGCTGTACCCAACATCGAACCTGCCGCCGCGTTGTGCGAGGAGGCAGACATCTTTATCGTAGTGGGTACCTCGATGGCAGTCTATCCAGCCGCCGGGTTGATTCACTACGTGCCGCGTGCGGCGGAATGTTTTGTGGTCGATCCCAAGGAGGTGCCGGTCAGCCGGCAGGTGACCTTCATCCGCGAGGTGGCCACCAAAGGGGTGACAGAACTGGTTGAGAAACTGATGAAAGACTGAATATGAACACACTGGTTTACATTGCAATCCTGATAGTCGCCATGTTGGCGACGCTCGCCCTGGCGGGTGGCGTGTTCTACCTGCTAGCCCGGCATTGGTTCGACCACCATCAGAAGGAACAACTGCTGCAAATGAAACTCGACGAGCGGCAGGAGACGCTGCGTGTGGTGACCCCCATCCGCCTGCAGGCCTACGAGCGAATGGCCCTCTTCTTGGAGCGCATCAGTCCCAACTCGCTGGTGCTGCGCTGCTACCAGCCAGGCATGGACTTGCGTTTGCTGCAGGGGGTGATGACCAAGAACATACGCGACGAGTGGGAGCATAATCTCTCGCAGCAAGTATATCTCGGAGCGGCTCTGTGGGCACGCATTCGCGAGGCCAAGGACGAGATGATCAACCTGGTGAACTCGGCCGCCGTGCAACTGACCGACACCGACGATCCCACACGTCTGGCGGCTTCCATCTTCGCCTCGGCTGCCGACCGCATGCCAGTGGAAGAGGCCTTGGCTGCACTGCACAAAGAAACCAACGAACTGTTTGGATGAAGAAGATTCTCCTATTGCTTTCGGCGACGATCCTGATTTCGGCCTGTGCCCGTCAAGGATACCCCTCGGGAGGCCCTACGGACGTGGCTCCACCGGTTGCCGTGGGATGCAAGCCGGCAAACGAAAGCCGCCACTTCAATGCACGGAAATTCTACGTGGAATTCGACGAATACGTGGTGCTGAAGAGTGCAGAACAGAACGTGTTGGTGTCACCGCCGCTAAAGAACAAGCCCGAATACTCAGTCAAAGGCAAAGGGGTCCAGGTGACACTGAACGACATCTTGCAGGAGAACACCACCTACCTGTTCCAGTTCAAGGAGGCCATTGCCGACTACACCGAAGGGAATGTGTTGCCGACCTATGAGTATGTTTTCTCTACCGGCGACGACATGGACACCATGATGATAGCCGGCAGGGTGCTCGACGCCCGCACTGACAAACCTTGGAGCGAAATATTGACTGTGGCTGCTTATCGCAATGTGGAGGACACGGTACCCGCTTTGGTGACTCGTACTGACAAGAACGGCAATTTCGCGTTCCACTATATCCCTCAGGGCAGTTTCCATATTGTGGCTTTCGAGGACAAGAACCGCGACCTGCAGGTGGATAGCACCGAAGCGGCGGCATGGGACGACCTGACCTACAACGCCGCCGACAGTATCGACAGCACCGCCATGGCACACCTACGCGTTTCGGCCCCCGACCGGAGCCGCCAACGCTTGCTGAAGGCCGAATTCACGGCCCGTGGACGCATCAGCATCATCACATTGAAGCCCATGCAGCACCCACAGCTGACTGGTGAACCACTGGAATGGCGGCTCAATACGAAGGGAGACTCGATGAGCGTGTGGTGCCTTAACGAGTCGTGTGATTCCACGGTACTGATTCTGACCGACGAGGGGCTGAACGACACCCTGAAGCTACGCTACCGTGCACCCGTGCGCAAAGGTCGCCGCACTACCCAACAACAGGAACCCCTAATAAAAGCTCTGTGTAGTGGAAGCAACGCCTACTATGACGACTTGCGTCTGGGGTTCACCATGCCTGTCAAAGCCACAGGCAACCCTATGCAAGCCGAGGTGATGGCACTGAAGGACAGCAGTGTCAGCTTCTGCCCAATATTGCTTGACAGCAATGGCCTACAGGCACGGTTGAACACCAAGTTGCACTCGGGCGAGAACTACCGCATACGCTTGGCCGACAGTCTCTTTACCGACCTATATGGTCATCCTAGCGACAGTCTGCTCTTCAATCTCACCCCAAAAGACTACGGAATACTGACCTTGCACATCGACAACAAGACTGGTTATCCGCTGGTAATCGAGGTGCTCGATAGCCGCGACACCATAATACAATACAAACCCATCCGGACATCTGGTAGCCTTAAGTTCCTGCACCTGCCAGCGGCAGAATACCGTCTGCGAGCTGTCGTTGATTGCGATGGCAACGGGCGCTGGACCACCGGCGACTGGCTGTCGCGCCGCCAGCCTGAGGAATGTATTTTGTACGAGAAGAAACTCCAATTGCGCGAAAAATGGGAGCTAGAAGAGCGCTGGACTGTTACAACCGACAAATAACAGAAGATGCAGAAGAAGCTATTATCAGGCCTGTTCTGGGTACTATTAGCCAACTTGCTGGTCAAGCCGTTCTGGATTCTTGGCATCGAGGTAGAAGTACAAAACGCCGTCGGCAACGAGGCCTACGGCTTCTACTACGCTCTCTACAGTTTCAGCTACATCTTCAACATTCTGCTTGACCTAGGAATTACAAACTTCAACATACGCAACATTGCGCAACACCCACAGCTGATCGAGAAGCATCTGAGCGGGATCCTCGGCATCAAGCTCTGCCTGCTTGGTTTCTACCTGATTGTAACTTTCAGCGTGGGTCTGCTGATGGGATATGGGAGCCATGAATTCCACCTTCTAGCATTGCTGACACTTTGTCAGGCACTGAACTCGCTCATTCTCTATTTACGCAGCAACTTCGAAGGATTGCTGCTCTTCAAATGGGACAGTTTCTTTTCGGTGTTCGACCGTATGCTGATGATCGTCATCTGTGGTTGCTTGTTGTGGAGCCCGTTGCGCGAGCAATTTAACATCTATTGGTTTGTCTATGCCCAGCTGCTGGCCTATGGACTCACCGCAGCACTGGCATTCGCGGTCATCGCCCGCAAAGTTCATTTCCACAGACTCCGCTGGAATCGACGGTTCTTCTTGGTTGTACTGAAAAAGAGCGCACCTTTCGCACTGCTGGTCTTGCTGATGGCCTCCTACAACCGCATCGACCCCATCCTACTGCGCTGGTTGACGGGCGATGCCGAGGCAGGAATCTATGCCGGTGCCTTCCGTCTGCTGGATGCTTTGACCATGGTAGCCTACCTTGTCAGCATTCCTCTATTACCAGTGTTCTCACGACTATGCAAGGAACGGAAGAGCGTGACGGATATTGTCCGTTTGGTCTTCTGGCCTATGATGACCTTAGCTGTTACTGCCGCGGTGCTTTGCGCGGTCTTTGCTGAGCCGCTGATGAGATGGCGCTACCATGGGTTGTACACTCTCTATATACCAGTGTTTCGCGTGGTTATCTTCGGTTTCATCCCTATCAGCCTTACCTATATCTTCGGTACTTTGCTGACCGCCGGCGGCCACTTGCGTCAGCTCAATCTGTTTGCCGCCACAAGTCTGGTGCTCAACGTGGCCGTGAACCTTGTGCTCATCCCTCAATTCGGGGCCACAGGGTCGGCATGGGCATCGCTCTCCGCACAAAGTTTTATGGCCATTGCACAATTGCTGCTCGCCATCCGGCTATTCCGATTGCCACCCACGGCGTTCCTCCCGCCGTCACCACACAATATTTGCAATAATTTAACGTTATTATTGAAACATTCAAACTAAAGAATAATAATATGAAAGCATACGTATTCCCCGGACAGGGTGCCCAGTTTGTGGGCATGGGAAAGAACCTCTACGATGGCAACGCCGAGTGCCGCGCCATGTTCGAGAAAGCCAATGATATCATCGGCTTCCGCATCACCGACCTGATGTTTGCCGGTACACCTGAGGACCTGAAGCAGACCAAGGTGACGCAACCCGCCATCTTCCTGCACAGCGTCATTCTGGCCAAATATATGGGCGAAAGTTTCAATCCCGACATGGTGGGTGGCCACTCGCTTGGCGAGTTCTCCGCCTTGGTAGCCGCCGGTGCCATGAGTTTCGAGGACGGCCTACGACTGGTCATCGCCCGTGCCAACGCCATGCAGAAATGCTGTGAAAAGACCCCCTCGACCATGGCCGCCGTGCTCAAACTCGACGACAAGACCGTCGAAGACATCTGCGCCGGCATTGACGGCGAAATAGTCGTACCTGCCAACTACAACTGCCCCGGCCAGCTGGTCATCAGCGGCACCAACGAAGGTGTGGCCCGTGCCTGCGAGAAAGTGAAAGAAGTGAAAGGCAAAGCCCTGCCGTTGGCCGTGGGTGGCGCATTCCACAGCCCCTTGATGGAACCCGCCCGCATCGAACTGGCCGAAGCCATCGAACGCACCGAGTTCCACAAACCAATCTGCCCTTGCTACCAGAACGTAGATGCCCTGCCGCACAGCGATCCTGCCGAAATCAAAAAGAACCTGCTCATGCAGCTCACCTCGCCCGTCCGCTGGACTGCCACAGTGAAACACATGATGGCAGACGGAGCCACCGAATTCATCGAGGTAGGACCCGGCACTGCCCTGCAAGGCATGGTGAAGCGCGTTGATCCCGAGGCCAACGCTCACTCAGCCGAATAATCTTAATACAGACACATCTATAACGCCGCCGACAGGTGAAACCCTGTCGGCGGCTTTTTTTGTCTCTTTGTACAAAGATTGGAAAAACTTTTGTATCTTTGCACCTTGAAAACAACTAGACACAAACAACAACAATAATCACAATACCATGAAGATCAGCAAAATTCTTACCATTGCAGCAATTATTGCCCTGTCGGTGGCCGACAGTGCCGAAGCCTGCACCAATTTCCTGTTCACCAAAGGTGCCACAAAAGACGGCTCCACAATGATTACCTATGCCGCCGACAGCCACACGCTCTACGGCGAGCTGTATTACCGCCGTGCAGCCTCCTACCCTGTGGGCACCATGTTCCAAGTAATCGACTGGGACAGCGGCACCCCCTTGATAAAGATCCCCCAAGTGGCCCACACCTACAGCGTGGTGGGGAACATGAATGAACATGCGCTGGCTATCGGCGAGACCACCTACGGTGGCCGCGAGGAGCTGGCCAGCGAGATTGAAGGTGGCATCGACTACGGCAGCTACATCTACCTCACCCTGCAGCGCACCAAGAACGCCCGCGAGGCCATCCAGGTCCTCGCCGGCTTCATGAAGGACTACCCCTACCACAGCGAAGGCGAGAGCTTCAGCATCGCCGACCCCAACGAGGTGTGGATCCTCGAACTCATCGGCAAGCGCCCCGGCACCGTGAAGGCTGACCTTGCCAAGAAACTGAAATACAAATACACCGACGGCGCCGTGTGGGTGGCCCGCCGCATCCCCGACGGCTATGTGAGCGGTCATGCCAACCAGGCCCGCATCACCCAGTTCCCGCAGGAAGGCAAGAAGTTCAACAAAGCCAAGGGCAAAGGTCTGCACACCACCATCAGCAGCGCCCACCTCGACTACCTCTTCGAACCTGAAGTAGAGTGTGTCTATAGCAGCGAGGTCATCACCTACGCACGCGCCTGCGGATGGTACGACGGCACCGATGCCGACTTTTCGTTCTGCGATGTCTATGCCCCGCTGACCTTCAGCGGCATGCGTGGCTGCGACGCCCGTGTCTATGCCATGTTCAACCGCGTGGCCCCCGGCATGCAGCGCTACGAGAAATATGCCATGGGCGATGCCACGGCCGAGCGCCTGCCCCTCTGGATCAAACCCGACCACAAGATTGACGTGCACGAAGCCATGAACCTCATGCGCGACCACTACGAGGGCACCTCCATGGACATGAGCAAAGACCTCGGTGGCGGTCCCTTCAACTGCCCCTACCGCTGGCGTCCCATGGGATTCGAAATCGACGGCCACAGCTATGTGCATGAGCGCGCCACCTCGACCCAGCAGACCGGATTCTCCTTCGTGGCCCAGTGCCGCGGATGGCTGCCCTCCAAGATCGGCGGCATCCTGTGGTTCGGCGTCGATGATACCTACAGCACCGTCTATTGCCCCATGTACTGTGGCATCACCGAAATCCCCCTCTGCTTCCGTCAGGGCAACGGCGACATGCTGACCTACAGCGAGACCTCGGCCTTCTGGCTCTTCAACCGCGTGAGCAACTTTGTCTATAGCCGCTACAGCGACATGATCGTCGATCTCCAGAAAGCGCAGAACCAGCTGGAAGAGTCCTACATCCACGATGTGGAGAAGTTCGACAACCGTGCCAAGCAGAACGAGGGCGAGGCCCTGGAGCGCCTGCTCAACGACTTCAGCAACCGCGCCGCAGCACGCATGATGACCGAGTGGAACAAGCTCGACAGATACCTGCTGGTCAAATACATGGACGGCAACATCAAAAAGGAGAAAGACGGCAAGTTCGAGCGCACCAAGACCGGCAACGCCGTATTTCCCAGCCAGCCTCACTACCGCGAGGAGTGGCAGCGCATGATTGTCCGCGACCATGGCGACGTCATCCGCGAGAAATAAGGAAACACTCTATTTGTGACGGAGTTCCACTTCGTCGAGCATCAGCCACGCCGCCTCTCCGGCGTGGCTGTGCCATATAGGCAGGCCGGGACGGCAGACAAACCGCAGCCGTACATAGTGAATGCTGCGGGCCCGCCGCGGATGCAAGGTATAGGTCAGCCTCCTACTGTCGGCATATAGGTCGGTCGGAGGATTGAGCAACTCCATACTCTGCCAGGCACTCCATCTCTGTCCGTCGATGCTCCACGAAACCTGCACGTCGAGCGGCTTCACCACCCAGTCGGCGGGGCTGTGGCTGGTGCCTACTGTCACCTCGTCAATATCGGCATAATCCTTCAGCGTGAGCGTCAGCGCCACCGTGTCGGGGCCGCTCCAGCCCGTCCAACCGCGATGCCAGTCGCCACAGACACCACGGCGCTCATCCGTGAGCAGGCCAGGAAACCCTTCCGAATACTGCTTGTCGGGACGACGGTTCACCTCCACTCGCTCCACCCCCACCCTCTCGCACGGCAATGTCGGGGTGATCAACTGAGACATGTCCCTATGCGTAAGGAAACTGTATATCCGGTCGGTCATACCCGGCAGGAGGTCGAAGCGGTAGCAGTAGGTGCTGTCGCCGCTGAGAGTATAGCGGTCGGCCACTCCCGGTCCGCAAGTGGCGGTCCCCAGGCCTGCCTGACGGTGGTCGATGCTGACGGTATAGTAGGGGTCGGGGGTAAGGTCTTTCCAGCGACGGGCAGCGGTCATCACGCTGTCGTTGTAGCGTCTCACGCTGAAATTGAGCGGCACTTGGGGCACGTCGGGAGCCACCACCCTCAGTCCGACCTCCTCTCCCTTGAAATGCACCCATTCAGCCTCGCGGTTGCCCTGCTCTTGCGGCACCACATATTGCGGTGCGGCCAGCTCCTCCATGCTCTTGTACCAGCGGCTGATACGCTGCGCTGTGTGTCGGTCGGGGTAGGTCTCGAATATGTTGCCGTAGAAGGTACAGGATGTGTAGGCGGTGTCGAGTCCGAACTGGATGCCCAGCTTGGGCAACGTGCGGAACTGGCCGTCGGGCGACACCAGGTAGCTCAGCTGCAACCTGCCGTATTCGTCGGCCTCCACGATCTGCTTCAGGCGCATGGCGGCGCCGTCGGGCGTACTCAGGAGAAGCATCATCTGCACCTCGGCCTCGCCGGTGGTGACGCTCAGCACACGGGCCTTCAGCTGGTCAAGGCCCTGCCAGGCCCGCGCTCCGTTCACATCCTCGCGGTCGTTCTCCGTCGGCGGCCGCCAGAAGTTCCACCGCAACGGACGGGCCAGCAGCTCGCGGCCCTCGTACCGGTAGGAAGTCATGCTGCCGTCATCGGTGCTCAGCGTGATGCTGAAGTCATTGCCACTGAGGGTGATGCTGTGCTTGTCACGCTGGAACTTATAGTGCTTTGCCGGACCTGTCGTCCAAGTCTCATACTTGCGATTGGGGTTGGCGGGCACGCAGTTGCGACCGTGGGTATAGACGGCCTCCACCTCGGCGGCGTGTGGGTGCGGCGTGCGGTCGGCAGACAATATTCCGTTGGCGCAGAAGGCATCGTCATCCTTCAACCCCGGGAGTTCGCCCAAGTCACCGCCCGCGGCCCAGCATCCATTCTTCAAAAAAGCCTGATCCACCCAGTCCCAGATGAAGCCGCCCTGCAGCTGCGGGTACTTGTCGATGGTGTCCCAATAGTCCTTCAGACCGCCCATCGAGTTACCCATGGCGTGACAGTATTCGGCCATGATGTAGGGGCGCTTGTTCTGCGGATTGCGGGCATAGTCGGAGAGAAACTGCACCGAGGGGTACATCACGCCGACGATGTCGGTGTTGGCATCCAGTTCGGCACGTTCATATACCACCGGCCGCGTGGGGTCCTTGCTTTTCAGCAGACGGTAGGCCTCCTCGAAGCAGATGCCGTTGCCGCACTCGTTGCCCAGGCTCCAGGCGATGACGCAGGGGTGGTTGCGGTCGCGGCGGTACATGTTGTGTATGCGGTCCAGTATCGGGGTGAGCCACTCGCGCTTCTTGGCCAGCGACCCTTCGCCGTAGCCCTGAGCGTGGCTCTCCACGTTGGCCTCGTCCCAGACATAGATGCCGGCCGAGTCGCAGAGGTCGTACCACAGTTCGTCGTCGGGATAGTGCGAGGTGCGCACGGCATTGATGCCCAGTTCCTTCATCATGGCTATGTCCTGACGCATCTCGTCGGGGGTAATGTAGTGGCCTCCGTACATGGAATGCTCGTGGCGGTTCACGCCGCGGATCTCCATCGGCCGTCCGTTGAGGCATAGCAGGCCGTCCTTGATTTCCACCCTGCGGAAGCCTATCTTCTTCACAATCCGCTCGGTCTCGCGTCCCGCGGCGTTGAACAGGCGCACGGTGAGGTCGTAGAGCGTCGGCGTCGAGTCGCTCCACGCCTGCACCTCCCCCACCTCGGCCTCAAGCGCGACAAACCAGTCGTTGGGGTCGAGCCTCTTGCGGATGGTACGACCGCAGCACGCCATCTCCACGCTACCTCCCGCCACCTCGTGGTTGAAGTCAATCAGCACCTCCAACGCACCCCGGCTGTAGCTTTGGGTATCCACACCGGCCACCACCCGCATGTCGGCTATATAGCTGCGCGGCACGCTGTAGAGCACCACGTCGCGTGTGATGCCGCTCATGCGCCACATGTCCTGACACTCCAGATAGCTGCCGTCGCACCAGCGCAATACCTTCACCGCCATGCGGTTGCGTCCGCTGTGCAGATAGCGTGTGATGTCCCATTCGGCCGGGGTCTTCGAGTCCTCGCTGTAGCCCACCTCGTGGCCGTTGACATAAAGGTACATGGCCGATTTCACCGCCCCGAACTTCACTATCACCCGGCGTCCGTTCCAATGCGCCGGCACCGTGAAATCACGGGCATAGACCCCCACGGGGTTGTAGTCGGCAGGTATCTTGGGAGGACAGCTCGGAAACTCATTCCTCATGTTCACATACACCGGCACCCCGTAGCCCTGGAGCTCGATGTTGCCCGGCACCCGGATGCTGTCCCACCGGTCGGGCGCGAGGGTGGCCCGCGAAGGATTGTCGAAATAGCGGAAACGCCATATCCCGTTGAGGCACCGCACCCAGTCGCCCTCGGGCACGATGCGGTCATGGGGCTGCAGCTTGTTGACGCGATTGACCTCCAGGTTGTTCCAATGCGGCTGTCCCCATGCGGGAACCGCCGCCAACAACCACAGGATATACACCAGTTTCCTCATCTCGCCCTCTAAAACGCCGACCTCGTGTTTTTATTGCCCCCGGGGAGCGAGGTTTCTCCTGCCAGCTACTGCCCGGCCACCTCCTCCGGCACAGCACCGGCCTTCCGCCGGCCTTCCTCCGGCTGCCGTCGGACCGACTACGGACCAACTACGGACCAACCACGGAGCAACTACGGAGCAACTACGGACCAACCCCCTTGGAAACATTGAATATCAGCAAGTTGGCAAACAATCCTGAAGAAAAGCGCTTAGTCGGTGATTTCCAGCCACTTACACAAGATACAATATTTTCTGCTTTTTGGCGTTAAAGACACCGGTTTATGAACACGATAGAACACCTGAGCCAGACGCGGAACATCACACGCGAGGAGCTGGAGCTGCTGCTCACCACTGACGACCGGGAGCTCGTCGAGCAGCTGCGACGGACGGCGCGCGAGGTGGCCGACGCGGTGTATGGCAAACGGATTTTCATTCGCGGCCTCATCGAGATTTCAAGCCATTGCAAGAACGACTGCCTCTACTGCGGCCTGCGTCGCAGTAACCGCTCGGCGGTGCGCTACCGCCTGACCGAGGAGCAGATCTACGACTGCTGCGCGACAGGCTACCGCCTGGGCTTCCGCACCTTCGTGATGCAGGGCGGCGAGGACGGATGGTTCACCGACGAGCGCATGTGCCGCATCGTGAGTACCGTGCGCCGTCGCTATCCCGACTGCGCCATCACCCTCTCGCTCGGCGAACGGAGCCGCGAGAGCTACCAGGCCCTCTACGATGCCGGCGCCAACCGCTACCTGCTGCGCCACGAGACCGCCTCGGCCACGCACTACGCACAGCTGCACCCGGCCGAGATGTCGTGGCAGCACCGCATGGATTGCCTGCAGGCGCTGAAGGAAATCGGCTACCAGGTGGGCTGCGGGTTCATGGTGGGCTCGCCCTACCAGACCTTCGACACCCTCTACGAGGACTTGCAGTTCATCCGGCGCTTTGAACCGCAGATGGTGGGCATCGGGCCTTTCATCGCGGCCCACGACACCCCCTTCGCCGACCAGCCCAACGGCAAGGTGACCTACACCCTGCGACTGCTGTCCATCATCCGCCTGCTGCAGCCCCACGTGCTGCTGCCGGCCACCACGGCCCTCGGCACCCTGCACCCCCAAGGACGCGAACAAGGCATCCTGCACGGCGCCAACGTGGTGATGCCCAACCTCTCGCCTCGCGACCACCGCAAGGACTACGCCATCTACGACAACAAGATATGCACCGGCGAGGAGGCCGCCGAATGCCGCGCCTGCACCGAAGCCCGCTTCGCACGCATCGGCTACGAGACGGTGGTTGACCGCGGCGACTACAAACCCAACACGCCATGAAGGAAGGCCTGGTCATAAGAACCACCGGCAGCTGGTACCGCGTGCTGACTGATACCACTGCCATCGACTGCCGCCTGCGAGGCAACTACCGCCTGCGGGGCAACAAACAGACCAACCCCGTGGCCGTGGGCGACCGCGTGCTGTTCGAGATGCAGGACGACGGCACAGGGGTCATCCACGAGGTGGAAGACCGCCGCAACTACATCGTGCGCCGCGCCACCAAACTGTCGAAACAGACCCACGTCATCGCCGCCAACATAGACCTGCTGTGCATCGTGGCCACCCTCGGCCTGCCACGCACCTCGACGGGTTTCATCGACCGCCTGCTGGTCACCGCCGAAGCCTACCATATCCCCGCCGCCATCCTCTTCAACAAGGTCGATCTCTACGACGATGAACTCTGGGAAATCCACAACGAGATGAAAGCCGTCTATACTGCAGCCGGATACCCCGTGCTCGAGGTGTCGGCCCTCGACGGCACCGGCCTCGACGAGGTGAACCGCCTCATCGGTGGCAAGACGGTGCTTTTCAGCGGCCACAGCGGCGTGGGAAAGAGCGCCCTGCTCAACGCCCTCAGCCCCGGACTCGGACTCAAGGTGGGACAACTCTCCGACTGGAGCCTCAAAGGCAGGCACACCACCACCTTCGCCGAAATCCACCACGTCCCACTCTCAACTCTTAACTCCAAACTCTTGACTTACTTGATCGACACCCCCGGCATCAAGGAATTCGGCATGGTGGATTTCAACGCACAGGAGCTCGGCCACTTCTTCCCCGAAATGCGGGCAGTGCTGCACGACTGCCACTTTGCCAACTGCACCCACCGCCACGAACCCGGCTGCGCCGTGAAAGCCGCCGTCGAGGAGGGACGCATCAGCGCGGAGCGCTACCGGAACTACCTCAACATCATTGACGGCATCGACGAAACGAACTGACAACCCAAAACACAAATACACAGCCCATGTTCCAATCCATCAATATTGTAGAAATTTTCAGCACCTTCCTGGTGATGTTCGCCATCATCGACATCACAGGATCCATCCCCATCTTCGTCGCCATGCGCGAAAAAGGGTCGCAGATCAAGCCCTTCCACGCCACCGTCGCGGCGCTGCTGCTCTTCGTGGGCTTCTTCATCGTGGGCGAGGCGCTGCTGCGCCTCTTCGGCATCGACATGCCCTCGTTCGCTGTGGCCGGCTCAGTGGTGCTCTTCATCCTCGCCTTCGAGATGATTCTGGGACGCGACATCATCAAGAACGAGCCCACCTCGTCGGGTGCCAGCATCGTGCCCGTGGCCTTCCCCCTCATCGCCGGGCCCGGTGCCATCACGGCTCTCATCTCGCTGCGCGCCGAATACGCCACCGTCAACATCATGATCGGCCTGCTGATGAACATCGTGCTCGACTTCTTCGTGCTGCGCTACCTCGACAAAATCACCCACTGGCTGGGGGCCGACCTCATCTATGTGCTGCGCAAATTCTTCGGGGTCATCCTGCTGGCCATGGCCGTGAAACTCTTCGCCGGCAACATCGCCGCCATCTTCGCCGCCTAATACAAAAAAGAGACACCCATGAGGAGATACAGGGGTGTCTTACAGGTCTCGAAGAGGCGGTAAATAGATAAAAACGCCTGGTTCTTATCAGAGTGGTTTTTTGTAGGCGCGACGACGCATGAAGGGCTCCGGATGGTAGTCTCCGAAGAGGTTCTGCACCTTGTGGTTCTCTTCCAGTTGGGGGTTGAAGATGATGCTGCGGATACCCCGACGGATACAGTTTTCGTGGATATACTTGAACAGCAACACCGGCACACCGCAGGCCTGATACTCGGGCCGTACGCCAATGAGCAGCGCCTCGAGGGTATCGTTGTGC
The DNA here is from genome assembly GCA_002392965.1 of Bacteroidales bacterium UBA3834. Classification (GTDB taxonomy): domain Bacteria; phylum Bacteroidota; class Bacteroidia; order Bacteroidales; family P3; genus Colimorpha. Next base: position 37,708 of record DGIA01000033.1, on the reverse strand, counting down.
TTCAGGGCGCGTAGGACATGGGCAAAGCCCAACGGGAAGAGCCGTCCGCGGGCTTTCTTCACCGCCTTCGAGAGCGACGGCACACAGAAAAGGAATCCTACTGGATGGTCGTCTTTATCGACAGCCACCGCCACGAAGTCTTTATCCATTATAGGGACGTAGGTCTTCAGGTAGTTGTCGATCTGCTTGTCGGTGAGTGGTGAGAAGCCCGCCAAGGGGGCGAAAGCCTCGTTGTACATGTGGAATATCGCCTTGCCGTAGCGGCGACCCATCTGGCGGGTGCTGTCGGGGCGTACCACATGCACCCCAAAACGTTCCTCTATCAATGGGGCATACTGGAACATGGGGGGCAGTTCGGTGCTTACGTCCATGATCCGCTGAGTCCAGTCAACGTCTTTCGCAAACCCCAGTTGCTGCAACATCAAGTCGTAGTAGGGATAGTTATACAGGCAGGTAAAGGGGCTGAGGTGTTCGTAGCCTTCCACCAACAGTCCTTCTTTGTCCATATCGGTAAAACCCCACGGCCCCTTCAGCATCTTTCGGCCACGCTGACGGCCCCAGTCTTCGACGGCCGCCACGAGGGCTCGGAGCACCTCGATATCTTCGACGAAATCGAGCCATCCGAACCGTAACGACCCGTCGCCATCGTCGGCTTTGTGGTTGATGATGGCGGCAACGCGGCCCACCACCTTGCCATCCCTGATGGCAAGGAAGCTGTCTGCCTCACAAAAATCGTAGGCCCCGTTCTTGCGGGGATTGAAGGTGTCGTATTCGTCGCCCACCAGCGGCGGCACCCAGTTGGCACAACCTTTGTAGAGCCGTTCGGGGAAGGTGATGAATTGCCGCCTCTGCCGACGGGTCACCACCCGCACAATCTCAATTGTATTCATAAGGCCTTCTCCACATAATCCACCACCTGTCCCACAGTAGTGAACTGGGGATTGCCTTCAAAGCGTACACCGAAGTCTTTCTCCATCGCCAATGCCATCAGCAGAATGGTCAGCGAGTCAAGCCCCAGGTCACGCACCAACTGTGTGTTGTCGCCAATAGCAGTCAAGTCGGCCGAAGGCTTGATCTTGACCAATATTTCTTTCAGTTTGTTGTAGATATCTGTTCTTTCCATAAGGTTTAGCGTTTTATGTTTATTGGCTTAAAATAGAGCGCAGGCCTTAAAAATATCACTTAAGCTTGATTGCGTGACACCTTCATGGCACCGGTGCGTTTGAAGTCTTCCTTGCGCACCGTCACTTTGGCCACCCGGTGGGTGGTGGGAAGCGTGGCATTCACCTCGCCGACCAACCGGTTGAAGTATTGCTCTACCTCGTCCCACGGCTTGCCGTCGAATTCCTCCATGCGGGGCAGTATCTCGATGGCTATCACCTGACGGCCGTCGAGGGTGTCCTCTCGCACCAGGCAGTCGCGCAACTTGGCATCTTTGTAGAAAAGCTCCTCAATACTCTCGGGACTGACGTTCTCGCCGTTGTCAAGTATGATAAGGTTCTTGATACGTCCCACAATGTACATATAGCCATCCTCGTCGAAACGCACCAAGTCTCCGGTATGTATCCATCCCTCGGCATCCAACGTTTCGGCAGTTTTTTCGGGGTCGCCATAGTAGCCCAGGAAGACGTTGTCGCCGCGGAACCATAACTCTCCATCCACCACCTTCACCTCCTGGCCGGTGTAGAGCTTGCCCACCGAGGTGGGACGTTCCCTCACGTCGATATTGCCCGTGGTGAGGTTGGCGCCTTCCGTCATGCCGTATCCGGCGAAGAGATGGATTCCCAGCTTGTCGAATTCGGCGATAAGCTTCGGTGGCACATTGGCGGCACCCGAGATGATATATTTCAGCTGGCCTCCAAGAAATTCCTTGCCGTACATCTTCACCAACCCCATCATAATCTCGCAGATACCGGGCACAGCCACCATCGCGGTAGGACGTATGGCGGGCATCTTGGTGACCGTCTCTTTCACGTTGCCTGCCGACACCCATTCGGCACCGGTATAGAGAGCCGACAAGGTGCCGCGAATGAGGCCGAAGACGTGGCTTAAGGGCAGCACATGGGCATAGCGGTTACATGCCAGCTGATGGCCGGGGGCGTAGCAGCCGTTCAGGGCTCCGCGCATCAAGGCCCGGTGGGGAAGCACCGCCCCCTTGGGAGTTCCCGTGGTGCCGCCCGTGAAGAAGATGGCCGCGGCCTCCTCCTTGTCGCATTGGGCCACCGGTGCCGCATGGTCGGCACAATCGGCGATGGGTATCACCCGGCAAGGAGCACCCTTCGTGGCCTTCATGTAATTGGGGCCCACGGCAAGCACCTTGACCCGAAACTTCATGCAGCAACCCACCACCGCTTGGGAAGGCAACGACGACGGCAGATTAAGGGCCACATAACCGGCCGAGGTGACGGCAAGAAACATCTCCACAGCCTCTACCGTGCTGTCGTCGAGGATAGCTACAAGGTCACCGTGCTGAAGACCCATATCGTTGAGCATGGCACGTTTGCGGGCCACAGCATCGCACATCTCGCCATAGGTAATGTGGCGCACGGTGTCAGATAGGGCTGGCAGGTCGTGCCATTTTTTGTCAATCCATTCCACAAATTCGCCGAGGGTAGGAATATAGCTGATTTGAGACAACTCTTCGGCAGGAAGCATACTTTCAAAATACCCTTTCATCATGTTTTTAGTTTTTGGTTGTAGATATGGGAGGTAACGCAAATACGACACTATTATTGTTAAAAATTCAAAAAAAACATCTCTGCATCTTCTCTCTGGAGTAGATGGGACTCGTGGCGCG
>DGIA01000033.1:10241-34743 GCA_002392965.1 Bacteroidales bacterium UBA3834 | reverse complement strand
CCGACAACCCACTACCTTTTGATTGCATAACAAAAAAAAGAGGCCGTCCTCAGCCTCTCTTCCCGTGGAGTAGATGGGACTCGAACCCACTACCTTTTGATTGCGAACCAAATGCTCTACCAGATGAGCTACTACCCCTCGCTTTATCAAAAAAGGGCCGTTATGCGACCCTCTTTGGTGGAGTATATCGGAGTCGAACCGATGACCTCTTGCATGCCATGCAAGCGCTCTAGCCTACTGAGCTAATACCCCGTTTTGCTACGCTTCCTCTCTCGAAAGCGGGTGCAAAATTACAACCTTTTTCCGAACTGACCAAATTTTTTTGTCCCATACGCCCAAAAACAACCGATTAGCATTAATACACAACATTTTACACAAACATTTTTTTCAAAAGACAATACTCATCATCCCTTGCAAAATCCATATCGCACCCGCCCGACAGGACAAATTACCCGTATCTTCCATCCTGCCCACCTACCCCTTTTAAGGGCTGCCTGTTAAGCCATAAGCCACCCGCTCAAAATCGTTTCGCTTTCCCTTTCAATTCCCTTAAGGATGACCTACGGATGACTCAAGGATGACTTAAGGATGACTCAAGGAATCTTTAACCGACAACCCATTCCACCCTCCCCGCTTTCGGCCATCAAGGGTACCATTGGGCCACCCGTCCCCCTCCCAAAACAGCGTAACCGCAAAAAAACGCACCGCTGAGACGCGAGCCAAGAACGAAAAAATGCATCGAAAAAAAGCAAATTTCGTCATTTTTGAGCCCTAAAAGAGCCTTGTTTTGATGCTATCTGTCCCTACTCCGAGAGCCGGCAAAGCTGGTGATGAGCCTTTCGTGGTATTGTAATTCATTATTCCTTTGTTATTTAGACAAAAAACTTTCGCCGAGCGTTACAACGCTACAGCGTTACAGTTGTTTTTTTAAGGTATCATTAACATTATTTTTGCCAAATTGGAAAAACTTCGTACCTTTGCAGTGTCAATCAGCCGCCTTCGAGCAACTGTCGGCAGATATATTGATGATCTGAAAATAAAAAAACAAAGAAAATATGAAAAAACTGATTACCTATCTTTTACTAATATCGACAGCACTTACGGTGACGGCTTCTCCAGTAGATTCTACCCGTGCCGTGCAAGTGGCACGCAACTTTGTCGCCCAATATATGAAAGGCACCGACCAGATGCCCGCTTCGGTTGTTTATACCCACAAGGTGTCCCAAAGCGATAAAGTCGCCATATATGCCGTCAACGTGGGCAATATGTTTGTCCTTGTCAGTGCCGACGATATAGCCCACCCTGTCCTCGGCTACAGCATGAGCCGCCCATGGCCTACTCAAAACATTCAATCATTGCCTCCGCAGGTGGCCTCCTATCTTGATGATCTGGCAGGTCAGATAGAGGCAGCCTCAAGCCACGAGACCGACCGCGAGACCGCCGCCGAATGGCACCAACTACTCACTGAACACTTAACGCTAACCACTAATCTCCCCGACAGCGTCGGTCCACTGCTGACCACCACTTGGGACCAGGGACAGTACTATAACGCCCTTTGCCCCGAGGATGCCAACGGCCCCGCCGGCCATGTCTATACTGGCTGCGTCGCCACCGCAATGGCACAGATCATCAACTATTGGGGTTACCCCGTGCATGGCCGCGGTACCCACAGCTACCAACATGACACTTACGGCACCCTCTCGGTCAACTACGACAGCGCCACCTATAATTACGCCCACATGCCCAATGTCCTCACGGCCACCAGCACCCTTCAGGAGATTAACGCCGTTGCCACACTAATGCGCGACTGCGGTGTAGCTGCCAATATGGGCTATGGTACGAACGAAAGCGGTGCATACGATATCGATGCCCGTGCAGGATTGATAAATTTTTTCCGTTTTAGCCCCGACCTTAGCTTCGCCGAGAAAGCCTACTTCACCAATGCCGAATGGGAGACCCTGCTCCGCACCGACATCGCCGCCAACCGTCCTGTGATGTACAGCGGACAAGGTTCAGGTGGCCACACCTTTATCTGCGACGGATACACGCAGAATGGTTATTTCCATTTCAATTTCGGCTGGAGTGGCTATGCCGACGGCTGGTACCTTACCAATGCGGTAAGTCCTGCAGGTATGGCCTTCAACAGCGACCAGTCCGTCCTCCTCGGTATCGCCCCTGATAGTACCGGCACAGTCATCCTTGGCCAGATGGCCGGCACCAGCACCTTTACTGTTGATGAACCCATAGAATTCTACCATCTGCTGGGGCACAATTCCTATAATGGCACAAGTTACAACAATGTGTGCAATAACACCGTCAATTTTATTTCCTCCAATGACACCAACCAATTGGTTGCAAACATTATTTCATATTTAGACCAAAATGTCCAGATGTATGATGCATCGGGGAGTCTGTTGCGCAATATTACTCCTGTTGAGAACAATGACGCAAGTCCAGTTTTGTCCTTGGACAGTTTGTTGACAATAGAATATGCCGGCTCATTCATGTATAGAGGTTTTAAACTTGTAATACAGCAAAATGGTGATTGCCGGATGGTGTCAAATGTAACCACATCTGTTGACTCTACAACAGTGATATTGTCGTGGGAAGAAAATGGAGGGGCTACAAGTTGGCAAGTAGAATACGGCATTACAGGCCATGTGTTGGGAGATGGAACTATTGTAAATGCAAATGATACTACAATTGCCATAAGCGGATTGGTAGGTATGGTAGAATATGATTTTTATATTAGGCCACAATGCGGTGGGATGTGGTATGGTCCAATTAAGATTAGGGCAAGGAGCAAGTATTGGATTGATGTGGTTCAGACACAACCAGGAGGGTTCGTGATAGGCGAATTAGACACCACGGGGCATTATCCTATTACAATTTCTTCTGCAGAAGGACTTGCGTGGTGGGCAAAACAAGTAATAGAACAGGGAAGTACACAATCCATTGCTCATACAACAGTAAATCTTGCTGCCGACATTGACCTCGGAGAACATTTATGGCGGCCTGTCACCGAATTTTATGGCGACTTCCGCGGTAACGGACATGTTATCTCTAACATGAGAATAATTGAAGACGACACTACTCCTTCTTCCTATGGTTTTTTTGCATTTTATAGGGGCCATACCAATGAAAACCGAAGCACCATCAGTGATTTGACCTTTCAAAATCCTTATATAGAGTGTCCCGATGGAGCTTATGGTATTTTGGCAGCTAGTATTTTTTTGGCGAGTGTCAGAAATTGCGGTGTGAATAACGGTACAATACTCCAATATAAACATCAGGTTGATCTTGCCCAAAGAGGATTGATGGGTGGTGGATTAATCGGAAGTGCATCGTCTGTTGATATTTCAAATTGTTATGCAGTGGGCACTCTTACATCGATGATGAATTCTGCTTGTGCGGGCACTAATGGCGGTTTTATCGGGAATATGGGTGGTTCCGACTGCTCACTTACAAATAACTATTGTTCAGTTCGTGTTATTGCCGAAGCTGGCTGGAGGGGAAGTATATGTGCATATATGGAAGGAGCAGAGATACATAATTGCTATGGAGTTAATTATAATCTACCTTTTATTGGCTTTGACATCAATGTTTACGGCAGTATAACAGATACGATGCGAATTGACAGGGAGTCGTTCAGATTAAATGACAGCGTATATTTCGATGGCATCGGCTATATAGACCTGCTTGATGCTCTCAATAAAAAAGTGGAATTTGAAAGTGACAGCAATTGGAGAGTATGGCAAGAAGATTCTTTGTTGGTGAACAACGGTTTTCCTCTATTGGGTGACAAATACAATGTTTTATGCTCCAATGTTGATAATATAGTTGCCGTCAATGTGGCCAATGACTCTGGATACGCAGTACACCTGTCATGGGATAGGGACGAACTATCGACGCATTGGATGATTAAATATTGGGAGTCGGATTCTCTTGACAATACGGCATCATACATTACCACTGATACAAATGTGATAGAACTAAACAACTTGATTTTGGGCAGGATGTATAATATCTGCGTGAGGCAATACTGTGATGACCATCATCATAGCGGATGGAACAGCCCCATACAGGTATTGTTTGACAAACCCTATTGGACTGATATTGTGACATCTCAGCCCGATGGCTACATAGAGGACGCGGATGGCAATGTAACAATCACCTCTGCTGAAGGTCTGGCTTGGTTGTCATGTTTAGTGAATGGATTACATGGACAGGTGAATAAAAAATATTTAGGCAAAACTGTTACATTGATGGCAGATATTGACTTGGCACAATACAAATGGCTGCCAATGGGATATAGTTATGACTATACATTTCAAGGATCATTTGATGGTAAAGACCATTCCATAAGCAATATGTATGTGAATGAAAGAGGTATTGATGTCGGTTTATTTGGTCGCGTTTTCCAAAGGTTGGCTATCCCGCAAGCTAAATTTAAGAATATTCGGATGGTGAATCCCGTGGTGAAGGGAGAGTCCTATGCCGGTGCAATCCTCGGTCATTACCATAGTAATAATATTAATCCTATGGTATTATTCGATAATTGCCATGCAACAGGGGTGTCAATCGAAGGTAACTACGAAGTGGGTGGCATTATGGGTTATAGCGAGGGCTATGGCGAATTGACGATTCGAAATTGCTCTTCATCAGGAGATGTGCGCGGTATTCAATATGTCGGAGGATTATTTGGAGACATGTCACAAGGGTTTAATAAAAGAATAGAAAACTGCTATTCTTCATGCAGCGTCCATTCATTCCCTATTTATCCTCCAATAGGTTTCTCAGGAGGTATTATTGGCTATGTCGCCAATTGTTTTATCCAAAATGCATACTCTACCGGAGTTATTGAGAACCCCGGAATATATTCGGGTAAATTGGCAGGATGTCTTCATGATGCTTCCGGAAGATATTTATATGGACTTCGTAATACAGATCAATGGCCAATTGTTGGATCGCTTTATCTTGACTCGGATATAAGCGACACTACTTTTTTTTCCGCGAATGGTGTATTGGAATCAACAGTTCCTATTGGAAACTCAAGTCCCACGAATCTACTTGATGCCTTAAATGCATGGGTAAACACATACGACACTATTGGAATCTATCGTCGGTGGGCACTTGATACTATGGGAAATAATGGAGGTTTCCCTGTATTTGAAGCAATACGCCACTACACCATATCACTAAATGTGGCCGATAGCACTCCTTATGGAAATGTCTATGGGGAAGGCCAATATGGACATAGGGAATTCGCCACAATTGAAGCAAAACCGAATGTCGGATATCATTTTGTTAAATGGAGTGACGATTGTACCGATAATCCACGTACTCTTATATTATCACAAGACACAACGATTACTGCTGTATTTGCTAAAAATTTGTATATGATTATTGGGAATACAACTGCGGGTACTGAGTATAATATCGATTTTGAGAACGCCTCACTAGATGAGCTATGGACTTTTTATAATGACGAGTACCCCAATCAATGGTATATCAATTCACTTGGTGACACTAATCGAGCACTTTTTGTTAGTAGCAACAATGGTAGAAGTAATAGCTATATTGCGGGATATGGATCTTATGTATTTGCCTATACATCATTATATTTACTTTCGGGTCAGTATAGTTATCATTACAACTGGCGTTGCAATGGTCAAGCCAACTGGGATTATCTACGGGTTGCATTACTGCCAAGTTGGTATTATCTTGGTCCTGGTGATTGGTCTTACAATACTCTCCCTTGGGCAGCTATCGCCCTCGACAGTGGTTCGCAGTTGGCGTCACAAACAGATTGGACTACTGAAACTGGAAATTTCTCAATAACAGAGGAAGGTGAATACAAGTTAGTTTTCTACTGGAATGACTTTATGGATGGTCTTCAACCACCTGCAGCTGTTGACAATATACAATTCCATAACAACACTTTTGTTGACTATAGTTACATGGGTTATGTCATTGGCAGTGATACAGTGCCTTACCTGGATACAGTAATGCTTACCGCCATACCTAATGAAGGTTACCACTTTTCCCATTGGAACGATGGAAACACTGACAATCCGCGAATAGTAATTGCCACAGGACATCATCAGTATAGAGCAATCTTTGTGACGTGTGAACCTTCTTTGGGATGCGACAGCATCACCGTCTGCGACAGTTATATTTGGCACGGTACAATCTACACCGACGATGCGGTGCTCAATGACATTCTCACGTCCTCTGGCGGCTGCGACAGTATCGTCTCGCATCACCTCTTTGTTCATCACAGTACATCAGGCGACACCTCGGCGACGGCTTGCAACAGCTACTTCTGGAATGGTCAGTGGTTAGTCGTCAGTGGTCAATATTCAGACACATCAGTTAATGCGGCGGGCTGCGACTCCGTCACTATACTTACCATCAACATCAACAACCCTGAACACACCGCCGTCACCGAAACTGCCTGCGATAGTTTCTTCTGGAGTGGGCAGTGGCAGGTGACCAGCGGCCAATATCTGGACAGCCACCCCGATGCCAACGGCTGCATACAGGTGGACACATTGCACTTGACCATCAACAATCCAGTGCATACCGCTACAACCGAAGTAGCTTGCGACAGTTTCTTCTGGAGTGGCCTGTGGCTGGCGGCCAGCGGCCAGTATTTGGAGAGCCATCCCGACACCAACGGCTGCACGCAAGTGGACACGCTGCATCTGACAATCCACTACAGCATGGAGACCACGGTGTCTGACAGTTCAGATGAGAGCTACACCTGGAACGGTGCAACCTACACCGAAAGTGGCACCTACAGATGGACAGGTACGACGGCAGAAGGTTGCGACAGCACGGTGATACTTACACTGATCATCACACATATTGAGGGTATCGGCGACGTGCAAACCATAATAAATGCAAAGATTTATCAGCGTGACGGAAAGATAGTGGTGGAAGGTGCCGAAGGATACCCAGTGACGCTCTATGACGCTGTCGGACGCAGGATGGACGCCAAGAAGGAGGACGGAACGGTAGAGTTGACGGTACCGACCAGCGGAGTCTATCTGGTGAAAATCGGAGACCTTCCCGCCCGCAGGGTGGTCGTAATTAGATAGACGCTTCTACCCCGTTACATAAAAAACGCCAAGGCCCGCACCAATTGGTGCGGGCCTTGGTTTGTACTGTGATGTCGAAATGCTTACTCGGCCTTGGGAGCCTCGGCAACGGGAGCCTCTTCTGCCTTGGGGGCTTCGGCCACAGGGGCCTCGGCCTTCTTGGCGCGCGAACGGCGGGTGCTCTTGGCAGCCTTCTTGGTGGTTTCCTTGAGCATGTTCTCGTTGTAATCGACGAGCTCAATGATGGCCATCTCGGAGTTGTCACCGTGACGGATGCCGGTCTTCAGGATGCGGGTGTAGCCACCGGGGCGGTTGGCGACCTTCTGCGACACTTCGCGGAAGAGTTCGTTGACGGCCTCTTTGCTGTGGAGGTAGCTGAAGACGATACGGCGGTTATGGGTGGTGTCTTCTTTCGAGCGATTGATGATGGGCTCGACATATACTCTGAGGGCTTTGGCTTTGGCAACAGTGGTCTCGATGCGTTTGTGCATGATGAGCGAGGTGGCCATGTTGGAAAGCATCGACACGCGGTGGGCGTGGGTTCTGGACAGATGATTTACTTTGCAACCGTGTCTCATATTCTTTTCTTATTCTTTATCGAGTTTATACTTTGAAACATTCATACCGAACTCCAGGTTCTTGGATGCAACAAGATTTTCAAGTTCGGTGAGTGATTTTTTACCGAAGTTGCGGAACTTCAGCAGGTCGCTCTTGTTGAACGACACGAGGTCACCCAGGGTCTCGACTTCGGCGGCCTTGAGGCAGTTGAGTGCGCGGACGGAGAGGTCGAGGTCAATGAGTTTGGTCTTGAGGAGTTGGCGCATGTGTGCCGTGGTCTCGTCAAACTCTTCCTGCACGGGCTTGGGATCCACGTCAAGCGTGATGCGCTCGTCGGAGAAGAGCATAAAGTGCTGGATGAGGATGGTGGCGGCTTCTTTCAGGGCCTCTTTGGGGTGGATGGAGCCGTCGGTCTCGATGTCGAAGGTGAGCTTTTCGTAGTCGGTGCGCTGCTCGACACGGTAGTCATCGACGGCATACATAACCTTCTTGATGGGGGTATGGATGGAGTCGATGGCGATAACTCCGATGGGGTCGGTGGCACGTTTGTTCTCGTCGGCGGGGACATAACCGCGACCCTTGTCGATGCTAAGGGTGATGTGCAGCTCGGTGGAAGGTTCCATGTGGCAGATCTCAAGGTCGGGATTAAGCACCTGGAATCCGTTGAGGTTGCTGTTGAGGTCGCCTGCCTTCAGGACGATCTGTCCTTTGACGGTGAAGGCGAGTTTCTCGTGGTCGTAGTCCTCCAGCTGACGGCGGAAGCGAATCTGCTTCAGGCGCAGGATGATGTCGGTCATGTCCTCGACCACTCCGGGGAGGGAGGAGAATTCGTGATCGACGCCGTCAATCTGGACTGAAGTGATGGCATAGCCTTCGAGCGAAGAGAGAAGGACGCGACGCAAAGCGTTGCCGATGGTAGTGCCATAGCCAGGCTCCAACGGACGGAATTCAAACGTGCCGCGGAAGTCGTCAGCCTCAAGCATGACCACCTTGTCAGGTTTCTGGAATGATAATATTGCCATTTGTTATCCTTTCTTTCTTTGATTGTTTTATGACCCGACACCATGCCGGGCCTTGGGGATGCCCTACAGGCTATTGTTTACTTCGAGTAGAGGTCAACGATGAGCTGCTCGTTGATGGTCTCGGGGATGTCGCTGCGCTGGGGGTAGTTGACGAACTTACCGCTCATGGCGTTGGCGTCCCACTCGAGCCAGGGATAATTGTTGGCACGGGAGGCCAGCGAGTCGGTGATGATTTCGAGGGACTTGCTGCGCTCACGCACAGAGATCACATCACCTTCTCGGAGTGAATAGGAGGGGATGTTGACCACATTGCCGTTGACGGCGATATGACGATGGGAAACGAGCTGGCGGGCCTGGGCACGGCTGCGGGCGATGCCGAGACGATAGACGACGTTGTCGAGACGAGCCTCGATAAGTTTCATAAGCTCCTCACCGGTGATGCCACCACGACGGGAGGCTTCGGCATAGAGTTTACGGAACTGACGCTCGAGTATGCCATAGGTGTATTTGGCTTTCTGTTTCTCGTTGAGCTGGATGCCATACTCAGAGGTCTTGCTGCGACGGCGGTTCTGGCCGTGCATACCAGGAGCATAGGGTTTCTTCTCGTAACTTTTATCCGGGCCATAGATAGGCTCGTGGAACTTTCTTGCGATTTTGGTCTTCGGACCTGTGTATCTTGCCATTGTTTGATTGTTCTTTTTAAGATTAATAATTACACACGACGACGTTTCGGGGGACGGCAACCATTGTGAGGCAGCGGGGTGATGTCGGTGATTTCGGTAACCTCGATGCCGCAGGTGTTGATTGCGCGGATTGCAGATTCACGTCCTTGACCAGGTCCTTTAACAAAGACCTTGACTTTTCTTAGGCCCAAATCATAAGCAACTTTGCCGCAATCTTCCGCAGCCATCTGAGCGGCGTACGGAGTGTTTTTCTTCGATCCGCGGAAGCCCATTTTTCCAGCAGACGACCAAGAAATCACTTGACCGGCATTGTTCGTCAGCGAGACGATAACATTGTTGAAGGATGCAAAGATGCATGCTCTTCCTTGAGGTTCAACTTTTACGACTCTTTTTTTGGTCGGTTTTGAAGTTTTTGCCATTTTGCTTGATTTTCTTTTTACTTGTTTTCCAACCGCTCCTGTGTCTGATTCTAATCCGCGATTGGGGTGCTACAACCTAATTCTTACTTGGTAGCTTTCTTCTTGTTAGCGATTGTTTTCTTCTTACCCTTGCGAGTACGGGCGTTGTTCTTGGTGCTCTGTCCGCGCAGGGGGAGGCCAAGACGGTGACGGATGCCGCGGTAGCAGCCGATATCCATCAGTCGCTTGATGTTCATTTGGACTTCCGAGCGGAGGGCGCCTTCCACTTTGTACTCATCGTTGATGATGTTACGGAGGGTGTTCTGCTCGTCGTCGGTCCAATCCTGCACTTTCTTGCCTTCGTCGATACCGGCTTTGGCCAGAATCTCCTTGGCTGTGCTACGTCCGATTCCGAAGATATAGGTCAAGCCTATCTCTCCTCTTTTGTTCTTGGGTAAGTCAATACCTGCAATACGTGCCATAAATTCTTTTTATTCTGTTTGTTTTTTTAATTATCCTTGTCTTTGCTTGAATTTAGGATTTTTTTTGTTGATCACATAGACCACCCCGTGGCGGCGCACCACTTTGCATTCGGGCGATCTTTTCTTGACAGAGACTCTTACTTTCATTTTGTGTAATTATTAATCTTGTTGTTACTTTTTCTTCTTATTGGGCAGGAGCCTTATTTGTGGCGGTAAGTGATACGACCCTTCGTGAGGTCATAGGGAGACATCTCAATCTGCACCTTGTCGCCGGGCAGAATCTTGATGTAGTGCATGCGCATCTTGCCGGAGATATGGGCAATAATCTGATGCCCATTCTCCAATTCGACGCGGAACATGGCGTTACCGAGCGATTCGGTGACGGTTCCGTCAAGTTGTATGGATGCCTGTTTTGCCATTCCTTACCGTTTGTTGTTATTACTGATTATTGTTTTCGATGAAATCAAAGGAAGAGAGGATGTCCGGCCCGTTGGCAGTGATGGCTACCGTATGCTCGTAATGGGCAGCCGGTTTGCCGTCACGGGTACGGCAGGTCCAACCATCTTCCTGAGAGAATTTCACATTTTTCGACCCCATGCACACCATCGGCTCGACAGCTATGACCATGCCTTCTTTAAGCAGAGGACCTGTACCTTTGACCCCGAAATTGGGGACATTCGGCGATTCATGCATATCGAAACCAACACCGTGGCCACAAAGTTCACGTACCACATTGTAGCCGTTCTTCTCGCAATGCATCTGTACTGCATGACTGATGTCACCGACACGGTTGCCAGGTTTGCATAGGTCGAGGCCAATGTAGAGGGCTTCGCGGGTAACCTTCATCAGACGATGGACTTCGGGGCTGACCTCGCCAACAGCAAATGTGTAGGCGGAATCACCGACATAGCCATTGAGTTTGACGACAATGTCAACCGATACATTGTCGCCTTCCTTGATGAAGAGATCGCCAGGAATACCGTGCACCACCACATCATTGACCGAGATGCAAAGAGCTGAGGGAAAACCCTCGAAACCTTTGCACATCGGAATGCCACCATTGTCACGGATGAACTGCTCGCCAATCTTGTCGAGATACGCCGTAGTAACACCTGGACGGATATGACGGCCCACCTCGGCGAGAGTTTTCCCGACGAGGAGGGCTGCGTCACGTATGAGCTCGATTTCTTCTTTGGTCTTGAGCAGAATCATTCTTTATGCAAGGGTATTAAGCTTGGATGGACATGGAGGTACGACCCTTAATGCGACCAGTCTTGGTGAGACCGTCATAATGACGCATCAGAAGGTGGCTCTCAATCTGCTGGAGGGTGTCGAGAATGACACCGACAAGAATGAGCAGTGAGGTGCCGCCATAGAACTGGGCGAACTGGGTATTCACACCAAACAGGCGGATGATTGCCGGCAGGATAGCCACGATGGCCAGGAAGATAGAGCCCGGGAGGGTAATCTTGGAAAGAATGCTTTCAAGATACTCGGCCGTCTTCTTGCCAGGTTTCACGCCGGGAATAAAACCACCGTTCTTCTTCATGTCATCAGCCATCTGATTGGGGTTGATGGCAATGGCAGTATAGAAGTAGGTGAACACCACAACGAGAATGGCGAAGACCAGATTGTACCAGAAACTGTTATAATCGGCGAAAGCCATAGCGAACTTGGAACTGCTGTTGCCAGAGAATCCCATGAAGGTGATAGGCAGGAACATGATGGCCTGAGCAAAAATGATAGGCATCACACCTGCAGCATTGACTTTGATGGGGATGTACTGACGGACACCACCATACTGTTTGTTGCCGACAATACGCTTGGCATACTGCACAGGAATACGACGGGTTCCCTGAACCAGAAGAATGACAAGCAAAATGACAACCAGCAGTACAACCAGTTCGAAGAGGAACATTACCAAACCGCCGCTTTCAGTCAAACGAGACATGAATTCCGCAAAGAGAGCGAAAGGCAGACGGGCAATGATACCAATCATAATGAGGAGCGAGATACCATTACCAACACCCTTGTCGGTAATGCGCTCACCTAACCACATGACAAAGAGGGTTCCGCAAATCAGAATGATAATACTGGAGACCCAGAAGAAGAGCGAGGGAGCACTGCCGTCAAAGGGATAGATGGCGGTCGAAGAGGCGCCAAGCTGATACATCATGTTCGTGATGTAGGCAGGAGCCTGCATGGCCGTCACTATGACGGTAAGCCAACGGGTGATTTGGTTCATTTTTCTACGGCCACTTTCACCATCGCGTTGCATTTTCTGGAAATAGGGCACCACCATAACCAACAACTGAATCACGATGGATGCTGTGATATACGGCATGATACCCAAGGCAAAAATCGAGGCATTGGAGAATGCGCCGCCCGAAAACATATTGAGCAAGCCCATCAAACCCTCCGAGCCCTGTTTCTGCAGGCCCTGCAATTGCGAGGGGTCAACACCTGGAAGAACAACGTAAGAACCAATACGGTAGATAAGCACCAACCCGAGGGTATATAAAATGCGCTTCCGCAAGTCTTCAATCGACCAGATGTTTTTAAGTGTCTGTATAAATCGCTTCATTGTAACAGTTTGTTTTATTCAATAACGGTAGCGACACCGCCTTTGTCCTCAATAGCCTTCTTGGCAGTAGCCGAGAAAGCATGGGCAGTCACATTGACAGCCTTGGCGAGCTCACCGCGGCCAAGAATCTTGATGCGATCCTTGCCTGAGATGAGACCGTTCTGCATCAGAACTTCAATGTTGAAATCAGTAATGTTCTTGGATTCAGCAAGAGCATTGAGGGTATCCAAATTGATGCCCACATATTCAACACGATTGATATTTTTGAAACCAAACTTGGGCACGCGACGATAGAGAGGCATCTGACCGCCCTCGAAGCCCACCTTCTGATGATAACCGGAACGAGCCTTGGCACCTTTATTACCACGAGTGGAAGTGCCGCCTTTTCCGGAACCGGCACCGCGACCGATGCGTTTCGAATGCTTGATGGAACCTTCCGCGGGTTTAAGATTACTTAAGTTCATTATCTTTTTCCTTTCTTTCTTTACGTGATTTAAATTGATTCAACGGTGATAAGGTGCTTGACACTCTCAATCATTCCAAGAATCTGAGGAGTGGCTTCGACCTCACGGGTATGGTTAATACGGCGAAGACCGAGAGCTTCCATCGTGCGTTTTTGGCGTGCAGGACGGCCAATAATGCTTCTCACCTGTTTGATTCTAAGTTTTTCTGCCATAATTACGACCTCCTATTTTAACCGTTAAACACTTTATCGAGGGAAACACCGCGGAGCTGGGCAACCATGTAAGGATCCTTCATCTGAAGAAGAGCATTAATGGTGGCCTTCACCACGCTGTGAGGGTTGGAAGAGCCCTTGCACTTGGCAAGCACATCTTTCACACCGACGCTCTCCAAAACGGCACGCATAGCACCGCCGGCGATAACACCGGTACCAGGAGCTGCAGGTTTCAAAAAGACTTTGGCACCGCTGTACTTACCCATCTGCTCATGAGGAATGGTACCTTTCAGCACAGGAACACGGATAAGATTCTTTTTGGCATCGTCAACACCTTTCTGCACAGCGGCCTGGACTTCCTTGGCTTTACCAAGTCCGTAGCCCACAACACCGTTTTCATTTCCAATAACGACAATGGCGGCGAAAGTGAAAGTTCTACCACCTTTGGTCACCTTGGTGACGCGATTGATAGCGACGAGACGGTCTTTAAATTCAATCTCGCTCGATTTGACTCTATTAATGTTTAATTCTGCCATGACTTCTTAGAATTTTAAACCACCTTCTCTGGCACCATCAGCCAAGCTCTTCACGCGGCCATGATAGAGGTAACCATTACGGTCAAAAACAACCTTGTTGATACCAGCGGCAATAGCGCGCTCTGCAAGAGTCTTGCCGACCTTGGCGGCCACTTCGCTCTTTGTGCCACTCTTTTCGAAGCCCTTCTCCAGAGAAGAGGCCGCGGACAGTGTCACACCTTTTACATCGTCAATCACCTGGGCGTAAATTTCCTTGTTACTTCTGAACACCGACAGGCGGGGCATTTCAGCGGTTCCGCTGACTTTGTGACGAATGCGGAATTTAATCTTTGTTCTTCTTATATCTTTTTTCGTTGCCATAATTACTTTTTCTTTTGGCTTTTCTGGCAAAGTTTTTTCTTTACCTTCTTTTTTATTTAGCAGCTGCTTTACCAGCTTTCTTACGAACCTCTTCGCCCTGGAAGCGGATACCCTTGCCTTTGTAAGGCTCCGGTTTGCGCAACGAACGAATCTTGGCGGCAGCCTGACCGAGAATCTGCTTGTCGCAGCAGGTCATCGTGATGATGGGGTTTTTACCTTTCTCGGTGACAGTCTCAACCTTGATTTCAGGAGCAAGCTCAAAGAAAATCTTGTGAGAATAACCGAGGTCCATCTCCATCACATTGCCAGTAGCCTGAACTTTATAACCCACGCCAATGACTTCCTGAACAGTCTTGAAACCTTCACTGACACCTTTCACCATATTGGCGGCAAGGGCGCGGTAAAGACCATGCTTCGCTTTGGTCTCTCTCTCATCGTTCGGACGGTTGAAATGCAACACACCGCCTTCGACCTTCATTTCAATCATAGGATCAACCTTCTGCTGAAGCTCTCCCAGCGGGCCTTTCACGGTCAGTACGTTGCCATCAGCAATCTTCACTTCAACACCTTTGGGCAGGTGGATGGGCATTTTACCAATTCTTGACATTTTCTTTCCTCCTCTATTTGATTAGCTGATGTAACATAAAACTTCACCACCAACATTCAACGTGCGGGCCTCTTTGTCGGTCATCAGGCCTTTCGACGTGGAAACGATGGCAATACCGAGGCCGTTCAACACGCGAGGCATCTCGTCCACCGACACATACTTACGAAGGCCGGGGCTCGAAACACGCTTCAGTTCGGCAATGGCCGACTGCTTGGTTACGGGATGATATTTCAGAGCAATCTTGATGCTCTGGTTGTGAGCACCCTCATTCTCAAATTTGTAGTTGAGGATGTAGCCCTTCTCGAAAAGGATTTTTGTCATTTCCTTCTTGAGCTTGGAGCCGGGAATCTCGACCACACGATGCTTGGCGGCAATGGCGTTACGCATACGGGTCAGATAATCTGCAATAGGATCTGTTACCATTTTGTAATTTTTGATTTTAAGTTTTGTAGTATTGGTGTTATGCCAACTTGCAAAGCTACCAATAAATTAATTTCTTACCAACTGGCTTTCTTTACGCCCGGGATAAGGCCGGAAACAGCCATCTCACGGAAATTAATACGCGAGATACCGAACTGGCGCATGTATCCTTTCGGACGACCAGTAAGCTGACAACGGTTGTGCTGACGGATGGGGCAGGCATTCTTCGGAAGTTTCTGAAGAGCAATAACCGCCTTCTCGACGTCCTCAGGTTCACCAGTGCGAACTATTTCCTTCAGGGCAGCGCGCTTGGCAGCGTACTTGGCAACCATTTTAGCTCTCTTGCGCTCTCTTGCTTTAATCGATTCTTTAGCCATTATGCTTATTTTTGTTGATTCTTAAACGGTAAACCAAACTCTTTGAGCAGAGACATTGCCTCTTTGTCGGTATTGGCCGAGGTTACAAAGGTAATGTCCATACCCTGGATACGGTCAATCTTGTCAATGTCAATCTCCGGGAAAATAATCTGCTCGGCAATACCGAAAGTGTAGTTACCCTTGCCATCGAAACCCTTGTCATTGATGCCACGGAAATCGCGGATACGGGGAATAGAGGCAGTAACCAGACGCTCCAGGAACTCATACATGCGCTCGCCACGGAGGGTCACACGGACACCGATAGGCATACCGCGACGCAGTTTGAAATTCGAGATATCTTTACGCGACTTGGTGGCAACAGCCTTCTGACCGGTAATAGCCGTCATCTCCTCGATACCTTTGTCGATAACCTTTTTATCAGCGATGGCAGCCTTGCCAAGACCCTGGTTCAGCGTGATTTTCTTCAAACGGGGAGCCTGCATAACGGTTTTGTAGCCATACTCCTTCATCAGAGCGGGCAGAATCTCCTCTTTGTACTTGGTTTTTAAAGTCGGAATATATGCCATTACTTAATCTCCTCCCCTGTTTTTTTAGAATAACGGACAATTTTGCCGGTCTTTTCATCAACACGGCGGCCAATCTTAGTGGGGGTCTTGCCAACCACAACCATGAGGTTGGAAATGTGGATAGGGGCTTCCTGCTCCACTATACCGCCCTGCGTGTTCTTCGCATTGGGCTTGGTATGCTTTTTGTTCACGTTGACACCCTCGACGATGGCGCGGTTCTTTTCGGGATAAACCTTCAGGACCTTGGCGATCTTACCTTTGTCGTCGCCGGCGATCACCTGAACCATATCCCCTTTCTTAACGTGCAGTTTCATTGTTCTCTTCTTTTCTTTTGTTGTTTACAATACTTCGGGAGCGAGGGAAACAATCTTCATAAACTGCTTCTCACGCAATTCGCGACCCACGGGGCCGAAGATACGGGTGCCACGGAGCTCATCGGCAGCGGTGAGCAATACGCAGGCATTGTCGTCGAAGCGGATGTACGAACCATCATTGCGACGAATCTCTTTCTTGGTGCGCACCACGACTGCTTTGGACACGCTACCCTTCTTCACGTTGCCGGAAGGAATAGCATCCTTGATAGCCACCACGATGGTATCACCAATCGAAGCATAACGCTTCTTGGTTCCACCGAGGACACGGATGCACAGCGCGCTCTTGGCTCCGCTGTTATCGGCAACTGTCATTCTGGTTTCTTGTTGTATCATTTCTTTTTCAGTTTTTCTTGTAGGTGGTGTTACTTAGCCTTCTCGATGATTTCGACCATGCGCCAGCATTTGTTCTTGCTCAGCGGACGGGTCTCCATGATGCGGACAGTGTCACCCATTCCCGCCTCATTCTTCTCGTCGTGGGCCATGAATTTAGTGGACTTCTTGACGAACTTGCCATATTTCGGGTGTTTCACCTTGCGTTCGACAAGAACCACGATGGATTTCTCCATCTTGTTGCTGACCACAACACCGATTCTTTCTTTTCTTAAGTTTCTTTCCATCTTAGACTTGGATTTTAATTGCCATGCTTACTTCTGATCGGCGATTTCACGCGCGCGGAGCTCGGTAAGGCAGCGGGCAATATTTTTTCTACTTTCTTTAATTTTGTTGGGATTCTCGAGGGGCGACACAGCATGGCTCATCACCATCTTCTGGTAAAGTGCGCGCTCGTTGTCGAGTCTCTCCTTCAGTTCGGCAGTCGAGAGCTCCTTTAATACAATTTCATTCTTCATGACTGTAGGTGTTCTTCTTATTTATTCTTCGATATAGTCTCTTTTCACCACAAACTTGGTCGAGATGGGGAGTTTCTGGGCAGCAAGGCGCAGAGCCTCCTTGGCCACATCCATCGGAACACCCTCGCATTCGAACAACATGGTGCCAGGCATCACACGAGCTACAAAGTACTCGGGAGCACCCTTACCCTTACCCATACGCACCTCATTGGGCTTCTTCGTAATGGGCTTGTCCGGGAAAATGCGAATCCAAATCTGACCCTCACGTTTCATGTGACGCGTTACAGCTTGACGAGCAGCCTCAATCTGACGACCGGTGATAAAGCACGTCTCCAGCGACTTGATGCCAAAAGTGCCGAATGCAAGTTCGTGACCGCGGAAGGCATTACCCTTGATTTTGCCTTTCTGCTGCTTTCTATATCTTGTTTTCTTGGGTTGTAACATTTCTTCTTCTTGTTTAGTGTTTAGTGTTTAGTGTTTTAACGCCAACACCTAAACGATAAGTTTACTTACTATTGTTATTTCTTGCACCTTGGCGGCGACGAGGGGCACCCTCAGGACGACGGCCACCAGCCATGCCGGCACGATGCTCTCTCTGCTGGCCACCGATGGTAGAGGACACCAGTTCGGGACGGCCATAGATGACACCGCGGCAAATCCACACCTTGATGCCGATACGGCCGTAGGTGGTATGAGCCTCTGCATTGGCATAATCAATATCGGCACGGAGGGTGTGCAGCGGAGTACGACCCTCTTTAAAGTGCTCGCTACGGGCAATCTCAGCGCCACCGATACGACCACTGATAGAGACCTTAATACCTTCGGCACCAGTGCGCATCGTGGTAGTGATGGCATTCTTGATGGCACGACGATACTGGATACGGCCCTCAATCTGCTTGGCAATGTTCTGAGCAACGAGCACGGCATCCATTTCAGGGTGCTTCACCTCGCTGATGTTGACCTGCACATCCTTGCCGGTGAGCTTCTTCAGCTCCTCGCGGAGTTTGTCAACCTCGGAACCTGCACGACCGATAATCAGACCCGGACGGGCTGCGTTAATCGTCACAGTAAGCATTTTAAGCGTACGCTCGATGTAAATCTTCGCGATACCAGCCTTCATCAGACGGGCATTGAGGTACTTGCGAATCTTATCGTCCTCAACCAACTTCTGCTCGAACTTTCTTCCTCCGAACCAGTTGGAATCCCATCCACGGATGATACCTAATCTGTTTCCAATAGGGTTAGTCTTTTGTCCCATTGTTGAAATTCTTCTTTTTTATTACTTATTTAGTTTCTTCTGTTTCAGCCTTGGCGACAGGAGCGTCCTCGAGACGGCTGCCAAGAATCATGGTGATGTGATTGCTGCGTTTGCGGATGCGGTAGCCACGACCCTGGGGAGCAGTGCGCATGCGTTTCATCGTGCGACCCTCATCCACCATAATCTGCTTCACATAAAGCTTGGCGTCCTCCATGCGGACACCCTCGTTCTTAGCCTGCCAGTTGGCGATGGCCGAGAGGAGAAGTTTGCGCATCTTGGGTGCGGACTCTCTCGGATTGTATTGAAGAATACCAAGGGCTTTCTCAACATCGACACCACGCACCAAGTCAGCCACGAGGCGGGTCTTCTGAGGCGAAGTGGGATTATTCATCAACTTGGCCACATACAAGCTCTTGTTGGCCTCTTTGCGTGCTTCTGCACTATTATGTTTTCTACGTCCCATTTTCTTTTCTTAATTTACTTTTTACCTTTATCTTTAGATCCTGCATGGCCGCGGAAGATGCGGGTGGGAGCGAACTCGCCAAGCTTGTGGCCCACCATGTTCTCGGTGACATAGACGGGGATGAACTTGTTGCCATTGTGAACGGCAATAGTCTGACCAACAAAGTCGGGCGATATCATCGAAGCTCTCGACCAGGTCTTGATGGTGACCTTCTTGTTCGACTGCTGTGCCTCGATTACTCTTTTTTCCAGTTTGTGGAAAATATACGGACCTTTCTTTAATGAACGACTCATTGTTTCTTCTTTTTACTGAGTTACTTCTTTCTTCTTTCGACGATGTACTTGCTCGACTGCTTCTTGGGAGCGCGAGTCTTGTAGCCCTTGGCGGGAATGCCCTTGCGCGAACGGGGATGTCCGCCGGTCTGACGGCCTTCACCACCACCCATCGGGTGATCCACAGGATTCATCACAACGCCACGGTTGCGCGGACGGCGGCCAAGGTGACGGCTGCGACCGGCTTTACCGCCGACTTCGAGGTTATGCTCCGGATTGCTCACAATACCCACAGTGGCCCGGCAAGCCTGCAGAACCATACGCATTTCGCCGCTGGGCATCTTGATAATGGCATACTTGTCGTCACGCGACATCAACTGGGCATAAGCGCCAGCCGAACGAACCATCTTGGCACCCTGGCCGGGACGGAGCTCGATGTTGTGAATCAACGTACCGAAAGGAATCTCGGAAAGGAGCAGAGTGTTACCGATTTCGGGAGCCACACCGGCGCCGGACATAACAGTCTGACCCACCTTCAGTCCCTGGGGGCAAAGGATGTAGCTCTTCTCACCATGCGAATACTGGATGAGGGCGATACGCGAGCTGCGGTTGGGATCGTACTCAATGCTCTTGACAACTGCGGGATCGTTGTCTTTGTTACGCTTGAAATCTACAAAGCGATACAATTTCTTGTGGCCACCGCCGATGTAGCGCATGGTCATTTTACCCTGGTTGTTACGACCGCCGGATTTGCGGATACCATACACCAGGCTCTTCTCCGGTTGGGTAGCGGTAATGTCTTCCTTGGTAACAACCAATTTGTGACGCTGACCGGGAGTTGTGGGTTTAATTTTCTTTAAAGCCATTTCTTTTTGTTTCTTTTTGGTCTCTTATCAGTGGACCCAACTATTATTATTGTTTTTTCTTGTCCGATTAGATGCTGGCGTAGAAGTCGATGCTGTCACCTTCGGCGAGGGTAACGATAGCCTTCTTGAAGGCATTCGTACGCCCCGTCAGGAAACCGGCCTTGGTGTAGCGCGATTTCACCTTACCCGAATAGTTCATCGTGTTGACATCAATCACCTTCACATTGTAGAACTGCTCCACAGCAGCCTTGATCTGAATCTTGTTGGCGCGTTTGTCAACGACAAAACCGTAGCGGTTCTGCACAGGACCGGCGGCGATGCCTTTCTTACGCTGAATGCGCGTCTGAACAGGGCTGGCGGCAGCCTCGGTCAGGCGGGTCATCTTTTCACTAATCAGCGGTTTTACTATAATGTTCATCATTGTTAAACTTTCTTAAATCGTTAAACTCACTTCTCTTATTTTGTTGCCAAAACGCGGTTAATCTCGTTCAATGAACCCTCACAAACGACAATATTGGAGGCGTTAACAATGTCGTAAGTATTTAATTGCGACACGTTTACCACCTTCACGTTTTTGAGGTTTCTAGCGGACAAAGATACGAAATTATTTTGATTCTCAAGCACAAAAAGTGACTTTTTGTCGTTCAACTTCAAATTGTTGAGCACTTCAATCATCTTCTTGGTCTTCGGACCTTCGAAGTTGAAGTTCTCCACAACTGTCATGGCATTCTCACTGGCCTTGTAGCTCAATGCGCTACGGCGGGCAAGACGTTTCACCTTGACATTCAGTTTGAAACGATAATCACGGGGTTTGGGTCCGAAGATGGTACCACCGCCCACGAACACAGGGCTCTTCAAATCACCCGAACGGGCACCGCCGGTGCCTTTCTGGCGTTTCAGTTTGCGGGTGCTGTGAGCATTCTCGCTGCGCTCCTTGGCCTTGCTGGTACCCTGACGGTTGTCAGCCAGATACTGCTTGACATCAAGGTAGATGGCGTGATCGTTGGGCTCGATGGCGAAGATAGAATCGTCCAACGTAATGGTTCTACCTGTTTCGCTGCCGTTGATGTTATAAACTTTAATCTCCATGTCTATTAGCTCCATCTTTCAAGTTTGACAATAGAACCCTTGGGACCGGGTACGGAACCCTTGACCAGCATGAGGTTCTTCTCAGCGATAATCTTCACCACCTGCAGGTTCTGCACTTTCACGCGATGATTGCCCATCTGACCGGCCATGCGCATACCCTTGAAGATACGCGAGGGGTAGGATGATGCACCAATCGAACCGGGGGCGCGCAGACGGTCGTGCTGACCATGTGTCAAATCGCCGACACCGCCGAAACCGTGGCGAGTGACAACACCTTGGAAACCCTTACCTTTCGAAGTTCCCACCACATCGACGAACTCACCTTCCTGGAACACCTCGACGGTGAGCACTTCACCGTATTTCTTCTTATGGCCTTCCTCAAAACGGCTAAACTCGGCCACATACTGCTTAGGAGTCGTGCCAGCCTTGGCAAAATGGCCGCGCATGGGCTTGTTCGTGCGGCTCTCTTTCTTCTCGCCGAAAGCAAGCTGGATGGCCTCATAGCCGTCCTTCTCAATTGTTCTCACTTGTGTAACAACACAAGGACCAGCTTCAATCACTGTGCACGGAATCTGTTTTCCGTCGGCATCAAAAAGACTGGTCATTCCGATTTTCTTTCCAATTAATCCTGACATTTCTTTAGTTGGATTTTTTTCTTTTTGTTAGACAATTCAGCTTATCTGTCGTGACATAGGCTGATTAAACTCACACTTTGATTTCCACTTCAACACCGCTGGGAAGCTCGAGCTTCATCAAGGCGTCGATGGTCTTGGCACGATCGTTGATCTCGATGTCCATCAGGCGCTTGTAGGTACTGAGCTCGAACTGCTCGCGCGACTTCTTGTTGACGAAGGTCGAACGGTTGACAGTGAAGATTTTCTTGTTGGTAGGCAGGGGTATGGGACCATTGACCACTGCACCAGTCATCTTTACGGTCTTCACAATCTTCTCGGCCGATTTATCGACGAGATTGTGGTCGTAAGATTTGAGCTTGATTCTGATTCTTTGACTCATTGGTTTTTATTTTTTTAATTATTTTTATTCAATAACGATTCCTGCTGCTCATGTGTGAGCTCGGCATAGTGCGAGAACTCCATCGTCGAGTTGGCGCGACCGGAAGTAATGGTACGCAGCGAGGTGACATAGCCGAACATCTGCTCCAGCGGCACCTTGGCGTGGATGGCCTGCACTCCCACCTTGGCGGTGATGTTCTCCAGCACACCGCGGCGGCGGTTGAGGTCGCCAGTCACATCGCCCACATACGCATCGGGCGTCAACACCTCCAGTTTCATAATGGGTTCCAGCAGTACAGGATTGGCCTTGCGGCAGGCTGCCTTGAAGCCAATCTTGGCGCACAATTCGAACGACAACTGGTCGGAATCGACCGGATGGAACGAGCCGTCAAGCACACGCACCTTCATCGAATCCATCGGATAGCCCGCCAGAACACCATTCTGCATAGCCTCCTTGAATCCTTTCTCAATCGCGGGCATATACTCTTTCGGAATGTTTCCGCCCTTCACCTCATTGATGAACTGCAGACCCACAAAACCCTCGTCGGCAGGACCGATTTCAAACAGCACATCAGCGAACTTACCCTTGCCGCCGGTTTGCTTCTTGTAAATCTCGTGGTGCTGCACGGTAGTGGTGATAGCCTCTTTGTAAGCCACCTCCGGACGACCCTGGTTGACCTCCACGTTGAACTCGCGGCGCATACGATCCACAATAATGTCCAAGTGCAACTCACCCATACCGCTGATCACCGTCTGTCCGCTCACCTCGTCGGTCTTCACGCGGAAGGTGGGATCTTCCTCCACCAGCTTCTGCAGGGCGTTGGTCATCTTGTCCATGTCGGCCTGCAGCTTGGGTTCCACGGCAATCGAAATCACAGGTTCAGGGAATTTCATCGACTCCAGCACGATGGGGTGCTGCTCGTCACAAAGGGTGTGACCCGTCTTGATATCCTTGAAGCCCACAGCGGCGCCGATGTCGCCGGCCTCGATGCGTTCCATCGGGTTCTGCTTGTTGGAGTGCATCTGCATGATGCGCGAGATACGCTCCTTCTTGCCGGTATTGGCGTTATAGACATAGGAGCCACTCTCCAGACTTCCGCTATAGACACGGAAGAAGCACAGACGGCCCACATAGGGGTCGGTGGCAATCTTGAAAGCAAGGGCCGAGAAAGGCGCCTTGACATCCACCTTGCGGGTCTCCTCTTTCTCGTTCTTAGGGTTGATGCCGACCACCTCGGGTTTGTCGAGGGGGCTAGGCAGGAAGGCGGCCACTGCGTCGAGCAGTGTCTGCACGCCTTTGTTCTTGAAGGCGGAACCGCACATCACGGGCACTATCTTGCGGGCCAAGGTCGCCTTGCGAATCTCGCTGATGATATCGTCGGCGGTAATGCTGTCAGGGTCGTCGAAGAACTTCATCATCAGCCCCTCGTTCTCCTCTGCCACCCCTTCTATCAGTTTCTGGCGGTACTCGGCCACGATGTCCTTCAGATCCTCCGGCATCTCGATCTCCTCGAAACGCTGGCCGTTGGAAGACTCGTCCCACACCAGCGCCTTGTTCGAAATCAAATCGACCACACCCTTATACAGGTCCTCCTGTCCGATAGGAATCTCTATCGGGATGGGGTTGGCGCCGAGGCGCTCCTTAATCTGGCTTACCACCGAGAAGAAGTCGGCACCGGCACGGTCCATCTTGTTGATGAAAGCAATGCGGGGCACCTCGTACTTGTCGGCCTGACGCCAGACGGTCTCGCTCTGGGGCTCCACGCCACCCACGGCGCAGAAGATGGCGATGGCACCGTCGAGCACGCGCAGCGAGCGCTCCACCTCGACAGTGAAATCAACGTGACCCGGAGTGTCTATGATGTTGTATTTGTAACGAGTGTTATGCCAGTCCCAATACACGGTGGTGGCAGCCGAGGTGATCGTGATGCCACGCTCCTGCTCCTG
>DGIA01000033.1:0-10108 GCA_002392965.1 Bacteroidales bacterium UBA3834 | reverse complement strand
CGCTCCGTCGTCGTCGTCTTGCCGGCGTCGATGTGGGCCATAATGCCTATGTTCCTTGTATTGTGGAGGTCTGACATACTGTTTTGTTTCGCCTTTATATATTTATTGTTACGCGCGGAAGTGCGAGAAGGCCTTGTTGGCGTCGGCCATACGGTGGATATCCTCCTTGCGCTTGAAGGCGGCACCCTCTTCCTTGTAGGCAGCCTGAATCTCGGCGGCCAGCTTGAGGGCCATCGTCTTCTCACTGCGCTTGCGCGAGAAGTTGATAAGGTTCTTCATACCGATGCTCTGCTTGCGCTCGGCACGGATCTCGGTCGGAATCTGGAAGGTGGCGCCACCAATACGCTTGCTGCGCACCTCGACACTCGGGGTGACGTTGGCCAGGGCCTTCTTCCACACTTCAAGACCGTCCTCTTTGGTGCGGTCGCTCACCACGTCGATGGCATCGTAGAAGATACGGTAGGCAATAGTCTTTTTGCCGCCCATCATCAGGTTGTTGACGAACTTCGTCACCTGCACATCGTTGTATTTGGGATCCGGAAGGATGATTCTTTTCTTGGGTTTAGCTTTTCTCATTGCTAACTATGCTTTAACTTTTAACTCTTAACTTTTAACTCTTAACTGACAATTACTTGCCGGCCTGTTTCGGACGCTTGGCACCGTATTTCGAACGACGCTGGCGACGGCCATCGACTCCGCTGGTATCCAGGGCTCCACGGATGATGTGATAACGCACACCGGGAAGGTCCTTCACACGGCCTCCGCGGATCATCACGATCGAGTGCTCCTGCAGGTTGTGACCCTCACCCGGGATGTAGGCGTTGACCTCCTTGCCGTTGGTCAAACGTACACGGGCCACCTTACGCATGGCCGAGTTAGGTTTCTTGGGGGTGGTGGTGTACACACGCGTGCAGACACCACGACGCTGCGGGCAGCTGTCGAGGGCGGGAGACTTACTCTTGTACTCCATCTGCTGACGTCCTTTGCGAACTAATTGCTGAATTGTTGGCATTTTTTGTTACTTGTTTTATTTTTATTACTTGATTTTCAATTACATCTCAGGGCACAATCATCCCCGAAAGGAATTGCAAAAATACAACCTTTTTTTTATCCCACCAAGCATCTGGGATTCCAATATCAGTTAAAAAAAGTTAAAATATTTTGCAGCGTCTGGAAATCAGTGTACTACAAAATTATTTTAACACTTTAAAACTGCGTTTTTCTTCCACTTTTCAACAATTCCGGGCTCCTTCGGGCAAGCGTTATCAACATTTTTTCCACCGTCCTCACTCCCATCTGGTTCCCCTCCCCCTCCATCCCGACTCCACCTCCTCACCGTCCCTCCTCCGTCTTTCAACGGAGGTGAGACGGAGGTGAGACGGAGGTGAGACGGAGGTAAGACGGAGGTAAGACGGAGGTGATACGGAGCAACCCTGGAGGGAAAAGGTAGCCAACAACCGGATTCCACGTATCCGGGGAAGAGTGGGTCCGGCATCGGATGCCAGACTATTGTCCCCAGCTGTCGCGGTCAAGCGAGCGATAGGTAATGGCCTCCTGCAGGTGATAGGTCTTGATGTCGGGGCTTGCCTCGAGGTCGGCGATGGTGCGGCTGACACGCAGGATGCGGTCGTAGGCACGGGCCGAGAGGCCAAGACGGTTCATGGCCTGTTCCATGATGGCGCGACACTCGTCGTCGAGGACACAAAATTGTCGCGTGAGCTTACTGCCCATCTGGGCATTGCAGTGCACGCCGGGATGATTGGCAAAGCGAGCCGTTTGGATGGCGCGGGCGGCGACAACACGCTCCCTTATCGCGGCACTGCTCTCGGATTTCTCCTCCTTGTTCAGCTGGCTGACGGGCACCGGCGTCACCTCGATATGGATGTCGATACGATCCATCAGCGGGCCGCTGACTTTGTTCAGGTAGCGCTTCACGGCGCCGGCAGGGCAGGTACACTCGATGGTGGGGTGGTTGTAGTAGCCGCAGGGACAAGGGTTCATGGCGGCGATGAGCATGAAGGCCGCCGGGTACTCGATGGTCATCTTGGCGCGGCTGATGGTCACGCGGCGCTCTTCCATGGGTTGCCTGAGTACCTCCAACACGGTACGTTTGAATTCCGGCAGCTCGTCGAGAAACAGCACTCCATTGTGAGCCAGGCTTATCTCGCCGGGCTTGGGGTTGACACCTCCGCCGACAAGAGCCACATCCGACACCGTATGGTGGGGCGAGCGGAATGGCCTCACGGCTATCAGCGAGTCCTCCTTGTGCATGAGACCCGCCACAGAGTGTATCTGCGTAGTCTCAAGGCTCTCGCTCAGGGTCAGCGGCGGCAGGATGCTCGGCATGCGCTTGGCAAGCATGGTCTTTCCGCTACCGGGAGGGCCTATCATGATGGCGTTGTGACCGCCGGCGGCGGCAATCTCAAGACAACGCTTCACGGTGGCTTGTCCTTTTACGTCGGCGAAGTCGTACTCGTAGTTGTTCAGCGAGCGGGCGAACTCGGCACGGGTATCGACAATGGTTTGCTCAATGGTGCCTTCGCCGTTGAGGAAGTCGGCCACCTCTCTGAGACTGGTGGCGCCATAGACTTCCAGATTGTTGACGATGGCGGCCTCGCGGGCATTCTCAGCAGGGACGATGAGTCCTTTGTACTGCTGCCTACGAGCCTCGATGGCAATGGGAAGCGCGCCTTTGATGGGGCGCAAGGTGCCGTCAAGTCCCAGTTCACCCATGATGACATAACGCTCCATCTCGTCGGCCTTCACCATGCCTACGGCACCCAGCACCCCGATGGCGATGGTGAGGTCATAGGCGGTTCCTTCTTTTTTGAGGTCTGCCGGAGCGAGGTTGACGATGACACGCTTGCCGGGAATGCGGAATCCGCTCTCCTCGAAAGCCGAAGAGATGCGCTGTGCACTTTCCTTCACGGCATTGTCCGGCAAGCCCACCATGTAGAAACCCACTCCGTCGCCGACATTCACCTCCACGGTGACCATCAACGCATTCACACCGATGATGGCGCTACCGTATGTCTTGACTAACATAGGCGGCTCTCCACGATAGCCCAATCGACAATCTGCCAGAGAGCGGCGAGATGGTCGGCTCGACGGTTCTGGTAGTCGAGGTAATAGGCGTGCTCCCACACGTCAAAGGTCAACAGGGGCGTGAGACCCATGGTGACAGGATTTTCGGCGTTCTTCTGCTGTGTGATGACCAGCTTCCCCTCCTTGTCCATCGAGAGCCACACCCAGCCGCTGCCGAAGAGCGTCGCACCTTTCTGCTCGAACTCCTTCTTGAAGGCCTCCACGCTGCCGAAATCGCGTTCCAGCAGTGCCGTAAACTTCGGACTCATGGCTTTGGGTGAGTTGCCAAATTGCTCAAAATACATGGCGTGGTTCAGCACCTGGCCGGCATTGTTGAACATGCCGCCCTCGGCTTTCTTCACCACCTCGACAAGCGAAAGCCCCTCCAATCCGCTGCCCGGCAGCAACTTGTTGAGATTATCGACGTAGGCTTTCAAGTGTTTGCCATAGTGGAAACCGAGCGTCTCCTTGCTTATGACATCGCCCAAGTTGTCATAACCCAGCGTGGGCATTGCAAATTGCCCATTTACAGGCATCAAGTCTTTCATAATTCTTTCAGTTTAAATGCTGTTTCTTTTGAAATGCAAAAATACGAACAATTCTCTACACCACCAAATCTTTTTACAAAAAAAGTGGGGCATCCATGCAGAACAGCCCCACTTCCATTTCAAAAGCTCATCACGTTAAAAGCGTTCTTGGTATGGCGGATTTCGACATTCGTACCACTGCCGACAATGGCGATGATGTCGAAGCGGACCGGTTCGGTTCGGCGGTTCGCACGGACATAGTTGTCGGCCACGCGGATGATGTTCTGCCGCTTCTGGTGGTCAACAGCCTGTTCGGCCGTAAGATATTCCTCGCTCATGCGGGTCTTCACCTCGACGACGGCTATCTCCCCATGGTCCAGCGCAATGATATCCACCTCCTTGTGCCCGCGGCGGTAGTTGCGATCCAGGATGACATATCCTTGATCCTCCAGATAGCGTGCAGCTATCTGTTCCCCGGTCACGCCATACTCCTTGGCGCCCTGCCGGCTCTTCACTGAGCGCTCCTTCGGCTGGGCAAAATGGAATTTCACGTTGGCCATCCTAATCAGCCCTTTAATACGACTTCGACAGGCACTCGTCGAGGGCGGCGGTGATGGCCTCGCGGTCCATGTGTTGGCCGATGAAAACAAGTTTTTGCATACGGTCGCCATAGGTGTCGTCCCAGTCGCGCTGCAAGTCGGGGTTGCGGCGCATGAAGTCGAGCAGCTCATCGTCGGGCATGGTGGCGTACCACTGGCCGGCGTCGCGCAGCGAGACCTGCTTGCCGGCCTGCTCGAAGATGTAGCAGGTGTCGGGTTCGGAGAGAAACCAGCAGATGCCTTTGGCGCGGATAATTTCCTTCGGCCAGTGGCGGGCCACAAACTCGTCGAAGCGACCTATATTCATCGGCTCGCGGCGGTAATAGACAAAGGTACCGATGCCGTATTCTTCGGCCTCGCCCTCATCGTCGTGGTGGTGATGGTGGTGCTCGTGGTCGTGATGGTGGTGGTGGTGTTCGTGCTCATCGTCATCGTCGTCATCATCATGGTGGTGATGTTCCGCTTCCTCATCGTCGTCATGGTGATTCTCTATCTGGTCAATCCACGCTGCCGAGGTGGCCACCTTGTCGAAGTCGAACATGCCGGTGTAGAGTATCTTGCTGAAGTCGATGTCGCAGTAGTCGCAGTCGATGATTTCGGCCTTGGGCTGGATGGCGCGGATGATTTCGCGTATGCGGCCCAGCTCGTCGGGCGCCACCATGGAGGCTTTGTTCAGCAGGATGATGTTGCAGAACTCTATCTGCTGTATGACGAGGTTCTCGATGTCGTCCTCGGCCAAGCCAGGCTTGAGGAGGTTCTTTCCGCTGCCGAACTCGTCCTTCATGCGCAGGGCATCGACAACGGTGACGATGCTATCGACCACGGGGATGCCGTCCTTGACGTATTCGGGGCCCATGGTGGGGATGGAGCAGATGGTCTGTGCGATGGGTTCGGGCTCGCAGATGCCGCTGGCCTCGATGACGATATAGTCGAAGCGGTGCTGGCTGGTGATGTCGCGCAGCTGCTCCACCAGGTCCATCTTAAGCGTGCAGCAGATGCAGCCGTTTTGCAACGCCACGAGACTTTCTTCTTTCTGGCCCACTATGCCGCCTTTCTCGATGAGGTCGGCGTCGATGTTCACCTCGCCGATGTCGTTGACGATGACGGCGAAGCGGATGCCGCGTTTGTTGTTAAGTATGCGGTTGAGGAGTGTCGTCTTGCCGCTGCCCAGATAGCCCGTCAGCAGCAGCACGGGAGTGGATTGTATGTTCATTTGAATTATTTCTTTAGCTCAAGCAGATAACGCATACCTGCGCATAGTTATTGTATATGCGGGCAATAAAAAACGGAAACGCGATGTTGTGTCACTCTAGGACTCTATCTCCAAAAATCTATTTAGATAGTCCCAATTTACGTAGTCTTGCCGCGATACCACCACGATTACGCTGGAATAATGACATCAGTTCTTTTATAGATGTTCCTTCTTTATATAACTTCGTCAATAGGGCATCGTCATCTTCGCTCCAAGGTTTATATGCGTTCGGGTACAATGCCTTTTGTTCTTGCATGTGATTAGAGTGTTTGGCGATTAAGGACAGGCCGCCTATCTTTTCCATCAAACACTCTTTTGAAGGAATAACGCTATTGACTAATGTCTCTACCGAGAATTCTTTATCAATACAGCTGAAGAATAGGTTGTCGGGGTCGTTTGGGAGACCACCTATGCCAAGAAGCAAATAGACGGGCATGCGTCGTTCAGTAGAGAATTGCTGGAAGGATGCCATTCTCGCTGCGGGGAGCAGTTCTTTCTCTATGTCTTTTGGCAGATGGCTGCGCCATTTGCACTCCACGGCAAACGGTTTCCCATCATACTCAAATACAAAATCCGGGGCACTGTTGCTTTTGGGATAGATGCCCGGCAGCGACTTATCGCCTCGCCATTCCTTGAGGCTGAGTTTGTCGTTATGGGCTATATCAAAAAGTTCCAACACATAGTCCTCAAACTCGCGGCCTTTCAGCACCTCGTCGTTCATAGTCAGTGACTTGATACGGAGGTATATAGTGCTGTAAGGTCGGTTGATGGCCTTGTGTATAGCGTGGATGCCCATATCCTCATAGAACATACGTAAGAGCCGTTTATCTTCTGCCACCGTCCAACGGTGCGGTTTGGTCTCTTGCTCAGCAGCTTTTAGTTCCTGACGGTTGACAAGATGGGTAATGTTGTCGTGTCCTGCCAGCAGGCCGAAGATGCTGCCATTGGGGTTGATATAGCCACAGACGATATGCTGTACTTGATTAATGATATATTGGTTACGTAGCCGAGCGGTATATCCTTTATCACTTTCCTCTTGCTGCAACACTAAAATAAGCAGGCGGTTTTCTTTCAGCGCCTGCTCTATCTGTACATTGTATGTGTCGTGAAAGCGACCTGTAACCACCAGCGTTGTCGGCACGTGGCATACCAACAAAGCCTTCAGCACCTCTTCTTCCAGCTCCGACGTATTGAAACACACTGCACAACCATTGAACTTGTCGAACCCCTCCACCCACTGGAAGATGGATTCATAGCATCCTATCGGCGCCTGCCGCGAGGTGAGAAACAACGTCTTCTCGCGTTGCCACAGTTTCACATTCCCTATGGTTTTTACTACTTTCATCAAATCAATTGGGGCTAATTTTTCACTCGTCCAATTCGTTACGATTCTTTCTAATCACGATAGAAGCTTCTTTCTGTTTGGGAATGCAGTAAGAAGAATACAAGGCTTCATTCTCAGCCTTGAAAGATTTTCTGTCGAACTGTAAAACTGTCTTTGCTGGAGAATAACTAATACTATACCTAGACGATGAATATTTATCCAAATGGAGTTCTGTCATTTGTTGCATGATTCGAGAACGTAAATCGGCAATCTTTCCTTCAATATCTGCCTTCTCGAGAAGAAGCCTGTCCAGTTCCTGCTCCAGGTTGTCGAACCAATCTTTCTGGGGTGTCGATTCTTTGGCTTTCACCAAAGATGTTTCATTTTTATGCTGTGGAATCGCATCTCCTTTTTCTGTTCCTTTTATCAGACATCCGGACAGCTGTAGGTAGCAACGTTCTTCATCATCCGAATTTTCGGGTTTCCACCAATGCGCAAGCGAAAGTCGGACAAGAGAACCAGGCTCAATCGTATCTATAGGTTCTGCCGACCCGACATAGGAAATAGTGTATCCAAATCGGTTCGACATATCGGTGTATCGGTACTGCCAATGCCCACGGTCGTTTTTATAGCCCAGCAGCCGTTTGTCGTTAATCCAGAAACAGGTGCTGTAGGTCGGCACATCATCTTTCGAGATATACAATTTGTCATTATCGGTACGTCTTAGCTTGCCGTTGAAGACGGAGAACAACGAACCATGGAAAATTGGTATGTTGGAATTAAGCATTAACTCGGCAAAACGGTTGACTGACATGTTCGGAGCCTCAACCCGATCTATCTTCATTCGTCGCGTTACGTTTACATCCTCAGTATGTGGGTTGGGGCGTCGTTGGTTCGGGTAATAGTCGATGTCCCATATATCCCAGATTGTGTATGGGCATGTTTCGGCAGTTTCATGACGACCTCGTGCGTCGAGAAGTCGCACAGAACGCCGATTGTCAACATCTACACCGCCGACACACACAAATCCATCAGCCATTCTCGTCCTTGAAACTATGATAACTTGTGCCATTACAAATGTTTTACTGGGTATCCAAATTGTTTGTATAGTTTCTCGGCCACAATCGACCGATGGCAGGCGAAGGGAGATGTCTCGACGCAGAAGAATACCACCTTGTCTGCCCCCATTCCTTTGAGTTTTCCGACCAGTGTACCAAAGTCGTAATCCACGATATGCTTCTTATAACCATCGATGAACACATCTCCTAATCGGGTGCGGTCCTTTTTTTGAACTCCAGCCAGTTTGTCTGCCTCTTTTTGCTTGTCGCGGATTTCCTTGGTAGGAGCCAAGTCCTTGAGGTAATCGTATTGGATTCCCATCTCTGCAAGCCTGCTTTGGAGCCGCTGGCTGTTCACGAATGCATATTCGCTTCCACGGACACCCCGACGCTGCCTAATATCACAGAAAGTGTCGATATTGTTTTCGGATAGTTTATTGAAAAACTGCTGCTCGGTGGAGCCATAAACCCCGATGGTGTATATTTCCATTACTCGTAGGTTTTCCGTGAAACAAAGGTCTCCTCTCCGAAGAGAGTCATGGTGCCAGCCCCTTTGGTAAGGATGGCCATTACCATCTCCTGCGACTGGCTCTTGCCTACACCTATGATGTGATTCATGGAGATGCCGTGTTTGAGCAGTTCTTGTCCAATGAGTTTGCTGCGGTGGCATTTCTCTGGCTCCGACTCGCTGCACATCACAGCTACGTTTAGACCTTTCTCTGCTGCTGTCAACAACCGGGCAAATCCTTCTTTGAAAAATGGCATCTCTCGCACTTTGGCATAGTCGATATGGCCATCGGTATAACAGGCAGGGTCGGAAGGAAGACCGCCGATAGTGTCACCCATATACACATAGACGAAACCTCTCTTCTGAAGCAATGCCCGTAGCGCCTCCTGGTTGAAGGAAGGATTCCATTTAGAGTAAGGTTTGGTACGCACATCGATAAGGTACTGGATACCAAACGACCGTAACTCCGCCTCGAACTCCTCAATGGTTTTGTTCCCGTGTCCTATCGAATATAATGTAGACATAATTTATTTCTTAGAAGCTGGGCAGTCCTCTCGGGCTGCCCAGCTTGGGGTGGAGAATATTACATCTCCGAGAGTTTCTTGTAACCCTCGTAGCGCAGTTTGGCATTGCGCTCGGTGGCGACGAAGAGTTCTTCGGCCTCCTGGGGGAAGGTCTTCATCAGCGAGTTGTAGCGGACCTCGCCCATGATGAAGTCGCGGAACTTGCTCCAGTCGGGCTCTTTCGAGTCGAGATGGAAGCCGTTCTTGCCGGCGTCTTCCTCGGCGGGGTTGAAGTGCCACAGGTGCCAGTAGCCGCACTCGACGGCCTTCTTCTCCTCGTTCTGCGTGCGGCCCATACCAATCTTGATGCCGTGGTTGATGCAGGGTGCGTAGCAGATGATGAGCGACGGGCCGTGGTAGGCCTCGGCCTCCTTGATGACGTTGAAGTACTGGGCCTGGCTGGCACCCATAGCCACCTGCGCCACATAGACGTAGCCGTAGCTCTTGGCGATCATACCGAGGTCTTTCTTGCGGATCTTCTTGCCGCTGGTGGCGAACTTGGCGACGGCACCCGCTGGAGTGGCCTTGGAGCTCTGTCCGCCGGTGTTGGAGTACACCTCGGTGTCCACGACGACGACGTTGACATCCTCGCCGCTGGCCAGGACGTGGTCGAGACCGCCGAATCCGATGTCATAGCCCCAACCGTCACCGCCGAAGATCCACTGGCTCTTCTTGACGAGGCTGTGACGGAGTTCGAGGAGCTGCTTGCAGATATCGCAGCCGCACTTCTCCATCAGCGGGATGAGCTTGTCGGCGATTTCTTTGGTCTTGAGGGTGTTCTCGCGGTTCTCGATCCACTCGGTGAAGAGTGCCTTGATTTCGGCGCTGCAGCAGTCGCACTGGAGGCCTTCCTTCATAATGCGCTCCACGCGGTCGCGCATCTGGCGGGTGGCGGTGGCCATACCGAGGCCGAACTCAGCGTTGTCCTCGAAGAGCGAGTTGGCCCAGGCGGGACCGAAGCCGCTGCGGTAGTTGCGGCAGTAGGGAGTGGCAGGAGCCGAGCCGCCATAGATGGAGGAGCAGCCCGTGGCGTTGGCCACCATCATCTGCTCGC
Organism: Bacteroidales bacterium UBA3834; assembly: GCA_002392965.1. Lineage (GTDB taxonomy): Bacteria > Bacteroidota > Bacteroidia > Bacteroidales > P3 > Colimorpha. Next base: position 139 of record DGIA01000033.1, on the reverse strand, counting down.
CGAAGAGCTGGGTGATGCACTTGAGGTACGGGGTCTCGCCGCAGCCGGCGCAGGCGCCGCTGAACTCGAACAGGGGCTGTGCGAACTGGCTGTTCTTGACGTTGGCTTTCTTGTCGATGAGGTTGTCCTTGTAGGTGAC
>DGIA01000031.1:39778-41263 GCA_002392965.1 Bacteroidales bacterium UBA3834 | reverse complement strand
CAATAAGTGCCACAACTCGGATTACCTGTTTCATAAGGTTTGTTTTTAGGAATTGTCGAGTCAATTAAATGTTTTATGATGTCTTTTTTATATTCAAGGGCATTGGCATGAAATATGGTGATTGTTTGGTCCTTTAAAGAATATCCGATAATCTCGTTATTTTCCATAACACTGTCCATTGGGCTGGAATAGCAGTTTTTGGGTGCGTATCGGAATCCGTGCGGATGCCGTTTGAACATCTCCCGGTATTCCTCGGGTATGGGCTTGATGGCGAAGTCGGAGCAGAGCTGCTGCCAGGCGGCGGAGTCGGTGGCGCGGAAGAGGGTGACGGCCACGCTCACGCTGTCGTTGAGGCGGTAGTCGCGCAGGTAGGCGGCCTCGATGCCGGGCCGGCCCGCATAGCGCTGGTACAGCTCGCCGCAGCGGCCGGCCGGCAGCTCGTGGGGCGCCATCTTGGCCGCGGCCGACAGCAGGAGAGCCAGCAGGCACAGCACCAGCAGGGATAGGTCGCGGCGTGTCATAGGGCAAGGAATATTTGATCGACGGCCTCCATGGCAGCCTGGCGGCTCGCCCACCCGTCGATGGCGCCCCATGCACCCGACGGCGCCATCAAATAGCCCGCCAGCGCCACGACTGCCAGCAAAAGCACTATCAGGACCGCCAGAAGTATCCTGTTGCGGCGGTAGTGGCGCAGGAAGTCCTCTTCCATGCGTCGTTCCAGTCCCCGACGACAGCGTTCCGCAAGCAGACGGTCGATGAACTCGTCCGCACTTTCCACGGTTCTATTCAGATTCTCTTCCATAAAGTTTGTTATATAGGTTTTTCATTTTCTTTCTGATGCGGTGCAGGCGCTGCCGGATGCCGTCTGCCGACATGCCGTGCATACGGGCCAGTTCGGCGGCGCTGTAGCCGGCCATCTCTCCTTCGAAGAGTTCGCGTTCCCCCGGGGCAAGGTAGGCCAGCAGCTCGTCGAACAGACCGTCGTCGCTGCCCTCCTGCCGGGTCCCGGACAGGTGGTCGAGCGGCACCGTGCGTCCGTTGCGTCGCTGGCTGAGCCGCCGTCGTCCGTGGTCGATGGCCGTCCGCACCATCACCCGCCGCACCCATGCCGCCTCCTGCCACGGCTCCGCGTCGGGGTACAAGCCTTCGAGGCTTTCCCACAACGCCACCAGCACCTCCTGCTGCAGGTCGCGCCCGTCCTCGTGGGTGCGGGTCTGCCGTGCGCAGAACAGGTTGATGCTGAGCCGGTGACGGTTCAACAGACTATTGTAACGGTCGTATTTTTCGATTTCCGGCGAGTCCATTATCCGGGCTTTTCTGCATATATAAATCGTTTTTTTTTCGGAAACGTGACAACGAAGATGAAATTTAACATTTTTTATGATATCTTCCGGCACCCTGTGACCACTAACCACTGAACACTAAACACTACCCATTTTCCTGGGTAATGACCTAGTACCTTCTATATAGTCATTACTAGGTCAA
>DGIA01000031.1:0-39705 GCA_002392965.1 Bacteroidales bacterium UBA3834 | reverse complement strand
TAACGGATTCAAGGCTTAGTATCAGGCTGTTACGGACCTGTGCGGTCGGCACGGCCGTTGTCCTGCGTCATGGGACGCCGGTGGCGGTGCCGCAAGCGGTTGTGGCGTTCTTTTTTCTTCTGTTCTTTCTTTTGGGGGATTTAGAGAAGTTAAAGAAGTTAAGGAAGTCAAAGAAGTTAAAGAAGTTAGAGAAGTTAAAGATGGTTGTCTGCTACCTGATCAGGGTGACGGTGCCGGTGCCGTGGTAGATGTCGTTGTTGCGGTCGCGCAGGTTCCAGCGATAGACGTAGGCGCCTTGCGGCAAGGGTGTGCCGCCCCGGGTGCCGTCCCAGAGGGTGTGGATGTCGGTGGTGTGGAAGACCTCCTGCCCGCGACGGTTGAAGATGACAAGTTCGTATTTATCTACGTCCATCGAGGTTGTGGCGCCGAAGCGGGCGTTGCTTCCGGCACCGGGTGTGAAGGTGTTGGGGAACCACACGGAGCGTATTTGCACGGGCAGAGGGAAGGTGGTGTCGGCGCAGCAACCGTGATGGTTGCAGGTGTGAAGGGTCACGTTGAGGCTGTCGGGGAGTGGGTGGCGGAACGGGTGGCGGAAGGAGCGGCCGGAATAGGTGCTGCCGTCGCTGAACAGCCAGCGGCTGTGCGTACTGCCCTGGGTGCAGTCGGTGAAGGTGACCACGGGGTGGTCGTAGTCGATGAAGGGACGGCTGAGGTTGTAGCATATTTCGGGTTGGCAGGAGGCAAGGGTGGCGACAATTGTGGAGTCGCATCCGTCGGCGGCGGTGAGGCGGAAGGTGTATGTGCCTGGTTGGGTGATGGTGCTGTCGGCGATCCTGAGGGTGTCGCCGGGCATGAGTGTGTCGTTTATGAGGATGCGGTAGGCGGGTAGCACGGTGAGGGTCAGGTGATAGCGGTGCACGGTGTCGGGAGCGTACAGGCTGCGTACCAGCTGGAAGGTGCCGGTGTCGGTGAGGTCGCCGTCGTTCCAATGGAACGGGCCCCAGCGGTAGGCTTCAAAGCGACAGATGGTGTCGGTGCGGTAGAGGGTGTCGCGCGGGTAGGGGTCGAGGGCCATGCCCACGGGGTTGGCGAAGCTGTTGTCGAGGCCGTTGCGCAGGCCATAGACAAAGGCGACGAAGGTGCCGCTGTCGATTTCCAGCCGGTGGGGTCCGAGGCCGAGGGGGATGCGGTAGGGTTGTACGCGCAGGTAGGGGGTCCAGCTGCTGTCGTTGACGGGCATCCCGTCGAGGCGCAGGCCGTGGACGAGGGCTGTGTCGCAGAAGATGACGAGGCGATTCTCCTGGAGGGGGTCGAACTCCTGCACCGTAAACCAGGCTTCCTGCACGCCGTGTTCGATCGAAGGAATCATCACCGACGAGGGTCCTCCGCAGTAGCCGCCGCTGCCGTAGCTGGCAAGCCGCATGGTGTAGCCCATGCGGCCGGTGGTGTAGTTGGATACGGCCGCATAGTGGTGCGTCTCCTGGACGTAGTTGGCCGAGCGTCCGCGGTCGAGGGACATGGTCTCTCCCGACTGGGGTGTCTGGGTGTTGAAATAGGCCCGGTTGCCGTCATCGGCCGAGGTCATCAGGAAATAGCAGCGGTCGGGCTCGCCGATGCCGCCAATGAGGTGCACGTGTCCCCACTGGCTGTAGGGGACGGCTTGCTCGTAGAGGTGGCCGCCGTTGTATTGGTCCCCCACAGGCACATGGGCCGCGCTGTTGCCCTGGAAGAGGGCGAAGGGGCGCCCGTTGGAGGTGATGTCCATCCCCGAGAAGACGCCGTAGGTGCGGTGTGTCTGGGTGCTGACAATATAGGCTTCGCCTCGCTGCAACGGTATTTCCAGCATGCCGTCGGCCGGCGCGTCGATGTCGGGTGGCGGAATGGGGATGCCCATGGGGTTGACGAGGTGCACGGTGACCAGGGTGCTGTCTTCGGTGGCTACGATGCCGAGCATCTCGCTGTCGCCCGAGGCCGCGGCTGCCGACTGCGCTATGTATTTTGTGCCAAGGCAAAGGGTGGGGATGATCATGGCGACGTCGTGGCTGCTCAGGATGGCGTTGCGGGCATAGAGCGCGACAGGGGCCGTTGAGGTGACGTGGAAGGCTCGGCCGCGCACCTCGGCGTTGGTGCCGCAGAGGTACTCCGTCATACCGCCGCCCGTGAGGTGGACGGTCACGCTGTCGTCAAGTGTGACGATGGAAATGTCGGCATCGTGGGGACCGGTGGCGACAAGGGTGCATGAGTCGGAGGGCAGTTGGTGGGAACCGCCTGTGTTGGGGAGGAACAGCACCCAAAAGTCACGTTCCATGTTGGTCATCGGATAGGTGCTCTGAGCCGTTGCCGCCAACGGCAGGAAGAGCAGGCATATTATGGTGGGCAACGGCCTCATGAAATTATCTTATAGGAGATTAACGCACAAATTTGCGGATTATTGTGCACTCGTTGTCTCCCGGAGTCATAATCCGTGGGGATGGGATGCAAGAAAAAAGTTTTGTCGGATACACAATAAAAACAGGGTTTTGGAGTTTTCTCTGAAACGAAACAAAAAAAAACAATCATAATGATGAAGAAAATCCTCACATTGGCCACCGCCCTCCTGATGACTGTCGGCGGCATTATGGCACAGAACTCCTTCAAGGGCATCGTGAAGTACAAGGTGGAATCGACCGGTGAAGTCGATATGCCCATCCCCGAGGAAGTCCGCGTCGCCGAAATCAAAGTCAGCGGCAACGACATGTTCACCAAGAGCCCCATCTTCCTCGGCGGCATGACCGAGGCCATGCTGGTGCAGAACCTCACCTCCACCTCGTGCCAGAACCTGAGCATGTATCTCAACTACTTCCGCAGCCAGGACATCGAGTTCACCTACCAGGGCTCGGGCAAGATACTGGTGAAGAACACCGCCAAGGAAAGCGATTTCGACAGCGTGGATATCGTGGATACGGAGCCGGGTCACTTCTACTATGAGTATGTGCCGGGTGAGACGAAGCAGATCGCCGGCGTGACGGCCAAGAAGATGGTGCGCCACACCTATGACGAAGAAGGCGTCGATCACCCCATGACGATGTGGTATAGCGACGAAATCGGCCCGAAGATCAACATCCTTTTCGGCGGCATCAAGGGTATGCCTCTCGAATGCACCATCGACGCCGGCGAGGGCAAGGCGATTACCTATACCGCCACCGAGATCGTGCAGGGCAAGGTGAAGGAAGTCGATTTCCTCCTGCCCGACGGCTATGAGACCCTCAGCGAGGAGGAGATGGAAACCCTCGGCAGCGAGCTCAACGACGCCATCGAGCTGATGAGCGAGGAGTGATTCTTTTCAGTAGTTAAGTAGTCAGTAGTTAAGTAGTTAAGTAGGGGTGGCAGGGAAGAAAAAGACAACAACCAAGGGTAAGAAAGGCAAGGCGCCTGTCCGGAAGAAGGGCGGGGGCTTTGCCGCTTTCATGAAGAGCAAGCGCTTCGCGCACATCCGCGGTGCGCTGTACGTGCTCTTTTCCGTGTTTCTCGTCATCGCCATGGTGGGCTACTACGGCACCGCCGGGAGCGGATGGCTCGGCGCGGCCGGCCGCGCCGTGGCCGAGTTCTTCGCCGTGAACCTTTTTGGCATCGGCAGCCTCGGTTTCGCTCTCCTCTTTTTCGTCTATGGAATGCGCCTCTGGGACGTGGCCGTGATGCCGTGGTGGAAGACCTTCGGCAGCACCATGTTCTGGATGCTCTGGCTCTCGTTGACGCTGGGCTATATCGGCGGCGCCTGGGTGCACCGCGGCGGCTTTGAAAGCTATGCCGGCATCGGCGTGCAGCTGGCCGAACCCCTCCACCGCTGGCTCAGCTGGTGGACCCTCGTCCTGCTCGTCTTCGCCGCCATCCTCTTCCTCGTCCTGGTTCACAAGATGGAGCTGCCGGAGGTGAAGATGCCCAAGGTGGACCTGAAGAAGGCCGTCAAGGAGGTGGAACGCGAGATAGAGGAGGCCACCACCGACCATACGGAACGCGAAAAGGAGAATTCGGCAAAGGTGAGTATGGCAGTAGAGATGCCGGAGGTCGCCGCCGCCACTCCGGGGACCGATTTCGACGAGGAGGCCATGAAACTCTTCCGTCAGCCAGCCCCGAAGGAGGATGAACCAGAGGTCGAGGAACCCGCTTTCGACATCGACGACGAGTTTGCCCGAGTGAACGCGCGTGCCCAAGGCACGGAGGGCAATGCGCCGGCTGCGACGGCCGACGAGGTGACGTTCACCATCGAGGACACCTTCGGAAGCGCCCCCGAGCCAGAGGAGGAACCCGTGGAAGCCGACGAGCCGGAGGAGGAGATGGAAGAGGACGACTACCGTCGCCACTACGGCATCGACGAGCCCTATGACCCGCACCTGGACCTGGGCGACTATGTGATGCCCGAGACAGGGCTGCTGGAGGACTGGGAGGTGTCGAACACACGCGTCACCAAGGAGGAACTGGTGGCCAACAAGGACCGTATCGTCCAGACACTGAAGGATTACGGCATCGAGATTACCGAAATCTCGGCCCAGCCGGGTCCCACGGTGACCCTCTACAAGATAAAGCCCGCCCCCGGCGTGCGCATCAGCAAGATCAAGAACCTGGAGGACGACATCGCCCTCTCGCTGGCTGCCCTCGGCATCCGCATCATCGCCCCCATCCCCGGCGAGAGCAACGTCGGCATCGAGGTGCCCAACGCCAAACCCCAGATTGTGGCCATGAAGACCATGCTCGAAAGCGAGGCGTTCGAGAAGGCCAAGGAGAAGATGGAGCTGCCGATAGCCTTCGGCAAGACCATCTCGAACGAGTGCTTCGTGACCGACCTCGCCAAGATGCCGCACCTGCTGATGGCCGGTGCCACCGGCACGGGTAAGTCGGTGGGCCTGAACGCCGTGCTGGCGAGCCTGCTCTATACCAAGCACCCCAGCGAGCTGAAGCTGGTGCTGGTGGACCCGAAGAAGGTGGAGTTCAGTCTCTATTCGGCGCTCGACCGGCACTATCTGGCCAAGATGCCCGACGAAGAGGAGGCCGTCATCACCGATGTGAAGAAGGTGGTGCGGACCCTCAACTCGCTCTGCATCGAGATGGACAGCCGCTACGACCTGCTCAAGCAGGCCAAGGTGAGGAAGATCACCGAATATAATGAGAAGTTCTGCAAGCGGATGCTCAACCCCGAGCATGGCCACCGCTTCCTGCCCTATATAGTGGTCGTGATCGACGAGTTCGGCGACCTGATTATGACCGCCGGCAAGGAGGTGGAGCTGCCGATAGCGCGACTGGCGCAGCTGGCGCGTGCCGTGGGTATCCATCTGATCATCGCCACCCAGCGTCCCACCACCAACATCATCACGGGTACCATCAAGGCCAACTTCCCCGCCCGAGTGGCCTTCCGGGTCACCTCCGGTATCGACTCCAAGACCATCCTCGACACCGGTGGCGCCCAGCAGCTGATAGGACGCGGCGACATGCTTATCTCGCTCGCCGGCAAGGATATGATACGACTCCAGTGCGCCCTTATCGACACCCCGGAGATTGAACGGCTGGTGCGCTTTATCGGCGACCAGCGTGGCTACCCCGACGGATTCGAGCTGCCCGAATATCTCGATGAGAACGAAGAGCCCAACAAGGAATTCGACGCAAAGCACATAGACGAATATTTCAAGGATGCCGCCCGACTCGTCGTGGCCTCCCAGTTCGGATCCACCTCCCTGCTCCAACGCAAGCTGCAGCTTGGCTACAACCGAGCCGGCCGCATCATCGACCAGCTCGAAGCTGCCGGCATCGTGGGACCCAGCAACGGCAGTAAACCGCGCGATGTGCTGATCCATGACGAGGTGAGTCTTGAAGAGCTCCTCAAGCAGTTATGAATTAAGAGTTAAGAACCTATAATAATGAAGAAAAAGTATTTGCTTTTGGGGTTGACCCTGTTGGCATTGACCGCGGTAGGGTGTTCCAAGCAGAAGACCTGCCGCTGCTCGGTGCGCGGCAACGACGCCACTCGCAACTCTGACGTGCGCATCGTCAAAATCGAAAAAGGGGAATGTGTCCAGCTGCACCTGCTGAATTTCCACACCACCCTCGACTCGCTGAAGGCCGACACGCTCTACTGCACCGACTTCGAGTTCGCCATCGACAGCATCTATAATCAATGAAGTTATGAAAAACAGAAGATATATCCTCATGGCCGCTGCCGCGTTGGTGGCTGTTTTGTCGGCGGGATGCGTCAAAGAGCACCAGTGCGAGTGTACTGATAGCGACGCGATGAATCCTGAACACCAGACCATCCTCACCGTGGATGCGGGCATGAAGTGCGAAAGCATCACCGAGATGGGCAAGGAGGTGAAGGTGGTGGAGAACAACCGACACACCCTTCATCGGGTGGGAATGCGCAAGGTTACCTGCCGTGACTATGGCCGCAACTAAGCCTTCCGTAGTGGCTGCCATCGTGTTGCGGACGCTGATGGCGGCCGTGTTCCTCTTGTCGGCAGTGGCCAAAATCATGGCCATCGATGACTTTGAACTCTATGTGTTCTCTTACGGCTTCTTTTCCCTCAACACGACCTATATTCTGGTTCGGCTCTGCATCGCTGCCGAATTGCTGACAGGGTTGCTCCTGGCGGTGGGCTGGTGGCGGAAGCAGGTGTGCCTGATGGCCTTAGCCATGTTGCTCTTCTTCTCGTTCTTCCTCTGTTATGCCGCGTTGGCTGGCCGCAACGAGAACTGCCAGTGCTTCGGGCGTCTGGCCGACCTGAACCCTGCTCAATCACTACTTAAAAACGCCCTGCTGATGGTGTTGGTGCTGCTCTACATGAAGCTCTCGGCCGCATTCACCCCTTCGGCTGGCAAGAAAAGGAGAAAGGTGCTGCTCACCATCCTCCTCGGCTTGGTGTCGGTGGTGGCGGTGTTCACGGTCTCCGTTCCCGACAACTGGATGTTTCGTAGCTCCGAGAGCCGTTACGACCAACAACTTTTCGATGCTGCCATCGCTCCCGACGGAGTGTTGGCTGCCGACAGCCTGTGCGACGGTCCGCATCTGGTGGCTTTCGTCACCCCGGGGTGTCCCTACTGCCGCATGAGCCAAGAAAAACTGGAGTCTATTGCCAAGCGTAACCACCTTGATACGAATCGGTTCCATTATTACAAGCCTTCCGATCTACCCAACGACCTCTTTCTGGAAATCACTTATGGCCAGCGGCCGCTCGTCATCCTTCTTGACGACGGGAACGAGGTGGCGACCTATCACTATCGCAACATCAACGAACGTCAGATTACCCGCACGTTGGCTCGGTAGGATTCATGCCGTTCATCTGTTCGTAAATATTTTTATTACATTATCGATTATTTTGTATCTTTGCACTTTATTTGCGAGGATGCAGGTGTGGTCAATTGCATAGTAATCAATATTATATAAATTATTTATCATTTAAAACAATCACATTATGAGCGGTTTCTTTGGAGTGGTCTCCGAGCAATCATGTATCTCCGATCTGTTCTACGGAACGGATTATCATTCTCATCTGGGCACAAAGCGTGCCGGTATGGCCACCTTCGATGGTCTTCAGGCCCACCAGAACATCCACAACATCCAGAATTCGCATTTCCGTCCCAAGTTCTCGAAGGATTTGGCCGAGATGCTGGGTAATGTGGGTATCGGTGTGATCAGCGACACCGAGGCCCAGCCCGTGATGGTGAACTCGCATCTGGGACGTTTTGCTATTGCCACGGTCAGCAAAATCAACAACATCGACGAACTGGAGCAGTTCTGCCTGAACCAGCATCAGCAGTTTACCGACCTGAGTATAGGCCGAACCAATCCCACTGAGCTGGTGGCGCTGCTTATCAGCCAGGGAACTGATTTCGTGCACGGCATACAGAATGTCTATGACAGGGTGAAAGGTTCGTGCAGCATGCTGATACTGACGCCCGACGGCATCATCGCCGCCCGTGACCGCTATGGGCGTACCCCCATTGTCATCGGTCGCCGGGGTAACGACTACGCCGTGGCCAGCGAAAGCCACTCGTATGTGAATCTGGGGTATGAGACCTGCCGGTTTGTGGGGCCTGGTGAAATTGTCAAGGTGACGGTAGATGGCGGTATCAAGGTGTTGAAACCCGCCGAAGAGAAGAACCAGATATGCTCGTTCTTGTGGATCTACTATGGCTACCCCTGCACCGAATACGAAGGGATCAATGCGGAGGAGGTGCGCTACAATCTGGGCCGCATCATGGGTGAACGCGACGACGTGGAGCCCGATTTCGTGAGCCCCATCCCCGACAGTGGCATCGGTATGGCTTTGGGTTACAGCAACGGACGCAAGATTCCCTACAAACGTGGCTTGCTCAAATACACGCCTACCTGGAGCCGCAGCTTCATGCCCGTCAGTCAGGCCGACCGTTTCCTGGTGGCCAAAATGAAACTCATACCCAGCCGTGCGGTGCTTTCAGGAAAGGAAGTGGTGTTCTGTGACGACTCTATTGTGCGCGGTACCCAGTTGAGAGACAACGTGAAGATGCTCTACGATTATGGCGCCAAGAAGGTTCATGTGCGTATCAGTTGCCCTCCTTTGGTGCATGGCTGTACGTTCCTTAACTTCAGTGCAAGCAAAACCGACCGTGAACTCATCACCCGTCGTGTCATCGAAGAGCTGGAGGGCATTCCCGCCGCCAACCTTGCTCCCGAGAAACTGCGTGCTTATCAGCAGGCCGATACCCCTGAATATCTCCGCATGGTCGAGGTGATACGCCAGCATGTGGGTGTGGATACGTTGAAGTTCAATACGGTGGAGGATGTATGCAATGCCATCGGGTTGCCCAAGGCAAGCATCTGCACCCATTGCTTCGATGCTTCCTCTTACGGGGACAAATGAAAGTCGAAAAACGATAATTGAAAGATAACATGAAACGCATCCTCTTAGTCTTTCTCATGGTGTTGCTGCCCATGGCAGTTATGAGTCAGAAGCCCAAGAAAACCAAGGCCAAGCCTGTAGCGCCGCCCACGGTGCTCAGTGTGGGTGATTTGATGGGTAACTACGGACTCGATTCGGCTTGGGTCAACGACACGGCGGCCATCATGCGCTACCTGGACGAACAGCCACAGGATTATGTGGCACTCACCAACCTCTGTGTGTCTATTCGCACGAAGGCCCAGAAAGCTATCTCGTCGATTGAGAACGACTATGATTTCCGTGACAGCCTGATCTGGCTTGACAGCAATACTGTGCTGGCCGACTATGCCATCTATGAGTACCGTCTGCGTAGCCTGTCAGAGTTGATGGGCCGGATGAGTATCAAGTACAGCAGATTGGAACAGCAGCGCATCGAGGCTGAAAAGGAAGCGGCACGTCGGCGTGCCGAGGAAGAGGCCCGTCGTCTGCAAGAAGAACGCAACCGTGTGGCCTCGGATCTGCGCTCCAATATAGAGCTGCACCACAGGGCTATCATCACCGCCTGTGATGGAGCCGGCATCACCGACAAGAATAAGTTGAAACAGCTGAAGGATTTATACTACAGCTATTTGATGGTCTATAACAAGTATGACCTATCGGTGGGGAATGCTACTGACGAGAGCATTGAGCGGCTGGACCAGCTCAACTCGTTCCAGAACGACGTGCTGGAGAATGTCTTGGGGCAAAATTCGCTTCCCTATCAGATTGAGAACTTCAAGAATGTTCTCAAGGTGCGTTGCGACAAGGAGAACTCAGACATATACCGTAGTTATTCCAAGGTTTTCAAGCAGACCACCGTCCCTGTCTCTTTTGCCGATGTGAAAGAGTATGAGGATTATACTACACGTATGCGTACGCTGATTAATGTCCAGCAACGCTATGTACAGACTATCGATCTGCGTGCCACAATTGCAGCCGGCTCAGAAAATATTTCGACGCTCTTCGGCAAAAAGTATCGTGATGTTACTGCCGCTTACCGCGATGTACTACGTACGGTGGATCAGCTGCCCGCTTTCACTTCCAATGCAGAAAGCCTGCTGTTCATCCAAAGCTTGGAAGATTTTATTGCTGCCCAACAGCGTTATATGGATCTCTATCCCGTTTATGAAGATCTCTCGCTGCGTAGTGACTCCATTCTCGCCCAGCGCAATCTGCCGGATGTGGTCTCCACCTACCACGATGCCCAGGCTCATCTGCGACCCATGCCTTCGTTCAAGGATAACGCCGGTGCTGACCTCTATGAGGTACAGCTCGACGAGGTCAGAAGTGTGCAGCAGTGCTTCCTTGACGTGATTGACCTCCGTCACACGATTGCCGCCAACGACGACAGTCTGATGGCAGGCCGCAAGATTGACGGAGTGCTTTCCAACGGCTATCGTCTGCTGCGTAAACAGGCCGACCTGCGCCCGTCGTTCTACACCGTTGAACGAGGCCGCAGTTTTATCAATATACTGCAGGGACATGTGGAGATGCAGCAACTTTGCCTGCGGATTTTGCACAAACAGGAACAAGTGAAGGCCAATGAGAAAATAATTGATGATCGTGAGCTCCCTTATGGCAACCTGCGTAAGGCTTATAGCCGTATGTACAAGGCTTACCGTGGCCTTACTGAGATCACCAATACCGAAGATTTGCGGCGCTATGATCGGCAATGTGACTATATTCTTGAGATGCAGCAGGCTTTCATCACCACCCTCCGCAGCCCCAATGCCGCCGATGCTGACGCAAAACTCAAGCGGGAAAGCAACGTCGAGAAAATCAAAGTTATCATTGGTCTCTGATGGACGTCTGACCAAAAAAGAAGGGTGCCATACAAAGGGCACCCTTCTTTTTGCACAACGGTGAAGGATTATTTCTTCACGGGGATTGCTTCTAATACGGCCAGGAGGTAGTCGTAGAACTTCTTGGCACTGGGAATGTTGCAGCGCTCGTCGGGACTGTGGGGGCTCTGCAGCGTGGGGCCGAAGGATATCATCTCCATGTCGGGATATTTTCCTCCGAGCAGACCACACTCGAGACCGGCGTGGATGGCCATCACGGCAGGCTCTTTCTTGTAGAGCTTCTTGTAGGTGGCCTTCATGGTTTTGAGCAGCTGGCTTTGCATGTTGGGTTTCCATCCCGGGTAGGCTCCGCTCAGCTGGCACTTGCCACCAGCCAACTCGGCCAGGCAGACAAGACGCTCGGCGAGTGCTTCCTTGGCGGTATCGACGGAGGAGCGAAGCAGGGCATAGACGACAAACTTCTTGGCTGCAGTTGTCTTGGCAATGGCCAGGTTCAACGAGGTCTCCACCAGGCCCTCCATGTCTTTGCTCATACGGATGACACCGTTTGGAGCCACCATCATGAGATTGATGATCTTCTGAGTGCCTTCTTCGCTGATGACGGTGGGGTTCATGCGAACTTTTTCGTATTTCATGAAGAAATCGGGCTCCACATTGGCAAGTTCTTTCTTCACCCAGCCGGCTACCTTGTCGAATTCTTTCAGGATGCAGCCTTCGTGCTCTTTCGGCATAGCTACGACGGCTTCGGCATCGCGTGGGATGGCGTTACGCATGTTGCCACCCTCAATGCTGATGAGACGGATGCCGCATTCGGCCACCCAGCGAAGGTGACGGAATAGCAGTTTGTTGGCGTTGGCGCGGCCGGTGTTGATTTCCATGCCGCTGTGGCCACCTTTCAAGCCGCCGATGGTCAGCTTGTAGGCCACCATGCCTTTAGGTGCCTTCTCGGTGGTGTAGGGAATGGAAAGTGCTGCATCGATGCCGCCGGCGCAACCTACATAGAGTTCACCTTCGGTTTCTGAGTCAAGGTTCAACAGATAGTCGCCCTTCAGCTCGCCCTTTTTGAGGCCGAATGCACCAGTCATGCCAGTTTCTTCGTCGGTGGTGATCAAAGCCTCCAGCGGACCGTGTTTGACGGTCTTGCTGGCGAAGACAGCCATGATGGCGGCAACACCCATGCCGTCGTCGGCACCGAGAGTGGTGTCACAGGCATACACCCAATCGCCGACAATCTTGGTCTCGATGGGGTCCTTCTCAAAGTCGTGCTTCTTGCCGGCACGGGCTTGGGGAACCATATCCATGTGGGCCTGCAGTACCACGGGGTGCACTTTCTCCATGCCCTTTGTGGCGGGCTTGCTGAGAATCACGTTGCCAACGCCATCGACGCGGCAGTCAATCTTGTTCTTTTTGGCCCAATCGATAAGGAATTTGCGAACTTTCTCCTCGTGCTTTGAAGGACGGGGCTGACGGGTAAGGGAATGGAAATTTTCCCATAACTCTTTCGGTTCAAGGTCTTTGATGGTCATAAGCAATATGGTTTTTGATTAATTGTTTTTCATTGCTAACGTGAGTGCAAATATACGCTGTTTTTTTTGATTCGCCAAAAAAAACTTCTGTTATGACTGTTTTAATTGAATCATACGTTCTTCATCGGCGAGGTCGAGATAGCGTTTGTCGAAGGCTTCGATGATTCGATTACAATATTGTTGTATGGCAGCACGTTCCTTTTGCGCTTTGCGGGAGAGGGGTGTCGTGTCGGAGAAAGATATAGTGGAGGCAACGGTGAAAGCGGAGAACAATTGTTCCAGGAGATCGGTGTGTTGGAGCGCGAGTAAGTCTGTTGGGTTGGGTTGGGTCGGGGTGGAGAGGTCGGCGTATAGTCGCTCGGCCGCCAGTTGTGCGGTGTCGCCAGACATAACGAGAATCATGTCGCCGGTGTTCCATATAGGAGCTGCAGGTGGACGTTCGAGGAGATAATATTTGAGGTGGGCCACGGTATCGATGTGGTGAAAGAGTGGCCATTGGGTACCATCAATGTCGAGATTGTCGATGCGGTGGAGTTGAAAGTCGTACAGTTGGTTGAGTATGTCGGCGAATGCGTATGAAGGAAGAGAGGTGTGGAAGTGAAGAAATGCCCATCCTTCGAGGTCGTCTTCAAGGTCTATGGGGTCGAGTTTGTATTTCATGATTGTTGGCTTTGGAATGGGTTGGGATGAGTAAAGTCAGGACGGTAGTTGTTTTGAGCCGTGAGTTCCTGAATCCATCCTTCGGAGAATCCCAGCTCTTCAGCTCGATGGACGACAAGGGCGTATTCTTCAGGAGAAACAGTACGGTTGAGTGGGGCGGGCAGACCTTCGTGCGGAGGAAAGTATTGTGCCATGAGAGAGAGGTGAAGGTTGGAAAATGGCGAGTGAAGAGAAGAAATTGATGCGAGGTGGTCGAGGACGGCGAGTGAGTTGGAGGTGTGTCCCGGAAGTACGAGGTGACGGACGATGATACCGCGGTAGGCGAAGCCGTTGTCGTCGGTTTTGAGACCGATGCCGACCTGTCGGATCATTTCGTTTATGGCGGCCGAGGCAACTTCGGGGTAATTGGCTGCGTGGCTGTAGGTTTTGGCGAGTGCGGAATCCATATATTTGAAATCAGGCAGGTAGATGTCGATGAGTCCTTCGAGCGAACGCAGCGTTTCGACGCTTTCGTATCCGCTGCTGTTATAGACTACGGTGAGAGGCGCGTCTGAAGAGGAGCGTCGGGCGTGGATTGCCTCGAGCAGAGGTGGAATGAGGTGTGCATAGTGCGCTGCTGTCACCAGACCCAAAAGGGGCGTGATAGGAGAAAGTTGGGGGACAATGCGGTCGGCGAGGCTTTCAATGTTTTCTGTATTTGTGGCTCGGTTGCTCGTCGGTCCGCTGATTTGCCAGTTTTGACAGTATATGCACTGTAGGTTGCAATGAGAGAAGAAAACGTTAGTAATGGGGTTCAACGGAGGCTCTTCTCCACGGTGCAGGCACACGGAGGCGACTTCGGGCCTTTCGGAGGCGCCGCAGAATGAGTGCGTTGTGGGGTGTGGATTTGTTCGATCTGCCCCGCATTGACGTGGGCAGAGGGTACAGTGTTTTAGTGGTTCTAGGCGTGGCATTCGGTGCTGGATTTATTCCCAGTTGCACACGGAGTAGAAGCGTGTGTTAGCCCGGATAATCATGTTTTGGCAACTGCCGCCCTCGTTTTTAACCTGTTCCTCACTGAAACGGTGCTCAAGTTCGTCATACCCGTAGCATACACAGGTACGTTGGCACCCCGCTAATATAGTGACCAAAACTATCAGGGAGAGAGTGAGAAATATCTTTTTCATTTGCGAAGGTGTTTGATTCGGTTGAAGATAGGCTGCAGTAAGGCGCGCTCGTTCCAGGCCACCACGCCCACGTAAACACCCAGTAGCAGGGTGTTCAGCACCAGCCGTAGCCAGAGATGTGGAACCTGAGCGGTGAATTGTGTGATGCAGAAGAGGGCTAGGGCCAAGGCAAAGTAGCCTGCAATGGCACCTACTGGATATGGTACGTAGTATTTCCGTTGTCCGATGAAATAGCTCAACAGCACGCAGACGCCGTAGCCAGCCAAGCCACCCCATGCACAGGCCATATAGCCTACCTTCGGCACGAAGATGATGTTGATGGTTACCAACACCACACATCCTATCGTGCTCATCACGGCGCCCCACCAGGTCTTGCCGGTCAGCTTGTACCAGAATGAGAGGTTGAAGTAGATGCCCATCAGTATCTCGGCCATCATCACGATGGGTATGGCCGGCAAAGCCTCGCGATAGTCGGGGCCCACAAAGTGCTGGAATAACTCGATGTAGCACATCACCGCCAAGAAGGCCAGCAAGGTGAACATAATGAAGTACTTGGTGGCCTGGGCTTGCGTCTCCTTGCTCTGTTTGTCGCGTTGGCCGCCGAAGACAAACGGTTCGTATGCGTAGCGGAATGCTTGGGTGATGAGGGCCATTAGCATGGCTATCTTGACACAGGCACCGTAAATGCCGAGTTGTACGCGCCCATCTTCGCCAGGCAGCAGCCATGGCAGCAGTATCTTGTCGGCCGTCTGGTTGAAGTTGCCCACGATGCCGAGCAGAAGCAACGGCCATGTGTATTTGAGCATCTGCTTCAGGAGTGGCACACTGAAATCCGAAAGCCTGAAATCCTTGAGCTCCTTGAAAAAGCCAAGTGTGACGATGGCGGTACAGAAGAGGTTGATATAGAAGATGTACTTCACATTGTCAGCTTCGTCGTACCACGACATCCACGACAAGTGGCTCCAGTGTGGCGCTACAAGGAAGATGAAGAGGTTGAGTCCCATGCTGAGGATGATGAATGCCATCTTCAGTGAGAAGAACTTCCACGGGCGCCCATCGCGCCGCAGACGGGCGAAGAGTATGGCTTGGAAAGCGTCGATAGCCACAACGGTAGCCATGGCCCGGATGTATTCGGGATGGTCGCTATAACCCATGAAGTCGCTAACAGGGCCAATAAAGAGCATCACCAGCAAAAGGAAGATTGCCGCCACCGAGCCCACGGCGCTCAGTGCCGTACAGAATACCTTACGGCGGTCAATACCTTCGCGGTTGGCGTAGTAGAAGAATGTCGTCTCCATGCCGAAAGTGAGGATGACCGCGAGCAGCGCCGTGTAGGCATAGACGTTGGTCACTACGCCGTAGCCGCCTGAGGCAGCGCTTATGTGGTAGGTATAAACGGGAACGAGCAGGTAGTTCAGGAACCTGCCGACAATGCTGCTCAGGCCGTAGATGACCGAGTCTGAGAGAAGTTTTCGTAATGAAGCCATGATATGGACATAACGGACACAAGAGAAGAATATTGTGCGTGTCCAAATAATAAAAAATGTAAAGAGTCGTTATGTATAATTAAATGGGAAAAATGATGGACAAGATACGCTTGTTATTGTTGGTCGTGTTGTTGCCGTTGTTGGCATGTTGCGGCGAAAGGGGAGTGGTGAAGGATGTGAATGTGACCCCAGAGCCGGTGTTTGGAGTTCAGCGGGAAGGCAGCTTCACTCTGCGTGCGAATCCTGCAGTGCGGGTGGTAAATGTAGGTCAGAATTCTGCGACGGTGAAGTATATCATGAAGTCGATGCGGCAGGCCCGCATGTATCCGCGGCTGGTGGCTGTGTCGATGGAGTGCGATGTGGAGTTGAGAGTGAACGACACGGTAAACAGTGAGTTGGGGGAGGAGGGCTATTTGCTGGAAGTGCGAAGCAACGGCATACGTCTGTCAGCCAATACAGAACAAGGACTGTTCTATGCGTTCCAGACTCTGCTGCAACTGTTCCCCGCGGATGTGACGGCCAAGAGATACAGTTCTGTGACCATGCCAGAATGCACCATTTTGGATTATCCCCGATTTGCATGGAGGGGATTGTATGTGAACCAAAGCGGACATCCGTTGCTGTTGAAGGAATTGAAGCGTCTGGTCGATGTGATGGCTGCCTACAAGATGAATCGGCTGTGTGTCGATGGCATCATGGATAGCCTCCAAGCAAGAGATTTGGAAACATTGCGCTCTTATGCGGTGGAACATTGGGTGATTGTGGAAGATGCAGAGTGGGGTATGGAGAATGGTGCCTGTGTGGCCTATGGTCTCCGTGAAGGACTGGACAGTGCCCGCGAGGGAGTCCGAACAATCATCGAACCGTTGGATTGGTGGGATTTCAGTCGTTACCAAGCCGATCCTCGTTACCAGCCAAGGGCCGACGATGGTGTGATTTCCTTGCGGCGCTCCTATGAGTTTGACCCAGTGCCAATAGGAACCAATGGACATGTGGCTACGAATGTGGTGGGCGGACAATGCCGCCTGCTGACGGATTGCATCGGTGGAGGCAAAGAGGCTGAATATATGCTCCTGCCACGCCTGCTGGCTGTCGGAGAATCGCTTTGGTCGCCCCGCGAGAAGCACGACTGGAGCCGTTTCCGCCGCAAGGTGGAGGTTGAAAAGGACCGTTTGAGTGAGAGGGGATTCCATTTTTGTGAAGGTAGTTTCACTCCTCATTTTACAGCCCGTCGGTTAGACGAAACCACAATGAACATATCGATTGAAACAGAGGTGCCCAATACTTATATTTTCTATACTACCGATGGTACGATGCCGACACGCCAAAGCTCCATCTATTTAGGCCCAGTGAACCTGGCACGTGGTACGCATATCAAGTTGTTGCCTGTCTATAAGGGCGATGAGCGGGATTCGGTGTATGAGTTTGTGATTAAGTGACTCTGAAATAAATAGCAAGATGAACGATCTGTTGATAAATAGAATTAAAGAGTTGGCTCACGCCCAGCGGGAGCAGATTGTCGAGTGGCGACGTTGGATGCACCGGCACCCCGACCTTTCACAGGAAGAGTACGGCACCATGGAGTTTGTGGCCGAACGGTTGCGCGAAATGGGTTTGGAGCCCCAAACCGGCATCGGCAAGACAGGTGTCATGGCTATGCTGGAAGGAACGAAGGGACGGAAAACGGAGGACATAGAACGGCCTTACTGCGTGGCCTTACGCTCCGACTATGATGCACTTCCTGTCACCGAATGTACAGGCCTTCCGTTCGCCAGCGAGAAACCTGGCGTGATGCACGCCTGCGGCCACGACATGCATACCTGCTCACTCCTTGGCGCTATCAAGATATTGACCCAGCTATGTGACCAGTTTAGCGGCAGCTTAATGTTTATCTTCGAGCCTAGCGAGGAGAAGTATCCTGGCGGTGCCCGAATGATGATGGAAGACGGATTGTTCGACAATGTGACGCCCGACGAGATATACTCATTCCACTGCCTGCCCGAGATGGACTGTGGCAAAGTGGGCATGCGTAAAGGGAAATACATGGCTTCCACTGACGAACTCTACTGGACTGTCAAGGGATTGGGCGGCCACGGTGCCACGCCGCACCTGAGTGTCGATCCCATCGTCGTGGCAAGCCACATCGTCATTGCCCTGCAACAGGTGGTCAGCCGCAACGCCGCACCCATGATGCCTACAGTGCTCACCATCGGCAAGATACAAGAGGTCGGTGGCCGTACCAACATCATCCCCGACACGGTGAAGATGGAAGGTATCATTCGTACTTTCGATGAGAAGTGGCGCCTTGAAGCCCATGAGAAGATTCGCAAAATCAGCACCGGTGTGGCGGAAGCCATGGGTGCCGAATGCGACCTCTTTATCGATTACGGCTATCCCTACGTCTTCAATGACGATGCTTGCACCCAGCAAGTGCACGACAACGCCTGCGCCTTCCTCGGCGAGGAGAATGTGGAGTGGCTCGACCTCCGCATGACCGCTGAGGATTTTGCTTTCTTCGCACAGAAGATTCCGGCCTGCTACTTCCGGATTGGCATCCATGAGCCCGGCACCCCCTTCAGTAACCTGCACCGTCCTAACCTCATTGTCGATGAACGGAGTCTTGAACTTGCCAACGGTCTCATTGCCTACAATGCCATAAAAGCATTACAGAACAGAATCAAGCAATGAAACAGATCCTGCTGATTAACGATGTGGTGGGCCATAGCCATGTCGGGATGGTAGCTATGATGCCGATTCTGACCTATCTCGGTCATGCCGTCTATAACTTGCCTACGGCTCTGGTGAGCAACACCCTTGACTACGGACATTTCAATGTGATGGAGACCACCGAGTATATGCGTGGCACCTTGCCGGTGTGGAAAAAGCTGGGATTTCGCTTTGACGCAGTCTGTACTGGGTTGATGTTCAGTGAAGAACAGGCTAAGTTGGTGGGTGACTACTGCAGGCGGCTCGCTGCCGAGGGCACCACCGTCTTCGTGGACCCCATCATGGGCGATGGCGGTCACTTGTACAACGGCATGAGTCAGCGGCAGGTGGAACTGATGCGCGAAATGGTGTCGGTGGCCGACCTCACGTTCCCCAACTATACTGAAGCATGCTATCTTACCGACATGCCATTCCGTAAAGAAGGTATGGATTGGGAAGATGCTTGCCGGATGCTCGACGCCATTGTCGCATTGGGTGCAAGGTCGGCCCTCATCACAAGCGCCCGGGTCGACGGTCGCAACTGTGTCCTCGGACGACGCAGCGATAGTCCCTTGCAGGGATTCAGCCAGAATCTCGCCGATGGACCCTATTTCAAAATTGATTATGAGGAGATTCCCAGGGCCTTCCACGGCACCGGCGACATCTTCTCGGCGGTCGCCATCGGCCACCTGATGAACGGCGATAACCTCAAACAAAGTACGATGGCATCCATGAATGTGGTGAGCAGTCTCATCGAGCGCAACCGAGAGCAGGAGGATGCCTGTCTGGGCATCCCTATTGAAAAATGTCTGGATTTGTTGTGATATGGATAAGGTAAAAGAACTGGAAACCAAGTCTATCGGTCAGTTGCTGCTGACCTATGCGCTGCCGGCCGTCATCACGCAGGTGGTGGCGTCGGTCTATAATATTGTTGACCGTGTTTTTCTCGGACAATATGTCGGGGCTATGGCCATCGCCGGTCTGGCCATCACCATGCCCATCATGAACATCATCCACGCCCTCGGTTCGCTGGTGGGTGTCGGCGCCTCTTCCCGCATGAGCATCGTGCTGGGGCGTAAGGATGTGCGTTGGGCTGAGAAGATTCTGGGCAACAGCATGCTGCTCACATTCTTCTTCGGTTTTCTCTTCGTCACCGGCGGCTACCTCTTCATGGACCGCATTCTGGAACTCTTCGGAGCCTCGCACGACACCATTGGCTATGCCCGTGAGTATATGCAGATTGTGTTGCCCGGTATGTTTTTCACCACCATGACGTTCAACCTCACGGGTCTTATCCGCGCCAGCGGCTACCCCACCAAAAGCATGTGGATTATGGCTGGCGGAGCTGTCCTCAACATCTTCCTCGACGCGCTATTTATCATGGGGCTTGGTTGGGGGATTGCCGGTGCCGCTTGGGCTACCACAATCTCCATGTTCAGTACTGCCGTGGTGGCTGTGCTCCACTTTGTGCAGCCGCAAAGTTTCATCCGATTCAAACGCCATATTTGGGCACCTAAGCTCTACATCTTCCGCAATGTGCTGCTCATTGGCATGAGCCCATTCCTGATGAACTTCGCAGCTTCTTTTGTGGTGGCGTTGCTCAACCGCCAGTTGATACACTATGGCGGCGACTTTGCCGTGGGTGCCTACGGCATTGTCAACACTTACGCCTCTTTCCTCGTGATGTTCATCCTCGGCCTCTGTCAAGGGATGCAGCCCATCGCGGGCTACAACTATGGCGCCGGCCACAATCACCGTCTGCGGCAAGTATTTACCCTCACCATGAAAGTCAGTGTCTTTGTCGGTACCCTCGGAGCCCTGCTGGCAATGGTTCTGCCGCGGATCATCCTCCGTGCCTTCACCGACAGCTCCGACCTTCTCGACATCGGCGTGCCCGCCATGCGCTACCTCAATGTGATGATGCCGCTCATCGCCTTCACTATCACCAATTCGCAGTTCTTCCAGAGCATTGACAAACCTTGGATTGCCATCATCACCAGCCTTTCGCGCCAGGTGCTTTTCCTTATCCCGCTCATGTTCATCATTCCTGCCATCCGTGTTTCGATGGGTGGTGACGGCCTGACAGGCGTGTGGATGACCTGCACTCTCTGCGACGTGCTGGGTGCCGCATTGGCGGCTGTCTTGCTCTCCACCCAGCTCAAGGTCTTCCACCCGGGCTATGTCCCTCCCGAACGCAAGCCCCGCAAAGAACTTGGCCCCAAGAACAATCAGCGATAGCCTATGGAAATATACGACAACCATTCCCTCAAGGGTCTCAATACATTCGGTATCGACGCACGGGCTCGCCGCCTCCTCTTCTTGCGTGGCAGCACCCTCGACGAACCGTCCCGATTCATGAACGACGTAGATGAACTCTTCAAAAGCGACTTCCGCAAAGCCCCATATATGGTTATCGGTGAGGGCAGCAACATCGTCTTCACCAAGGACTATGAGGGATCCCTCATCAAGGTCGGTGAGGCGGTCTTTTACGGAGATGACGATGGCCGATACAAATACCTCACCGTCGGCGCCAGTATGCTCACCGACGAGGTGGTGCGCCTCAGCGTGGACTATAGGTACTACGGCATGGAAAACCTCTCGGCCGTCCCCGGCAACATCGGCGCCGCCGTGGTACAGAACGTGGGAGCCTACGGTGTGGAAATCAAAGATTTGGTCGAGACGGTGGATGCCATCGACCTCCTCAACGGCGACCGGCATGCCTTCACCTGCGAAGAATGTCTCTTTGGCTACCGCACCTCGCTCTTCAAGCAGCAGCCAGGACGCTGGCTCATCTGGCGTGTCAAGCTCCGCTTTAACTCCGATTTCCGTCCCAATCTCAGCTACAAGGCCTTGGCCGACGAATTGCAGCGGCGTGGCATCGTCCGTCCGTCGCAGCGGCAGATGCGCGATGTAATCACCGAATTGCGCTGGAGCAAGCTGCCGCGTCCCGAGGAGTACGGCTCCGCAGGCAGTTTCTTCAAGAACCCCGTGGTCGATGAGGACACCTGCCTCCGGATCAAGGCTGCCTGTCCCGATATGCCGCAGGCGCACAAAGCGGGAGACGGCTACAAGCTCTCCGCCGGATGGCTCATCGACAAGGCGGGTTGGAAAGGCAAGACTCTCGGCCGTGCCGGCGTGTGGCCCAAGCAGGCCCTGGTGCTCTACAACACAGGTTCCTGCACCGGCGCCGAGGTGGTCGCCCTTGCGCAGGCCATTCAGAAAGACGTGCAACAGCAGTTCGGCGTCGCGCTCGAACCCGAAGCAATCATAGTTTAAGAAAACCCTCGTCCTCGTCTTACCGCGGGGAGAAACAAGATTAATGATATTAAAATGGAAAAGATAGAGAAATTCTGGCAGTGGTTCCAGGACCACAATGAGCAACTGATAGCCCTCGGCGACCTCGACGACAAGGAGCGTGCAGAACTGGAGAGCGCCCTGCAATAC
This sequence comes from Bacteroidales bacterium UBA3834, assembly GCA_002392965.1. Taxonomy (GTDB): domain Bacteria; phylum Bacteroidota; class Bacteroidia; order Bacteroidales; family P3; genus Colimorpha. The sequence goes on along the minus strand of DGIA01000031.1, from coordinate 17,993 downwards.
CAACTATCCAAATACTGCGACGGCCTCACCTTCGAACTCGGTGAACCCACCGCCAACGGCCGCACCCTTACCTTCACCGCCGAAGGCGACACCGACCTCTTCCGCCATGTGGTGGAACTCGTCGATAACGCCCCCGACCTCGACTGGTGGGAGTTCGTCGCCTTCAAGCAGCCCATGGGCACCGAACTCAAGGTGCGCTTCGACAAGATGCTGTTCGACACTCGCAAGATGTATTTCCAACAGCTTGAATGCGAAGAGGAACCTGAGATGCTCGGCTTGCGTGTGGCCGTCGAAGGCGGCGAGCGGCAGGACGAGGATTTTCAAGTGGGTGTCTATGTCACCCTCGAGGCATTGATGGGCGAGTTCGACTGTGCCACCCTCATCGGATACATGGAGACCGTCCCCGTGCCCGACGAACCCTTCAAAGCCGGCTTCCAGGCTCTCGACGACCTCCCCAAGTTTGTCGAGTGGTTCAAGCGGCGCCGCGATGAGTAGCCTCAGGTTCACACTCCTCCTGGCCTTGCTCCTCTACGCCCCGGGCGACTACGGCTCGGCGCGGTGGCGCATCCCGGCACTGCTCTGTCTCGACGACGGCACTCTGTTGGCTGTCAATGACAAACGTAAGTATAACGAAGGCGACCTGCCCGAGGATATCGACATCGTCCTCCGTCGCTCCTCCGATCTCGGCCGCACCTGGTCCGACCCCCAAACCCTCATCGAAGGGCAGGGTAGGGGACTCGGCTTTGGCGACCCTGCCCTTGTGCAATGTTCCAACGGCGACGTGCTCTGCCTCTTCGCCGGCCACAACGGCTACTTCCAGTCTTCCGACGAGAAGCCCATCGGTGTCTATCTCATGCGCTCCACCGACCGTGGGCTCACTTGGTCCGACACCCTGAACATCACCGCCATCTTGTGGAATGCCGATGCTCCCTACCGTGGCGCTTTTGTGGCTTCCGGCAACGGTCTCCGCCTCAGGCAGGGCCCCCATGCCGGGCGCATCCTCTTCGCCGCCGCTGTGCTCCGACGCAGCGAGTGGGTGAGCGACAACTACGTGATTTACAGCGACGACAACGGCTTCTCCTGGCATCGCTCCGAGTGTGCCTTCCTTGGCGGAGACGAAGCCAAGCTGATGGAGTTGGCCGATGGCTCGGTACTTATCAGCGTGCGCCGTCAGGGAGCCCGTGGCTTCAACCGCTCCTCCGATGGCGGCCACACGTGGGGCATGCAAGGCCTATGGGCCGGGATGAACGTCAATGCCTGCAACGGGGACATGCTCCGCGTCAATGACACTACGCTGATACACAGTCTTCCCAACTCGCTGCGACGCGAGAATGTCAGCCTTTTTGTCTCTCACGACGAAGGGCGGTCATGGGACGCTCCGACGCTGCTCTGCGACGGACCTTCCCAGTACTCGTCGCTCACGCTTTTGCCTGACGGCACTGTCGGCGCTTTTGTCGAACGCAACCCCGACGGTGGCCCTTGTCAACTCTGGTTCTACCGCTTCATTCTCGAGTGACATCACCGCCAGTCCCTTTGTATCAACTCCGTCTCACCTCCGTTTCACCTCCGTCTCACCTCCGTCTCACCTCCGTTGAGAAACGGAGATGCACTGGAGGAAGACTGGAGGGGGACTGGAGGATCAGGCTGCGTAGAAGGTGTTGAAAAAAAAACATTCCTATTGTAAAAAAAAGTTGTATCTTTGCATCGCAATTCAGTGGGTGGTGAATAGTGGGTGGTGAATGGTATCACGATGACAAATAAAAGATAATGACTAAGATAGATGTATTGTTGGGTCTCCAGTGGGGCGATGAGGGCAAAGGCAAGATTGTCGATGTGCTGACGCCTGCCTACGATGTGGTGGCCCGGTTCCAGGGTGGCCCCAATGCCGGCCATACCCTCGAGTTCAACGGCATGAAGCATGTGCTGCATATCATCCCCAGCGGTATTTTCCATCAGGACAAGTTGAATCTCATCGGCAACGGGGTTCTCATCGAACCCCGCATTTTCCGTCAGGAGATCGAGGAGCTGGAGAAGAAGGGTGTCGATGCGACGCAGAATCTTTATGTGTCGAAGAAGGCCCACCTCATCCTGCCCACCCACCGCATGATGGATGCCGCCAACGAGCAGGCCAAGGGCAACAGCAAGATTGGCAGCACGCTGAAAGGTATCGGCCCGGCCTATACCGACAAGATTGCCCGCAACGGTCTCCGAGTGGGCGACACGCTGGCGTCCGATTTCCGCGAGCGCTACGAGTTGCTGAAAATCCAGCACCTGCGTATGGCACAGACTCTCGGTTTCGATGTTGCCGCCTTCCGCATCGACGGCATGACCCTCGACCAATACGAAGCCCTCTGGATGGAGAGTCTCGAGACCCTGAAGCGCTTCCGCTTTGTGAACAGTGAGTACTTCATCAACCAGTGCCTCCGCGAGGACAAGAAGGTGCTGGCCGAGGGAGCACAGGCCATGATGCTCGACATTGACTTCGGCACCTATCCTTTCGTTACCAGCAGCAACACCATCACCGCCGGTGTCTGCACCGGCCTCGGTGTGGCGCCTACGGCCATCGGCCGTGTGATGGGCATCACCAAGGCTTACTGCACCCGCGTGGGAGCCGGTCCTTTCCCGACGGAGTTGTTCGACGAAACCGGCAAACGTCTCTGTGAGCTGGGTCACGAGTACGGCGCCACTACGGGCCGTCCCCGCCGCTGCGGCTGGATCGACCTGCCCGCCCTGCGCTATGCCTGCATGATCAACGGCGTCACCGAGCTTTATGTCACCAAACCCGACGTGATGAACGATTTCGACACCGTCTGTATGTGCACCTCTTATGAAATTGAAGGCCAGCGCACCGACGAGATACCGTTCGAGTACAACACCGTCGAGGTGAAGCCGGTGCTGACCCCCTACGAGGGTTGGCGCTGCGACCTGCAGGGCACCGCGGAGTATGGCCAGCTGCCGGCAAATCTGCTGCGCTATCTGGCAGCCATCGAGAAGCAGACGGGCGTCCCCATCGCCGCCGTCAGCATCAGCCCCGACCGCAAGGACGTGCTCTTCAAGGAGGCAAACTGACAATTCAGTTGCAATAATTTGACGAACCAAGATACTAAACAAGAAAATCTACGGATATGAAGAAGATATTTTTGATGCTGCTCATGGTGCTGCCCCTCGTGGCCGGTGCCCAGACCAAGATCAAGGAAACCGCCGTCCCGCGCAGCGTGCTGCTGGCCCTGGAGAAGACCTATGACTCCTACAAGGTGCGCACCTGGTACCAGGCTCCCGGCCAGTATATCGCCGAATTGGTCATCGACGGCCAGAACGGCCGCTCCTATTTCACCGCAGGCGGCGACTGGCAGTACAGCACCTTCCCCGTCAAAGCGGAAGAATGCCCCACGCTGATGAACACCTACTTTGTCAACAACTACCCCGGCTACCGAATCAAGAACATTGATTATGTCGAGGAGATGAACGGCGACAACTATTACCGTATGATGATTATCAAGAAGGGCATCGCCGAGCAGGATTGCGAACTGGTGTTCGACACCCGTGGCAAGCTGATGAAGAGCAACGCCCCCGACCCCGACGCTGTGAAGCGCGACTACTACACCCGCAACAGCCCCGATATGAGCGAGGAGAAAATCAGCGAGCAGAGCGGTACCGAGAAGAGCCGTGAGCGCAAGCGCCCCGCTCCGCGTGTCGATCAGCCTCAGATTGAGCAGTTCACTCCCAGTGAGGCCATCGCCGCCCACTTCGAGAAGTCTATGGGCAAGCGTGTCACCGCCGGCCCCGAGTGGGTGGAGCGCAACGGTGAATATGCGGTGGCATACTTCAGCAATGCCCAGGATGTGAAGATGGAAGCTGTCTATCGCCTCAGCGATGACCAGCCCATCATGACCGGCAAGGTGCTCGACAAGGACCGCTACAACAACGGTATCCTGAAATACCTGGAGGAGAAGTTCAGCGGCGAGCGCTACAAAATTGCGAAGATGGTGGTCTATGAGTACAACTCCAAGTTCCGTGATCCTGTCACCGGCAAGAAACCGAAACCCTATACCTATGTTGTCGTGAGCCAGAAAATCAAAGGTACCCGTGACACCAAATACACGCGTATGGAGTTCAATAACAACAGCCAGTTCATCGGCCTCATCGCCCAGCCTCTCGACGAGAAGGACGTGCAGTGAGTCTCTTTCGCGACAGATTACGTTACAAGCATATATGAAAGCCCTGTCTAGTACGGCAGGGCTTTTTCATGTGTTCCTGGTGAGCGATTGTTGGCTTGTGGTAAAATACGCATTTTATATGCTCTTCTACTTGTTTTTCCAAAGGGATGGGAGATGGCGCCTCCCTGAGCATGGTCAGACTGTCAGCAGGCGCATCTGTTCCAATGCTGCGGAGATGGAGGGTATGTTGTCGATGGAGAGACTGAGCCGTTCGGGAGTTTCTTTGAGGCGGACTCGGCGTGGGTTGTCTTGTGCGTAGCGTATAAGTTTGCCAAAACTGGTGCTGCTGTAGAATGGGCTTTCCGGGTTGCTTACCAGATGGCAGATCATACGCCCCTGCTTGAGTATCAGTTTCTCGATGCCGAACTCTTTGGCCATGCGACGCAGGGTGATGGTGCTGATGAGTTCATCGACGCAAGAGGGCACAGGGCCGAATCGGTCTTGCAGACGATTGCGGTAGGCGGCCAACTCCTCTTCGGTGGACAACTCGTTCAATTCCTTATAGAGCACGAGGCGTTCGGTGCCGGAGGTGACGTAGTCGTCGGGCAGCAGCACCTCGAGGTCGGTCTCTATGGTGCATTCGCGCACGTATTCCTTGCGTTCCTCGGCTTCGGCGGCGAAGAGTTCCTTGAAATCGGTCTCTTTCAGTTCCTCAATGGCTTCATTGAGGATTTTGTGGTACATGTCGTAGCCTACTTCTGAGATGAATCCGCTCTGTTCGGCACCGAGAATATTCCCGGCTCCCCGGATGTCGAGGTCGCGCATGGCAATGTTGAAGCCGCTGCCGATGGTGGAGAATTCCTCGATGGCGCGGAGCCGGCGTTGGGCGTCGTCGGTGAGGGTGAGGTAGGAGGGGATGAGCAGGTAGCAGAAGGCCTTGCGGTTGGAGCGTCCCACGCGGCCGCGCATCTGGTGCAGGTCGCTCAGTCCGAATTGGTGGGCGTTATTGATGATCATGGTGTTGGCGTTCGGTATGTCGAGGCCGTTTTCCACGATGGAGGTGGCCACCAGCACGTCGATGTCACCTTCTACGAAGTTCATCAGCGTCTCTTCGGCTTCTTTGCCGTCCATGCGGCCGTGGGCCATGGCCACGCGGGCATCGGGCACCAGACGCTGCACCAGCCCCGCCATCTCTGGCAGATTCTCCACACGGTTGGAAATGAAGAAGGTCTGTCCTCCACGGCTCATCTCGAACATGATGGCGTCGCGGATGAGTTCCTCGTTGAAGTCGGAGAGTTCGGTCTCGATGGGTTGCCGGTTGGGTGGCGGGGTTTGGATGACCGAAAGGTCGCGGGCACCCATGAGCGAGAACTGGAGAGTGCGTGGAATGGGTGTGGCGGTGAGTGTCAGGCAATCGACTCCCACCCTCATCTGTTTCAGCTTTTCCTTGACACTGACGCCGAACTTCTGCTCCTCGTCGATGATGAGCAGTCCTAGATCCTTGAACTTGAGGTCTTTGTTTGTGATGGCGTGGGTGCCGATGAGGATGTCTATCTTGCCTGATTCCACATCTTTGTATATTTGGCTTCGCTCCTTGGTGGTGCGGAATCGGTTGAGATAATCGACGCGGACGGGCATGTCTTTCAGTCGTTCTCGGAAGGTGTTGTAGTGCTGGAAGGCGAGGACGGTGGAGGGTACGAGTACGGCCACCTGTTTTGAGTCGCAGCAGGCTTTGAAGGCGGCGCGGATGGCTACCTCGGTCTTGCCGAAGCCTACGTCGCCGCACACCAGCCGGTCCATAGGCGCCTGCTCTTCCATGTCGTGCTTGACGGCGATGGTGGCTTTGAGCTGGTCGGGGGTGTCTTCGTAGAGGAAGCTGGCTTCCAGCTGCTCCTGAAGCGAGTTGTCGGCGCTGAAAGCAAATCCACGCGAGGCTTTGCGCTTGGCGTAGAGGGCGATGAGGTCGCGGGCGATGTCTTTTACCTGGCGTTTGGTTTTCTGTTTGAGTACTTGCCAGGTGTTGGAACCTAAGCGGTTGAGTGTCGGCGCTTCACCTTCGCGACCTACGTAGCGGCTGATTTTGTGGAGTCCGTGGATGGAAATATAGAGTACGTCGTTGTTCTTGTAAATGAGACGGATGAGTTCCTGGCTCTTGCCATTCTGGGTTACTTTTTCGAGCCCCGAAAAGCGCCCCACGCCGTAGTCGATATGGGTGACGTAGTCGCCGGGTTTGAGTTCGAACAGCTCCTTGAGGGTCATTGCCTCGTGGGTGGCTCTCAAGTCTTTGACGGTGTATTTGTGGTAGCGTTCGAAGATCTCATGGTCGGTGAAGCAGAGGAGGCATTCGTCATGGTCGATGAAACCATGGGATAATTGGAAATTGAAGATTGAAGATTGAAAAATATTATTGCCTGATTGATCAAAGATTTTCTTTAGGCGTTTCTCCTGGCTTTCGTTGCTGACGGTGATGAGCAGTTTGTAGCCTTGTTCGGCGTATCGGTTAAGTGTTGCAGTCAGCAGGTCGAACTGTTTGTTGAATGTCGGCTGGGGTTCGCTGTGGGCTTCGATTTTTTCTTCTTCCTTGAAATAATGACTGTTGCCGTATTCTACAATGTTCAACTGTAGCATGTTGCGGAGCAGTTCGTCGTGCGGACAGCATATCTCCTCTGGTTTGGGCAATGTGCCGACGACGGGATGTGCAGTGTCGGATAGTCGGTCAGAATAGGCCTTGCGGGTTTCTTCCATCAAGGCGTCGATGCGCTGGGTGACCATCATCAGGCTCTGCACCCACACGGTGTCGCTGCTACCGTAGTACTCCAGCAAGCTGACTTTTTTCTCCACGCGCCGTTCGCCATTGTCTTGCAGGTTGGGAAGGATGTCAATGCGGTCCAGTTGTTTGACGCTCAGTTGAGTGACGGGGTCGTAGGTGCGGAGGGAGTCGATGCGGTCGTCGAAGAATTCAATACGGAAGGGGAGGTCGGAAGCAAAGGAGAAGACGTCAAGGATGCCGCCACGGACGGCGTATTGTCCGGGTTCGACCACAAAGTCCTCGCGCTCAAAGCCCATTTCCTGCAGTTGGTCGGCCACTTCCCAGAGGTCACGCTGTTCCTCGCGGTTCAGACGCAAGGTGTTGGCTCTCAATACGCCTGTCGATACCACCTTTTCGCTCAAGGCTTCGGGGTAGGTCACCACCGTCATGGGTACTCCAGACGAGAGCCCTTTTACCACTTCGCTGCGCATGAGTATGTTGGCGTTATCGGTTTGGTCGGAGTCGTAGAGGTAGGCTTTGCGGTAGGAGGTGGGGAAGAGCATCACCCGATCTCCGTTTTCCGTTTTCTGTTCATCATTCGAGGCTGCCAGCAGAGCTTCCAAATCGTTGGCAAGGTAGAAAGCCGATTCTTTGTCCGGTGCAATGACCAGATGGGATGCGGTGTTGAGATGTTGGGCCACAGAAGCTATCACCACAGCGGGCAGCGACCCCGTCAGGCCATCGACATGGAGGCGTGCACCCTTCCCGCGGAGGTGTTCTGAGAGTTGGTTGACGATTCTACTTTCTTGGTATTCTTCGGTTAAGCGCATGGTCAGAGGAGTTGATCGACGATGCAAAGATACGAAGTTTTTGTGACATGGTGGAGGTGAGTTGATTGTATGACTTTTGATGGGTGGGGAAGGGTGGTGCCAGAGGTCTTTCTGGGAGAGGGATGAACTGCTGACGAGTGGTGGACAAAAAACAGCGGGATGGATACTAAAAAGGAAGAATGGACGTTATTTATTGAGATATAGAAAAAAAGAGAATTATGGAAGTAACGATATTGTGGGCCGACGACGAGATCGACCTTTTGAAACCGCATATTCTTTTTTTGGAGGATAGGGGTTACCGAGTGATTGCGGTGAGAAGTGGACGTGATGCCATAGAAGAACTAGAGGGTGGAACATCGGTGGATATGGTGTTCTTGGATGAACAGATGCCTGGTTTGAGTGGCATTGACACCCTGCGCCTGATGAAACAGCGCTGGCCGCAACTACCAGTGGTGATGATTACCAAGAGCGAGGAAGAGCATATCATGGAAGATGCACTGGGTGGCAAGATCAGCGACTACCTGATTAAGCCCGTCAATCCGAACCAGATATTACTGACGGTGAAGAAACACACGGAGTTGAAGCGGCTTCAGAGCGAGCGCAGCACGATGGATTACCAGCGTCAGTTCCGCGAGATAGGAATGCAGTTGACGGACCGCATGGATGCGGATGAGTGGAAGGAGATGTATCGGCGCCTTGTCTATTGGGACTTGGAATTGGCTTCGACGGACGATGCAAACATCCACGATATCTTCCTTTCGCAGAAGCAAGAGGCAGATACCCAGTTCTGCCGTTTCTTCGAGAGGTATTACCTGGAGTGGCTGGCGGGGCGCGAGGAGAAGCCTGTGATGAGCCAGACGGTGTTGCATCAGTGGATGATGCCACTGTTGGGAGGTGAGAGTGGAGGTGAGATGAGATCGACGTTCCTGATAGTGATAGACAACTTCCGCTATGACCAGTGGAAGATGGTGCAGCCATTGCTGGAACGGTATTTCCGCGTGGAGCGTGACGAGATGTACTATACTATCATACCCACGACGACTCAGTTTGCACGGAATGCGATGTTCGCGGGGCTGATGCCCGCCGAGATCGAACGCAAGTATCCGCAATATTGGGTCAACGAGGACCAAGAAGGCTGGAAGAACCAATATGAGAACGAATTGTTGGACGAAAACCTTCGCCGTCATGGGTTTAATATCAAGCATACCTACAATAAGGTGCTTAACGCCCAGTACGGACGCAAACTGGTGGAGCGTGTTCCCGAGTTGCTGCAGGTGCCGCTCAATGTGGTTATCTACAATTTTATCGACATGCTCAGTCACGCACGCACCGACAGCGACATTGTGAGAGAGCTGGCGGATGACGAGCGGGCCTACCGCAGTTTGACGTTGAGCTGGATGGAGCATTCGCCGCTGTTGGAACTCTTGCAGGCGCTGTCGGAGAAGAAGGTGAACGTCATCATCACGACGGATCACGGAAGTGTTAAGATCGACCGGCCGGTGAAGGTGCGAGGCGACCGCGACATAAGCGTCAATCTGCGATACAAGCAAGGGCGGTTGATGGAGTACAAGGCGGGAGATGTGTTCGAGGTGAAGGATCCGTCGAAACTCTTCCTGCCCCGGTTGCACCTGCCCAGTCCGTATATTTTCTGTCGTGGAGGCGATTTTTTTGCCTATCCGAACAATTACAACGAATACGTGAAGTACTATACGAACACATTCCAGCACGGCGGCATTTCGATGGAGGAATGCCTGGTGCCCTTTGTTTTGCTGAGAAGTAGGGAATAATACCTGGCTGTTTATTTGCCCAGTTTGTAGCCGATGCCGGCCATGATGATGCCGCGTTGGCCGCCGTGGGCAAGATAGGGATTCTTCAGGAAAGCGTCACCGAAGAAATTGAGTCCAATATTGTCGCGCAGCGAGAGGCTCACGAAGATGTTCTTGTTGAAGTAATACTTGGCTTGCACGAGTGTGCTCAGGCCCATGTCGAAGTTGAAGATGCTGAATTTGCTTATGGGCTGGCGGCTGGCGGGGACTTCGAGGGCGGTGGAGGTCCAGGTTTGGAAACTTTCGCCAGTGAGGCCGTAGAGAAGCCCCGAGTAAATTCCGGCGGCGGCCTGAAGCTCAATCTGATCGTTGAGCCAATAGGCTAATGAAACGCGCACATCAGCCTGGAGGTCCCATTGTGAGAGGGTGACATGCTCGATGGTGGAGAGGTCTTTGGCGGCGGCGGTATAACGGTAGGCTTGACTCAGGTATGAGAGTTCTACTTGATATCCCCAAGAGAAGCGGTCGTTGATGGGGGTGTCGCCTTCGTGGCGGAGGGAAAGGGCGAGCCCGGCGGCAGGATGGATGTCGAGGGTCTGTACACCAAAACTACGGGGTGTCAGGTTGAAGTCTGTGCCGATATTGAAGCTGAAAGCTTTGTTTCCATTCCAGAGGCTGGCGAAATCAATATGATTATGTTGCGGGAAGGCAATGCTCGCAAAAGAGAGGAAAACGACGAAGAGAATACTTGTTTTTTTCATGATGAAAATGTGTTTAATTGGTTGATTCAAAGTAATTAAATAGGAGCCGGAAAGAAAAGGCCCACCATGCAAAGATACAAAAAATGCGTCAAGTCGGAAAAAAAACGTATTTTTGCATTTTGATTCAAAATAAAAAATAGCAATAACAGGAAAGTGAAAATGCATAATGACGGCTTATACGTCTTTGGCAGGAATCGATAAAATTAAAATTATAGAATATGAAAAGATTGGTGTTACTCCTCATCCTCGCCTTTGTGGGACCTCTGGCAGCTCAGCAGGCCGTTTTGTCGAAGGGTCTCGAGAGCAAGCATGTAGATATAGATAATTTGGCTAATGGCAATTGGCTAGGTACACACAACGGACTCGATTGTTGGGTTTTCGAGGGCAAAAAGCATATCAAGCATGTGGTGCTTACCGACCAGAATCTTGAAACCCTCCATGTGGTCGATATCCCTCGTAGCAACAATGCCGAAGTGCTTGCTGCCACCCTTGACGGCAACTACGCGGCTGTTCTCCTGGTTGACCGAAGCGTCAAGCGACAGACGACGGTACTTTCCTGCCGTGTGAACCTTGACAGCCTTGTTGCGTTCCCGGTCGATACGGTGGAACTCTTCACGTACGGCAAGAAAGACCAGTGTTTTGTGTGGGCAGCCACTTCTTCCAACGGGAAATACACCGCGATGGTGTCGATTGTCAGGATGTCCGAGAGTATGCAGTATCGTACCGAAATCATTATGTTTGATGGAGGCCTTCGGACATTGTGGGACAAAGAGTTCGCCCTGGGCTCGATGCACAACATGTTGGTCACCGATGACGGACGCATCGTCACCCTTGGCCTTGAAGAAGGTGAGTACGAAGACACCCGTTTCATATTCAACATTCTCACCCAAACCACAGCCAATAGTTATGCCGCCGTGGTCAGATGCGACCCCGTCAAGGAAATCCAGCTTGCCGCCGTCAATGGCAGCCACGCTCTTGCCATGGGTACATTTCTGGCCGAGGACGGGAAGAGTACCGGTGGCATTATCGCGATGTCTTTCAACATTGACTCAGCCGTTCTTTCCAATTTCCTCCTGCGTCCCTTTATGAATGAGGATGTCAATATCTTCTACAACAAAGCGACCAAGAAGGTGCAGCGCGAACAGCGTGCCGACCATGTGCGCACGCTTGCCTGCGTCCCCACCAGCTATGGTGCCATGATGGTCGCCGGCCGTGCATTCCGCACCGAGAATGCCGAGTCCAACGGTACCCTTACATCGGTGTCCTATGCTGCCGGACTGCATTGCCTGGCCATTGACAATGATGGCAAACTGCTTTGGGTGAAGAATATCCGCCGCAGCGACATGCAGAAGAAGGGTGACGACCTGATCAAGGTTTCCTTGCTCTCCGACGGATCCAACGCCTATATCGTCAAGTCTGAGCACCCCAAGGCCCCGCTGGATTATGCAATTGCCAAAGAGGCCAAGACTCTCGAACTTGGAAATAAATCCAATCTGATTATCTATACACTCAATCCTCTCGGCGAAGTACAGAAGCTGCTGGTGGAAGCCAAAACCAAACACAGCCACCTGCGGGCCATCCGTCGTAGCGACGGCGTCTTCGCCCTCTATTCGGCCAACGGGAATAAAGTCCGGCAGGCCCAACTCAAGTTCACCAAATGAGTGATATCATCATCCATGGCGCTCGCGCCAACAACCTGAAGAATATTGACCTCACCCTTCCGAAGGGTAAGCTGATTGTCATCACCGGCCTCAGCGGAAGCGGTAAATCTTCATTGGCATTCGATACCCTTTTCGCCGAAGGTCAGCGACGTTATGTCGAAAGTCTCTCCTCCTATGCCCGACAGTTCCTCGGCCGTATGTCCAAACCCGACGTCGATTACATCCACGGGTTGGCTCCCGCTGTGGCTATAGAGCAAAAGGTGAATACTACCAATCCCCGATCCACCGTCGGTACCCAGACCGAAATCTACGAATACCTCAAACTCCTCTTTGCACGTATCGGACGTACATTCTCTCCTGTCAGCGGTGTAGAGGTAAAGCGGCACTCCGTCAGCGATGTGGTCGATCACATCTCCCGACTCTCCGGCAAGGTGTTCATCCTTTCCCCCCTGTATGATTCCAAGGAGAGACCCCTCCGTTCCCAGATTGACATCCTTGGTCAGGAAGGCTATCAACGTATCATGGTCAAAGGTACGGTGGTACGTATTGAGGACTCTGCAGCCATCCCCCTTGACGATGACGTTTTTTTGGTAATCGACCGAGTCGAACTCACCCCCGGTGACGACAGCCAGATGGCCCGCATCGCCGAGAGTGTCCAGGCCGCATTCTTCGAAGGGAGAGGCAGTTGCCGTATCATGGAGGTCGGAGGCATGGTTTCCGACTTCAGCAACCGTTTCGAGGCCGACGGCATCACCTTCGAGAAGCCTAACCCCAATTTTTTCTCGTTCAACAACCCCTATGGCGCTTGCCCTACCTGCCAAGGTTACGGAAGTATTATCGGTATCGACGAGAATCTGGTGGTCCCCAACAAGAGCCGCAGTATCTATGAAAATGCTGTGGTCTGCTGGAATGGCGACAAGATGCAGGACGTCAAGCGTGAGTTCGTCCGGCATGCCGCCGTCATCGACTTTCCCATCCATAAGCCCTACTACGAGCTCACTCCCGAGCAGAAGGATATCCTCTGGCACGGCGACGGTACTTGGGAAGGCATCGACGGCTTCTTCCGTTGGGTGGAAAGCCAAAGCTACAAGATACAATACCGTGTGATGCTGGCCCGCTACCGGGGCCGTACCCGTTGTCCCGACTGCCACGGTCGCCGTCTGCGCAAGGATGCCGACTACGTGAAGGTGTCGGGGAAAAGCATCAGCGAATTGGTAGCCATGCCTGTCGAGGAACTCTCCATGTGGCTCGAAACCATTCAACTCACCGACAGCGAAAGCAAGACCGTCGAGCGCATCCTCACCGAACTCCGCCACCGTGTGGGTTACCTCCTCGATGTGGGACTCGGTTACCTCACCCTCAGCCGTGAAAGCCGATCGCTCAGCGGCGGCGAAAGCCAGCGCATCAACTTGGCCACCTCGCTCGGCTCTTCCCTGGTGGGGTCCATGTACATCCTCGACGAGCCGTCCATTGGCCTCCACAGCCGCGATACTGCCCGTCTCATCGCAGTACTCAAGCAGTTGCGCGACCTCGGCAATACCGTTATAGTGGTGGAGCACGACGAAGACATCATCCGCTCGGCCGACTGGCTGGTCGATATCGGCCCCGAGGCGGGACGCCTGGGTGGAGAAGTGGTCTATTCCGGGACACCTGACAACCTCTCCAAAGCCCGGCGCTCCCTCACAGCCGACTACCTTCTCGGACGCAAGAGCATACCGGTGCCGGCACTCCGCCGCCCATGGCGCGACCGCATCAGTATCCACGGAGCCTATTGTAACAACCTCAAGCACATCGATGTGGATATTCCGCTCGGGGTGCTTACCGTGGTTACAGGCGTCAGCGGCTCGGGCAAGACAAGCCTTATCAAGCGGGTTCTCTACGATGTTCTTCAGCGTCGCATGGAAGGTAATGCCGACTATGTGGGCGACAGCGTCTCCGTCGAAGGCGACATACGGCGTCTGGCTGCAGTCGAGTTGGTCGATCAGAACCCCATAGGACGGTCCTCCCGCTCCAATCCTGCCACCTACATGAAGGTTTTCGACGAGGTGCGTTCGCTCTATGCCCAGCAGCCGTTGGCCAAATCGCGCGGCTACAAAAGCGGTTTCTTCTCCTTCAATGTCGAAGGGGGGCGTTGCGATGCCTGTGAGGGTGAGGGCTACGTCACCGTCAGTATGCAGTTTATGAGCGACGTGCACCTTCTCTGCGAAGAGTGCCACGGTTCCCGCTACAAGGCCGAAGCCCTCGAGGTGCTTTACAAGGGGAAGAATATCAGCGATGTGCTGGATATGACTGTCGATCAGGCATGCGAGTTCTTCGATGCCGACGAAACACGTTCCGTCTATACCCGTCTCAAACCTTTGCAGGATGTCGGTCTGGGTTATCTCAAACTCGGACAGTCCTCGTCGTCGCTCAGCGGCGGCGAAGCCCAGCGCATCAAGCTGGCGTCCTATCTTGTTCATGGCGAGGCCCAGGAACGTCCCATGCTTTTCATCTTCGACGAGCCTTCCACGGGCTTGCATTTCCACGACATCCGCAAGCTGCTGGCGGCTTTCGACCGTCTCATCGAACGTGGTCACAGCATCATCGTCGTTGAACATCACCATGATATCATCAAGTGTGCCGACTGGGTCATCGACCTCGGACCCGAGGGTGGAGAACGTGGTGGCCGTGTGGTTTTCTGCGGCACACCCGAGGACCTGGTTAAGTGCGAGGAATCCTATACTGCCAAATACTTAAAGTTATGAAACATATCAAGACCATCCGTCGTTCGTCCGCCATCGGCCTCTGGGGGTCGGTGGGGATGGTGATTCTGACAGTCCTGTTCATCTACCTCAGCCCCTGGCGCTTCTATCCTTCCGCCTACACCTCGCAATGGATGCTCGTTGCAGGTGCCGTGTTGGCGGTACTCTCGGTCAGTATGACGCTGCTCACCGTGCGCCGCACAGTGCCCCGTCTGCGCCAGTCCGATGGGCTGGAAGCCAAGCTCGGCGGTTATGCCGCCCATGTTCGTTCGCTCTACCTCACCATGCTGGCTGTGGTGGTGCTGCTCTGCGCTTTCACACTCCTTTCCGCCCGCAATCCGTTGCTCATGTTGGCCATTGTCACCGTGCTGGTGCTCTTCCTCAACTACCCCAATATGTACCGCATCAAGGTCGATTTGGGCTTGACCGACGAGGAAATGCATTCGTTGTTCGGAAACAGATATATCGGTGACAATGAGCGATGACACCATCGTGGCCGTTTCCACACCCCATGGGGTGGGAGGGGTGGCTCTGCTGCGGTTGAGCGGTGCCCACGCGTTGCCGTTGGCTTTGCAGCACCTCAGCGTCGAGGATTTGCCTCCGCGCCATGCCGTTTATTGCCGTTTCGGCGAGTTGGACGACATCATCGCCGTCTATTACCCCCGAGGCTATACCGGCGAGCCTACCGTGGAGTTGACCTGCCATGGTTCGCTCTACCTGCAGCAGGCTTTGGTGCAAGCCTTGGTGGATGGCGGTGCACGACTGGCCGAGCCGGGCGAGTTCACCCTCCGAGCCTTCCGTCACGGACGTCTCAATCTGTCGCAGGCCGAGGCGGTGGCCGACCTCATCGAAGCCGTCACTCCCCAGCAGCATCGGCTGGCAGTCAGTCAGCTGCGTGGTGGATATGCACAGAAACTCAGGGAACTGCGGCAGCAGCTCCTCGACCTCGCCAGCCTCCTGGAACTGGAACTGGATTTTAGCCAGGAGGATGTCGAGTTCGCCGACCGTACCCGGCTGCTTTCCCTTGTCGAGGACGCCAACACCCAGATCACGGCCCTGCGAGGCACCTTTCACCTCGGCAATGCCCTCAAACGCGGTATCCCGACAGCCATCATCGGCCGTCCCAATGCCGGCAAGTCGTCGTTGCTTAATGCGTTGCTTGCCGACGACCGTGCCATCGTCAGTCCTATCGCCGGCACCACGCGCGACACGGTGGAGGAGACCTTCAATATCGACGGCTACACCTTCCGCCTGATCGACACCGCAGGACTGCACCACACCGACGACCCTCTGGAGAACATGGGCATCGATCGTGCCATTGCCGCCGCCGCCGCCGCCGACATCGTCCTGTATGTCCACGATGCCACCCGCCCGTTGTCGGAGGCTCTCGACGATATGCAGTCGCTGCAGGAGGCCGGTGTGAAGCTCTCCGACAAGCATCTCTGGCTTGTGCTCAACAAGACGGACCTGGCCACCTCCTCCGGCGAAGACGCGAAGCAAGGCATCGCCGTGTCGTCGCGCACAGGCGCCGGCCTGGAACATCTGAGGAAGGCCATGGTCGAGGCTGTCGGCAGCGACGTCGGCACCGCCAGCCAGACTCTGCTCACCAACGCCCGCCATTACGATGCGCTGGGGCGCAGCAACGAAGCGCTCCTCCATGTGGCGCAGGGGCTCAGGGACGGCATCCCGGCCGACCTGGTGGCCATCGACCTCCGCGATGCACTCTACCACCTCGGCACCGTCACCGGCGAGGTAACCAACAGCGAGGTCCTGGGAAACATCTTCTCGCGGTTCTGCATCGGAAAATGAAACAAAAATGTTAAAACAATGAGCCAGATCAAGGAACTTCGGCATCTTTATAGGTAAAGGAAACCACAATAATGGACCCCGAATCCCGTTAAATGAAAAACAATGGAACGATGAAACGATTCAAGCTCTTACTCATTATGCTCATGTTGCCGCTGCTGGCGGTGGCCAAGCCCGGCTACAAGTTCACCCTGCAGATCGACAACAACCGTGACACCATGATGCTCCTCGGCTACTACTATGCCGAGAGCCTGCGCATCCTCGACACGGCCTACAACAACGGCCATGGAAAGTATGTCTTCGAGGGCGACCGTGAACTCCTCCCCGGCCTCTATTTCTTCAACAACCAGAAAGGACAGTATGTCGATTTCGTGGTTTACCACGAGAAACCCAACTTCAAGTTCCACACCGACCAGCGCGACTGGCAGCGCAACATGGAGGTCAAGGGCTCGAAGCAGAACACCGTGTTCTTCAACTTCCACCGCGCCTCGGAGAAAATCTATGAGGAAATGGAAAACGCCAAAGGCGAGATGGACGATTCCTCCTATGGGGCATACCGTCGTCGCCAGTACCTGCGGCTCGACAGCATCCGTTTGGCGTTCGTCGAATCCAATCCCGACGCCATGGTCTCCCGCATGATGATGGCCACCAAAGATCCTGCCGCGCCGCCCGACAGCCTGCAGGGCAACGACCGCTACTTCTGGTTCATGCACCATTACTTCGACAACATGCCCCTCGACGACGACTTCCTGGTGCGTACCCCCAAGTCGGTGTTCTATCAGCGCGTGTCCGACTATATCGACAAGCACATGCAGGGCCTGCCGCCAGCGGCCATCATCCCGCTGCTCGACAGCCTGATGGACCGGGCCGAACCTTCGCCCGAGGTCTTCAAGTGGCTGGTGCACACCACCACCGAGAAGTTCCTTCAGAGCAACGTGATGGTCTATGACGAGGTGTATGTGCACATGGTGCAGCGTTACTACGCCACCGGCAAAGCCTTCTGGATGTCCCCCTCGGGCATCGACCACGAGGTGGAACGCGCCACCAAGTGGGAGCGTCTGCTGGTAGGCCGTGAGGCTCCCGAGCTGATTCTCTTCGACACCCTCCACCGGCCTGCATCGCTGCATCACATGCCCGGACGCTACACCCTGCTTCTCTTCTGGAGCCCCACCTGCGGCCACTGCCGCGAGATCATCCCTGCCATCTACAAGGTGTTCGACCGTATGGCCGACTCGCTCAATCTGACCGCCTTCGCCATCCTCTCCGAACCCGACGAGGGCACGGTGGTGAAGTGGAAGAAATTCCTCGCCGACCACCACATGACCAACCCACGCTGGATCAACCTCAACGGCGCCGAGGCCAACGTCGATTGGCGCGAAGTCTATGACATACAGACCACCCCGCAGATCTACCTTGTGGAGAACGAGACACACAAGTTTGTCGCCAAGAAGCTGAGCGCCGAACTGTTCGAGACGATATGCAAACAATTAAAATAATATGACATTGCTGTCCACTAAAAATC
>DGIA01000016.1 GCA_002392965.1 Bacteroidales bacterium UBA3834 | reverse complement strand
ACGAAAACATAAATATCTCATTACAACACAATACCTTACATCAAAACATGCACACAAAAAGCGAAAGTATGGCCGCCCGCAATTGGAGACCGGCGGAAAACCAATAAAAATGTACTAGGGTAGTACCAGGGATCTACTAGGGTAGTACTAGGGTAATACTAGGGTAGCACTAGGGCATAGCGTCATATCGACTGGTTATCAGTGCATTATAGTCAAAGAGAGTGTTATTATATTGTGTAGCAAATTGTGTAGCAATCTGTTATATGGTTTTCTATATTTAATTCATAATAGAAATAAATTTGGCGGTTTCAAGACCTCTTCGTATCTTTGCAGAATGAACTTACGGAACAAAAACAACACAAGACTTTGAAAACAAGAATTATAACACTTTTCTTTCTCCTTGCATTGCTGCCCGTGCAGGCGCAAACGACGTGGGGAGATGCTTTCAACAGGTTCAAAATCGAGGCCCGCGCGGACGGCGAGTTGTTCACCACCGACTCGACCCCGCAGTTCGGATTTCATGGCAAGTATTTCAATCTCAAGCTCGGGGGAGAGTTGGGCGGAGGCTTCAGCTACTATTTCATGCAGCGTCTGGTGGCCAATCCTGGCACGGTGATGTTCTTCGACAACACCGATTTCCTGTATCTCGACTACAAGCCGACGGCAAACTGGCGCCTGCGGTTCGGCAAGGATGCTATGGCAATGGGCGGCTTCGAGTATGACGCGGCGCCTATCGATGTTTATTTCCCCACCACGTTGTGGAACAGCATCTATTGTTTCCAGTTGGGCCTCAGCGGAGCCTATATCAGCGACGACGGGAACCACACGTTGGTGGCGCAGGTGACCAACTCGCCGTATATCAACTCGAATGGCTGGAATTACGACGCGGGCCTGGTTTCGTACAACTTGTGCTGGTACGGAAACGTGGGGCATTGGCACACCATCTGGAGCTCGAGCATGATTGAACGCGAGTGGAGCAAGTTCATGAATCTGACCATGATAGGCAATAAGTTCACTTTCGAGAAGTGGGATATCTATATTGATTTCATGCACCATGCGCTGGCCATCAACGACTGGGGGAAGAATTTCGGGGTGGTGAGTTGTGCCAATTATTATTTCACTCCCGATTTCAACATTTTCGTGAAGGGCATGTTCGAGCAGAACAAGTCGGAGGTTGATTTGAACTCGGCGGTGGCGCTCGACCATCTGCTGCTAGCGGGCCACACCTATGTCCGCTACGGCCTCGGCTTCGAGTGGTATCCCAAGGGGATGAAGAACGTGCGCCTGCACACCTACGCCTGCCGCATGCAGGAATGGGATGTCAGCAACACCATGACCGAGGATTGCTGGAATTTTAATATCGGTGCCACGTGGAGCGTGGATTACTACCAGCTGTTCAAAAAGTAAGGGTTTCGGATAATCATATACCATACATTACATCATACACTTATGGGTGAAAACAATAACAACCATCACAATTTGTTGAGCACCATGCTGTCGGTGGTGGATCCGTTCCAGGTGTTCCGTCATCACAATACCGACCCCAACAAACATAACGGCAAGCCGCGCCGGATGAAATTCACCACCAGCCGAAGCCTGGAGGCGTTGATATTCCTGGTTCTCTTCTTCGCATTCTTCGGTTTCCTGGCTTATCGGATGACGCTGCCCAACATGTTGAACACCTTCATGCAGACGGCCTATCATCTGCTGTTGGAGACGGTGTTCTACATCATGGCCATCTGCGTGCTGATGGGCGCCATAAGCAAGCTGCTGACGGAGTTCGGTGTGGTGCGCCTGATGGAGAATATCCTGCGTCCGCTGATGAAACCCCTCTACAACCTGCCGGGCGTAGCGGCATTGGGAGCCGTGATGACGTTCCTGAGCGACAATCCCGCCATCATCTCTCTGGCCAAAGATAACAACTTCGCCCGCTACTTCAAGAAATACCAGCTGGTATCGCTGACCAACTTCGGCACCGCGTTCGGCATGGGTCTGGTGGTCATTGCTTTCATGACAGGCCTGGGATTCGGCAAGGGTGCCTTGGTTGGGTTGCTGGGTGCCGTGATCGGCAGCATCGTCAGCACCCGGCTGATGCAGCGTTTCACCTTGAAGAGCTATCCTGAGCTCGACTGCCCCGTTACCGAGGAAGAGGGTACGGAGCAGAACATCTCGTTCAAGAGCGAGGGCAACGCCTTCCAGCGTTTCCTGAACGCCATGCTTGACGGAGGCAAGAGCGGCGTGGGTATCGGCGTGGCCATCATACCGGGCGTGCTTTGCATCAGCACCATAGTGATGATGCTCACCTTCGGTCCCGCAGGTGCCAACGGCGAATATACCGGTGTGGCCTATGAGGGCGTACCGGTCATCACTTGGCTGGCGGACAAGGTCAACGTGGTGTTCTACTGGCTGTTCGGCTTCGAGAGCGGCGCATTGGTATCGTTCCCCATCACCGCATTGGGGGCCGTGGGAGCCGCCATCGGCCTGGTGCCCAAGTTCATTGCCGATGGCATCATCACCAACAACGCCATCGCCGTGTTCACGGCCATGGGCATGTGCTGGAGCGGCTACTTGAGCACGCACACCGCCATGCTCGACAGCTTGGGTTACCGCAAGCTCATCGGCAAAGCCATCGGTGCTCACACCATCGGAGGCCTCTGCGCCGGCATTGCCGCCCACTGGCTGTGGGTGCTGCTGGCACTGATATTCTAAATTTAACCCAACAGGATGTCCATCACCATCATCAGGACGAAGCCCAAAGCAAAGCCGATGGTGGAGAGGTTGGTGTGGTGCCCTTGCGCGGTTTCGGGGATGAGTTCCTCAACCACCACATACATCATGGCACCCGCGGCGAACGCCAACAAATAGGGCAGCGCCACACCCAACACCGAAGCCAGCAGCAAGATGGCCACCGAACCGACGGGTTCTACCGCACCACTGAGCGTACCGATGAGGAACGATTTCAGACGCGAATTGCCTTCCGCGTGCATTGGCATCGAGATAATGGCACCCTCAGGAATATTCTGTATGGCGATACCTATGGATACCGCCAAAGCGGCACTCAACGTCAGCCCTTGCGCTTCTCCGGCAAAAACCACGCCCACGGCCATACCCTCCGGCAGATTGTGAAGCGTTACGGCCAATGCCAGCATGGCAGTGCGAGAAAGACGCGACCGCGGCCCTTCCGCCTTCTGTGCTCCGAGATGCAGGTGTGGAGTCAGTTCGTCCAAAAGCAACAGGAATCCCATACCCGCCAAAAATCCCACAACGGCAGCCCCAATATTTTCGTTCGACATCTCGATACTTGGAATCAGCAATGACCATACGCTGGCGGCCACCATTACGCCGCTGGCGAAGCCCAGCAGGGTCTTCTGCAACCGGTCGGGAATCTCACTTTTCATAAAAAAAACAAAAGAAGACCCCAACATGGTTCCAGCCAAAGGTATTAGTATTCCGGCAATTACGGCATTCATAAGTCAATCGTTTTTTCATTGCAAAGATACACACATTCTGCGACTTTCATAATCACCATTTTTAGCTATTGTACAGATGTGGAAGCCACAGTAATTTTGCAGCCAGAAACCAACACAACAATATTATGGATAAAAAACTGACTTTCTGGGGTGCCACGGGTTTCGTAGTGCTATATTTCGTGGCGGTGTTTGTCGCCGAGTTCATTGGTTTGGCCCATCCGGTATGCTGGATGCTGGCTCCTGCCCTAGGGGCGCTCCTCGGCGCGTTGCCCTACCGCTGGCTCTCGCTCCGCTGGCATAGGTTCGGCTTGGGAACGGTGCTATCGGCCGTGTTCGGCTTGCTGATGATGGCTATGGGCGAGGTGGACCTCACACGGCTGGCCATCATTGTAGGCTTCGGCGTGCTGAGCGACCTGGTGCGGATGGGAGTCAAGAAGGACGCCGTCACATACCCGCTCCTCGCCCTCGGCAACATCGCCGAGATCATATACCTTTGGACACGCAAGGCATGGTACCTGCAGGGCGCTGCCGAGGAGGTGGGGCAAGCCTATGCCGACGCCATGGTTCCGCTGCAGAGCACGCTGTGGCTCGTCGTCGCCTTGGTGGCCATCGTCGCTGCTGCCGAATGCGGATTGTGGATAGCAAAGAAAATGATTAAATGACAATATAATTATGGGACTTCTAAGCAAGATCTTCAGTAACACACGCAAGCCCGAAGGTTTCTTCGGAAGAATGATGGTCAACGGCATGAACGGCGGCGGCCACGCCCGTCTGGCGGAGTGGGGTCTCTCGCACCTGACGCTCACCGCCGATGCCAACGTCCTCGATGTGGGATGCGGCGGCGGTGCCAACGTGGCACGGCTGCTGAAACGCTGCCCTAAGGGCACGGTGACGGGCATCGACTACTCCCCCGTCTCGGTGAAGAAAAGCACCGAGGTGAACGCCTCCGCCATTGCCGCAGGACGCTGCCGGGTGCTGGAGGGTAGCGCTGCGGCGCTGCCTTTCGAGGACGGAGCCTTCGACCTTGTAACCGCCTTCGAGACCGTCTATTTCTGGCCTGACATCGAAGAATGCTTCCGTGGGGTGCGTCGCACACTGAAAGAGGGCGGACGTTTTGCCATCGTCAACGAGGACGATGGCCTCACGGGCAAAAACGAGAAGTGGGAGAAGATGATTGACGGTATGCACACCTACACTCCCGACGAGCTGCGTACCCACCTCGCCAATGCCGGATTCCGCGACATTGCCGTCCACGGCGACGGACAGCACCACTGGCTTGCTGTCATGGCAACAAAATGAAAACTAAAACAATACCAAAATGAAAAAAGTATTTAGAATCCTTCTTATGGCAGTGGCTTATCTAGCCACATTCATTCTTGGTGCCGCGAGCGGTGCCATCCACCCTGCTTTCTATGCCTATATCGGCGCGGTGCTACCGTTGCTGACGGCGTTCATCTATCTCTACACCTGCACCTTCATCCGAGGTTTCGGTGCTGCTACGGCCCTCAACGGGTTCGTCCTTGTCCTGTTCCTGATAGCCGGCGAGGCCGATGTGGCATTCGTCATTGGCATAGTGGTGCTGACAGCATTGTCTGAGATTATACGTAAGTCGAACGGCTATGAAACCTTGAAGGGCGTCCGTTGGAGCTTCCTGCCGTTCGCCCTTTCGTTCTTCACTTACACCGCCCATTGGTGGACCGACACCGAGGGGTCGCTGGCCGCCGCCATTGAAGAAATGCCGGCAGGTTATGACGAACTGATGAGACCGGTTATAGACAATGTTCCCGTGTTGATTATCGTCTTAGTATCGACAATCCCCATCTCTCTATTGGGAATGTGGATTGCGACAAGTGTGCTGAAGAAGCAGGCTGCGGAATTAAAATAAGGCAGCCTTGACGGCTCCTTGACGATGGGAGAGAACTGTCGATTTGAATCCTTCAGGAAAACCTTACTGCGGTCTTATACCGTTTATTTCACACCTTTGAATCCAAATCCGGCCTGCTCGACGGCAGCACGGATGTCAGCCTCGGTGGCAGTGCCTGTGACGACAAGAGTGTTGGCCGAAGGGGTGGCTTCGCAGGAAACTACCCCTTTCAGTTTACCGACAGCTTGCTCGCAGGCGGCCTTGCAATGGTTGCAGTGCATGCCTTCGACAGAATAAACCACCGTCCCTGCGACTGCTTCTTGTTTTTTGAATCTGCTGAGGAATTTCATTGTAAGTGCAATTATGATGAACAATACTAAGAGTGACGAACAAACAATCTGGAACACGTTGGGCGAGGAAGATTCTGAGGGACAGCAGCCTTTGTGTGCTGAAGTTGATAATTGAAAATCGAAAAACGAAAGATCAGCAAACATATTCAGCAGCAGCCCGAAGAGGATAGAGAAGCCCACTATGGTGAACAGGTAAATCCACGTGAAGCGGCCGCCCATCGACTTGCGTACCACGAGAATAGAGGCAATATTTACCGCCGGACCTGCCATCAACATCACAAGTGCCGCCCCAGGTGAAAGGCCCTTCATCATCAACGCCGCCGCCACAGGGATGCTGCCGGTAGAGCAGATATACATCGGCACCGCCACCATCAGGATGACCAACATCTGGAGCAACGGCTGCTTGCCGAAAGAGAGGAAGAACTCGTCGGGCACCGCCACATTGATGAGAGCGGCCACCAGCAGACCGATGGCCAGGCGAAGACCGATGTCTTGAATCATATCGAAGAAAGCGTACTTGAACACGCGCCACAGACGGTTACCGCGCTCGACAACACAAGTATTGGCCGTGTTTATCCCTGCCGTACTGCCACTCGCGAAGCGGTTAACCAGCAGACCGCCGCAGACACCGGTGACCAGAGCGGCCACAGGACGCACCACTGCGAAACCGAGGCCCATCAGCGAGAAGGTGGCGAGGATGGAGTCGATGCCCGTCTGCGGGGTGGCGATGAGGAACGAAGCCACAGCCCCTTTCGATGCACCCTCGTTCTTCAATCCCACAGCCGTGGGGATGACACCGCACGAGCAAAGTGGCAAAGGCACGCCCAGCAAGGCTGCCCAAAGCACCGACATCCGGTTGTCACGAGAGAGATATCTGGCATAAAATGTTTTCGGGACAAACACATGCAGCACCCCCGCAATGAGGAAACCCAACAACAAGTAGGGACTCATTGCATTGACAACCGCCATAAGAGCGTTAAAAAAGCTAGCTACCGTCATGCCTATAATGGTTTGTTCATTGAACGACGAAATGCCCTCAAATATTGCATTATGACCATACGACAGTCATCAAAAAAGCCTAGGGCCAAGGGATTCCCCCAAAGGCAGGGAATACACAAATCACTGACATACAATAACCTTCACCTTCAACATCACCAAAAATGGTGATAAAATTTGGCCATATGGGGAAAAGTTAGTAATTTTGCACCCGCTTTTAAAGCGATAATTGATCAATTATTAATCCTAAAAAACAAAAACAGAATGGCTTACAAAATCACTGACATCTGTGTTGCTTGCGGCACCTGCATCGATGAGTGCCCCGTCGGAGCTATCAGCGAAGGCGACATCTACAAGATCGACGAGAACGCTTGCGTTAGCTGCGGTACCTGCGCTGGCGCTTGCCCCACTGGCGCTATCCAGGAGGGTTAATCTCCCACAGATTGAAGCACAAAGAAGAAAGGCCCACTCCCTGTGGGCCTTTTTAATTTACAAGACCGGATGAGAGCAAGACTTCTACTACTTATTGTTTTGATGTTGGGGAACACCTCCAACGCCCAATGGGAACACCTGCACAGCGGCGACCTGCTGTTTGTCAGTGACACCACCGGCATGGGGCTGGCTGTAAAGGCTTCGACAGGGAACTACACCCATGTGGCAATGATTGAACGTGCGGGAGACAGCGTGTTCATCATCGATGCCACCCGTGAACACGGTGTAGCCCGGAGGCCGATAGAACAGACCTTCGCCGACAAGATGCCTGTGGATGTCTATCAGCTCACCATCTCGTTCGACACCGTGGCAGTCGTCGCCCGTGCCAAAAGCCTCATAGGCAAGCCTTACGACGATGCCTTCCTGCCCGACAACGACGCCTACTACTGCTCGGAGCTGATACAAGTGGCATTTGATACACTCTTCCCCTCCAAACCCATGAACTGGCGCGACAAGGACGGCAACTTGCCCGAATATTGGATAAAGCACTTCAATAAACTTGGCATGCCCGTCCCCGAGGGACTCCCGGGGACCAACCCCACCGACCTCTCCCATTTACAACTGCTTAAAAGATTATAAAAACAGGCTATTCCATAATAGAACAGCCTGTTTTTTTTTAGCCTGTTAGAATTAGAGATTATACCCTAACCCAAGGAAGAGACCGGAAGAAGTGGTGTTGACGTTATCACTACTATTCAAGTCAAGTAAACCAAGGCGGTAGCCGCCAAAAAGACGGAAGTCGCTGTATTGGAACTGGAGACCAAATGCTGCGGTGATGTCGAAGCGATTATTGGTGCTGTTGTCGCCGTACATGGCGTAGTCATTTTCCGAGGTGCTGGTGCTGCCAAGGACGGTGGCCGAGGAGCTGACATGAGTATTGCCATAGACGGCGTAACTAAAGGTAGGACCTGCAAAGGCGGTCAGTGTGGCACTGCCACTGAGGGGAAGGCTGTAGTTGAGCAACACCGGCACATCGAGCAGAATCTGTGTGGTGGTGCTCTTATCGCTTCCACTGATCACGACGTAGTTGGCACTGCCTGTCGAGGTCTTGGTGTTGTAACGGCCTTGCAAACCAAATGCCACGCCGAGATTTTTGCTGATGCCATAATTGTAAGTCACTCCGGCAAAGAATCCGTTCATCTCGGATGAGGTTTTGGTTGCGGTGTTGCCAGAGGTGACAACGGTGGAGAGGTTTACAGGGGCATAGCCAACATTGATGCCCAGCTGGGCATTTACCTTGCCTGCAAAGAGCATGACTGCTGTGCAGGCCATGATTGCGATGTTTTTTTTCATTGTTTAAAGATTTTGTTAGTTAAAATGTTATTTATGCTATTTTTTTTTACAAATCATTGTACTACTGATTGCGAGCGGCATTAGTATTTCTACCCAGAAACGAGACTCCGAGGTTGAACCCGATGGTGATTCCGTCAGCGATGCCTATCCATGTATCTCGGCGTATGAATACTTGCGCGCGGATGTTGTAGATACTGTGGTTGCTTGTAATGAACGAGAAAAGGCCGCTGTTACCGCTCTGCGTAATGACATGTGTATAGAACGGGATGTCCGCAGTCAAACCAATCTGTGGATTTATACCCATGCAACCAGCCGAGTCAGAAGAAGTTTTGGATGACAGGAGACCTAAGCCTGCACCGATATACGGCATTAGACGTAGTTGACGGCTTTCAAACATTGCATACCCGTAGTAAAAGGCAGCGTTGAGAATCATATATTTGTTGCCTTTGATAAAGTGCTGCGGCGCGGTGCCAACAGTACCTGTCAGTGTACCCCATAGAAGGGAAAGATCTGTCATGATGTGGTTGTGATTCCAACCGATTTCTATAGCTGGAGCAACGCCAATAGCTGTACCCATCATCTTTGAAAGATTGCCCCGGGCTATAGTAAGTGGATTGCCTACCGCCACTCCGAAGCGAAATGATTGGTCGGTGAACGTTGGGATGGAAGATGCCTGTGGTCGCTGTACGGAGTTTACTATCAAGAAACGTTTCTCGTCGTCATACATGCGTCGGCGTGCTGCCGAAAGCAGGTCGCCAAACTCCTCGTCGCACCCAGCCTCGTTAAGTTGTTGCTGTAACTCGCGTCGGTGCAGTTCCAGCCGGTCGAAGAGCATTTGCATCCTCGGCAGGTCGGACTCACTGGAAAGCGTGGAGCTATAGGGTAGCATGTATGTAAGGGCTTTATAGTAGGTATAGTATATCCCGTCGCTCTTCTCGGTGACTTTGGTGTATCCCATATACCACGCCATATAACTTACCGTATCAGTCTGAGAGAAGTCGGCGACCGTGAGCGGGCCGTCACTCCAGAAGCGCTTGGCACTCTGCGCACTTCCGAGCAGTGGAAAGATATATAGAATTATCAGTATAAAGTATCTGGCTTTCTTCACATTCAGACAAATATGGCATTTCTTTTTTGCGTTTGCAAAAATACGCCTTTTGTCAGACGTGACAAAGGGCGCAAAAAGAAATGCGACCGATAGGGGTCAAAGTATCACAGCATGCTTGCGAGTGTCTCCCGTAAGATACGGGCCATCACGGCGGGCGGCTGGTCGAAGTCGCGGATTATCCACTCGCGCAGAATTCCGTAAAGAGAGAAGGCGAACATGGCGGTGCGGTAAGCGCGATCGGGGTCGGTGATGTGGTGGTCGTGCAACGTGGCGGTAAACGAGTCGGCCAACTCTTTCATCAACCCGCGACGGTAGAGCAGCCGCAGGGTGTCGCGTATCTCGTAGTTGTATTGAAAGAAGGACTCGGCATTGTCGATAACCCAGTCGTCGTGCCCTTCCAAGCCGTGCCGCTTGCTGTAGAGCTGCCACAGGCGCACCATGTGGTAAGTGACAGCTTCACTCTTCGAACGGAAGGCGCGGAACCATGATGCACGGTGGTAGCCGCTGGCATCGCAAATCTGCTTCACCTGTATCTTGTCGAGCGGCCACTGCACCAGCAGCCTTATTACCGCTGCTGCCATGCAGTCCTTCAAGAATTCCGATGTCTGCGAGGCAGTGTCACTCATTGGTTGGCATACTGCTGCACCTCGTCGTGGAAGAACTCCAGCTGGATGCCAGCCTGGCGGAAGAGCTCCTCGCTCTCGGCGCCGGCATGGTATTTGCGCTCGCACACCACCCGCTTGATGCCGCAGTTGATGATGAGCATGGCGCAGGTGCGGCAGGGGGTCATGCGGCAGTAGAGTGTGGCACCGTCGAGGGCGATACCGCGACGGGCGGCCTGGCAGATGGCGTTCTGCTCGGCATGGACCGTGCGAACACAATGGGTCGAGATATGTCCGTCAGCATCAATGGTCTTGCGGAAAAGATGACCCACCTCGTCGCAATGCGGCAGACCTGCAGGCGACCCCACATAGCCGGTGACCAGCAGCTGGCGGTCCTTCACAATGACGCATCCGCTGCGGCCGCGGTCGCAAGTGGCACGACGAGCGGCGGCGTTGGCCAGCTCCATGAAGTATTCATCCCACGAAGGACGATGGTAAGTAATCTGTTTCAGCACCTCCTCCACCTGCTTATGCAGATCCTCGAACGAGCCGCCGTTGTCGAAACGGAAGTCTGCTTCACGGATGCAGATGCTGAGATTCTGCTTGTTGGGATCGGTATTGTCCATCTCGCGCTGTTCGTTGGCGATGAAGGTCTCATAACTCACATGGTCGGTCTCGCTTCCGCGCAGCACAGCACGCTCGTAGCGCACTTTGGGATCGGCATCGACGGCGAAAAGATAGAAATTCGGTTTCCCGCGCAGGGCTGCCACCTCACCGGGGGTGCGTACACTCTCGATGATGCAGTTACACCCCGAAGCCGAAGCCTGCTCGTAGAGCTGTTCCACAATCCACGACGGCGTGTGCTGTGCCCGCAGGTCGTTCCCCACGGCGGCCATCGTATCGCGGTTCACCGCCAATCCACGTCGCTTGATCTCCTCGGTGATAAAAGCCCGCACGCTGTAATGCACAAATCCCTTGTTCTGTACCAGGTAATCGACAATGGTGCCTTTGCCGGCTCCCAACGTACCTGTAATGCCTATGGTAATCATCGTTCTTGGTTTTTTATTCTGTTATTCCCTGACGACCACAGCATTAGGATACTTGCTGAGGTCGAGTTTGAAATAGTCGTCCTTGAGGCCGACCTTGATTCTGGTGATTGTCATCGTCACCTTGGCGCCCTTGGCGCTGGTGCGCATCTCTTGAAGGTAGTAGTTCTTCGCCGACACCTTGAAGACAATCCTCTTCACCTCCGACGACTTGTCTATCGGGTCCGAATATTCAATCTCATAGTAACCGTTCTTGAGTTTCATCTTGGCCTTCTTGAAATCTTTGGCCATGTCGAGATCGACGCCATCGTCGGACTTCATCTTGTTTCCCTTGGAGATGCGGACCGTGTCCTTGTCCGTGACGCGATTCATCACCCACGTCTCTTTCCCGTCATAGCCCGACTCTATCGTCACCTCCATACCCACGATTTTCATCGTCATCGACGTCCTGTGCTTGTCGCCCTTGCCGCCAATGACGAGCTGGCTGTTGGTCAGTGTGACCGGGCCTATGGCGACCTTCATGTCCATGGTATATTCCAACCCGTTGGGGTTGTCCATGGCCGTCTGGCACCTCGTCATCACCTCCGTCACTTCGGCCGGAATCTGGGCCTGCACGCCAAAAACACTCAGCACGACAAGCACCCACAACATCAAGACCCTCTTCATATCAAGATGCATACCGCTTCTCAACACTTGTACTTGTATTCCAATCTGGCGAGTTCCTCGTTGGCCTTGACAATCTTCTTCTTGAGGCCGGCTTTGTAGGCCACCAGCTTCTGCATCAGTGCCTCGTCGCCGAGGGCGAGCATCTGCATGGCCAAGATGGCTGCATTCTGGGCACCATTGATGGCGACCGTGGCCACGGGGATTCCCGGAGGCATCTGCATGATGGCGAAAGTGGCATCGAGACCCTCAAGGCACGAGCCCTTGATGGGCACCCCGATGACGGGCAGCGGTGTCTCGGCGGCGATGACGCCCGGCAGGGCGGCGGCCATGCCGGCTCCGGCTATGATAACCTTGATGCCGCGTCCGGCGGCACCCTTGGCAAACTCACTCACCTCGGCGGGTGTACGGTGGGCGGAGAGGGCGTTGACCTCGAAAGGTATCTCCATCTCCTCAAAAAACTGGCAGGCCTTCTCCATGACCGGCAGGTCGGAGGTGGACCCCATGATGATACTGACGATAGGACTCATGATGATAAGATTTGTTTTAGGATAATGATAACGCCCAGAGGGTGATATTATTGTGCCACGGGCAATAATTCTGCCCTCATGGCCGTTATAAACGGCATGAGGAGTCTTCTATTGTTTTTTATTATATGCTGGGCGGCTGCGTCAGCAGTCGCCCAGCAGGGTACCCTGCTCGTCAGCGAACTGCTCTACCAACCCCTTGCCCATGAAGCTGAATACGTGGAGCTGTACAACAACAGCGACACCTCCGTCGAACTCTCCGGCTTCCACATCGTCCGCTGGGTAGGCGATTCCTTGGGCCGGCATTACGAGCTGCCGCAGCACACGGTAGCCGCCCACGACTATGTGGCCCTGACCAAGGACGCCGCTTCTGTGACGGCGAACTATAAGGTACTGCACCCCGGCAACCTGGTGGAATGCCAGTTGCCCGCCTATCCCAACAGTGGCGGAACCGTGATCGTGAGCACAGCCGACAGCATGGTCGTCGACCGCTTCAACTACAGCCCCGACATGCACAGCCGCCTGCTACACGACAAAGCCGGAGTGAGCCTCGAACGGCGTAGCTTTGGCCGCCCGACCGGCGAATTCTCCAACTGGTTCTCAGCCGCCTCGACCTCTGGCTATGGTACCCCGGGCTACGCCAATTCACAAAGCACAGAGTACCTGGCAGAAGAGACCTCCTTCGTACTCTCCTCCACCCTTCTCTCACCCGATGGCGACGGCTATCAGGACGAACTGTCCATCGAATACGAGTTGCCCGACGGCGGGATTGCAGCACGATGTGAGATCTATGACGCCCACGGCATCGCCGTGCGACGGCTGCTGAACAACGACCTGCTGGGTACCCGCGGCCGGATAATCTGGGACGGAAGCGACAACAACAAGCGTCTTTTGCCTCAAGGCCAATACATTATCCAGCTGATACTTTTCGATGCCACAGGCACACGGCAGACTCTGCGCCGCACCGTGGCCGTCATCAGCCACTGACCCCCTGTCTCATCCGCACCACCAACATCTCCCCACCGACTCACCTCCGTCTGGCAACGGAGGTAAGACGGAGGTGAAACGGAGTTGAGACGGAGGTGAGACGGAGGTGATAGGGAATCAAGACTTCTTGTCCAATTGGCAATAGACGGAGTTGTTGCTCAGGAATTCGGGCACAATGTCTTTCATCTTGGCCACAATCTTCATGTCGTCCATACCCTCGAGGATGTCCCACAAAGCGTTGTACTCGCGATCGATGGCATCGAGCGGATAGCGCCGCACCTGGGCTCGCATGATTTTGGGATGGTGGGTGGGGATGGTGTTCTCCTTGGTGGCCAGCAACTCTTCGTAGAGCTTCTCGCCCGGACGGAGACCGATCTCCTTGATTTCAATATTGTGCAGGCCGCTGAGCTGTATCATCTTGTGGGCCATGTCGTAGATCTTGACGGGCTTGCCCATGTCGAACACAAAGATGTCGCCGCCCTCGCCCATGGCACCGGCCTCGAGCACGAGGTTGCAGGCTTCGGGGATGGTCATGAAGTAGCGGATGATATCCTTGTGGGTGACGGTGAGCGGGCCGCCGGCGGCCAGCTGCTTCTTGAACAGCGGGATGACACTGCCGTTGGAACCCAGCACATTGCCGAAGCGGGTGGTGACGAAATGGGTCGTTTCGGTAGAGCGGCTCTGGATGTAAATCTCGGCCATGCGCTTGGTGGCACCCATGACATTGGTGGGGTTGACAGCCTTGTCGGTGCTGATCATGACAAACTTGCGGGTGCCATATTTGATGGCGAGGTCGGCCACGTTACGGGTGCCGAAGACATTGATATACACAGCCTCATAGGGGTTTTCCTCCATGAAGGGCACATGTTTGTAGGCGGCGGCATGATAGACCAATTGGGGATGGAACTGCTGGAACACCTCCTCCATACGGGCACGGTCCTTGACGTTGGCGATGACGAACTCCATGCGGTCAAGGTTGTCCTTGAAGGTGCTGCGAAGCTCATATTGCAGGTCGTACATGGGGCTTTCGGCCTGGTCGAGCATGACAACCTTCTGGGGCTGGTATTGCATGAGCTGTCGGCAAATCTCGCTGCCGATGCTTCCTGCGGCACCGGTGACAAGGACCACCTTATCGACCACCTCGCGAACGATGTTGACATTGTCCATCTTGATGGGCTCGCGACCCAGCAGGTCCTCAATCTTGATGTCCTCTATCTGATTGGCTGAGAAAGTGCCGTTCATCCAGGTGCTGATGTGGGGGACGGCCTTGACGGTGAGCCCGAGGTCGAGGGCACGGTTGGTGATGGCCTGCTTGTGCATCAGACGGATGGCCGGGATGGCAATGATGAGTTGCGACACATTCTTTTGCTCGATGAACTTGGGTGTCATCACCGAACGGGCACGCATGACGGGTACACCGTTGAGTTCCTGGTTCACCTTCGACATGTCGTCGTCGATGAAGGCCACCACACGGTTTTCATGATACTGGTCCTGGTGCAGGGCGTTGTAGGCGATGATGCCGGCGGCGCCGGCGCCGTAGATGATCACGTTCACCGTGGGTCGGCGGCGGCGGAAGAATTCATTATAGACACGCTGCAGCACGAGGCGGGTCATAATCATCAAGATGGCCAACAGGAGGTAGAGCATGATTGTCTCGCGGTAGGAAGGCAGATAACGGCCGGGGATGATAATCGGCGAGAACTGGTTGTTGATCAAGTTGACGATGACAAAAAGAATCGCGGGTCCGATGGTGGCGATAAGTATCTTGTAGATGTCGCTCATGCCGGCATGGCGGATGATGCTGCGGAAGGAGCCCGAGAAAAAGAAAAAGAGCAACGTCGCCACAAGGGTTACAATGAGCTTGATGCCGATGGCGCGCAGGCTGATGTCCTGGATGCCACCGTAACGGAACGCCTCGATGACAAAGAATGAAAAGACGAACAACGCCACGTCGATCATGAAGATGACCCACTGCGAGACGGTGGAGTGACGATACTTCTTCACAAAGAAGAAGGACAATTTCTTAAGCAACTTGATCATGCTCTATTGATTTGATATTGGCCAGGCAGCGGACAAGGCTGTCGGTCCAATGTGGTATGTCTTGATGGAATGTTTGTTTGAATTTGGTCTTGTCGAGCACCGAATAGGCAGGACGATGGACCGGAGAGGGGTATTCGTCGCTATGGCAGGGCAACACCCGGCAATCTGTATGGCCGCACTGACCGGCAATGGCATGCGCAAAGTCGTACCAACTGCACACCCCTTCGTTGGCGAAGTTGAAGATGCCTTCGTGTTCGAGGTATTCTCCACTCTCGACAATCCGGAAGACTGCTTTCGCAAGGTCGCCGGCATAGGTGGGAGTGCCCGCCTGGTCGAACACCACGCGCACTTCAGGTTTTTCGGCGGTCAGGCGACGCATGGTGAGAAGGAAATTCTTGCCATATTCGCTATACAGCCACGAGGTGCGGAAAACCAGACTTTTGCAATGCGCAGCCGCCTGCTCACCGGCCAGCTTTGTACGGCCATAGGCACCTGTGGGATTGACCGTCTCAAGCTCGGTGCAAGGCGTGTTGTTACGGTTGCCGCCGAACACATAATCAGTAGAAAAGTGGATCAGCCGCCCATCCACACGGGCCATGGCAGCGGCCAGATGCTTCACGGCTTCGGCATTGATGCGGAGTGCTGTCGCCTCGTCGCTCTCTGCCTTATCCACATTCGTGTAGGCAGCGCAGTTGATGACAAGTTTTATATTATTTGTCTTCACAAACGACTCCACCGCCCCACAATTGGTGATATCCAACTCTTCCACATCGGTAAAAACCCAGGCGTGGACCGACTGGGGAGCAAGCAAACGGAAATGCCTGCCCAACTGACCATTGGCTCCTGTGACGAGGATATTCATTTGAAGGGAGTGATAAAATCTTTGAAAAGGGGATGGAGTCTGTCCTTATCGGAGAGGATAATCTTGTCGGCAGGCAAATGCCAATCGATGGCCAATGTGTCATCATCCCATGCGATGCCGCCTTCCGATTCTGGATGGTACAGGTTGTCGCACTTGTATTGGAACACCGCCGTCTCGCTGAGCACAGCAAATCCGTGGGCCATGCCGCGTGGGAGGAAGAGCTGGCGATGGTCGTCGCCCGAGAGCTCGACTGCCACATGACGGCCATAAGTAGGGCTGCCTTTCCGTATATCCACAGCCACATCAAGCACACGGCCTTCCACCACACGCACCAGTTTTGCCTGGGCATACGGGGGCTTTTGGAAATGCAATCCGCGTACCACTCCATAGCAGGAACGCGACTCGTTGTCCTGGACGAACGACACTTCGCCGATGGCCTCGCCAAAGTCATGGGCATTATAACTCTCGAAGAAATAGCCCCGCGCGTCACCAAACACCCGCGGCTCAATTATCATCAAGCCCTCTATGGCTGTCTTAATTACGTTCATCTCCGTTCCTCACTCTTTTTCCTTGCTTGCCTCACTTTCGTCACCATAGCCGTAACCGTAGCCATAGCCATAGCCATAACCGTAACCATAGCCGTAACCGTAGCCATAGCCGCCATAGCGCTTCTTGATGAGGGGCACGTCGGTGAGCACCACAGCCATGTTCTTGAAGCGTCCTTTCTCATTCATTTCCTGGATGAACGGCAGCGATCCTTTGTTGAGCTTGCCGATACGCATGATGTAGGCCGTCAGGTCGGTGATGCGGTTGATGATGGCGGCATCGGCCACAATCTGGGCAGGCGTGGAGTCGAAGATGATATAGTCGTAATGCTCGCGGAGGTAGGCAACCAGTTTGTCCAGTTTGTCTCCCATCAGCAGCTGGGTGGCGTTGGGTGGGGTCTTCTCGCAGACAATATAGTCGAGATGGTCGCTCGAGTCGCTATGCGAAATGTACTTCTCGAATTCATCCTCGGGGTCGAGCAGATAGTGGATCAGGCCCATGCGGTTGTGACGGTCGATGGTCTTCGAGAGGCTGCGTTTACGCAGGTCGAAGTCGGCCAGCAGGGTACGCTTGCCGGTATAGGCCAGCGACAGAGCCAAGTTGATGGCCGTGTAAGACTTACCTTCGCCAGGCGTGGTCGATACCGTCTGGATAACCTTCTGTCCATCCTTGAGGAAGAACGGAATATTGGAATGCAGCAAACGGAATGCTTCTGTCACCACATCCGTGCCGTTGGCCGTAACGATAATTTCATCGTTCTTGCGGTTCTCCGGCTTGGAAGGAATCTCTCCCAACACAGGCAACGAAGTCATCTTCTCCACATCCTGTTTCGTACGCAACTTGGTGTCGAAGAAGCTGATGAGGAACATCACGGCAGCGGGGATGGCCAAGCCGAGCACGATAGCAATCAGGCCGAACATCATCAGACGAGGACCCGACAACCGGGTTACGGCAGGCTCCACCACCTTGGCGTTGGCCATCGTGATGGCCAGGTTCATGGCCGTCTCTTCACGCTTGCTGAGCAAATAGAGATAGAGTTCCTCCTTGATTTTCTGCTGACGTCCCACCTCGGTCACAGCCTTGGTTTGGGTCGGGATGGCCGCAATCTGGCCACGGGCTTTTGCCTCTTGGGCTCTTGCTTCGCGCAAACGCAGTTCGTTGGCTCGAAGGATATTGTCGATCGAGGTATTGATGGCCTGCATCTGTGCCTCCATAGTCGCCACCAGATTGCGTACCGTCGGGTTGTTCTTGCCGCCGGTGGTCTTCACCCTGTCATACTGGTTCACATTGGCATTGTAGGCGGCAATCATCTGCTGGGTACCCGGGTCGCTGATGGCCACGTTGGCCGGTATCAGCTTCTCGTGGTTGTCGGGATCCGACACAAAGTTCTTCATGTATTCAATGAGACGATGCTCTGCTTCCAGCTGCACCACCTGCTCCGAATACTTGGTACCCGTCTGCAACAGGGTGCTAGTCGTTCCCTCAAAGTCGGGCACATTGGCTTCCTTCTTCAACTGGGCGACTTCGGCGTCCACATCGCCCAACTCTCCCGAGATAAGGATGATGCGCTCGGCAATGAACTCCTCCGTCTTCTGGGCGACCTTGTTCTTATCCTCCACAGCGTCATCGTTATACACCACAATCAAGGTATCGACAATCTCATTGGCCCGCAACGGATTGCTGTCTTGGTAGGTAATATTGAGGATGGAGGCCATCTTGTCGGCACGTGCAACGGTCAGGTTCTTAATCATCCGGCGCGCCAGCGGCATCACCGGATACACGCCCGTCGTGAGGCTCACACCTTCAAAGCTGTCGTTGTAGCGGGAGGTCTTCTCCACGACGAACGATACGGTGTCGTCCAAAGCCACCGACTCGTTGAAATAGGCCTCACCCTTCACCTTCTTGTTTTTCCAAATGGTGGTATAGGCGAACTTGTTGTTCGACTTGATGTCGATCTTAAGACCCACACCCGCCTGGCGATCCTCTTTCAGATCCGTCACCTCCACATTGACAGGAGCGTCTTTGTAATAGGTGATTTTCCTGAACAAGTCGTTGCGCTGACAATAGTGGTTGATGTTCAAACGCTCCACCACTTGGGCCATCAGCCACGACGAACGCAGGAGATAGATCTCGTTTTCAATGGCGAGGCCGCCCGACTGCATGCCCATGCTGTTGAGCATGGCGTCCATGTTGCGGTTGCTGTAGCCGCCTTTTTTGTCGTTGTCACGCACCAGGATCGTGCCGGTGGCGGTATAGGTCTTGGGCTGGGCCTTGTAGATGAAGCCGGCAGCCACCAAACAAACCAGCACCGATATGACAAACCAATACCAATTGTTCAACACCAAAAAGACAATGTCACGGATGGAGATACTGCGCTCATTGCTCTCCGTGCTGGTGTTTTGTCCCTGAACGATATTATTTTCCATTTGTTGAAGTTTTTCTGTTTAATTGATGCGGCTATTGTAGTACTGCGAAAGGATGTAGTAATAGAAGATGGTACTCAACGTCGATACCACCGAGAGGCCGGCCGAGATATAGGTCATGATCATGGGGTCGCGGGCGGCGGTCTTCTTCTTCTTCATGTTGGGTTCCACATAAACCACATCATTCTGGTGCAGATAGTAGTAGGGCGACTTGAACACCTCCTCCGAACTGAGATCCAGTTCGCCGATGGTACGCACCCCGTTCTCTTCACGCAGCACCGTCACATTGCGACGCTGGCCGAAAATGGTCAAGTCGCCCACCATCGACAGCGCCTCGAAAATGGTCAGACGCTCTCCCGTGGCCATAATCTGGCCGGGCCTGGTCACATCACCCAACACACTCACCTTGAAGTTCATCAACTTCACCGTCACAACAGCATCATTGACGAGACCTTGTTCCCGCAAGCGCCGCTGCAGCTCGGCCGCCAGTTCGGCATGCGTCATGCCCAACACATTGATTTCGCCCAGCACAGGGAAGATGATGCTGCCGTTGTTGCTCACCAGATAGCCGCTCACAGCCGAAGCGCCAGGATTCATCACCGTGCCATCCGACACCGCTATCTTGTTGGTCTCCTGGTTGAACGGGATGGTCGCCAGAGGCGTCTCGCTCTCCACATAGATGTTCAGCAGGTCATTGGCCTGGATGCCGTTGGTGAAACGGCTGTTGATGGCCATCGCGCTGTCGCGGGCGGCATCGCTGAAATAGGCGATTTCCTCGGTCGAACCGCACGACACCATCAGCATCGACATAGTCACCGACGCGAGCAAAAGCAGGTTGAATCCTCTCTTTTTCATATATCTGAGCTTTATTTATTATCCTATTACAAATTCATCCACAGCGTGTTATGCCGAAAATAGCATAACATCGCGAATTGCAAATATAAGTATTATCTGTAAAATGTGCAATTTTTTTTGCTTTTCAGGTGGCTTTTATCCATTTCTCCTCTTCACATATCCCCTTGATTCACTTCAACACCCACACCTTTCCTCCTACCAGATTCCACTCAAAACATGCTGTCTTGCGCTGAAAAAAGTTGAC
>DGIA01000035.1:59061-60773 GCA_002392965.1 Bacteroidales bacterium UBA3834 | reverse complement strand
TTGCACATGCAAGGTTTCCTCTTGGTTGGAACAACTGTACAATTCTGGAACAATATGGAGAGTTCAATTGTCCATACGATTTCAAATTCATTGTCTCTTGGTCAAGAATCAAAACGGAAGAATTGATGTTGATCGAGGTTTGTATTCCATCATACATAAAATAAGAGTAGTTGTATTGTGGGTTGCCGAAAGCATTTCTGCAAGGCCACAGGGAAATCACAATTAATCCGCTGTCATTGTCGAAAGCAATATCGTTGAAATAGTATATTCCCAGATACCTTGTGCTGTCTATTATACTATCCTCCAATGAGACCAATCTTGTCACATTCAATGTGGTGTCGAATCTTACGACAATGCTTTTCCAGTCATTTTTATCTGCATCGATATAGAATGAAAAATCTTGAATAGAATCAATGATTACAGTTCCTCGTTCATTAATCCCTGGATGTAATTCACAATTGAGATATAATCTGTCATGATTGTCAATGAAAAAATGAGAGTACACCGTCATTACAACTTCTTTTTGGGAGAACACGAGTCGGTTGCCCAATAGTGTGTCAAAATGGGGTGCGAACTTGAGAATCTGGGGGGCTCCCGCCTGTGTGCTGTCGACAGAGATTACACTCACCAGGCGGCGGTCACACCAGAACTTCACTGCACTGATGGATCCATTATATACGTAGTAGTCCTCGTAATTTGGCCCACCCGTTGCATGGTCATTCACAAGGCGGCTGAGATAAATATTGCCTTCACTGTCAATGGCAAACGAGGGGGAAAATTCGGGTACCATTGTGTAGAGAAAGTCATTCGGAGGATTGCCAAAGATGATGTCCTCGCCATGGCGGTCCAGGTAACTCATCTGCAGGAAATGCTGCTCCAACACATTCCCGTCGAAGTCGAAAGTAATCAGAGCAAGACATTTGGCAGATCTTCTCCATGCACTCATCGGGTAGTCGGGCATGACGAGCGTATCGGTGGGATTTTGGTCCCAGAGGGTATAGGAGTCATTGACCAAGGTGTCGAGGTAGTAGAGATACCCCCAATCACATGCCAGCGGCATGGTGACCAGACAGGCAAAGGCCGTATCGCCCACCGCCTTGATGTCGTGCGGGATGCGAGAAAAGACATTTCCATGAATCACCTTCTTCCATACCATCTCGCCTTCGGGCGAAATCTTGGCTATCAGCACGTCACCATTGTCGGACGCTTGGCCGTGCGGGGTGACGGGCAGCAGCAGTTCGCCCTCCTCCCAGCGGCTGGCAAAGTTGAAGGAGCCCAGGATGTATAGGTTCCCCACGCTGTCCGTCACCGACCCCACGATGCTGACATTTTCCCCCGGCGCATACCCCTGCACCCACTCGAACCGCCCCGACGAGTTACTATTCTGCGCCGCCGCACCACCCAGCACCAGCAGCACCGAAACCAGGAATAAAGCTGTCTTTTTCATATTGTCAAGTTTTTGCGTTTTCAGTCAAGTTTCATTGTGCAAAGATACGAAAAAAAACAATATATCGATTTGTAAAGAGTATATTTCGGCCTTTGCTATAAATAAAAGACGCTTTTTTTTCGGAAACGTTACACCAATAGCAAAATTTAACATTTTTTATGATATCTTCGGCACCCTGTATCCACTATTCACTAATCACTAATCACTATTCACTAATCACTAGTCACTATTAACTACCCGCTTTCCTAGGCAATGACCTAGTACT
>DGIA01000035.1:0-58959 GCA_002392965.1 Bacteroidales bacterium UBA3834 | reverse complement strand
GGTCATAAGGAGTTCAAGGCTTAGTATCAGAGGGTTACGTGGCTGTCGGAAATTGGGTGGATGTGTCCCCTCCCTGATGCGGGAGTGGGATGGAATTAAGATGTAACAATTGAATTTTTTAGGTGGGACAAGTGGCTTTTGGTTGTAATTTCGTCCCTGAATAGTGACTTTCGGCACCAAAACGGCTGTTTATGTCCCTGTGGTGAATTCTGCAAACCATTTTTGTTTTCGGGACGAAAAAAGATGGTAATTTTGCACTCCGAAAACAAAAAAAAGACATCTGCTATGAGATACGACGAAACCCCTACACGTGTGTTTGACCTGCTGGACAGCCAGGAGCTGACCTTGCGTTATATTCATTATTTGACCCGCGACGCGGAGGTGCGCCGCCAGGATGTGCGCCGAGCCGACTACCGCCGTCGAAGCACCTGGATCAGCTATGCGCTGCTGCACCGCAATGTGCAACGGGGCGAAGGGGTGGGGGTGGTGAGCTCCAATCGCACGGAATGTGTGTGTATCAACCTTGGAATCATGCAGATGGGCGCCACGCCGATCCAGCTCTTGCCCAACTTGACTGCCGAGCAGTACCTCTTGCTTTTGAAGGGTGTGAGGGTGTTGATTCTGGAGGACGGGGAGCTTTATCGCCGTTTCCGCCGCATCATGCCTCAGATGGAGAGTCTTAAGTATGTGGTGTTGGTTGATGGCAAGGAGGGTGTTGACTCGTTGCACGGCCTGGTGGAAGAGGGACGGCGTTTTGCCAATGATGAGCAGCTCAGCCGGCGCAAGAGCTTGATTACCACCGATGATATATGTCTCTACGAGTATCGTGGCGGTACCTGCCCTGCCCCGCTGTCGCACAAGCGGATGCTGTCGATGATGTTGGAAGGTTGAGGAGTCAGGCTTTCACCCGACGGATGGAATGGAGCGCATGCGAGTAGGCGTGCGCTTTTTCGTTGTAAATACCCTTGGAATCAAGCATATCGATGCGTACGCATCCCGATGAGTGTATGATGCGGCCGTCGCCAATGCAGATGCCCACATGCACGATACGCCCCTCCGGATTGTGGAAGAAGGCGAGGTCGTCGCGCTGGATGTCGCAGGGGCACACCTCGTTGCCGCAGGTGGCCTGCTGCGAGGCGTCGCGGGGCAGCCAGATGCCCAGCGCCTTGAAACACACTTGGGTAAGTCCCGAACAGTCGATGCCGCCGGTGGAACGTCCGCCCCAAAGGTAGGGTGTGTCGAGGAAGAGGCGTTCGGCCAGGTCGGCCGCCGAGGCGAAGGGGATGATCTGCTTGTTATCGACCCATCCGCGGTAGCCGTCGTAGTCGCAGGTGACGAGGGACCATTTCTCTTGTTGTTCAATGATTTCCACGGTGTCGCCCAGCAGCAGCTGGTTCACCATTTCGCTCCGGTCGGAGGCGTCGGCACGCAGAGGTGCGTTTTTGAGGTGGCAGTATCCTTTCATGGGGGTTTAAATCTGTCCGCGCTCGATGGAGAGGCAGATGCGGTCGATGAGGTTGTCCTTGGCGTTGTGCTTGGGGTCGAAGGTGTCTTTCAGGTTGTAGCCAAA
The DNA here is from genome assembly GCA_002392965.1 of Bacteroidales bacterium UBA3834. Lineage (GTDB taxonomy): Bacteria > Bacteroidota > Bacteroidia > Bacteroidales > P3 > Colimorpha. Next base: position 57,389 of record DGIA01000035.1, on the reverse strand, counting down.
GAGTTTGGCGAGGGTTTGGTAGAGGCCGGCGCGAAGGGAGCCGCGTAGTTCGCCGACGATTTTGTAGGCGGTGCGGTTGGTTTCACGGTCGATAAGCTTGATGAGCACCAGGCCCTGGGAGAAGGTGTAGTTGGAGAGTTCGTCCTTGTAGTCGGCCAGCAACTGCTTCTCTGCCTGCTTGATGGCATCGCGGCGCTGCTTCTTGGGCAGGTTGGCGATTTCGACCTCGAGGGCGTCGAGCCGGCGGCGGCCCTCCTGGGCATAGGGAAGCATGAGGCGTACGTTGCGTATCAGGCGTTTGTTGTTGCTGATTTCTTTCGGGGAGAGGAGCATGCCGGAAGCATAGATGTTCACTTCACGGATGCGGATGAGCGGGACGGTGTCGCCGTCGAGCACGGTGGCAAAGGTGTAGTGCCCTTTCGAAGGCTCTTGTTGCGCTGCCGCAGGTCCGGCTGCCAGCAGGAGCAGCAGGAACAGAACGGGTCCGTAAGTCTTCATTATCAATCGCATTTGGTAAAGATAACTCTTTTTCTTCAAGTTTAGTATCCCGAAGGATGAAATACTTGCATTATTTTGTATCGTCGCTGAATGGCGGAGTGGATTTGAAAATAATCTTAAAAACGAGTCGAGAGAGCGTCGGAATGAAAAAAAAAGTGTATTTTTGCACCCGTTTTTCCGCGTCTGATTTAGGGTGATGAGGTGTAAAAGGATTGATTGTCAGATGTGCGGAAGTGGAATAGGCGGATATGGCGTAATTGGTAGCCGCGCAAGACTTAGGATCTTGTTCCGAGAGGAGTGGGGGTTCGAGCCCCCCTATCCGCACTCGAGTTGAAAATTGAACGTTGAAAATTGAAAATCGGAACACGGGCATCTGGATTTCACGTCTGAAGGGCGTGGGACTGATGGTGTGTTTCTTTTTTTTATACGCGCACGCGCAAGCGAGTTACCTGCTCATCCCGATGGATGACGGGCAGAAGAATCACCTGAAGGCTTACGGTGTGGCTTACTGGACGTTGCAGCGCGAGGCCGAGGTTACGTGGCTGCTCAACTACCGCGGAGGCACTTTCATGACCAAGTATGCAGAAGGCATCGAGAAGGAATGCCGTCTGCGCGGAGTGACCTGCGAGGTGATTGCCGACGGGCAGAGTTCTGCCATATTGAGCCATATCGCCGACCCCGGGGTGAATATGGATGCCGTGAAGCTGCAGAAGGCACCGAAGATTGCGGTCTATTCGCCGAAGAACAAGTTGCCGTGGGACGATGCCGTCACGCTGGTGCTTACCTATGCCGGGATTCCCTATGACGTGGTGTATGACGAGGAGGTGATGGCCGGCGTGCTGCCCACTTACGACTGGCTGCACCTTCACCATGAGGATTTTACGGGTCAATACGGCAAGTTCTGGGCCAACTACCGCAGCCAGCAGTGGTACATCGAGGATGTGCGGTTGCAGGAAGTCATGGCAAACAAATTGGGTTTCAGTAAGGTGAGCCAATTGAAACTGGCTGTGGCCAAAAAGATACGCGACTTCGTGATGGGTGGCGGATTCCTGTTCGCCATGTGCTCGGCACCCGACAGCTACGATGTGGCGCTGGCGGCCGAAGGTGTGGATATCTGTGCCGAGATGTTCGACGGCGACCCCATGCAGCCCAATGCACAGCAGATGTTGGATTACGGCAGGTGTTTCGCTTTTAAGGATTTCCGTATCAGCACCAATCCCGCCGAGTACGAGATTTCGACCATCGACATTGACGACCGGGCAAGGCAGCGGCAGGTGAACGAGAAGACGGATTTCTTTGTGCTGTTTGATTTCTCGGCCAAATGGGACTGGATACCTACCATGCTGACGCAGAACCACACCCGGGTGGTGCACGGCTTTATGGGACAGACCACCGCATTCCGCCGCGAACTGGTGAAGAGCAGTTGCGTGATACTGGCTGAGAACAAGGAACTTGGCGAAGTGCGCTACTTGCATGGAGACTACGGCAAGGGTACCTGGACATTCCTTGGGGGGCATGACCCCGAGGACTACCGCCATTTCATCGGCGACCCACCGACAGACTTGTCGCTCTATCCCAATTCGGCTGGTTACAGATTGATACTGAATAATATATTGTTTCCTGCGGCAAAAAAAGAAAAACACAAAACCTGAGGGGTGTAGGAGACAGAAGATAAGGAGTCAAGACAAATGATTTTGAAAATGAAAACACTCAAATATGCAATGGCCACCGCGCTGGTGGCACTGACGAGCGTCGGATTGCACGCGCAATCTAACGGCACGTGGACGACTTACAACACAAAGAATTCGGAGATCGGAGGCAATAACATCTCCGCCATCGCCGCCGACAGCAAAGGCGTCTGGGTGGGTACCTACCAGGGACTCTGCCGGTTGAACGGAGCGGAATGGCTTGATTACGCCATGTTCAACGAAAAGCTGAAAGACCAGTCGGTGAACTGCTTGATGACCGACAAGCGCGGGGTGGTGTGGATCGGTACCGACGACTACGGGGTCATTGAGTTCGACGGCACCCACTGGACGGAGTATGCCACGGAGACTCGTCGCCTGAAGATGAAGTTTATCAAGGAAATAACGCAGGACAATGACGGTGTGTTCTGGATTGGTGTAACGTTGGGCGGCCTGGTGCGCTACGATGGCTACACCTGGGAACGCTACACGCCCGAGGACTGCGGGTTGCTGAGCGACTTTGTGCTCGACCTGGCCGTGGATCGCGCCAACCGCAAGTGGATCACCACCAATGCCGGTGTGAGTGTGTTCAACGACCGGCGTTGGGTGAGCTACACGGTTCAGAATTCCGGGCTTCCGGACGACATTGTACCCGCCATCGCCATCGACAAGAACAATGTGAAGTGGTTCGGTACCCTCAACGGGTTGGCCAACTTCGACGGAGAGGAGTGGCATATCTGGAATACTGCCAACAGCCCTCTGCCGGGCAACCAGGTGAATGACATCGCTATCGACGACGAGGGCATGTTGTGGATTGGCACCAATGCCGGTGTTGCAGTGTTCGACGGGGTGGATCGCTGGCAGGTTTTCACCTCCAAAAACAGCCCGCTGCCGTCGGGTAACATCTATAAGATTTCGATTGCCCGCAACGGCGACTGCTGGTTTGGCAGCGACACCAAAGGTTTGGTGCGCCTGTCCGGTTTCAGGATGCCGGAACGCGAGGTCCCCGTGGCGCAAAAGCCCTCCGAGCAGCCGACGGGTCAAAATCAACCTGCTCGGCAAGGCCCCAGCGACGAGAAGGTGCGTATCAACCCCCACTTGAATGAGGGTTATATCACCATTACCATCGAAAGCCCCTCGGCTACAGTTACTTTTACGGATCGGAATAACAAGGTTGTCAAGACGGTGAACAACTACAAGAACAACCAGAAAATTATGATTAACCGCATGCCGAAGGGAATGTACTATGTCGGTGTGCAGACGGTGCGGGGTGAGAAGAAGATCAAATTTAATTTGAAATAACAGTTTCCGATGAAAAAAAGCATACTTACCCTTCTGGGTATCATCATTGCCTTTGGGCTTTGGGCTCAGCAGCTAGACCCTGTGAAGTGGACCTACAAGGTCAACGAGACCTCTGCCACCGAAGCCGAACTTGTCTTCACCGCCAAACTCGACGCCGGCTGGCACCTCTATTCGCAATACACCGACCCCAATGGGCCGTTGGCCATTGTGTTCACCTTTAACGACAGTCCCGACTATCAGCGCATCGGCAAGGTGCAGGAACCGAAACCCCACGAGGAGATGGATGACATCTTCCAGTGTGTGGTCAAGTCGTTCAGCGGTACCGTGGTGTTCAGACAGAAAATCAAGCGTGTCAGCGAGAAAGACTTCACCGTCAAAGGAGTGGTCAGTTATCAGCTCTGCAACGACGGCAGCTGCATAGCCCCTGAAGACCATGACTTCAGCTTCAATGTGAAGGGAGCTGTGGCAGAGGTGGTTGAAGCGACACAAGAGGTAGAGCCGGCTGTGACTCCCGCGGTGGAAGATGTGGTAGAAGAAATTGAGGAACCTGTTGCTCAGGAGGAAGCTGGAGATGCGGAAACTGCAGACAAGGGGCAGAACCTGCTGGTTATCTTTTTGCTGGCCATAGGCGGTGGCATCCTCACCATGTTCACCCCATGTGTCTTCCCGATGATACCGATGACGGTCAACTTCTTTATGCACAACAGTGACGACAAGCGCAAGAACCGTCGTCAGGCATGGATGTTTGGCTTCTCTATCGTGTTCCTCTTCGCCGTGTTGGGTGCCATCCTGGCTCTTATCTTCGGCCCCGAGGCGCTCTACTTCATCGGCACCCACTGGATACCCAACCTGCTGTTCTTTATTATCTTCTTTGTCTTCGCGCTGAGTTTCTTCGGTTTGTTTGAAATCAAGATGCCGGAGAAATGGGTCAATGCCAGCGACGAGCAGGCTGACAAGGGTGGATTGCTGGCCCCCTTCTTCATCGCACTGACCACCGTGCTGGTTTCCTTCAGCTGCACCGGCCCCATTCTTGGCGCCGCCTTGGTGGGATTGACTACTTCGAGCACCGACCGCTGGGTGTCGCTGGTCACCATGTTGGGCTTCGGTATCGGCTTTGCCGCCCCCTTCACCTTGTTGGCCATGTTCCCGCAGGCGCTCAAGAACATGAAGAGTGGCAGCTGGCTCAACACCGTCAAGGTGACCTTTGCTTTTCTTGAGTTGGCCTTTGGCCTCAAATTCCTGCAACAGGCTGATCTCTACTGCAACTGGGGACTCTTGCCACGCGACACCTACCTTGCAATTTGGATTGTCATCTTCGGCATGTTAGGATTCTACTTACTTGGCAAGCTGCGATTCAAAGGCGACGACGAGGTCAAGGAAATCAGCACACTGCGCCTGTTCTTGGCCATAGCAACACTGTCATTCACCATCTACATGATTCCCGGTCTCTGGGGAGCCCCGCTGAAGGGCATCAGCGGTTTTTTGCCGCCGATGGAAAGCCAGAGTTTCAACATTGAGAAAATCGTTGCCGAGAGCACGCCGGCGGTCACCGCTGGCACGGTGCAGGTGGGCAAGTTGCCTGCCGACCGCAAGTATGCCGACAAGCTCCATGTGCCGCTGGGTTTTGAAGCCTTCTTCGATCTCGACGAGGCCAAGGCCTATGCCCGTCAGCAAGGGAAGCCCGTCTTCATCGATTTCACCGGCAAGACCTGCGCCAACTGCCGCGAGATGGAACATTATGTGTGGACCGACCCTGAGGTGAAACGTTTGCTCAACGAGGAGTTCGTCATGGTTTCGCTCTATGCGGATGAAAACACCATTGAATTGCCCGAGGACGAGTGGGTGACCGATGAAAAAGGTCATGTTTTGAAAACCCTTGGACGCAAGAATTTGAACTTTCAGAAGACAGAATATAATATGAACGCCCAGCCCTACTATGTCATCATCAACGCGGACGGCAAGGTTCTCACCAAGGAAAACTACAAGTATGACCGCGATGTGGCCAAGTTTGTGGCATGGCTCAACGAAGGAATAAAGAACAACAAATAATGACGATGAAGAAAAAGAACCTGATATTGGCTGCCTTTGCGCTTATGCCGCTGTTGCTTGCGGCTGCACCTGTGTCGGAACATACTGCCCTCCGGGCTGCGCTTAATTTCTGGAACAGCTACCGTCCGCAGTCACAGAAGGCGCTGGAAACGATGCAGACAGTCACCTTCGGCGAGGTGCCACACATGTATGTCTTTGTCAATGGCGACGAGGGCTTTGTGGTGGTCTCGGCCGACGACTGCGCACTCCCCATTCTGGGCTATTCCTTTGAGGATCCGTTCCCTGTCCGGGAGTTGAATCCCGAATTGCGCTACTGGTTGTCGGGCTATGAAGCCCAGATTGCTGCCTGTCCGGCCGATGCACCTGCTCATCCCCGTTGGGCGGCGTTGCTGGAAGGCCCCGTGCCGCCCGAACCACTCTCGTTGCAGAATATTCCTGCTTTGGTGCCGGTCAAATGGGACCAGGGTGACCCCTACAATCGCCAGTGCCCCTACGACAGCCTGCGTCAGCAACGTGCGGTGGTGGGCTGTGTGGCCACTGCCATGGCCCAGATTATGAAGCGCTGGAACCATCCTTCCTGCGGCACGGGTAGCCATAGTTACATGCACCAGGCACGCCATCAAGGGGATGCTTCCTATGGCCTTCTGTCGGCTAATTTTGGCAACACCACCTACGTATGGGAGCAGATGCCTGTGTCGCTCAATTTCTCATCCGATGCCGCCCAGATCGATGCTGTCAGCCTGATAAGTTATCATTGCGGTGTGGCTGTCGATATGATGTACAGTCCATCGGCCAGTGGCGCCTACTCTGCCTGTTGGGGGCAAATTGATGCCTGCGCCACGAACGCTTTCCGCCGTTATTTCAAATACGAGAACTCTCTTCAGTACCGTACGCGCGATAGTTATTCACTCGAGGCATGGCTGAATATGATTGATGCTGATTTGGCCCTCGGCAGACCAATTTATTACGATGGTTCGGATAGTGATGGTGGTGGACACGCCTTTGTCCTCGATGGCTCCGACCTCGATACCCACTACCATTTCAATTGGGGGTGGAGCGGTTACGGCAACGGATTCTATGCCATGAGCAACCTCGCTCCCGGTTCTGGTGGAGTAGGCGGCAATGCCACCTATACTTTCAACGAGAGTCAGGGTGCCATCTTCGGCATTGTGCCAGTGCCTGAGACTTTCGATACCATCGAGGTTTGGGACACGATCTGCGCAGATGCCCGCAACTACACCTTCCTCGACTATGTCCTTCCTCCGTACAGCTGTGATACCCATTTGCGTCATCTCGACACAATGTATTACTTGCACCTCACTCGTCAGCCGTTGCTGTTGCTGGAGTTCCTCCCCAATGGAGCGCAGGGCAATATGTTCCAGATTCGTTATTGCACTACCGACACCGTTGAGATGCCCGAGTGCCCATTCTCCATTCCAGGCTATCGCTTCCGTGGCTGGTGCCGCGACCGTCGCGGTTCCAATACCATCTATCATGCTGGTGATCACGTCAAATTCCGTAGTAATATACAGTTCTATGCCCTATGGGTCGATTCCTCGGTCAGCATCCAGAATGCAACTGCCGACGAACTGAACCTTTGGCCCAATCCTACGGAGGAACATATCAATTTCTCCATCACCGATGCCGAGGATGTCACCGTGCACATTATCGACGCATGGGGACGTGTGGTGATAGACCGTAAAGTGGTTGGCGGAAAGGCTAAAATTACACTCGACAGGCTTCCTGCCGGTACCTATACCGTGATTGTCTATACTTCCGATACGGTTTATAAGAGACAAGTAATCAAGAGGTAGTGAAATAAAACTAAGAAAAATTTGGCCGATTGGGAAATTGTTCGTATTTTTGCACCCGCTTTTCGCAAGAAAAGAAGAGAGTGCGGGGTAGAGCAGTGGTAGCTCGTCGGGCTCATAACCCGGAGGTCGTCGGTTCGAATCCTTCCCCCGCTACCGAGCAGGACAAGTCAGTGGACTTGTCCTTTTTTATTTCTTGCACCTGCCTGGTTTCGTGTGTGCGTGGGTCGCCGACTTCTTTCTACCACGTAGTGAGTAGGAAATTTTAAGTTTGGTTTGTGTGTTCATAATGCTAATGTTTAATCGTCTTATGAATATAAATAGTAGATAGGGATTGAAAAGTGATATGATTCCTAAAAAAAAATTCTGGGAATCGCGAAGCACACAGATTTGATGGGGGTAGGTAGGCTGTTTTTATGGTAAATAAAGCAGGGGATACGCCCATCCCGTCAATTGGTTAATGGGGAGGGGGAAATACTAAAAGTTTTGATGATATTACAAAGGGAGAGAAGTCTGCTCGATAGGCTGCCACAGAAACAAAAGGCGGCTTATTACAGCCGCCCACTAACCATCGAATAAGAAAGAGGGTACCACAAAGCTGTGAAACACCCTCTTTGCCGCTCTTTATCGTAAAACGCATCTCATATTTTACGGTTCCCTTTTTCCTAATAAAGCATCTACTTTTCTTTTATCTGAATACGTTTGTCTGGATCTTCGCATGTTAAAGCATCCCGATCTGCGTATAAAAAACCATTTTCATAGTCCCAGCAAATAAAAGCCATCCGTGTGGCGTATCTTTTTGAGAAATCTGCAGGGAAGGCGATTCTTATATTATCGCAGTTTTTAAATTCAAGAGCATCAATACCATCGTAACCTAATAATTGTTCTACTTGAATTAGTATATGACCTATATTGTTACCATTTTTAATTACTTCAGCCTTAGCAGACTCTCCATCTCTCGCCATTTCTTTTATGTCAAGGACAAAGCTATTATGCATTGCATCGACAAACTCCCATTTGCTGTTTAGAATAGCAAAACCATCTTTGTCTTTGTTAGAAGAAGTGTTGTCTGTGGAGTGTGTGTTATTATCTGTGGAGTGTGTGTTATTGGCTGTGGAGCCACTTCCACATGAAATTATCAATGAGATAAGTGTCATGAAAACCACACTTGCCAGAATGCTTGTTACTTTTTTCATCGTGCTGGAATTTAATGTCAAACAATTATTTTTTTGTGCTATCTGTCAGAATTTGTTGACCCTCTTTTGGTCTCGGTGGACGCTCGTCAATGTAGGGCTTTTCTGGCTTGGGCGGCTCTATTGGTGATTTTTCAAATAGAATCTCTCCCATGATTCTGTTTAGTCGTTCTTTGTATTGCATAGGCATTAGCATTTGTTCTCGGCTCGGAGGGGTAAAACATGATAACGAAGAAAGTGGAGCCATCCATCAACGCCCTATCCTTTTAGTGTGAGGGCTTCGACTCCCTGTAGTATAAAGTATTTGGTGCAATGAACCGCTCCACAGTGGATATATAGATACACTATAATCCATGGAGCATTTCATTTTCCCTTATCCCCAATACTACAAGTGAGTTGTCGAAGTTCACACTATCGGAATAAAGCGAAAATGCGCTTTCTAACGGTAAACCGTACTGTTGGTTTACAGGTGCAAATATACAACTTTTTCTTTATCCGACAAAAACAATTTCAATTTGATATTTTTAAGCGGTTATAATATATTGAACTACAGACATTAGCCATGATGTCTGTAGGGTAGTATCGGCTTCGTTGGGTCGGGAATCCACTCGCGCATCGACCACAGCTTTTCCAAATCTTCAAGGAATCGGTGCGAATAGATAACGTCCGAGCCTACCTAAAACAGAAGAGACAGAGCAACAGCTCTGTCTCTTCTGTTGTTTTGGGGATAGGTGGGTATTACCACTTCCATTCTTGATTTTTCTAATTGCTCCGAAGTTACGCCGTTTCAATATCACCTTTCAGTAGAATTGATGGTTGATGAATTGGAAAAAAGAAGCCAGGGGGCGGATACTTGTATCCGCCCCCTGGCAAGGGTGTGTCAAATGGTCGAATCTTAGAAGTGGAAGCCGATGCGGAGGGCGAAGCTGCCTACGCTGCGGCTAGTGGGGTTGGCCAGGAAGTAGTTGCGCTGGCTGGCGAGAGGAATGTCCGTCAGGCCTTCGTCAATGGTCTTTTTGGTGTAGTTGATGGTGTGCTGACCAAGACCATAGTAGTAGAGTCCGGCGCTGACATGGCGGCCGAAGTAGGCGCCAAGGCCGAACGAGAAGGCCACTGCGAAGCTGGGGTCGTAGGAATATTTGGCGGAGTTGACGGTGCTGCCGGTCAAGGTGGTCCAATGGCAGGGACCTTCGCTGGTGATGAACATGCCGTCGACGCCGATGCCGAACTCAGCGTAGGGGGTGATGTCGTTCCAGAGCTGATCATAGAGATAAGAGACACCGAGCTGCACAGGGACGTTGATGTAAGTAGGTGTGGCGTCGGCACGTGCGGCGCGGTACTCATTGCTCAAGCTACTGCTGATGGAGTTCCAGAAAAAGTCGGCCTGGACGAAGGGAGCCACCATACCATATCCAACGTCGAAGCGGTAGCTGACACGGTAGCCGAGGCCGAAGCCGATGCTGGCGTTCTTGCCGATTTCTGAATAGCCGAGGGGCACATTTTGGGAGGGTACCGGCATGGCGAGGATGGGGCGGTTGTCCATGGGGGTAACCTGGCTGGCGAAATCACCAGTGGGGGCGTTGACGTTGAAGAAAATCGACTGGCGGAATTGGGCCGAAGCACTAAAGGCAGAGCCAATCATCAAGACGGCAAGGCATAATACTTTTACTGTTTTTTTCATGGTATAAATGGTATTTGTTTGTTATTTCTTTTTTTTGGTGCTAGGGGTTTTCTTGGCGGTTTTGGCGGTTTTGGCGGCAGAGGTGCTTTTCGCGCTTTTCTTCTTGGGAGCTGGGCTGGGTTTGGCCATCTCCTCTTCGGGGATGGTGGCGTCAAGGGGCGGGATTTCCGCGTCGAGGAATTCGTCTTCGATGCCGCGCAGGTCTTCGTCAGAGGGCTCGAAGTCTTCGTCGGGCTCTTCCTCTTCGTCAATGCGGTCGTAACTGTCAATCTCCTCATCGTCCGAGTCGTCACCGAGGGCTTCCTTGAGTCCTTCTTTGTCGATGCCGAGTGTGGCTTTCTTCTTCTTGTCCTCGTCAAGGATATCCTCAAAGTCGCCGTGGCGCAGGTGACGTTCACGGTGTGAGGTGTTTTCCTCTTCTTTCTCGAGGGCTTCGCTCAGAGGGGCGAATTCGTCGTCCTTGGCATCGTCGCTGTCGTCGTCGAAGAGAGCTTTGTCGAGGTCTTCGCCAAGGGTGTCGATTTTGACATCGAATTTAACCATATAGGCCGTGTCGTCGGTCTCGAAGGGAACGACGAAGATGGGCTCTCCGTTGGGCTTGGTGAACTTGGTAATGTAGTTGCTGTAGCCGTCCGGGTAGGCTTCTTTGAATAATTCCTTAAGGTCGTCAGTGAGATTTTTGTAGCTGACAATCAGATTCTTTTTGCGTTTGTGAGTAGTCGCCATAGTGATGGATTTGAGTGCAATAATAGTAAAAAAAGAGAAACTGGCCAAATTTTTTTATGCCACCACTATGCTTTCGTCGTCTTCGATGCGTAGGTTCTGCATGATGAATTCGCGGCGTTCGGGGGTGTTGTCGCCCATGTAGAAGCCAAGAACTCCTTTGATGTCGAAGTCTTTGTGCAGCAATACAGGGTCGAGACGCATATCTTTCCCTATGAAATTCTTGAATTCGTCAGGACTGATTTCGCCGAGGCCTTTGAATCGGGTGATTTCGGCTCCCGGGGTCGATTGGATGGCGGCAATGCGCTCCTCGTCGGTGTAGCAGTAGGTGTTTTTCTGTTTGTTGCGCACACGGAAGAGGGGGGTCTGCAGGATATAGACATGGCCCGAGGAGATGAGCTCGGGATAGAAACGCAGGAAGAAAGTGAGCAGAAGCAAGCGGATGTGCATGCCATCGACATCGGCATCGGTGGCGATGACCACATTGTTGTAGCGCAGATTCTCTATGTTGTCGTCAATGTCAAGAGCGTTGTGTAGCAGGTTGAGCTCCTCGTTCTTATAGACCTCCACTTTGTCTATCTTCATGATGTTCTTGGGTTTGCCCCTGAGCGAGAAGACGGCCTGTGTCTCTACGTCGCGACTCTTGGTGATGGAGCCGGAGGCCGAGTCTCCCTCGGTGATGAAGATGGTGCTTTCAAGTCTGCGCGCGTGGTTGGTGTTGTAATGCACGTGGCAGTCACGCAGTTTGCGGTTGTTGAGACTGGCTTTCTTGCCGGCTTCGCGTGCCACCTTCTTGATGCCGGCAATCTCCTTGCGCTCTTTTTCATTGGCGTTGATCTTGTCCAAGAGTGCCTGTGCCGTATCGGCGTGGATATGCAGATAGTTGTCGAGGTGGCGTTTGAGAATGTCAAGCACATAGGTCTTGAGCAACGGGCTGTCGTTGGTGCCATCCACTTTGTTGGGCTCGAGGTGGGTGGACCCCAGTTTGGTTTTGGTCTGGGCTTCGAATACGGGCTCTTGGATGCGCACACAGAGGGCGCAGACCAAACCTTGGCGGATGACCTCGGGCGGATAGTCTTTTTTGATAAATTCTTTGACCACACGGGCATAGGCCTCGCGGAAGGCGCTTTGATGGGTGCCGCCTTCGGTGGTGTGCTGGCCGTTGACGAAGCTGTAGTAATAGTCGTTGCTCTGCCCGTTGACGTGGGTGAAGGCGGCTTCGAAATCGCCCTCCTTAATGTGGATGATAGGGTAGAGGGGTTCGCTTTGCAGGTTGTTTTCCAGCAGGTCGAGAAGTCCGTTCTTGGAATAGTAGCGGCGGTCGTTGTAGTACATCGTCAGACCGCGGTTGAGGTAACAGTAGTTCCAAATGCGGCGTTCCACGTATTCACTGATGAAGTGGTAGTTGCCGAAGAGTTTGGCATCGGGGATGAACTCCACCATGGTGCCGGAATCAGCACCGTTGTCGGCCTTTATGCCACTGTCGTTGACCAATTTGCCTTCGTTGAATTCGGCGATGCGTGTCTTGCCGTCGCGGAACGATTGCACACGGAACCAAGAGGAGAGGGCGTTGACGGCTTTGGTACCCACACCATTGAGGCCCACCGACTTCTGAAAGACTTTGCTGTCGTATTTGGCACCGGTGTTCAGTTTGCTCACGGCCTCCACCATCTTGAGCAGGGGAATGCCGCGGCCGTGGTCGCGGATGCTCACCTTGCGTTCGGCGAAGTTGATTTTGACTTCTATCTTCTTGCCAAATCCCGAGGTGAATTCATCTATCGAGTTGTCGATGACTTCTTTGATGAGCACATAGATGCCGTCGTCGTGCGAGGATCCGTCACCTAGTTTGCCGATGTACATGCCTGGGCGGAGCCGTATGTGCTCCATGTCCTCGAGGTGTACAATGCTGTCGTCGTTGTAGTCTGCCACTGAGGGCTGTGTGAATATGTTCTCTTCTTCCATTGTGAGTTATTCGTCAATCTTCATTTCCGAGCTGACCGCATAGCCGTTCTTTTCACCCTTGGCAGGTGCGGCTCCGTTGACGATGCGTACCTGTCCGTCGCGCACACCTTGGTCTTCCATGTAGTGCATGATCTGCATGTTCAGCATGTCATAGCCGCGTGCCACGGTGTCGTTGGCCGGCTCGGGCATTTGTCGTTCAAGGGTTAGTATGATGAGGCTGTCGCTTTGGGCGATGGTGGCCAATTGTCCAAGCGTGTGGTATTGCTCCGAAGTCAAGCCGTGTTGGGTAGGATCGATAGCAATGAAATCAAGGCTCTCCCCGTTCATTCCGAATGCGTTGCCGAGGGCGCGCACTGGCGAGGTGGCCACCTTGACAATCAGGTTGCCCAGGGTCTTCCATACCACTTTCATATAGTTGAACTCCGGATTGTCGATGTTGCCTTTCACGGGCATGTCTATCAGTATCTTGTCGTCTTTGTCCTTGAGGACGTAAAGTGCGGCTTTGACCGGTAGGTTGAGCTTGGAGTCGATGTCCTTGCGGCGCTTGCCCACATTGGCCTTGTAGATGTCGAGGGAGTTCTGCCCGTTCAGGTTGCTGGCATTGATGCTGTTGCGCGAGGTGAGACTGAAGATGCCTTCTTCGATGGGCTGGCCGAGGTAGGCTAATGCCCAAGGGGTCAGTTGCCGCATGTCAAGTCCTTTGATTGTGAGGAAGAGGTCTTGGTGCTGTTTCCAGTCGCTGATGTTGCCGTTCCAACGTACGGCCAGATGGCCGCCACCTGGCAGCGAAGCCCGAACACGGGCGTTGTTGTCGCCGGCAGTGGTGAGGTCGGAGGCGTTGACAGTCAGCCCCGTGACAGGGAAGCGAAATTCCTCGGGCAGCGTGTGGTTGACGTAGGTCAGCGCGCAGTTCTCAACCAACAGGTTGCCCACATGCAGTTGCATGGGCGACTTCTTGCCGGTCGTTTCCTGTACTGCGGGCGCTTCTGTCTCTTCTGGGTCCGTTGTCTCTTCGGCATCTTCCTGTTGCTCCTTTTTCTTTATCAAGCGGCTCAGGTTGGTATAGCCGTCATACTGCTCATAGGTGGCGGTGAGACCGTCCAGATGCACCTCGGCGATGTCGTAGCTGTTGGCGTCGATGTTGATATTGTTGACTTTGACTGTCAAACTGTTCAGCCCGGCCAACTGATTGTTCTCATCACGCAAATCCACCTCCGTCAGTGCCAGGTCAGCCCCGATGTGGCTCTTCAGCAGTTCGTCGCTCTTGCCTTGCAGGTTGATGTGGGCCGTCAGTTTTCCGTTCACCTCGCTCAGCGCCACGATGTCCTGCACATAACCTTCCACGTTGCGAAGCGAGAAGTCGGTCAAATCGACCGAGGCCATGAAACCGCCATTCTCGGCATCATAGTGGGCATCGGCGTTCAATCGGCCGCCTTTGTCGAATGCCAGACTCAATCCGCCTTGGGTCTGCTCCTTGCCGCCAAGCACGAATCCGGGCACCTGTAAACCCACGTCGGGCAGGTTCAGGGACTTGTTGCTCCGCAGGTCGCGGTAGTGAAGGCTGGCATGACTGATGCGTATGTTGTAGAATTTCAATGTCCATTCGCTCGGCGTGGTGTCTTTCTCCTCGTCGGGCTTGTCACTCTTGAAATGATCAATCAGGCTGCTGAAGTTGAACTGGTTGCCGTTTTGCAACAGGTTGGCATGCAGGCCGGACAGGGTGATATGGCGCAGGTTGACGGTCTTGAATGGCAATTGCAGCAGGTGGGCGCGGATGCTCAGCGTGTCGAAGCCGGCAAACACGGTGGCGCCGTCGTCTTCATAAACCTCCAAACCGCAAACCTTGACGCTGCCGGTCAGCAGGTTGAGCCCTATGCGTTCCACTTGCACATGGCGTCCCGTCAGTTGTTCTCCGTTTTTATTGACATACCCTTTGGCGATGGGACCTGCCAAGAGCGAGATGATAATAAGCAGGGCCAGCACGATGCCGACTACCCACAGTAATATTTTGATTGCCTTTTTCATATTCATTTTCATTATTGATGCCTGTTATTCATAAAAATGCATCTCTTTCAGGTATTTATAAACCGGTTCGGTGAGCAGGTAGCGCACGTCTTGTCCGGCCTTGATCCGGTTGCGTATGTAGGTCGAGGAGATATCCATCATGGGTACATCGACCATCGTTACGTTTGGATGTTCTTTCAGTTGGCAGTGCTCCGACCCTGGGCGTGGATAGACATAGATCCTGTAGTTCTCAATCAGATACTCGTAGTTGCGCCAGCGGTGGAAGGTCTCCAGGTTGTCGCTGCCCATGATGAGACTGAATTCGCGGTCGGGGTATTTCTCGCCCAAGGCCGCCAGCGTCACCACGGTGTAGCTCGGTATGGGAAGGTGCATCTCGATGTCGCATGCCCGAAGGCTGTAGTTGTCGTCCACGGCCCGTTGCACCATCTGCAACCTGTGGTGGTCGGCCAGCAGGGATGCCCTTTCTTTCAGCGGATTCTGTGGCGATACCACCAGCCAAACCTCTTCAATGCCGTCCTGTTGCAGCATGGTGTTGGCGATGATGAGGTGCCCGACGTGTATCGGGTTGAATGAACCAAAAAAAAGAGCGGTGCTCTTTCTTTTGGTCGATGGTTGACTGTGGTTGGCGGTTGGATGCATCAATAATACTTATACGCCGTCTCGATTTTGATGTGCCGCAGTTTCTGCCCTTTGAAAGTGTAGATCTCGGCCACCTCGTTGGCTCCGCTCACCACCTTCAGCACCGCCACGTCGCTCGTATATGACTTCGGGTACTTCTTGAAGAACACCTTGAATACATCGTCCTTCGACATGCCCACGTGGACGCCGTTGGCCAGCACTACCTCCGCATCGGCAAGGTATCCGCCCAGCAACTCCACCTTCTTGGTCCAGATGCTGTAGTACATGTCGATATAGCTGTCGTCGTAGCGGCGCATGCGGTTCACGCTGACCTCCATCGAATCGTAGTACTTCTGGTATCCTATCTCGCGGTACCACGACAGCTGGTTGTCGGTGATGTATTGCTCCACCGATGTCCATACCCCGAGAGGATAGATGATGTCGGCCGACAGGGAATAGACCGTCATGGTGTCGGTATAGACCTTGATGTCCTTGATTTGATACTCCGGACGGCTGAAGTTCATCATGCGCATGGCTTTGGCACGCGAGGCCACCTGCTGGCCGAAGGTCGTTGCGCAGCACAGCACTAAGGCCGCTATTGTCACTATTCGTTTCATATAATACAAAATAAATTATACAATGTAACGCGGGATGCAACTTTTTATTGCATCCCGCGTCACTTTTTTATGGGGGTATTAAATTACCCTCTGTCGGTTGTCAACCTCTTTTTTATTTCACCACGTTGAGTTTCTGAGTGGTCGTACCCTCGTCGGTGGTGACGCTGATGAAGTAGAAACCAGCCTCGAGGCGGCTCACGTTGAGCTCAATCACGTTGGCGTTCAAGCTGTTGATCTCCTGTAGCTTGCGGCCGCTGACATCGGTCAGGGTCATGCTGCGGATGATGCCGTTGGCGCTGATGTAGGCCATCTCGGTGGCGGGGTTGGGATAGACCTTCATGCTGGCCTCCATATCGACCGACTCGATGTCCAGGTGCTCGTCGGTCAGCTTGCGTGACTGGAGTGCGTTGAGGACATGGCGGTCTGTAAAGACGCTCTCGCTTGAGCCGGCTTTGGCGACAAAGGCCACGAGGTGGGCGTTCTGAGCGTTGATGTTATTGGGCAAGGTGAAGGTGTAGCTCTTGCTGTAGGTGTTGCCGCGGTTGGTGCCCATGTTGAAGGCGGAAGCTTCGCCCCAGGTCGGGGTGACGAATTTGCGAATCACGTGGTTGTGGATGTAGCTGACGGTGCCGCCCTGGTTGGCATCGACCTGTGTGCCAGCAATACCATCCTCAATCACCCAGAGGTTGAGTCGGAGACTGTCGGTAATGTTGCTGAGGAAGAGACCTTTGACGGTGACTTTGACTTCGCGGGTCTGGGCGTTGTAACTCAGGCCATCCCATTCGATGGTGAGATTGTTGTTGGGTGAGGAGAGGGCCCTCATAAACAGGTTGGCGATGTCGCTAACGTCACCTACCGAACCAACCACACCGTCGGATTCGGGCTCAATGGCATAGGCGGCGTTGCGGTCAATGGCCATGGCAGGGGCAGAAGTGCCGCCGTGGGTGTAATAACCTTGGTTATCGAGGGCTGCGGTGGCGGCATAGAGGCCGGGATGCCATTCCCAGGTTGCGATGGATTCGCCGGTAGCATATCCAGCAATTTCTTCCGACTCATGGAGGGTCATGTTGTCACTGCCATAGCCTGTGTGGTGGGCCACCCATACAACGTTGTCCTCATAGGGAACAATGGCAGTGTTGATGCGCTCGTGGCCACCAGGGCAGAATTGGCATCGGGCAGTGGTAAAGTTCTCAAGTAGGATGGAATGCGTGAAGGTGCTGGGGTCGAAGACGGTGGTGGTGCCATTGCCGCTGTTGTCGCTTTCGTCATCGTCGGTCGCGCCGTTGGGGTTGCTGGCGGTGATAGCAATGGCCATTTGACCCAGGGCGGAAGCGGGAACGGTGACGGTCTGGTCATTGTAAGCGAAGGTGGCTACGTTGATGCCGGAGACGTGGTGGGTTTCGCCGACTTGGGTGCCGTTGGCGGTAACGATGTAGTCATAAGAGGTGAGGTTGGCCAAGCCGGTGTTCTGCACGGCAAACTGCACGGTGCACTCGCCGTTGAGGGCGGTGTAGGGCAGAACGTCTATGCTGGAGAATGCCAGGCTATTCTGGGGCATTACGAATACTTTCACGTTGTCGAGGAGGGTGTAATAGCCGTCGCCATGATTGACAAAAGCGATGTGGATATTCTGGCCGGCATAGGCATCGAGGTTCACCATGACATTATTCCAGCCATTGGTATAGGTTTCACCATCCATCACTACGTCGAGCACTTCGGTGAAGCTCTCTTTTTCAGTGTCGGTGGTGGATACTCTGACACTCACCTTTTCGGGATAGGTGGTGGAACGACCCCAAACCTCGAACACCAGACTATAGCCAGTGGAGGGAATGTTGATGGAGGGAGTAATCATCCAGCGGTCACAGTCTTGTGATACGGTGGTATAAGAGACGGAAACGGCAATCTTGTCGGTGCCAGCCTCATCGTAGTTCATCACCGTCCAACTGGTACCCCAGTTGCTATAGCTGCTGTAGTTGGTCAGAGTGTCAGAATAGGTAACCCAATCTGTTGGGGTGCTTCCGGCAGTCATACCATTGAAGTTCTCCTCAAAGGCAACCTGTGCATTGGCGGCCAGGCCCATCAGGGCAATGGCCAAAAAGAATAATGCTTTTTTCATAATGTGTTTTTTTAGGTTTGTTTTCTATTTCAATATTGAGTGCAAAAATACACATATTTTCCGATATGTATAAAAAAAATATTTTTTTTAACAAAAACATCTCCCCTCAGGCACCTTTCACCTATAGCTTAACACCAGTTTGACAATGGCCTGACACCCTCTTGACCCCCTTGTGACATCGTTTTTTTTTTGTAGTCATTACCAAGTCAATACTAGGTCAATACTAGGTTAATACTAGGTCAATACTAGGTCATAAGGGATTTGGTGCTGATTGTCAGTGTATTGTAGGGGTATGTTTTTGTGTCGGGCGGTTTCGCTTTTTTTGTGTATCTTTGCAGATTATGAATTATGCCGCTACCATTGCCAACCGGCTGGAACTCAATGTCCGCCAGGTTGAGAAGACCATCGAATTGCTCGAATCGGGCGCCACGGTGCCCTTCATCGCCCGCTACCGCAAGGAGGCCACCGGCTCGTTGAACGAGGTGCAGATTGCCGCCATCCGCGACCTGCTGATCCGCCTCAAGGAGTTGGACAAGCGCCGCGAGGCCATCCTGTCCAGCATCGATGAACAGGGCAAGCTGACCGATGAGCTGCGGCAAAAGATTGAGGCTGTGGAGAGTATGACCGACCTCGAGGACCTCTACCTGCCCTATCGCCCCAAGCGTCGCACCCGTGCCACCGTCGCCATCGAGAAAGGGCTTGAGCCTTTGGCCGACAGCATCATGCGCGGCGTGCTGCCTGCCAACGCCACCGACGACGACCTGCAAGGCGCGCGCGACATCATCGCCGAGCGTGTGAGCGAGGACGCCGCCGTACGCAACCGTGTGCGCAATGTCTTCCGTCGCCGTGCCATGCTCGCCTCTGCGTTGGCCAGGGGGGTGGATGGGAACGACGAGCGGGTAGGCAAGTTCGAGTCGTGGCTCGACTGGAAGGAACCCATCGCCAAAGCACCGTCGCACAGGATCCTGGCCCTCTTCCGAGGCGAGGAGGCCGGGGTGTTGAAGGTGCATGTGAAGCCCGAGAAGGACGACGAGTGCATCGAGGCGATGACCTCCCGCGTCCGTCCGCAGGGCCGTGCCGGCGAGCAGTACGACCTGGCTGTCGCCGACAGCTACAAGCGCCTCGTCATGCCCAGCATCGAGACCGAGTTCCGTAACCAACTGAAAGAAAAGGCCGACCGCGAGGCCATCCGCGTCTTTGCCGAGAACCTGCGCCAGCTGCTCCTGGCGGCTCCACTGGGGCAGAAACGCACCCTGGCCATCGACCCCGGCTTCCGCACGGGTTGCAAGGTGGTGTGCCTCGATGCACAGGGACAACTGCTTCACAATGAAACCATCTATCCCTTCACCTCGGTGCGTGAGGAGCGTGCGGCTGTGGCCAAACTCGAAGCCTTGGCGGAGGCCTTCCAGATAGAAGCCATCGCCATAGGCAATGGCACCGCCGGCCGCGAGACGGAAGAGGTGGTGCAGCGTTGTCATTTTAAAAACAAGGTCATCGCTGTCAGCGTCAGCGAGGCCGGCGCCAGTGTCTATAGCGCCAGCGACGTGGCTCGCCGCGAGTTCCCCGACTACGACGTCACCGTGCGTGGCGCCGTCAGCATCGGTCGCCGTCTGATGGATCCCCTCAGCGAGTTGGTGAAGATTGACCCCAAGAGCATCGGTGTGGGGCAGTATCAGCACGATGTGGATCAGAAGCTGCTGGCCGGAAGCTTGAGCGACACGGTGGTGTCGTGCGTCAACTCGGTGGGGGTGGAGCTCAACACCGCCTCGCGGGAACTGCTGTCGTATGTCAGCGGCATCGGCCCCGCGTTGGCCGACAAGATAGTGGAACACCGCAACCGCAACGGAGCCTTTGCCTCGCGTGAGGCGCTGCATGATGTGAAAGGTCTCGGCGACAAGGCTTTCGAGCAGTGTGCAGGCTTCCTGCGGGTGCGGGAGTCGAAGAACCCGTTGGATCGCAGCGCTGTGCATCCTGAACGCTACGCTCTGGTGGAGAAGATGGCCGCTTCGGTCGGCACCGACGTGCAGACTTTGATGAAAGACAAAGAGTTGAGAGGAAAAATACGTCTGGAGGACTTTGTCTCAAAAGATTGTGGTCTCCCGACGCTGCAGGACATCATGAAGGAATTGGAGAAACCTGGGTTGGATCCGAGGGCGAAGTTCGAAGTCTTCGAGTTCGACAAGAATGTGACCCGCCTCGAGGATGTGCAACCGGGCATGGTGCTGCCTGGCATTGTGACCAACATCACGGCCTTTGGCGCCTTTGTCGATATCGGCGTGCATCAGGACGGTTTGGTGCACGTCAGCCAGATGGCCAACCGCCGTGTGAACGACCCGGGCGAGGTGGTGCATCTGCACCAGCATCTGAAGGTCAAGGTGCTGGATGTCGATTTGCGCCGCCACCGCATCAGCTTGACGTTGAAAGGCCTGGAGTAAAACGTTGATGGAATGATAAAGCAAGGGCACCAAGGTTATGTCATACCTCGGTGCCCTTGTGTTTAGACGATTTGTAGCTGCTTATTCGCCGAGGATTACAAACGGCATCCTTGCTTGGAGGCCTTCGGCGGTGCTGATGTACTGGATGTCCTGTTCCATGCGGTTCAAGACGCTCCACTTTCCGCTTTCTGATTTCCACTTGCGGGCCAGGCGTATCTTGGCCAGCAGGTCCAGGTCGCTGTCGTCGCTCTCTCCGAAGAGTTCAGACAGTTGTGTCCAGGTGTCTTTCTCCTTGGGGTAATTCTTGACGGTGTAGCGGTCGATGCCGGCTTTCTCAGCGGCAATGCGCAGGGCCAGGTCGAGGCCGCCGAGGGTATCGACAAGGCCTATCTTGATGGCATCGGCACCGGTCCATACGCGTCCGCGGGCAATCTGGTGCACCTCGTCGAAGCTCATGTGGCGGCCTTCGGCGACACGGTTCACGAAGACTTTGTAGAAGTCCTCCACGTTGCGGGTCATCATGGCCATGGCGGCAGGCGAGAGGGGGCGGAAAACGGTGAGCCCATTGGCGTTATGGTTGGTGGATACGGTGTCGGAATGGAGTCCGAGTTTCTTTTCCATCAGCTTCTGCACGTTGGGGATGGTGCCGAATACGCCGATGGAACCGGTGATGGTCATGGGTTGGGCCACAATGACATCGGCCATGCAGGAAATCTCGTAGCCTGCCGAGGCGGCAAGATCGCCCATGCTGACGATGAAGGGCTTCTTCTCCTTGGCCTGCATCACGGCGTGGGTCATGCTTTCGCTGGCCGTGGCTTGGCCACCGGGTGAATTGACGCGCAGCACGATGGCTTTCACGTCATCGTCGTTCATGGCCTGCTTCAGGGCTTTCACTATGTCGTCGCCATAGACGCCTTCGTCAAAACCCTTGGCCGAGCCATCCATCACATTGCCTTCGGCATAGATGACGGCGATGTGGTTCTTGATCTTTTTGTCACCCTTCTTTTTGTCGTTTTTGGCGTATTTCTCGAGAGCCAGGAGGTGCTTGGCGTCGTAGTTGTCTTTCAGCATGGCACGGACATCCTCTTCGAAACAGAGAGTGTCGATGAGATGCTGTGCAAGGGCATCGTCGGCCAGGAAACCGCTGAGGTTGTCGGCCACGGTGTTGAGGTCGGCGACCGTCATTCCGCGACTGGCGGCAATGTCGGCTGTTGCGGTTTTCCAGATGCTGGAGACATAGGCGCGAATCTGCTCACGGTTGGCCGGACTCATGTGGCTGAGGGTATAGACCTCGCCGGCGCTTTTGTAGGCGCAGCTTTCGGGACGGATGAGCTGCATCTCTACACCCAGTTTGTCGAGCAGGTCTTTGTAGTACATCACTTCACCTCCCATACCGCGGAACTCGACCATGCCGCTGGGGTGCAGGCTTACCTTGTCGCTGACCGAAGCAAGGTAGTAGCCTGGCTGCGTGTAGGTGGTGGCATAAGAAATGACTGGTTTCCCGCTCTCGCGGAATTCTGCGATGACACCGCGCAGTTCCTCCAGCGAGGCCCAGCTGATGGCAGCGCCGTTGTCCTTGATGAGCAGGCCTTTCACTTTGTTGTCGTTGGCGGCCTTACGGATGGCATCAGTGGCGGCAATGAGACCCACGGTCTTGCTATCACTGAAGCTTTGCATCAATCCATTGGTGCCACGGTCTCCACTGATGTGGCTAAGATCGACGGTAAGGAAAGTGTTGTTTTTTACCATGGTAGCGTCTTCTTCACTCATGCTGCCGAGTGACACAACCATGAGAATCATGGAAATAAACGTCAGCAGTCCTCCGACCACCGACACAATCACCACGCCCAGCGCACTGGCCAGCATGGTCATGCCGAAAGATAAGGGTTTCTTCATCGTTTTAAAGAACAAAAAAAAGCCCCGTGCAACAATCTGCACGGGGCGGTGAATACCTGTTTTAAAGTTTGTCGTTGGATCCGAGCACATTCACAATCTTGTGGATGTACATCTTCTTCATGCTCTCACGGGCTGGTTTAAGGTACTGGCGCGGGTCGAAGTGGTCGGGGTGCTCAGCAAGATGTTTGCGGATGGCGGCGGTCATGGCGAGACGGCTGTCGCTGTCGATGTTAATCTTGCAGACGGCGCTCTTGGCGGCCTTGCGCAGTTGCTCTTCGGGGATACCCACGGCGGCCTTCAGGGCGCCACCGTTGGCGTTGATGGTATCGACCTCGTCCTGCGGCACCGAGCTGGAGCCGTGGAGCACGATGGGGAAGCCGGGGAGTTTCTTCTCAATGGCCTCAAGAACGTCGAAGGCTAGCGGAGGAGGCAGCAGACGGCCGGTCTTGGGATCGACGGTGCACTGCTCGGGTTTGAACTTGTAGGCGCCGTGGCTGGTGCCGATGCTGATGGCCAGCGAGTCGCAGCCGGTACGGGTGGCGAAGTCAATCACCTCTTCGGGCTTGGTGTAGTGGCTCACCTCGGAGGCCACCTCATCCTCGACGCCGGCCAGCACGCCGAGCTCGCACTCGACGGTGACGTCGTATTTGTGGGCGTATTCCACCACCTGACGGGAAATCTTGATGTTCTCCTCGTAGGGCAGGGCGCTACCGTCGTACATCACGCTGCTGAAGCCCATATCGATGCAACTCTTGCAGGTCTCGAAACTGTCGCCGTGGTCGAGGTGCAGCACAATCTGGGGGTTGGGGCAACCCAGCTCCTTGGCATACTCGACGGCGCCTTCGGCCATGTAGCGCAGCAGGGTCGGGTTGGCGTAGTCGCGGGCGCCCTTGCTCACCTGCAGGATGACAGGACTCTTGGTCTCGACAGCGGCCTGGATGATGGCCTGCATCTGCTCCATATTGTTGAAGTTGAAGGCGGGGATGGCATAGCCTCCATTGACAGCCTTTTTGAACATCTCGCGGGTGTTCACCAATCCTATTTTTTTGTAATCAACCATATTATTGATGTATTTTATTGTTTGTAAATTGAAAATGCAAAAATACGAACAATATCCGATATGGCCAAATTTATTTTTCTGGACACAATAATCCCGATAGGCCGATGGTCGCCCATTTGTAGCAGATAGGGGTGGTATGGGTGGAAAGAAAAACTTCAGCGGACAAAGATTCCGAACACGGCGGCGCCGCTGCCGGTCATCGAGGCGTAGAGCGCGCCGCGGCGGTACATCTCCTCTTTGAGGGAGGCAATGGCAGGGTGGGCCGGGAAGACCGATGACTCGAAGTCGTTGACGATCAAGTGACGCCAACGTTCGATGGGTTGCATCACGGCTTCGCGCAGGTCGGGACGATGGGTCCCGAAGAGATTGTGGTTTAGGCCAGAGTATGCCTCTTTGGTTGAGACATGTTCCTCGTCGGGAATCTCAATGGCGATGCGATAATCGCTCAGGTCGATTTCGATAGGGTCCAGTATATTGCCAATACCGGTGGCGTATGCGGCCTGATTCCGGATAAAGAAAGCACAGTCGGCACCCAGACGGGCGGCACGTTGCTCCAGTTGGCTGTCGGTGAGGCCGAGGTCGAACATCTCGTTGAGCATTTTCAACGTAAAGGCGGCGTCAGCGGAACCGCCTCCCAGGCCGGCGCCAAAGGGTATGCTCTTCTTGAGTCGGATACTGACGGCAGGGATGCCGCACTCGTCGTGCAACAGCCGCCATGCCTTTATGCAGAGGTTGTCCTCCGGTGCGTTGTCGAGCACAATACCCTCCTGTACCATAGTGCTGGCCGCTGCCGACTGACTGCTATCTGCCACGTTGATCTCCAGCTCGTCGCAGAGATCATGCACCGGCAGGAAAAGGGTCTCGAGGTCGTGGTAACCGTCGGGGCGTTTGCCAACCACATGCAGGCCGAGGTTAATCTTGCAGTTGGGATGGCAGATCATGTGAGACGGTCTTTTCATTTGGAGTGTCGGTCTTCAGGCTGTCGTATGCCCTGATGATGTCCGTCACCAGACGGTGGCGGATGACGTCGCTCTGGTCCAACTCGATGATTTCGATACCCTTCACGTCTTTGAGGATGTTCACCGCTTGTAGCAGGCCACTCTGTTGGTGACGGGGCAGATCGACCTGTGTGAGGTCGCCGGTGATGACGAACTTGGCGTTGCGCCCCATGCGGGTGAGGAACATCTTAAGTTGTGCACTGGTGGCGTTCTGCGCCTCATCGAGGATGACGAAGGCGTTGTCGAGTGTGCGGCCGCGCATGAAGGCCAAGGGTGCTATTTCGATGGTGTTGTCTTCCCAGTAGGAGAGCAGTTTCTGCTGCGGAATCATGTCGCGCAGGGCGTCGTACAGCGGTTGCAGATAGGGGTCCAGCTTGTCGCGCAGGTCTCCGGGCAGGAATCCCAAGTTTTCACCGGCCTCGACGGCAGGTCGCGTCAAGATGATGCGTCGGATCTCTTTGTTCTTCAATGCGCGCACGGCACAGGCCACGGCGGTATAGGTCTTGCCGGTACCGGCGGGACCGATGGCAAACACCATGTCGTTCTCATAAAGCGCACGTACAAGCCGTTGCTGGTTGGGCGTGCGGGCTTTGATGAGCAGGCCGTTGCGGCCATGCACCAGCACTTCGTCGCTCACCTCCGCCTCCGGGCTTCCGCCACCGCTCTCCATAATGCCCATGATGGCGTTTTCCGTGATGCGTCCGAACTTGTCGTAATAGGTCATCATGGCCTGCAGTTTCCCCTCGAACCAGGCGATGTCTTCCTCTGGTCCGATGGCTTTCAACATGTCGCCTCGGGCGATGAGTTTCAGTTTGGGAAACAGCATTTTGACAAATTCCAGCAGGCGGTCGTTCTGCCCCCAGAAGCGCGAATAGTCGATGGATTCGAGCGAGATGATTTTTTCGGTCGCGTTATCGTTCATTTACTCTTTGTTTTTTCCACAGGTACAATGCTGGCAACGCCCGGTCTTCGGGTCGGCGTTGGCACAGGGGCGTTTGAATTCCTTCTCTTTATGAAACAACATCTTGATCCCCAGTCCCGCCATCATCAGTCCGAGGGCGGCCATGGTTACGGCGAGCACAGTCAATATTGTCTTCATGTTCTTGGTATCAGTTGGTTGTCCCTTGTTGCAAGGGAACATATACGGCTGCAAAAATACGTAAAAAAAACGATATGCCGGCATAATGTTTGGCTATGTATGGAAAAAGTTGTATTTTTGCAGCCAAATAGTAATAATGAACAATATGGATGCTGTAATGATGGCAGGTCGCGTCACCCCCGACAATATTCGTTCGCTCGAGCCCGGACAGATATTTGTTTTTGGCAGCAATGCCAATGGCTTTCATGGCGGTGGGGCCGCGGCAGCTGCAGTCCGGCTTTTCGGTGCTGTCTATGGCCAGGGCGATGGCTTGCAAGGTCAGAGTTATGCCATTTCCACCATGGAAGGGATGGCTGCTATGCGTGACAATGTGAACCGTTTTATCGCTTTTGCACGTGAACATCCGGAGTTGACCTTTCTTGTCACGCGTATCGGATGCGGCATTGCAGGTTACACGGCCGATGAAGTGGCGCCGCTGTTCCACGATGCTCTCGGAGTGGGGAATATCTGGCTTCCCGGCGACTTCTGGAAGGTGTTGGTCGGAAATGAAGACGCTGGCAAGTTTTCCTCCTGGAACAAGGAGAAGAGCCGGAGTGTATGATTGAATCGCCGATGGTCAAACTGCTCATACTTGATTTCGACGGCACGCTGGCCGACACGCGCGACAAGATCGTCGGTGTATTGCAGCATGTGATGGCCGGGCAAGGGTTGCCGGTGGCCGATGCCAAGACCTGTGCCTCCGTGATTGGCTATCATCTGAAACAATGTTTCCAAATTATCTATCCCCATTTGACTGATGCCGAAGCCGATGGATGTGTCGATGCCTATCGTCGCTATTTCGCTGCCCATGAGCAGAGTTTGGTGCCGGAACTGTTCCCTCAGGTAAGGGAAGCCTTGGAAGTGTTCCATCGAGAAGGGGTGCGGATGGCCATCGCTTCATCCCGCACGTCGAAGTCTCTCTGCTCGTTTGTGGCCGCCATGGGTTTGTCCGACTATTTCCCCTTGGTGGTCGGTGGTGAAGATGTCGAGCGCGCCAAACCGGCCCCCGACGCGGTGCTGGCAATCCTCTCGGCCACGGGAGTTTCCCCCGAAGAGGCCTTGGTGGTCGGCGACATGCCGGTCGATATCCAGATGGGACGTGCCGCCGGAGTCCGTACCGTCGGTGTCACCTACGGCAACTCTTCACGGGAACAATTGTTGTTTGCAGGTGCGGATTACCTGATTGACAGCTTCTCCGAACTGACTCGCTTGATATAGGGCGGCTGATAAAGGTAAAAAAAATCGAGCGCTGAATCTCAGCGCTCGTTCTTGCTCCCCCTGAAGGTACTGGAGCCGTATTACTCCAGGGGAAGCCCTTGGTATCAATTTAACTTTATTTCTTTGATTTTTATCATCTTAATCGGTTTTTTTCCGTCGCTTCGTTCTCTCTCGGTTGCTGTTCATTTGTCAAAAGTGGGTACAAAGTGGGTACATGTACCCGACTGCTGCTTACTCCAATCAAGTTGCAAAAATACGACTTTTTTTTCAATCGGAAGTTTTTTTTTCATTTTCGTACAGAGTCGCGTATTTGGCCATGTTCTCCTTCTTCAATTCATCCACGATTGCGACGTAGGGTTTCATGGCCGTGAAGTCGCTGTGACCAGTCCATTTCATAATCACTTCCGCCGGTATTCCGAGTCGGAGAGAGTTCACGACAAAAGTGCGGCGAGCGCAGTGTGTGGTGACGGCCTTCCATTTGGGTACAGACTCCTCTACTCTCTTCGACCCTCTGTACGAAACAAGGGTGATAGAAGTCTTGATTCCGGCAAGCAGAGCGCATTCTTTGAGCATTACATTGCTTCTTTGAATTGTAGGAGCGCCCAGCACCTTATCCGCCGGTTTACGGTCCGCCTTCAAGGAATATTTCTTGATGATGCTTTTTGAAAATGGGTTGAGGTCTATGTCGAGTTTGTCGGAGGTTTTCTGGGTGATGATGGTTATGTGGTCATTATACACGTCCGACCATCTGAGTCGCGCGGCATCGGAGTAGCGGAGGCCGGTGAATGCGCAGAAACAGAACACATCCCTCACTATGGATAGTTGGTACTTGTATCCATAGTTATGCTTGTACAGCTGCATCAACTCTTCCCACGTCAGATAGACCACAGTCTTCTGGGGACATTTCAGGTGTGGTTGGTGGAGTTTGTAGTCATCGTTTTCAATATAACCTTTCTTTCTGCACCATCCGAGGAACCAGCGGAGAATGGATGCCTTTTTCATCAGGACGGCATTTTCCAAGTCGCGCGAGAACAAGTATTGGGTGTACTTTTCAAGCCCTTCCTCGTTCAATTCCTCTATATATGTTAGGTCGGCGCACAGCAGGTCGTGCTTCAAGTTTTTGAACTTGTTCTTTGTGACGGAAGCCCATCCGCGTTCCACAGACTCTTTTGCGATAAACTCTTCGATTGTGTCATCAATCAGGTGCTTCTGGTTCACCTCTTCCGCATCCTCCGTATTGAATAGTTCGTTGATTTCATCCTCAGTTGGAACATGGTCGTTGATTATCGAAGTCTCAAAATACTTTGTCACACGGCCTTTGTATTCCGCAATGACGCTGTTGATGCCTGACACGTCTTTGTGCTGACGGGTCGCGCGGGCTGTCATGGTGTTCTCGTCCCATTGGTCGGGGAACACATAGGCAGGAATATTCCGCTGGACCCTTTTCTTTGCCCAGGAGATGTTCATACGGACGGTGAATGTTCCGTCCGCCCGCTCTCGGCGGTGTAAAACAAATTTTATACTGTATCTTAATCGTATCATAATGGCGTAGCACCTCCTTCCTGCCACATTCTGTGGCCGGTCTATATTCCTTATATCCTTATATATAATATGTATTAAGCGACTATTCCGCTCGGATGAGTCCCACGACGATGGCAAGGCTTCTGATGTCCGATGTCGGGAACTCAAACGGGTCGTATTTCTCCTTGTTCTCCGACACGAGTATCACATGCTCGCTGTCGCCCTCTTTCCGCATCACGCGCTTCACCAGCACACCCTGCGAGGTGTCGATGACGTAAATCTTGCCCCATTGGAAGAACAGCACATCCTTAATCATCGTGCAGGCGAGAAGGTCTCCGTTGAGGTACTGCGGCACCATCGAGTCGCCGGACACGCGGATAAGGAAGTCCGCTCCACGGCTGATGAAGTCGGGGATGTAATACTGTTCGCAGTCCTTGAAGGCCACTCCGATGTTGTCAACGGCGGGCAGACCGGCGAAGGCATCGTAGGGAATGAGCGGCAGGGTCTTTTCATAAGAGGGAGCATCCTCCTTCGCAAGCAAACTCTTCTCCGCATCGGCCAGCAGCATCTTGCCCTCTCCGAAGTACAGCCACGGACGGCTCACCTCTGGAAATGCGGCCAGGATCTCCTCAAGCACACTTCTGCCTGGAGTCTTCGTGCCGTTGCATATCTGGCTCGAATAAGAGGTGTCCTTGCCAATCCGCTCGGCAAAAGGAGTGTTTTTTCCATCGCAGTAGACTTGCCTAATTTTTGTGATGCGTTTACCAATTGTGTCAAATTCGTCCATAAAATTTACCTTTCTGTCTTATTTATTCATATTTTTATTGCTCTATGTTTCAGTCTATTGAAAAATAATTTTCTAAAAAAGTAAATTATTATTTTGTCGGTTTACTTTTATTTCTTATTTTTGCATCCGAAAATGATACTTGAAAGCACATTTTTCGTGACTGAAATCAGTTGCAAAAGTAAGTATAAAAATTCAAATGAGCAAAAAAAAGTTATAGTAGGTAATTAGATTATATGTAATAACACTTATAAATCAACAAATTAAACGGTTGAAAATTTTTTGGCAAAACTATATAATGAATGTATAAAACAATATTATTGATGGGTAAAATTTGGCATAGAATCACCTGAATTAGCTATTTTCTGGGTAAATAAATAAGACAAAACGAATAACAATAATATAATCAGCGCTATGAGCGCAAAAGCATTTTTCAGTGACAAGACCGGCGAGTGCCGGCTTGAAATCAACCTCCCCGATGGCGGTATGCAAGGGGTTCGATTTGAGAAGACCAGCAGTTTGGTTGACTACTGCAACCACTTCGGCATTGAAGTGGCCGAAGAGGACTGGCGGACTGAATGACCACGGCTTCCATGTGCCGCGCATCCGTCGGCGGCGAGAGCCACGGCGGATGACCAGAGCCGCGAAAGGCGGCAACAAGAGAACTTTGACATATTGGGTAAATATTCAAATAAGAGCAAAGACAACAAACACGAAAGCCCCGAAAAACAGAGGTAGGGGCGAGTAGGCGGACTGGGCGGTGTAAAGTTGTCATGCCGTCCACCACAGTCCGTAACCCATAGACAACAAAGGGGTGTCGGGGATAACTCCCCTGCACCTCTCCAAGAACAATTCAATTCAAGTGTAACCAAAACCGTTTCAATTATGAGCACAGAGAAACAAGGCGGCGTGGCTCCCGCGTCCACGTTCCGCCGCAAGTGCGGCATCCTCACGCCGCAGCAGCGCGAAAACGACAAACGAAACGTAGAAATCTACAAGCGTTTTATGGAAGAAAAAGAGAAAGGCTCCGATGTCGGGTATATCTATGAGCGACTCGCCATGATATACGGACTCTCCGTGGGGCAGATTGGCAATATTTGCCGCAGAATGAGAAGGGAGGTGAAACATGACTGAACCCCAATATCAAGTTGCAGCCCACGGCACATTCAAAGAAATCTGCGAGTATCTCCATTGCAGCCGTGCCACCCTCTGGCGGCGTATGAAGGACACTCCAGACCTCTTTGTCCGACTCAGTCGCAGCCACATTATTCTGGTACTCCCACCCAATCCGGCGACATCATCGAATTAAAGGTTTAACAACTTAATACTTTATTATTATGAGCGAAAACGCAAAAAACACCCAGGAAAGAGGACTCGCAGTCCTCGACAACGCCCGCGAGAACTTCTCCGTGGCCATGAAGGACGCACAGCGTCTTGACATCGTGAACAACGTGTGCGGCGCATTCGATGCCGCAATCATCGTGCAGAAGCTCGAAGCCATCCTGACCGACGAGATTATGGATGCCGTCTTCATGCCGTTGATGAACAAGAAAATCGGTTTCCGCACCGACCGCGACCCGTCCCGTCCCGACAAGCGCACCGGCGTGGCTCCCAAGCCCTACACCCGCGATGTCGTGCGCACCTGCATCATCGACGCAGCCGCCAACGGACTGCTCCCCACGGGCAACCAGTTCAACATCATCTCCAGTACGATGTACCCGACCAAAGAGGGTTACACCGCGCTGCTGGCCAAACTCAAAGCCTCCCCGATGCAACTCGTCTACACCTTTGAGTTCGACCCAGAGACCAAGGCCGTGAGTGCCGACCCGACCTATGTGGCCATCCCCTGTCGTGTCGGTTACAAGACCAGCCGCGAGGATATGAAGGGTTGGTTCCGCTATGTGGCTATGGTCAAGTCCAACGGCGAGACCTCCACCACCGACCAGCTCAGAGGCAAGGCCGAAAGAAAGTGCAAGAAGGCTTTCTTTGAGTTCTTGACAGGTATCGACCTCGGCGATGCCGATGCCAACGAGGTGATTGACGTGCCTTATACCGAGGTCAGCTCCACCACGTCGGCTCCTGCCGGTGCCGCCCCTGCCCCAGAGCGCAAGAGCGCGGCGCAACGTGCGCGTGAGATTATGGCGAAAGCCGCCGCCAAGAAAGAGGCCGAAGCCGCCGGACAGCAGCAGGCCGCACAACAGCCAGCCGCCGAGACTCCCCAAGCCCCTGCAGGCAAGCAGACGGTGGACTTCGACAAGATGTCCGATGAAGAGATTGAGGCTTTCGTGAAGGGCCAGGAAGGGGGTGAGTGATGAAAGTACGCACAGTAAACGGCATTACGCGGTACGACTGTGACACCAACGAGGAGTGGCGCGCCGAGCGCGCCAACTCCATTGGTGCTTCATCCATCGGCGTACTTTTCGGCGAGACCCACTTCCGCACTCCGCTGGAGTTGGCTCACACGATGCGTGACGAGCTTAACGGCATCTTCAACTACGAAGAGACCGAGGCCATGCAGGACGGCCATCTGTTAGAGGATTACGTCGCGAAGAAGTTCGCGCTCAAAAGCGGCTACAAGATAATCGAGGCATCGAGTGCCGAGTATCTTCTCCGCCGTGTTGACATCCCCTATATGCACGCCAGCCCAGACCGCACGTACTGGATTGACGATGAAGGGCCGAAGCACGGCAAGTTCGCCGAGAAGAACAAAGGCATCCTTGAATGCAAGACCACCAACCGCAAGGTTGATCCTGACGACCTCCCTTTGAGTTGGATATTCCAAGTGCAGGTGCAGATGGGCATCAGCGGTTGCCGCCACGCGCATATCGCTTGGCTCTGCAAGAAAACCTTTGAGTTCGGCTACAAGAAAATCGAGTACGACGAAGAGATTTTCAATGCCGCCATCATTGTGTGCCATGATTTTTGGGACAAGTGTGTCAAGGGCGGCGAGGAGCCTGAACCCGTGGCCGCGCGTGACGTGGTGAGCCTCTACCCCCGACAGACCGAGGGCAAGACCGTCACCGCCACCAAGGAAATCATCGATACCATCTCCGAAATCAAAGAGATGAAGGCTGCGAAGAGCGAGCTTGAAACAGAACTTGACGAACTGGTCGATAAAGTCAAGGTCTACTTCTCCGACGAAGAGGCTCTTGTGGACATTGACGGCCATGTCCTCGCCACGTTCAAGGCCACTAAAGGCCGCACCTCGCTCGACTCCAAGAAACTCGCCGCCGACTACCCAGAGGTGTACTCCGCCTGCATGAGAACCAGCGCGGGGTCGCGTACTCTACTTATCAAATAGCACATCTTTACACTCATAGCAAGCACAGCGAGAAGGGCGTTGTCCGACACCAAAGGGCAACGCCCCTTCTTATTCCCAGTCCGAAAGATGAGCAAAGAGAAAAATACACCGCCATCCCCTCCGCGCAAGGTGCGCTGCTCCGGCTGCTGCAATGCCGTGCGCGACACCGAGGGTATTAGTTTCGCCATCGCCACCGGCGAGTTCTTCATGGGAACGTGCAAGAGAAAGCACGGCTATCCATACAAGGTGTTCATGGACAAGGCGCGGGTGTGCGAAGACTACAACAAACCATTAACCGAAGACCAACCAGCTAACAAAGAACAAGATGAAGACAAGGAAGAATACAGAGAAATCCTCTGCCCAGGAGGGCAAGGAAAAGCGCGACAAGAAGATAATCAGTACCTTCTTTTCGATGCTTGAAGAGATGGGCATGACGTTGGAGGAGTTCAACAAGCCCAAGAAGAAAAAGCGAGGCATCGCCATGCCTACCTATGAGGCTATCGCCGACAAACTGGGCATATCCTCTTTCACGGTGCTGCGCGTACTCCAGCGCAACGGCTATGTGCCGAGACGCAAGTACATCCTCGTGGCCTGCGAGGAGGCCACCGAGACGCAACCGGCAATCGCAGACACAGAAACTCCGTGACCTATGGAAACATACCTCCTGCAGAAGCAGAACGGCACCTTCGACCTCCGTCCGCTCATCAACTGGCTCTCATACGCCAAGGATGGCGTGTACAAGATTGACGTGAGGCTCATTCGGAAGCAGCGCACCCTCGACCAGAACCGCTGGCTGTGGGGTTGCGTATATCCGCTTCTCCGTCAGGCTCTCAACGCCCAAGGATGGGAGTTCAGCGAGGACGAGCAGGTGCATGAGTTCTTCAAACAGCAGATGGCCTCCGACAAGGTGGTGAACCGCCACACGGGTGAAATCATAGAGATACCTGGCTCCACCCGCGAGATGGACACCGTGACCTTCTCGACCTACTGCGAGAAACTGCGCGACTATGGGAGGGAGTATCTCGGAGTGGAGATACCAGACCCCATAAAGACTTAATAACCATAACAGAAAGGAGGAAGACTATGCCTGATGACGGAGGATGGGTGAAACTATACAGAAGCATCTTCAAGTGGGAATGGTGGGATGACCTGTATACCCGAAATCTGTTTATCGTATGCCTCTTGATGGCCAATGCCACCGACAGACGATGGAGGGGCATGGTCATAGAAAGGGGGTCTTTTGTCACCAGTGTGGCGCATCTGTCCAAAGTCAGTGGCTTG
This sequence comes from Bacteroidales bacterium UBA3834, assembly GCA_002392965.1. Classification (GTDB taxonomy): domain Bacteria; phylum Bacteroidota; class Bacteroidia; order Bacteroidales; family P3; genus Colimorpha. The sequence continues at coordinate 23,477 of DGIA01000035.1, read as the reverse complement.
TCTGTACGACAAACGAGAACAGCGTTGGAACACTTAAAATCGACAAACGAGCTGACAATCAAAACGACAAGCGATTTTAGCATAATAACCGTTTGTAATTATGAGTGTTATCAGGCTGTCGCGGAAGGTGAGCGACAAACGAGAGGACAAACGGAGCGGCAAACTGGCGACAAACCAACGACAAACCAGCGACAAACCAACGACAACAAACAAGAGTATAAGAATGAAAGAAGTATTATATCTTCTTCTCCTTACGTCAAAGAAGATATGTCGGGCTTGAAGCCCGACGCTCCACCTTCGCCGGAGGATGAGGAAGATAAAATCCTTCAAATTGATTATGGGAAGTTGGCGGAATACTGGAACGAGAAGACAAAAGGGCGTTTCGGCAAGATTCTGTACATAGAAAACAACCGCCGCAAATTGGTCAGGGCGAGGATACGCATGTATGGGAAAAGGGCATTCATGGAGGCCATCGACAAAGTGTGCGCCTCGGAATACCTCGACAGCCAAACGTGGTTCAACTTCGACTGGCTGATTCGCCCGAATAATTTCGACAAGGTTATGTCCGGCAACTTCGACAACAAAGAAAAGCAAGCACAAGATGGAAACACAAGCACAAACAATTCAAGACTCGGCCTCGGAACAGTCACCAAGCCCGCCAACAAGGGTATGCAGACCGACATTTAGCCGAGAGATGGAACACGCCATCGCCACCAAGAAGCCGGAGGAGATGACCGAAGAGGAACTGGAGGCGAAGCGGCAGTTCGACGAATGGTATCGTCAGGATCAAGAAGAGCGAGAGTGTCAGCGCAAGAAGAGCGAGGAGGAGGCCAAAGCCTACCGCGAGAAATACTGGAAGATGGTGTCGCAGAACGAGAAGCAAGCCTCGGAACGCTCGCTGGAATGGTTTGCAGGCCAGGTCAGTATGAGCTGCAAGGCCGAGCCGCCAGTCCGTCTGGACATGACGGCGGAGGTCGCCGAGCAGTACCTTCGGGTGGCCTATGTCGGAGAGGTTCAGCGGAGGGGATGCGTGATGAAGGATGACGGCTACACCCGTGCCGTGCTGCGCTCCGTGGGGCGGTGGCTCGTCACCCTGCCCAAGCCAGGGCTGATGCTGCGCGGCTACATCGGAGTGGGCAAGACCACTATGATGCTCGCCGTCAAACGAATGCTCTATCTACTCACCAACGAGGTGATGACCGTGGCTGACGCACGCGAGATTGCCGCACTGGGCAAGAACAGCCCTGCGGAGTTCAACGGCTTGAAGCGGTGCAAGCTACTCGGTATCGACGACCTCGGCACGGAGGCCGTCATTGTCAAGAGCTACGGCAACGAGTTCTCGCCCTTGGCGGAGCTGATAGCGGCGCGCTACAGCAGCCGCCTATTCACCGTCATCACCACCAACCTCTCCGTCCTGGTCGACAGTCAAGGGATGGAGGTGGACGAGTTGCAGAAGACCTACGGCGACCGCATCTTCGACCGGCTGCGCGAGATGTGCAACACCATCTGCTACGATGGCGAACAGAAGAGTTATCGTGTTTGAAAGATATTCCTTCAATAAAAATTTACCAACCATGAACAGGCATGAAAAACCAAAATATAAGGAAATTAAATGTAATAACACTTTCTCGGCTGGTATACCAAGAACTCAACTTGCGAAGATGGCTGGCAACAGTATCGTCGTAAATGTTCTTTATCATATCTTCAGGCGTCTTTTTGTATATACGGAGCCATCTGCGAATGAACAATTAAAACTATTTTAATGAAATGATTATCAATGCTAAAACAGAAAAATGATGCAAGGTTTAAATTACAGATTCAGAGGTCGTGTACTATTCGGTACGGAGTGGCGCTATGGTTCGTTGATACAGTCGGGTGGACAGTGCTGGATTGTGCAGCCTGGAGGCAAGAATGAAACCCGGATAACTGCGGTGGAGCCACGATCAATAGGTCTTGGTACAGGATTCTACGATCGCAACGGAAAGGAAATCTTCGAAAATGATATCCTGATGCTGAATAGTGGCAAGGCAGTGCATGTCAGACTCGTCTCCAATGGAATTGGGTTTCAGATGTTGTATGTCAACACACGAGAGGTGAATCCTTTATCAGTAATATTCGATGAATATGGATCTAATAATGCCAAGGTAGTGGGGAACTCTATGAAAATCAGGGACCCTAAAGGAGTTGGGTGAAATTTCTTCTCGTTGATCCAAAAACATATGCTGGCAGTCCGTACACCCTATGGTTGCGTTATAAAGTTTATTCTATTAAACTTTTTTGATGCAATTCAGAATAAAGTTGTATATTTGCATCGGAAAAGTTTAGTATAATAAACCGTAAATGTCGTTAAAAGATACACTTAAAGAACGTCGGTCGCAGTTGAAAATATCACAATCCGACCTCGCTGAGATGGCAAACGTAAGTCTTGCCACCGTGAAGGATATTGAGCGTGGCAAGGGAAATCCTTCTATACAAACTGTAGAGAAAATACTTGCCGTACTCGGGATGGAAATGACTTGTCAATTGAGACGGACTATATAAGAAATAGAATATGAGACAATTGAATGTTATACTTAATGGCCAAAAGGCGGGCGTGTTGACAGAGCAGTTTCCTGGAAAGGGTTACAGATACGAGTATCTTCCCGAATATTTGAGAGGAGACAACCCTCACATTTCGGTTACCCTACCCAAGAAGGACACCCCCTATTGTAGCGACACTCTGTTCCCATTCTTCGCTAACCTTCTGCCGGAGGGAGCCTTGCGACGTGTCGTATGCCGCAAGCACCATGTGGATGAAAATGACTTTTTCGGTATCTTGTGTGCAATGGGTGGTGCGGATTCCATAGGGGCGGTAAATGTAAAGGAGGTGAGCGATGAAGGAAGATAGTATGTTGTTTGCCAGCCGGAGAGTCACACTGGAGCTTGATTTTAATCTGGATGAGAAGCACCACACCGATGAGATGACGCATGCCATGCAGCTCCTGTCCGTATCGGGAGTGCAGGAAAAGTACCCCGCAATGATAGACGGAGGGAAGATTCGTCTTGCCAAAGACGGCGAGCGTTCCACGCATATACTCAAACCAGCGCCGTGGGATGCCACAATAAATGAGCGGTGGTACATTCCCGCCAATGAGTTTTTGACCATGCAGATTGCATCCAAAGTATATGGAATAGAGACCGCCGCCAACGGCCTCTGCTCCACTCCAAGTGGGCATTCTGTCTATATCACCCGTCGTTTTGACATCAGCCCAGAGGGGATGAAATACCCGATGGAGGATATGGCAACACTAATCGGACGAAGTGAAGCCAATGAGGGAACTATGTTCAAATACAGAGGTTCGTATTCGGATGTGGCACAGGCTATCCGTCGATACATACCGGCATGGATGGTCAATATGGAACGTTTCTTTGAACTGGTCGTTTTTAATTATATATATGCTAACGGCGATGCCCACTTGAAGAATTTCTCCCTAATAAATGTTGGTGGCGACTATCGTCTAACTCCGGCATACGACTTGATGAATACTGCACTGCATGTCCGTGACGAGGATTTTGCATTGTCTGACGGCTTGTCTCCCGTCCTTCCGAGAAGCGATGCCTATCTTCGCACGGGTCATCCCTGCCGTCAGGATTTTGAATGGTTTGGGAGTGAAGCTGGTATTGTTAGCAGCCGTGTCGACCGTATACTGGATAAATACACTGCTTTGCCTGGTTCTGTGACAAAGATGGTGTTGGAAAGCCGGTTGACAAAGAAACTCCAGCGTAACTATCTGAGAATTGTAAAAGAACGCATTAGCAGATTTGTCAGAGAAGACAAGGAATAGCAATCGGCATTATCATTTAGTTTTCTAATAACGGGAATGGGTCTGGCTGCATAAATGCAACAGGCCCATTTTTGTTGCTTTGGAAATACCTGACGGTATCTCCTTATTCCTGTATTTTCTTTGACAAATAGCTTCAGTACAACAAACACATTTTCCTATGGCAAACATTAGGTTCAACCATGACTATCGGCACTGCAATGGTGTCGGCTGCGAGCGGAGGAGCGTATGCGCCTTCCGGCTCGCCCTGGAGGAGGCCGTCAGGCTCCGCCTCAACCACATCGAGGTCATCGACCACTGCAACGACGGGGACATGTATCTCCGTGTGCGTATCGAGGAGGGAGGCGGCAAATGATATACAGCAATCCACACCGCCGCAGGATCAGCGGCTCGGACACCGCCCCCACAGACCTCTTCACGGCCTACTGCAAGTCGGAGCTTAACGTGGACATGGTGCGCGAGTATCGCTTCCACGACACCCGCAAGTGGCGTTTCGACTATGCTGTGCCAGCCCTCAAGATAGCCGTCGAATGCGACGGAGGCGTATGGGGCTATGGCCGTCACAATCGCCCCCAGGGGTATATCAAGGATATGGAGAAGTTCAACGCCGCCGCCGAGATGGGATGGGTGGTGCTGAAATTCACTCCCCAGCAGCTGATGACCCACGCCACAATCGTCACCCTGCGAACAACCATCGCCAAGAGGGTGGAGGAGATGGCGAGGATGGCCACACCCGCACAATCAAACCGCTAACAATCAACAACAATAACAAAGATGAAGAAAAAGATTTACGACATCAAGACCATGCTCCACTTGTATGTCATCCATGAGCAACTGAAAGGACTGGAGCGGAATGTCTTCGCGCAATGCGCGCTCACAGACGGTGAGATGGAGAAGATGCACAACGCCTGTGCCGCTGTCCTGGATGGAGTCGAAAAGGGTCTGGCCACTCGTGCGGAACTCTACACCGCCTTCTACCTCATCCAGCCCCACAACCTCTTTCGCAGCGTCAGCAAAAACAACAGCGACATACGGCGCTACGCGCATCGCTATCTCCGTATGGATACGCGGCTGTTGAGTTACTATCGAGGCAACCTCGCCTTCCTCTACTTCAACGACCCCAAGTTCAGGGTGGCGGCCTCCCTCGCCTCCGATGCTGCCCTCGCCGTCCTCTTCGGCGAAGAAAGCGAGGGGGCCGAGCCGTCGTAAGGCATGTGCCGGACATTCCGACATGGCTATTTACTACTACGGTAAATTATTTATTATTTAGTAAAATTTAAGCCCTAAAAGGCATCGAAAATGGCTTTGGTTTACTGCTACAGCCAACAAAATACATAATATAAACAACTGAAATAAAATTACATACAAAATATTTTGCAAAAATATTTGTGTAATTAGTAAATTATATGTACTTTTGCAGTAAATATTTGTATTAAATAACACATGAAAAGTTATGCAGATTGAGTTCAACGGACAGAAAGAAGAGGCTTACAGCCTGACCATCTACAAGACACACGCCAAGGCTATCGCCAGCGGCGAGAAGACGGTCGAAATCAGGAGTTACTCCAACAAGAACTGCGAGATGTTTCTTGACCCCAAGAAACTTGAACGCAACGCCAAGCTCGAAGCCGAGGGCAAGGGCGACAAGCGCGAATGGCCGATGAAGGACATTTTCGCCATCCATTTCTACGACAGAGGCGGTCGTTACTCTCTCGACGTGCTGCTTGACTATTGCGGTCTCGCGTGTATGTGCAAAGAGGACATTGAAATGCTGGGCGAGAAGTTCGGATTCCACGACTACGACAACGAGTGGCAGCAGTACGCCAAACTGCCTGCCGAAGAGCGTCCGTGGTTCTTCTGGTTCCACGTCAGCGAGGTGATAGGCAGCAAAGGCCTGTGACAGAAACCAACCATAACCAAATAACCTTATGTCTAACCATTAAAAAAGGAGGTCATCATGGCACGTGAGTATTATGCCCAGCGTCAGAACCCCGACGGCAGCGTGACGCGCTACCGCACCGAGGACAGATACTGGCAAGCGCGTGTGTCCAGCATGGGCGCAGCCGCACGCCGCACGCCGCGTATCATGCGATAACGCTGATACCGGCCGGCACGGGAGTGTGAAGTTTTACAGTGTAGACTTCACTTTTTCTACATAAAAAGAGTGTATAACAAGTCTGCAACAAGTAAAACAATGAGCAAAGAGCCATATATGGTGACAGGGCATAACGGCGCGACAGAGAAAGGCTACAGCGCGCTTATGCGACAGAATATCCTGGGGATGGAGCGCAGCATCCGCCGCAGGCGTGACGAAGAGCTGCATGTCTTCGACAGCAAGGGCAACCTTGTGAGGTCGATACAGGGCAAGGGGACGGAGGTCTCGGTCAGCGGCAAGCTGCCGGAGAACTCCATCCTCACCCACAACCACCCCAGAGCCTTGGGCAAGAGCGGCATCATGGCCATCGGCAATTCCTTCAGCCATCACGACATTACGTTGGCTGTATCCACCAACGCCAGGGAGATGAGGGCCGTGACCCCCACCTACACCTTCTCCATCAAGCGCCCCAAGGGCGGATGGGGAGTGAGCGCCGACGAGGTCAGGAAGGCGTACAGGGAAATCGAGAACCGGCTGACCAACGAAACCCGCAGCGGCTACCTCACCGGCAGGAGAGCCTACGCCAACTCCAGCTACGACCGCGCTTCGGTGGTGCATTACCACAAGGTGATGAAACGCCTCGCCAAACGCTTCGGATGGAGCTACACCAAGAAAAACAGTTAAACCCAAACAAGACACGCAATGAGACACGAACAGAAAATCAGAGAAGAACTCTCCGAATACGGCCTTGAGCCGCATGACCTCACCCCGGAGGAACTGGAGGAGTACGACAACGCCATAGAGACCGAGGAAAACGGCGGCTTCGTCCTTGACGGCATACGCCAGCTTCTTCCCGAAAAGGCATATCGCAAGAACCGTCCCACCCAATAAGCCGCAGCCATGAAAGAGATGATGTCAGTGAGGGAGTCCGCCCCCGACTACCGCAATATGCGCCGCAGCCTCACCAACGAGCAGGCGCGTGACGTGATGCTGGCGCAGGCCTCCAGGCACAAGAAGATCGAGAAGGATGCCGTGGTTATGTACAAGGATGTGGTTGACCCCTCCGATGCCTACACCCGCTATGTCGTGGTGGAAGACCGCGACGACCGCGTGCTGATGGCAGACCTCGACTATTCCACCGCCCTGGGGCCGCTCCACAAGGTGGCCATGAAGTCTGACCTCAAACTCTACCGCAAGAAAAAGTAACGCCTTATGCTGGAACGCGCCAAAGAGATAGTGTCCGACATCGCCAAGGAGACCGACAGCATCATCCTGATGCACTCGCTCTCCGGCAAGGACAGCATCGCCCTCCTCGACCTCGTGGCACCGCATTTCAAACGCATCGTCTGCGTCTATATGTATGTCGTGCCGAACCTCGACCACATAGCCCCTTTCCACCGCTATGCGGCGAAGAAGTACCCCAACACGGAGTGGATGCAGGTGCCGCACTACGGCTACTATTCGTGGGTCAAGTACGGCTTCATGGGTGTGCAGCGCAACCCCAACCAGCGACTGTGGAAGCTCTCCGACATCATCGACAAGGTGAGGGAGAAGACTGGCATCGAATGGGCTTGTCTGGGCTTCAAGCAGTCGGACAGCCTCAACCGCCGCCTCATGCTCCGCTCATACAAGGACGGCAAGGAGAGCATCTGCTGGAAGGGCAAGAAGTTCTATCCCCTCTCGACCTATAAGAACGCCGACATACTGGAATACATCAAGCGCAACAACCTCAAATCCCCCGAAGCCTACGGCGGCGGAGGCCAGTCGTGCGGATGCGATGTCAGCGACTACTGGTATCTGAAATACCTGCAGGCCAACTACCCCGAAGACCTCCGCCGCATATACACCATCTTCCCAAGGACACAATTCATAATCAAGGAATATGAGCAAGAGCAAGCAAGAAAACAAGCCGAAGCAGCCGCAAGAAAAGCAGCCGAAGAAGCCGAAAGCGCCCAAGGAAATACGTCAGAGCCTCACGCAGGAGATCCTGCGGAGCCAGGTGACGCTTAACCCTTACAACCCCAAGCGGCACACCGACAAGCAAATCCGCCAGCAGGTAGACAACATCAAGCGCAACGGATACCTCGGAGGCATCGTCTGGAACAGACTCAGCGGAAACCTCATCGACGGCCACCGCCGTGTGCAGGCCCTCGACATCATCAACAAGTACGACGGCTCCAAGGAGAAGGACTACAAGTTGAAGGTTGAGGTAGTTGAGTTCGATGACAAGACGGAGAAGGAGCAGATGACCTACATGGCTGTGGGCAACAGCAAAGCTGACTACAACCTCATCGCCCCCTATGTGGGCGAGATTGACCTCTCCCATGTCGGACTCTCCGATGATGATATGAAGGCTCTCGTGGCTCTCCACGATGACATTACCCTCGTCACGGATGACACCAACCCTGCCGCAGCTCCGATGGAGGACATGGGTGACGACTTCCTCGCCCCCATGCCCGCGCCACGCCAGACACCCACCTTCGACCTCGACAAGGAGGAGAAAAGTTTCGACCAGATAGCCCAAGACCGTGCCGAGCAGCCCCATGAGAGCAAGGAGGACATCAAGGCCAAGAAGCAGCGCAACAACGACATCGCCGACACGCGGAATGCCGACAACACCGTATACGTGATGCTCAAGTTCGACACCGTGGATGACCAGTTGGAGTTCTGCGACCTCACGGGCTACCGTTTCACGACCTCGATGATAATCGACGGAAAGGAGTTCATGCAGCGGCTCGGCTTGTAGTCCAAATGTCCCATAGTTCCCAGTCTTCACGCGCACGCGCGAGGGCAAACCGATGAAAACCATAACCATATACCATAACCGATATGCCAAGCAAACCCTATAAGAAGCCGCCAGTAGAGAAACTGGAAAAGGTACTGGCCGCCACCGGAGGAAACCTCTCCGAGGCGGCACGTATGCTTGGCGTGTCCCGCAAGATGCTCCGCCGCTGGTGCAACGAGGACGAGGAGTTCGACGATGCCCTCTACGAGGCACGTATGCGCACCTTCGACAAGGCAGTCTCCACGGCGCAGGCCGTGGCCTTCGGTGTTCCCATCATGGAGAAAGGCAAGTTCGTGGGCTGGCAGGAACATCCCGACCCGCAGATGCTCCGCTACTTTATGACCACCCTCGGCAAGGATGAGGGCTTCGGCGAAGAGACCACGGTGCATCATACCGTTGCGACCAAGGGTATCGACATCCACAAGTGGATAGAGTTGGAGATGACGGCAGATAAGATGCAGGCCGAAGAGAGTGACGACGAGCAATGATAAAGACCCATTCCGTATATTATCCCTTATATGCCGACACTTCCAAACCCATCATCCTTATCACGGGAGGGCGCGGAAGCGGCAAGTCTTACGCTGTCTCCACATTCCTTGAAAGACTTTCCTTTGAGTTTCAGATGGCCACCAACAAGTATGGCCAGGAGGAACGGATAGTCCATAACATCCTCTTCTCCCGCTATACGATGACCTCCGCTGAGCTATCCGTCATCCCAGAGTTTCTTGAAAAGGTCGAGGCCGACGATGTGGCCGAATACTTCCACGCCACCAAGCAGGACGTGGTGAACCGCAAGACTGGCTCGAAGATAATGTTCCGAGGCATCAAGACCAGCAGCGGCAACCAGACGGCAAAGCTCAAGTCCATCCACGGCATCACCACCTTCGTGTGCGACGAGGCCGAGGAATGGACGAGCGAGCGTGAGTTTATGACCATCATGCTCTCCATCCGCCAGAAGGGTATCCAGAACCGCATCATCATCGTGATGAACCCCACAGACAAGCACCATTTCATCTACAAGAAATACATCGAGAACACCCACCGCATAGAATACTTCGACGGCGTTCCCGTGCAGATAAGCACCAATCCCTCCGTCCTTCATATCCACACCACCTACCTCGATAATCTTGAGAACCTCTCCGAGGAGTTCCTTTCCGAGGTAAAGCGCATCAAGGAGACCAATCCGCAGCAGTACGCACATACCATCATGGGGCGTTGGGCTGACGAGGTGGAGGGTGTTGTCTTTGAGAACTGGGATATTGTGGATAAGTTCCCCGAAGGCTGCAAGCACCAGGCTCTGGGTCTGGACTTTGGCTTCACGCAAGACCCCTCCGCAGGCATACGGTGCGGTCTGCTGGGCGATGACCTCTACCTCGACGAACTCTTCTACGCTCCGCAGATGCTCTCCAAGGACATCATACGCGAGCTGGGAGCCAAGGGCAATGGGCTGGAGGTGATGGCAGACAGCGCAGACCCCCGACTTATTCAGGAAATTGCCAACGCGGGCATCCTCATCTATCCCGTAATGAAGGGAGCAGGATCTGTGCTGGCCGGTATTGACAAGATGAAAACCCTCCGCATACACGTCACGCGGCGCTCGCAGAACCTCATCAACGAGTTTCGGAACTACACCTGGTCGAAAGACAAGGACGGCAATTTTGTGAATGTTCCTATCGATGCCTTCAACCACGCTATTGACGCGGTAAGGTATTATGTGCTTGGGAAGTTGCTCGGTCGCATACTGCGGTCTGTCAGGGTGACGGCGGATGACGTTCCGTACTAAAGATTTTCGCTGCCATGTCAGTTTATTTTTGTATCTTTGCATCTTCATTAGTGTAATGATACAATGGCAGATAAGTTTGAGAATACGATACATAAAAGCCTGCTCCAGTACCTTGTGGAAATAGGAAAAGTCGACGAGCGGCTTCCTGAATGCCCCGATGTGACGGACAAGTGGGAGTCGATAGGTCAGTCATATATTCCCGACGGTGCGCGCGAGTACCGCGACTATCCCGTGGCCAGCCTCGGCTGGATGATGTACATCGGAATAGCCGTGGCCAAGTTGTGGGATGACGAGTGGGAGATATATTCCCAGATAGAAGACCTCTACCTCTATATGCGCGACAAGCGCGGCTACGATTCCTTGGATGAGTACATTTGCGAGGACGTGCTGATGGTACGTGGAGAGGAATATGAAGACCTTGCCCAGGTGGTCAGCGAGTGCGCCACGAGGGTGAACTTCGACCTGATACGCGAGCAGATAGAGCCAGGCACCAAGGAGGCTTTCGATGCCTATGTGACGTGTCTGCGACAACTCTACCTCTTTGGCATGGCTATGCAGCTCAAACGGATGGGGTATCACATGGAAAGGGTAAGATAAACGAGCTACTATGACAATAGAAGAAGCAATATCGGCACGACATTCCGTGCGGCAGTACGACGAAAGACCACTCTTGGATGAACAGGTGGCCACGCTTACGGCGGAGATTGACAAGATAAACGCCGCCAAAGGTTTGCATATACAACTCATCCAGAACGAGCCGAAGGCTTTCTCCGGCTTCCTCGCCAAATACTGCAAGTTCTCTGGTGCGGTGAACTACATCGCTCTGGTGGGAAAGAAGTCCGACGACTTGAAGGTGAAACTCGGCTATGAGGGAGAACGGTTGGTGCTAATGGCGCAGCAGATGGGATTGAACACTTGCTGGGTGGCTGGCTCTTTCTCCAAGGAGAAAGCCGTGCAGGTCGGCAAGGATGAGAAATATGTGGCCGTTATCTCCATCGGTTATGGCACCACCCAGGGCGTCGCACATAGCAGCAAACCCATCGAGGAAGTGACCTCGCTTGCTTATACGCACGACTGGTTCAAGAAAGGTATCGGATGTGTTATGCTGGCTCCCTCGGCGATGAACAAGCAAAACTTCCGCTTCGCACAGATGGCTGACGGCAAGGTGATGGCTACAGAAGGGCATGGACCATTCGCCGGTCTTGACCTTGGAATCGCCAAGTTGCACTTTGAGATTGGCTCCGGCAAAGACAGCAGCATCTGGAAATGAAGACTACGGAGGCCATAGGTGGCTGTGACTGCACCATCTACACGACGGACGGTGCGCAGATCCTGCTGCTCCAACCCGTGGATGACCACGACCAGAGCCTGCTCGACAGCGAGGTGGAACTGATACGCAGCCACACCGACGCTCCGTTCAATATGGTGGCCTTCGGTATCAAGGACTGGATGTCGGAACTCACGCCGTGGCCGGCACCGCCGACCTTCGGCAAGCAGCCTTTCGGTGATGGTGCTGAAATGACACTTGGCTACGTCAAAAATGTCCTAATCCACACCCTGCAGGAACGCTGGGGAGCGATGAAGGTTGTCCTCGGCGGCTACTCATTGGCCGGACTCTTCGCATTGTGGGCTGGATACAATTCCGACATCTGCGATGGTATCGCCGCCGCTTCACCATCTGTCTGGTATTCTCAATGGGCTGACTATATCGATGGGAAGGAGATGCACAGCAATGCTGTGTACCTCAGTCTCGGTGACAGGGAGTTCCGCACCAAGAACCCTGTCATGGCCCATGTGGACGACGCTATTCGGAAGCAGCACGAGCTGGTCTCCGCCCAGGGTATCGAAACGGTGCTGGAATGGAATCCAGGCGGCCACTTCGTCGACTCGGAGAAGCGGATGGCCAGAGCCTTCGGATGGGTGTGCGAGGCTCTGAATGACGGAATGTTCTACAAGGAAAACCCTGATGACCAGATATACTGGATAGACAATCCAGAAAGCAAGGGAGAGCATCTGTTCTCATTTGACAAGAAGACCATCTTCAACCTATTTGCCGACTATCCCTACAAACTGACCAAGGAGCAGAAGTAGATATTCGACAAGGAAAATCCATACTGGGCTGATTTCTTCAAGGATAGGAACTGACACTTGGTGTGTCAGGATTTACCCAACACCTTTGCCATAAGTCTTAATTTGAGGTTTGTGTCGCTTCCCTTTGAGACGGAAACGACTGGCTCGCCAACTTCACAAGTCAAGATTATTATTATCTCCTTCTCTTCCTGGAAGAAGCATACATCCATCACATAGTTGCAGTCGCTGGTGTGGAGTATGGGGCTGCGCCCATAATTATGACACATACATCCTCCGTTCTTGTCTGGGCAGTCTTTGCAGGGTTGTTCTCCGAAAACAGCCTCCATCGCATTGTATGCTGCTGTCGATGGGCGGAAGAAGTCTCCTCGTGAGGGTAATGCGGGGAGACCTTCTTTGATATGATACAGACCGTCGTGCCAGTCCTCGCCCTCCCCGCAGTACCAGGGAGCGATGCCCACGTATATCTTCCAACCGTCGCGTAGTCCTATCATTGTGTTACTCTTTACTTTTGTGTTTGCTTTCTTGTAGAATGCAAGTGCAAATATAGTCATTTTTTGCTAAACAGAGCGCGAGAAAGTGTGCTTTTGTGGCAAATTAAAATGTTAATTTTAATCTTGTTGCATATTATTATAGTGTTTATTTTAAGTATGTTATATTTTGGTTAATGTTAAATGTTTAATTATTTTGAAAAAAATATTTTGTCAATTAAAATAAAATATGTAATTTTGCATTAGAAAATTAAAACAAAGAATATAATAAATACAAAATAATATGAACGCATTTGAAGCAATAATGGCAGAAAACGGCTACACGCCCAAGACCACTTTTTGGATGGACTTCTCAATAGCCGACCGATTCGGTGTAAAGGCCGTGCGCGACACCTACAACAGAGCCGTGGCCGGATGGCGCGACAACATTGTATATCTCACCGAGTTGGTGATGGTACTGAACCACAAAATATGGCAGCACTACCAGCACAATGAAGAACTGGCGCGTGAATATGACGAGCTGTGGCGCGGACTGGACGCATGGTGCGCTGAAAACCTCACGGGCGAGGATGCAGAATATTACTATAGGACAACCGATTAAAAGCCAATAAAATGACAGACAAGAAATGCCCTAAATGTGGCAGCAGAAACTTCCAGATAGTGGACTACTACACACGGCCATATATATATGAGGTTGAGGACGGCAAGGTGATGGCCGACGGCATAGGTGAAGAGTCCGACCATGTAAAAACAACATGCGTTTGCAGAGGGTGCGGCCATGAGTGGCATCCGAAAAAATTTGAATATACAATAGACGAATAAAAATACATAACAAGATGAAAACGAGAAACCAACTTTTAAGCGATGTCATGCAACTGGCGTGGCAGTTTGTAAAGACCAACGGCATGACAATGGCCGAGGCGTTGAGAACGGCGTGGCGCAACATCAAACTAAAGATGGCCATGAAATTGCGCATCGTCAAGTTCTACTTTCAAAAGGTGGACGGCAGCATACGCGAGGCATACGGCACACTTGCTGACAATATCGTGCCGACCGTGGCGCAGGGTGGCCGCAGAGCCAACGACACGGTGCAGACCTACTATGACACCGAGCGCAGGGATTTCCGCTGCTTCAAGAAAGCCAACCTTATCAGCATTGCATAATAGTATAGATATGAAAACGCCCATTTCGGCCTATCTTCTGGCCAAAAACAACTTCAACTATGACGGCGAGGGTGCATGGCATTGGCGCGAGACCCTTGACACCGACAGCGGCATCGAGCGTCACGTTATCAATGTGATGCGCTATGAGGACGGCACTTGCGAGGCATCCATACACGCCGATGGCATACACCGAACTTTTGCGCCGAGGTACATGGAAGAATTGGCCGATGCAGCCTCCAATGCAGGCATCGGCTTTGTGTTGAACATCAATCAGTAACACCATATAATATGATACGCATAGACCGACAAAAAGCATTTGACACGGCGCGCGAATGCCCTACGCGCTGCGCCATCATCCAAGTGGGCTACACCTACGCTCTGTACGCTTGTTATGACATACTGCGCGAGGCGAGAGCCGTGGCAAGCCAAGCGGCAACCGACAACACCGCCTGCAGGTGGCTTGTGATAGACCGTTTCAACAGACGTATGTACACCGTAAAACCGAAAGCAATATGACACAGAGAGAAATGACCATCATTGACCGCCTCAACCGCCTTGGGGTGGACAAAACCATGTGGGGCGTGGTAAGTGCTGACGGCTGGCTGACCAGCGACCTCCACGGCACAGACCAGCACATCACCGTTCCTGCGCACATCTACGTACACCGAGAAGACCCGAAACGCGCGGCACTCGATCCTGACGTGCAGCCCGATGCCACCATCATCTCCAGAGAGGGCAGCGTGATTGACCTCTACTTCATAGGCAAAGAATAGCCCTTTCTGGGCTTTCTATGTAACGACCGCCCGACATCCAACGCGAGAGACTGCAACGACATACGTTACACGGTGAAAATGACGTACTTTTGCACGTCAAACCATAAACCGTAACCAACCATGCAGTCCAATTTCGTAAGCGGTATACACAACTTCTTCCGCAACCTTATCCTCAACGCCACCGGCGCGGAACGCACGCTCTTCGAGTATGTGGCCTCCGGCGATGTGTCGCACGCTATCAACCTGATGAACTCCAACGAGACCGACGTGGACAACGCCATCAAGGAATACTGGCCGCAGAAGCACGACATCATGCGCCGCCCCAACCGCGTTCCCAAGAACAAGCAGCCGTACATTACCTGCAAACTTCCACGTTGCCGCCAACGGTATATCAATGAGATAGAACTATTTTTCCTCCTTGGCAATCCCATACTGTGGCGCAAGGTGGAGGGCGACGACGAGGCGTATAAACTGTTTACGGACTTCCTCTCCGAGCAGCGTTTCGACAGCACGATGCGCAAGGTGAAACGCCTCGCAGGATCTGAAACGGAATGTGCCAAATACTACCATCTCTATCGTGACGATGACAACACTCCCCATTGCAACGTGGTCATCCTGGCACGCTCCCTGGGCTACGACCTCCGCACCCTCAAAGACCAGTACGGCAAGTTGGTGGCCGTGGCTTTCGGGTACAAGCTCCGTTCCGCCAATGGCCGCTATGTGCAGCACTGGGACTTTCTGACGGAGGATGCCTCTTACTTCACTCAGAAGGAGGCCGTGGGCTGGAGCGTGAAGCCTTATCCCAACCCCACGCACAAGATTAACCTCATCTACTACCAGCAGCCGAAGTCCTGGGAGGGCGCGGAACCCCGAATGGCACGTGAGGAGGAAATAGACAGCAAGATAGGCGACACCAACAACTACTTCGCAGACCCCATCGCCGTGGCCACCACGGATGTCATAAACAGCATGGTTGACCCCAACACTCCGGCCAAACTGATGCAAGTCACTGGCAGAGATTCCCGATTTGAATATGTCAATCCGCCCCAGGCTTCCGAGTTGCGTGCCGCCGAGAAGGAGGACTTGGAGAAGAGCATACTGTTTGACACCTTCACGCCAGACTTCTCCTTTGATAAGCTCAAAGGTCTCGGAACGCTGTCGGGCGTGGCTATCAAGAACGCCATGATACTGGGCTACCTCAAGCGTGCCAACCGTATGGAGATATACGAGGAACTGGTGGACCGTGACAAGAATGTCATCATCGCTGTGTTGAAATTCCTGCATCCAGAGATGGAGAAGAAACTGGATGAGTTGAAGATTAAGTTTGAGTTCTCGGAGCCTTTCGGGGAGGACGAGAAGGAGAACTGGCAGAAACTGGAAGGGCTGTACGGTGCCGGTCTGGTGTCACTCGATGAGGCGGTGCGGAGACTGTCGCTGACGGACAGTCCAGAAGAGGAGATTGCAAAGATAAGGGCGGATGCCCAGAAGGAATCCGCCTCTATGTAAATAACACAATAGTAGGAATATCAGCTCGCCGATGTGCGGGCTTTTTTTTATGCCCGTATGTCGCGGATATGGTCAGGCTTGCTGTTCCTCTCGGGGCTTGACAAACACGTCTATCTCCTTGCCGCAATGGGGGCAGCGAATGTACGGAACATGCACCACCTCCGGCTCGGCGGTCTGCTGCGGACGGTCGGAGAGCAACTCGGCGATGTCCACCTCCAGGGCATCGGCGATTTTCTTCACGGTGCTGACGCGCGGGTCTCTGCCTTCTTTGAGCGTGGCATTGAGACTGATATCAGTCACTCCCAATTTTGCGGCCAGTTCTTTCTGGGTAATTCCCCGTAAGTCGCAACACCTCTTAACATTATCTCTTATATTCATATTAAATTGTTGTTTTAATTTCGCTGCAAAATTAAATAAATTATTTTAATTGACAAAAAATATTTTCTTTTTGCAGCGAAAAATGGCTTATTAAAATGTTAATTATAATTACCGCTCGAAAAATTATTGTATTCATTTTAAGTTAATTGCATTTTGGTTAATGTTAAATATTTAATTTTTGTGCAAAATTATTTTGTCAATTAAAACAATTGTTGTAATTTTGCATTCGAAAGTTAAAACAAATAGTATAATAACAATTAAAAAAACTAACAACAATGAAGACAATTAGAGAGCAAGCCAACGAAATTATGAAAGAGGACATCTCGCACGATGTGAAGCGCGAGAAGTTGCTCAAAATCGGTCTCACGGCCACCGACATTCAAAATCTCTTTTTCGCCGAGCGTATGGCCGGACGAGAGGGCAGAGCGGCACGGCCAGTCGTAGAGTACACCATCGACCAGATACTGGCGCGGTACACTTTCGGGGTAGAGATTGAGTGCTATCATGTGCGCGTGAATGAACTTATAAATAAGGCCACCGAGCGCGGACTTGAAATGCACAGCGAGGGTTACAACCACCGCGACAACAACACGTACTATAAATTGGTTTCTGACGGCTCTATCCGAGGCGAGAATCCCATCGAGTGCGTTTCGCCCATCCTCAACGGCGCGAGAGGCGGTTTCGACACTTTGAAAGCCTGCTGCGCCTCGCTGCGCGAATGCGGTGCAATGGTCAACCGCTCGACTGGACTGCATATCCATGTGGGCGGTCGTATCACCGAAAAACAATACGGCAACACCTTTGCAAACTACTACTATCTTGAAAGCGTCATTGACTCTTTTATGTCACCCAGCCGCCGCGAAAATTACTATGCAAAGAAACTTGTCGGCAACGTGGACGCTATTGTGCGCGCGCGTACCTTTAGACAAGTGGGCGAGGCCATGAACCATGACCGCTACTATAAAATCAACTGCGAGGCGTGGGGCAGACACCACACAATTGAGTTTCGCCACCACCAAGGCACAACCGACTATGACAAAATCAGTTATTGGACGCGTTTCTGCATCAAACTGGTGCATTGGTCAGCCGACCACCGTCTCAATGCGCCAGTCCGCTCTATTGACGATGTGCCTTTCTTGACTGACGATGAGAAGAGCTTTTTCAAAGACCGTGCCAACGCCTTTGCAGGCATGGCAATGGTAGACCAGTTAATGACCATGTAACAAGTTAAATATTTAATAATCAATCAAAATATAATCAATTATGTGCTGCATCCTTTATATCCCTGCAGGCGTAGAAACGCCGACAATACAGACGTTTGAAGCCGTCTTTATGTACAACCGCCACGGCATCGGCTTTGCCGACAGCGACGGCCATTGCTGCAAGACTCTTTCGTTTCGGTACTTTACCAAGGCCATACAGAAGCGCAAAAAGAGTGCCGACTGCATTATCCATTTTAGACTGGCCACCCACGGCTCTGTCAGCCGTGCCAACTGCCATCCGTTCTTTGACCGCGAGAGCGGCGTGTGGTTTGCCCATAACGGCATTTTGCCCATCGAGTCGCACGATGATATGACCGACAGCGAAATCTTCTTTAGAGAGCTGTTTCTGACCAAATTAGAGGTCGTTGGGTGGGGTAATAAGAAACTCTGGGATTATGTAGACCGCAAGCGCGGTGCATCGCGTTTCATCTTCATGCGTGGTGACGAGGTGAAGCTCTTCGGCTCATGGCATCGCCTTGACGGTGTGTATTACTCTAACCTTAATTGGTGCTACTATCGCCGCTGGTAACGGCGTGTCTTCATCTTTGTTAGTAGCCCATCATGCGTTTGCGTGATGGGCATTTTTATATAACATGTAGATTAGCGAGTCTTTTACCCCAACTTAATGTCTTCTGACGCAACATTTGCATATGCTTTTATTTCATTGCAAAAGCGTTCTGCTATATCGAGGTTATTGACGGACTCTTTCTTTTCAAAAGCCTCTTGGAACGAGGAAATGATAAATTTGTTGTTGTTTTCGTCGACCAAAAAATCTCGCAAATTCTGCTTTGTACAATTGTGTTTGGGCAAAGTCATGACAATCGACAAGAAGAACTCTTCAAACAACGTCTTGTCACTCCTTGACGATGTATCACGGTCCGTTTCTCCATCAATCATGGATTGTTCCATTTTTAGCAAAGATGAGACGAGCTTGTTGTTCTTGTTTTTTGAAGAAGCAAAATATGGAGTCAATACATTGTCGAATAGACTGCGGATTTTATCTGTTAAATTGAAACTGTTATTTGCATAGGCAAAGACTTCGCTTTTTACGTTCTCTTTGCTTATGCGGAAGTTGCGAAATGCTAATTTGTCCGCGAGTTCCCCGGGCTTGTATATTCCGTAAGTATGTCCTGTTATTTCCAACTCGTCTCTGACGATGTCACGGAGTTTGTACAATGTATTGTCCCAACTAACAAGGTAAAACTCCCTGTTTTCAATCTTTTTTGCCATGGCCTCTTTCGTGATGAAGAAGGCTTGTCGAACATCGGCGTTGATAGCCAAATTAGTCTTGTCTCTGCCACGTTCGTGAAGTGTCCATTCATATCCATTTTTGACTTTCTCAAACCCATCATAATAGCCGTCAACCATTTCAAGAGTTTCAACTCCCATTTGTTTAAGGAAATATCTTAAATAAGAGATGTTTTTTTTCATAAAAGTGGTTGAATCCGGATTAACATCACTAAATCCCAATAATTTGGCGAATGATTCAAAGCCAAAGCCGGACACATCTTCACCCAAATGTTCCATTTCATTTTTGACAGCACAATAAAAGTTGTAGAAGATGTTGGAGGTTTCTAGTTTAATAGGTGCATCTTTTATTTGGTCAAACCATGAAAATTGCAATGCTTTTTTTAGTTCGCCAATAGTCTCTTGGATATAATCGTGAGGCACGGTGAATCTTATTTTGTCATCATTTTCCTCTTGGTACCCGAAAAGGTCTAGGGCATTCAAATAATCGGGATTGTCCCATGTGATTTGGTATTCGTCGGCACACGAACTTTTTGAACATATATAGTTCGCAATTACTGGAGTATCCATGTAAATTACAAATTCTTTCTTGTTCAAATATTCTTCATATTTATCAGAACGAAAAAGATTGAGGAAAGCATGATTCAGAGCGTACTGATCCAAGTAGTCGGTTCTGCCACAAAGTTCCGATAATTCTTGAATGAAACATTGCTGGTCATCGCCAAGAATATCGCCAATAAACTCGGCAAAACTTCCGGCCACCTCATTTTTGTTGTTCTCTTGGCTTTGCTCATCAAAGTGCAGCCCGTTGTATTTTGACAAATATTCATTTTTTAATCGTTCCAAGATTTTTTCCCCAGAGGTTACCTTATATTTCTCTAAAAGAATATCGTAGGCTTTAAGGAATTCTTGTTCTGTTGAGCGGGATTCTTTTACGGATTTATCTATAATACGTTGCTCGGAATCACTTAGGCTAAACTCATTGCCTTTTTGCAAAGCAGTCAGTTTCCCTTCACGCCGAAGGGATTTAACAGCTCTTTGTATTTCCACACTGCTTTTATGGTACTTTTCAACACACTCCTCAATAAATGATTTTTCTTCAACAGGCTGGCTTCGATACATGTCCATTAATAGTAGCGCATGAAAGAAATGATTTTTGATATCGGAGGACTCGTTGCTCATGGCCAAATAGTCAAAGAATGCAGGGTCTACATCTGGGTCTTTCGTGGTTTGGGACACATTCTCCTTGAGGGGATTGAATTCTGTCAATTCTTTTATCCGTTCACAGTCAAACACAGATAGCGAAAGTTCATCAGGTGACAGATGGGATTCCAACTCATCTGCTTTTGCATCGGTAATGACAGCCGTAGTGAATAATTCAATATTGTCTAGCCACCCCGTAGCTGATAATATTATATCTTTTGCCATCTGTAATTGCATGTTCAACTTCTCAAAGAAGTCATGGCTTTCGCACATTACTATTACCACCTTCGCTTTCCTTGAACCTTTGAATTTGTAAAGGCAGATCCCTTTATCTATCCGTTCTACAAATTCTGCTTTTTTAGTGTTGTGTTCGTATTGGATGACGGCAGACAACAACTCGTCTTGTGTTATTTTTTTTCTAAACATAATTTACCCTATTTGTTGCTTTTTAAAATGTGTCAGGTTGTTTGCATCAATTTTCATTTGATACAGAGGGATGTCTTTATGCCCGATGGCTCTTTCCATTTTTCTGCGGTTCTCATCGGAACACTTCACCCCTAAATAGATGGCTTTTATCATGCCTGTACAGTCAAGTGAAGGAAAATCTTCCTCGTTTTCCTCATCAAACATCACCAATCTGACCTCGTTTTCATAACTCCAGAATTCACTTTTGTTGAATAGCGCGTCTTTGATGGACGGTTCTCCATGCGGATTAACCACATCAGTATAATTTATGTTGTCAAATACAACTATATGATTTTTAGTGTGATTTTTGGTAAAAAAATCTCTATCAAAATCATATTCGATACAGAATCCTTTATGGCTGTTTGCATAGTGTGCCCACATCAAGCTCGAAAGTTCTTCTACGGGAATTTCTTTTTTAGTTGTCTTCCCTGCAGACAAACACCGTATTTTGATGCCCTCAGATACTTTTTTCAATAAAAGTGTGTATTTTTTATCAAGTTCACTACCATGGGATTCGGCTATTTCGGACTCCATCCACCATACCAACAGGGTGTCCAACGGATCATTGAATTCACGTGGATGAGACAATGTTAGTTTCTGTTCTTTTACATCTTTTAATGAGTAGTCCGAGAAAGTGCGGAAACTATAATATGGCATCTTTCGGAGTGTCGATTTATAATCAATCTGCGAAAGGGCGCTGTATATATAGTGAGCCAAATTCTCTTTGGCCTTGTCATAATTATTATTCTCCAGATTATAATAACAGGTCCGTTTGAGTATTTCAGCGTTTTTGTCAAATAGATTTAAGAATATCCGCGCGTAATCAGCTTGAATGGCGCCAAGATACCTGATGGCGTTTTCCAAACCTTCACGTCTTTTTATCTCACTTGCGACTTTAAGGATTAGATTACACCAATCCTCACCATCGTCAGTGTCCAAAATGCTACTCGCATTTTGGACGGCCTCGTGATATTTGTCATCGTCAAGTTTACTTAAATCGAATGTGAGATATTCTTTATCCATAGGCTGTTATTCAGTGTGTACATCTATTTTCGAAACACAATAATCCCATCGAAAAAACAATGGGTTATTGGCATTCCCGATGGAACGGTTAATGCAATACATGGAGCTTTCAACCTTGATGCCAGCAATGAAATTCCCGCTATCGGCATTGGACATTACAACAACTACAACTGGCCCTTTAGGTTCAATGTGGTCGCTCTTTCTGTTGAAAATGCGGCCTTCGTGGGTTGTTGTCAATGTTTTAATACTATATGTCATATTGCATCAAACTCCAATAATCGGATATGCAAAAATACAAAGTTTTTTTTGAATGACAAAAAATATTTGTTAGACATTGCGGAAGTTGCTGTCTATTTCAATTACCCAATGGGTAGTTCTTTTTAAGTCATTTTTAATCGAGGATGTCTGTGAGTGAGAATTTCTCTCTGCCTAACGGGGTTCACGTGAAGGTATATCTGTGTGGTGGCAATGGAACTATGCCCCAATATCTGCTTGATATTGGCGATGTCAACATCTTCTTCCAACAAAAGTGTGGCAAAAGTGTGGCGAAAAGTGTGCGGGGTCACATGTTTGGAAATGCCACATTCGTCTGCAAGACTATGGATGAGACTTCTTACCGTTTGCGGGGAGAGTCCGGCACCAAGGCGATTGATAAAGAAGAAGTCCCCTGGAGTATCGTGTGACGAAGGCCGGACTGCTACCCATTCATGCAATGCCTTTAAGGTGACTGGTAGGCAGACATCTACCACGCGTTCTCTATTTCCTTTTCCTAAAATATGGACTATTCGGTGTTCCAAATCGACATCGTTGTGGCGCAGATTACACAACTCCCCGATGCGCATTCCTGTGGCAAACAATAACTCAACCACAGCTCTGTTCCGCACTGCTATGAAATTGGCTTGGCGGGATTTGGGCTTTGAAGAACTTTTCTCTTCTAATTGAGTCAATATCTTTTTGACTTCGTCTTTTGTCATTACTACTGGTAGCCGAACGGGTTCTTTGAGTTTTATACGCATCTTTCTAATTGGGTTGTTGAAATCGTCATGTTCTGTTTCCAAATATCGCAGAAAAGCACGTGTTGATGCCAGTTTTCGCTTTATTGTTCGGAATTTATATGATTCCATTGATTCAAGCCATACCTTTATCTTTTCTCGTGTTATCTGTTCAATTTCCCATTCTGAATCAATCGCGCCAATCTTAATGAATTGCAGGAGATCAGTCTCGTAGGCTGCTATTGTTTTCTTATCCAGTTTCCGTTCAAACCGGCAATGACGAAGGAAACCCTTTATTCCACATGCTACAGATGTTTTCTCTATTTGTGTTGTCATAAGTCTTTTTTCTCGACAATATACACAATTTGGTCGAAATAAACTAATGATAATAACAAATTATG
>DGIA01000029.1 GCA_002392965.1 Bacteroidales bacterium UBA3834 | reverse complement strand
AACTTGGCGTAGCCGGCCTTGATGCCGCGCTTGTTCTCCTGGTAGAGCTGGCTGAGGCAGACGGCCATCTTGCCACTGCCGGGCCCCGGAGCGGTGATGACCACCAGTGGGCGCGTGGTCTCGACATAGTCGTTCTTGCCGAAGCCCTCGTCCGAGTCGATGAGCTCGACGTTGGTGGGGTAGCCCTCGATGATATAATGATAGTAAGCCTTGATACCCAGGCGCTCGAGGCGTTCGCGGTAGGCGGTGGCGCTGGGTTGTCCGCTGTAGTGGGTGATGACAACGCCGCTCACCAGAAAGCCGCGCTCCATGAAGACCTCGCGCAGGCGCAGCACGTCCTCGTCGTAGGTGATGCCGAGGTCGCCGCGTTTCTTGTTTTTCTCGATGTCGGTAGCGCTGATGACGATGACAATTTCTGCATCGTCCTTCAGCTGCGTGAGCATCTTCAGTTTGCTGTCTGGCTCGAAGCCGGGCAGGACACGACTGGCGTGGTAGTCGTCGAACAGTTTACCGCCAAATTCAAGGTAAAGCTTGTTGCCGAACTTGGAGATGCGCTCCTTGATGTGTTCGGACTGTATCCGCAGATACTTTTCGTTGTCGAACCCGTATTTCATAAATGATGATAATTTATATATGTTAAAAACAAAAAATACGGGGTGCAAAAATACGAAGAATTTCGATACTGACAAAAAAAAGTTTCAGTTTGCTGAAAAAAATGTATCTTTGCAATCTAAAATATTGGATATGTACGATGTGAAAATAACAGCTCTCCGCAAGGCTGACTACAAAGATTTGCAGCAACTCTATGAGAATCCGATAGAGCATACCTGTGATGTGCACGAAGGACAGACATGGGTCGCCCGAGGCGGTGCAAAGCCCGATGGAATGTGTGATAGTGCCTGGGAGTCGATGCGTGGTTTTGTCGAATCGTTGGCCCGTGGCGAGGGAAACTTTTACGACGGCTGGATGCAGAATCCTTACAGCGCGATGATCAGCTGCAATGACGGCTTCCGGCCCGTGAGTTTCCTGTTGGAGCGTCTGTAGTGTCCGTGATTAAAAACCCATGCCGAAAAGCTGCCAGTAATCGGCCTCAAGCTGACGCCAGGCTGCCACTGTATTCTCATAGATTTGCTTGGTGTAGGCATTGAGCTGTTTGCTGGATTTGTCGGGATTCTTCATGGATCTGATATTGTCTTCCAAGGCTTTCAATCCACTGAATGCGGTGCCTTCATGGTGTAGTACAGCGTTCATGTGTTGCTTTTTGGTGCGTTGCCATGCCACGGTGGCCAATTTGTTGGCGCGTCGGTACTGCCACAGGAGGGCGTCGGGGTTATATGCTTTCTGGCCACAATGGCTGAAGGCTTCGGGCAGTTCAGTGGTGCCGCAGAAGATAGGTATTCGTGGGCTTTGGCCCGGGTTATCGACGGCCATCCAGCAAATGCCGCCTACAGGGTCGGGCAGCCAGTCTCTTAGTTGGGCCACAAATGAATAGGAGCACCAGGCCACGCTGACAGTACGGCGGAAAGTGATTGTCCCGGGGGCTATCATGTTGAGGGTCTGTTGCATGGTCGAGCCAAGCCAGGGATTGGCCACGGGGCTGACCACCGTGTCTTTGTAGGTGCTGCCGTCGTCACGTTTACGGTTGACCACCACTTTCATGTTTTTGCACATATCCATGTCGGTGCCCTCGTAGGTGGAGCGCAGGAGTTCCATCACGTCGGTGACATCGACGGGATTGTCGGGTTTCACGCTGAAGGGCAGCTCCGCCATGTCGTAGGTAAACCCTTGGGAGGGAGCCAGCGCATTGAAGATGAACCACTCCCGCTCACGGAAGTTCCTGCCGTTGGCCCAGGTGGTGTTGTAGGCTTTCCAGAAGACAAACTCTCCTTTGCCGTCCCACAGGTTGTACTTCCTGGCCACTGCTTCCACGTTGTCTGAGCACATGAAATAATCGGGATTGTTGCGCTGCAACTTGCCTATACGCGGGATGTTGCAGCTCACAGCCACATGGTCGTCGGGCACTCGTTGGGCAACCCATACGGCTCCTGTTTCTGTGCGGCCGCAACCGACAATCTCCATCTGCCACACCTCTTTCTTGTCGGCAATAGTAATGCATTCGCCGCCATCGGCATAGCCATGTTTTGCCACGAGTTTCCCAATCAACAGGATGGCCTGACGGGCTGTGGTGCAACGTTGCAGGGCAATTCGTTCCAGTTCCTCGATGAGGAACATGGCGTCGGGGTTCACCAATGTGTCGGGCCCGCCGAAGGTACTTTCGCCAATGGCCAGTTGCTTCTCATTGAGACAAGGGTAGGAGGTGTTGAGGTAGGCGTAGGTGTGCTCGGCTTCGGCAATGGTGCCGGCCACACGGATGCCTGTGGTGTCGCTGGGCGAAACCGTGTGCATCGTCCCTTTGCGCACTTCGTGCTTTTCACCTTTTTTATGGTCTGCGGCCGGTTCGATGGTCATCCAGGTGCGATAGCGGCCGTCACACGTGTGCGAGGTGATGACGCTCCCGTCGGTCGAGGCTCTCTTGCCCACCATGATTGAGGTGCAACTTTCCTTTGTGTTGATTTGGGCCACCAGGGTAAGTGGTAGGGCAAATGCCAGTAAGAGCAGTGTTCTTTTCATACGAAGTTGTTATTTCTGTGCTGCCATGTATTGTTCCAACAGTCGCTGCACATATTTGCCGAAGACGTCAAACTCGATGTTCACCACCGTGCCGGGCTTGAAATTGTGGAAGTTGGTCACCTTGTAGGTATAGGGTATGATGGCCACGCTGAACATGCCGGGTTCGCTATCGACCACCGTCAGGCTCACACCGTTGATACTGATGCTTCCTTTGGGGACGGTGATGCTGGGGGCGTTCTTGGCATCGTACTCGAAATAGAAGCGCCAGCTGCCGTTGTCATCGACCACCTTGGTGCAGGTGGCGGTCTGATCCACATGGCCCTGCACGATGTGGCCGTCGAAGCGGCCGTCCATGCGCATGGATCGCTCCACGTTCACCTCCGTGCCTACCACCCACGTGCCGAGGTTGGTCTTCAGCATCGTCTCGTCCATGGCGGTGACCACATATTGTTTCTTCTCTTTATCGACCTTCACCACCGTCAGGCAGCAGCCGTCGTGTGCCATGCTCTGGTCGATGGCCAGTTCGTCGCCGAACGGAACCTCCAGCGTGAAGTGGTAGTTGGTGTTCTCCTTCTCAATCTTGACGACCTTGGCCGTCGTCTCTATAATGCCGGTAAACATTGTAAGGGTTATAGGTTATATGTTTTTTTATTTCAGATGATCTTCGTAATACTGGAACATCTTCTGGTACAGGTGCAGGCGCTCGCGGCCCAGCACGTTGTGCTCGTGGTGGGGGTACATGAAATAGTCCACCTGCTTGAAGTTGTTGATGCAGCGCTCGATGAACTCGGTGCTGTGCTGCGGCACCACAGTGTTGTCTTCGGCGCCCTGGATGACCAGCAGGCGGCCCTCGAGGTTCTGGGCCTTGTTGAGCAGACTGTTGGCCTCGTAGCCTTCGGGGTTCTCCTGCGGAGTGTCCATGTAACGCTCGCCGTACATAATCTCATACCACTTCCAGTCGATGACCGGGCCGCCGGCGCAGCCCACCTTGAACACCTCGGGGTGCGCCAGCTTCATGGTGATGGTCATGAAGCCGCCGAAGCTCCAGCCCTCCACGCCCATGCGGTTCTGGTCAACGAAAGCCAGACTTTTCAAGAACTTCACGCCCTCCATCTGGTCGGCCATCTCTATCTCGCCGAGGCGGCGGTGGGTGCAGCTTTCGAACTCGAAGCCACGGTTGTCGGTGCCGCGGTTGTCGAGGGTGAAGACCACATAGCCCTGCTGGGCGAGGAACATGAAGTAGAGGTTGCCGCCGCCCAGCCAGCTGTCGGTGACCAGCTGCGAATGCGGGCCGCCATAGACATAGACGAGGGTGGGATATTTCTCGCCCTTCTCCATATTGGGAGGGGTGATGAGGCGGTAGTAGAGGTCGGTCTTGCCGTCAGCAGCCTTGATGGTGCCGAGCTTCACGCCAGGCATGGCGTAGTCCTTCAGGGGGTTCTCGGCCTCGAAGAAGGTCTTGACGGGGTTCTTGTGCTTCCAGTCACGCAGGTCGGCGCGCATGGGCACATTGACGCTGCTCCACATATCGACCCACATGGTGCCTGCCTCGTTGATGGCCACGCTGTGGGTGCCGTGCAGGCCGTTTTCAGTCATAGTCATGCACTCCATGGTACCCTTCTTCAGGTTCACACGGTAGGCGTCGCGGCCGGCAAGGTTGCCCTTGTTGGCATAGACGAAGATGTTCTCTCCCTTTTTGTCGAACTGGATGAAGCCCTCGACCTCGTACTCGCCGGTGGTCACCTGCTTGACAAGAGAACCATCCATGTTATACAGATACAGGTGCTTGTAGCCGTCGCGCATCGAATACCACAGGAACTGGTCGCCCTTGGGGGTGAATATCATCGGCTCGCAGGGCTCCACGTAGCGGGGGTTGGTCTCCTCGAAGAGCACTTTCATGAAGGCACCCGTGGTCGCGTCGTACTGCTCGAGCCACATGTGGTTCTGCTCGCGGTTCACTTTGGCGATATAGACATACTTCTCGTCGGGGCTCCAGGCGATGTTGGTGAGGTACATCTCTCGCTCGTGCACCGACGTGTCGCGGGCGGTGTTGAGATACACCAGCTTCTCCGCCGCACAATCCCACACGCCCACCGTCACCCAGTGGCTCTTCATACCGGCCATCGGGTATTTGATGGGCTTCACCTCGGCCTCGCGAGCCTTGGTGTTCACCAGCGGGTAGTCTTCCACCATGCTCTGATCCATGCGGTAGAAGGCCAGTCTTGAGGCTTTGGGCGACCAGAAGAGACCGCCGTTGATGCCGAACTCGTTGCGGTGCACGCTCTCGCCGAGGACCACGTTGTAGCCGTCGCCGCGCTCCACCAGATTGCCATCCACGTAGAGGTTACCCTCCTTCAGCTCCACACGCTCTTCCTGCTTGGGGTCGTTGTCCTTGGGTTTGCGCCAGTCCTGCTGGGTTTCGGTAAGCTTGAACTCCTTCTTGCCGTCGAAGCCATAGAATCCCTTGTCCTCGCCACCCTTGTAGTAGGTCACGGTCTTGCCGTCGGGGGCGAAGATGAAGCTCATCATCTCGCGTTGCGGATAGAGGCTGCGGTCCATCAATTGGTCCCATTGCAGGAGGCGTTCCTGCGAAAAAGCGGTGCCCGCACATAGCAACACCACTGCAATCGATAAAAACTTCTTCATATTCTGTATATCTTTATTCTTGTTCTCCTATTCTCCTGCTCGCTGCGCTCACGAAATCTATAAATCTTATAAATTATTGCCGCCTTCGGCGGTAAGCTACGCAGTCACAATGCTATTCTTCTCATTCCCTTTTTGAAGTCATGTTCACCAAAGTTTATAAGAAGACCGACTTCTTTGTTCAGCAACTTTAAGTATGTACGAAGTTGTTTGTAATACACCGGTTTGAATTCCTCGACGGATTTTAATTCCACAATCAACTCATCCTCGACCAAAACATCTATCCTTAGCTCATCGCCAATAACAGAACCTTTATAAACTATCGGCACAGGGAGTTGTGTTTTTACATCCATACCCCTTAGTTCCAACTCTCGTACAAGGGCCTTTTCGTATACCGACTCTAGAAGACCTGGCCCGAAATAATTGTATACTTCCATCGCCGCGCCGCGCACCTCATATATCAAGTCATCAATATCTTTCATTATCCGCGAAGCGAAATAATTTATAAGATATATAGATTTCTGCCGCGCCAGTGGCTAGGAGTATTTAGTAGTTCCGCCAGTTGCGGCAGCGAAGGTTGAAGACCCCGAAGAAGGCCTCCTTGAAGATCTTCATGCTCATCTTGCTGACGCCCAGCACACGGTCGGTGAATACGATGGGCACCTCATAGACCTTGAAGCCCAGACGTGTGGCCGTGTATTTCATCTCGATCTGGAAAGCGTAGCCAACAAACTTCACTTTCTCGAACTTCATGCGCTCCAGTACCTTGCGGCTCCAGCATACGAAGCCCGCCGTGGCGTCGGCCACCTTCATGCCGGTCACCGTGCGGACGTATTTTGAGGCATAGTAGCTCATCAGCAGGCGCATCATGGGCCAGTTGACCACGCTGATCTTGCCGCCCACGTAGCGGCTACCCACCACCACGTCGCCCTTGCCCGAGGAGCAGGCGTCGTAGAGGCGGATGAGGTCATCGGGGTTGTGGCTGAAGTCGGCGTCCATCTCAATCATATAGTCGTAGCCGTGATCCAAACCCCAACGCATGCCGTCGAGATAGGCTGTGCCGAGACCCAGCTTGCCCTTGCGCTCCTTGATGAACAGGCGTTCGGGGAACTCCTGCATCAGGCGCTTCACGATGTCGGCCGTGCCGTCGGGCGAGTTGTCCTCGATGATGAGCATGTCGAACGCTTTCGGAAGCGAAAAGACCTTGCGGATGATGGCCTCGATGTTTTCCTTCTCGTTGTAAGTGGGGGTGATAACCAGTGTGTCTGACATATTATGTGCGTTTTGAATCGAAATGCAAAAATACGAAAAAAATCCGACCCGTGCAAATAATTCTTTATTTTTGACCTGCTGTTGGCTCCCCACCCCCTCCGTCGCACTTCCGCCCTCCCTCCGTATCAACTCCGTCTTTCAACGGAGGTGAGTCGGAGGTGAGACGGAGTTGAAACGGAGGTGAGACGGAGTTGATACGGAGGGACTGCCTGGAAGGTGTTGAATATCAGTCTGATTATTGGAGGCGCAAAATATTGTTTACAGAATGTCATAATATTTCTTATCTTTGCAGTCTTGTAAGAAACGTTTAATTAACAATAACAAATTCAATATCAATATGGTTACAAAACTTGACGACCTGCTTGAGCTGGTCAAATCGAAAGGTAAGAAACGTCTTGTCGCGGCTTATGCCAACGACAGCCACACCATCGCCGCCGTGAGCGCCGCCATCGACCGCGGCATCGTCGAGGCCACCCTCGTGGGCGACATCGAGACCATGAAAAAGGTCTGCGCCGAGGAAGGCATCGACCCCAACAAGTTCGAGATGGTCCAGGAGGCCAACGACAACAAGGCCGGCGCCTTGGCAGTGAAGCTCATCAACGAGGGCAAAGGCGACTTCCTGATGAAAGGCCTGCTCTCGACCGACAAGTACATGCGCGCCATCCTGAACAAGGAGAGCGGCCTGATGCCCGGCAAGAAGAACGACATGCTGACCCACATGGCCGTCATGGAGGTGCCCGCCTACCACAAACTGCTCATCTGCTCCGACATGGCCATCATTCCGGCTCCCGACTTCAAGCAGAAGCAAGCCATCATGAACTTCGAGATCAGCGTGGCCAAGAGCCTGGAGAACCCGAAACCCAAAGTGGCCATCCTTGCCGCCACCGAGCAGGTCTCCGTGGGCATGAACGCCTGCGCCGAGGGTGCCTGGCTGGGCATGATGAGCCAGCGTGGCCAGATTCCCGGTGCCATCGTGGATGGTCCGTTGAGCCTCGACTGCGCCATCGACAAGGAGAGCGCCCAGACCAAGAAGCTCACCAGCGAAGTGGCCGGCGACGCCGACTGCCTGCTGTTCCCCAACATCGAGAGCGGCAACATCTTCTACAAGGCCTGCACCAAGTTCGCCCACGCCGAGTTGGCCTGCATGGTCATGGGTGCCCGCGTCCCCTGCGTGCTCACCAGCCGCGGCGACAGCGCCAAGACCAAGCTCTACAGCATCGCCCTGGCCGCCCTGCAGTGCAAATAATTGAGGGTTGGTAAGTTGATAGGTTGATAAGTTGATGCAAGGGTTGTCGCCCGTCAATTTATCAACCTATCGTTATGTTTCATCCCCCTTATCCCCGCCTAGACATACCGACGTAGCAACATATCAACGTAGCAACATATCAACGTATCATGGACCAGTATTTTGAACATCTCAACAACATCGCCATCACCGTGTGCGACGCCGAAGGCTATGTGCTCGACATGAACCAGCACAGCGCCGATGTGAACAGCCACGGCCACAAGATTATAGGCAACAACCTGATGGATTGCCACCCCGAACCCGCCAAGACCAAGCTCAAAGGCCTGCTCGAGCACCAGCAGCTCAACGCCTACACCATTGAGAAAACCCTCGCCGACGGCGGCAAGGTGAAGAAGCTTATCTACCAGACCCCTTGGTGGAAGGAGGACGGCAGCTTCGGTGGCCTTATCGAGTACTCGATAGAGATACCGTTCGAGATGCCCCATTTCGTGCGTCAGCCAAAACCGCAGCAATGAAACGGTTGTTGATTGTGCTGTTCTGCACCGTGACCTTCGGAGTCGCGGCCCAGCAGGGCGTGGTGCGCGGCCGTGTGGCCGATGCACGGACAGGTGAGAACATCGAGTATGCCACTGTGGCGTTGCTTTCGCCCAAGGACTCGACACTCAAAGGAGGGACCGTCACCGACGGCAGCGGCCATTTCCGCCTCGAAGCTCCCTACGGGCGCTACCTGCTGCGCATCACTTTTGTGGGCTATGAACCGCAGTATTACAAAAGCATTGTCTCCCTCTCGGCAGAACATTCGTCGGTGAACCTCGGCAAGGTGTCCATCAATCCGCAGGCCACGATGATGGAGGCCGTGGAGGTCAGCGCCGAGCGCTCGATGGTGGAGTACCAGCTGGACAAGCGTGTGGTGAATGTGGATAAGAACATCGTGGCCGGCGGCGGCACCGCGTCCGACGTGCTGGAGCAGGTGCCGAGCGTGGCCATCGACAACGACGGCAACGTGACGCTGCGCGGTTCGGACAACGTGAAGGTGCTCGTCAACGGCCGCCCCAGTGAACTGCTGGCCAGCGACCTGGCCACTCTGCTGGAGCAGATTCCCGCCTCGACGGTGGAGAACGTGGAGGTCATCACCAATCCCTCGGCCAAGTACGACCCCGAGGGCATGAGTGGCATCATCAACATCAAACTGAAGGACAAGACCGCCGGAGCCCTGGGTCTGAACGGAGTGGCCAGCGTCAACTTCGGCGCCCCGCTCCCCTTCATGGTGCCCGACTCGCTCCCCTCGTTCATCCCTACGGCTATGGGAAACATAAGTCTCAATTATACCACGGAGAAGTACAACTTGTTCCTCAACGCCGACCTCGGACGTCGCGCCCGTGGCAACTACGGCGTGACCGACATCGCCCATCGCACCAACGGCATCGACTACCTGCACGACTCGCTGCATGAGTACAGCCTCAACCCCGGCACGATGGGAAGTGTCAAGGTGGGCGGTGAGTACTACTTTAACGCGAAAAACAGCCTGCTGCTCTCCTACCAGCTGCGTGGTGGCAGCCGCAAGCGCAACAGCTGGATCTACGCCCATGACCTGCTCCATAACGACTCCATGCGCTACGATCAGTTCAATCAAGGCGACAACAGCAATCTCAACCACTCAGTCAACCTGCTCTACACCATGAAGACCGACCGCAAGGACGAGGAGTTGACCTTCGATGCCACCTTCAGCGCCCGTCAGGTGCACGGCACCGGCAGCCAAGAGCAGACCTTCTATGGTCCTGCCACGTGGGACAACTATTTTCTGCGCGAGAGTGTCACGGAGAACGACCATCAGGCGCTCAACGTCAGACTCAACTACCTGCGCCCGCTAGATTCTTTCTTGGGGAAAGATGGTTGGCGGCTGGAGACCGGCTACGAAGGCCGTATGGACTGGCCTGACCAGCGGGCCGACTACACCCGCACACAATACGACTCCTCCCATGTCATGGTCAGCTATCCCGACCAGATTTCATCGACCCACTTCAAATACAACCTACAGGTACACGCCATCTATGCCACACTCGGCGGCAGCCTCACCGACAGGCTCTCGCTACAGGCCGGTCTGCGTGGTGAATATGCCTACACCTACGGCAAGGATCTCAAACATCCTGGTACACCCGCGGTTGACAAGCCCTACAAGAACATCTACCCCACTTTGCATCTCTCATACAAAATCAACGATATGCAGAGTGCCCAACTCAGCTATAGCCGTCGCGTGCGCCGTCCCCACATGTGGGACCTCAACCCCTACATCAACGTAATGGATGGTCGGCATCTGGGTTTCGGAAACCCCACCCTCGACCCGGAGTTCACCAACGCATTCGAACTGAGCTATAACATGGGATTCGAGAAAGTGAACATATACACTGCCGCCTACTTCCGTCATAGCAACAACACCATCACTTGGTATGGATTCTATTGGGACTCCGCCTCGGTGGCGCAGTATGCATGGTGGGAACCCTACAACAGCGACTACGAGGGCTATTGGGCCGCCGGTCCACAGAACCTGGCCAACAGCTACAACTACGGACTGGAGTTCATCTTCGACTGGCAGATGACATCCTGGTGGAAAATGAATGTCAGCCTCAACCTCTACAACGAGCGCATCGAAGGCACTTCGCTGCTTAATGGCGACACCAAAGAGCTCTTCCAAGCCAGTGGCAAGCTCAACTCATTCATGACCCTGCCGCACGACTGGACTCTCCAACTCAGCGGTCAATACCGCGCTCCCGGGCTCGACTTGCAGGCCAGGCTCGACCCCAGCTACTGGTTTGACCTGGCGGTGAAGAAAGATATCCTCCAGCAGCGAGGCACCATCAACCTGCGTGTTTCCGACTTCCTGTGCACCGGCGGCTGGGGCCACTTCACCGACAACGAAGAACTCTACCGCGTAGTGAAGAACCATCGCCTCTCGCCCATGGTGACCATCGGCTTCTCGTGGAAAATAAACAACGGCCTGAAACAAAAACCGCAACAACAGGAGGATGAGGGTGGCGACGAAAGCGCCATATACTGAACCACAGGTACGGGGGTTGCCGGACGGCCGCCGCGAGGTGCTCGACCCTGTGCGCCGTCGTTGGGTGACGCTGACGCCCGAGGAGGAGGTTCGGCAGCAGACCATCTGTATGTTGCACGACCGCTACGGCTATCCCCTTGAGCTGATGCAGGTGGAGGGCGCCATCACGGTCAACGGACAGTCGCGTCGCTGCGACATCGTGACTTATGGGCGCAATGGCCGTCCGTGGATGATTGTGGAATGCAAACGTCCCGACGTACCTCTCACGCAGAAGGTCTGTGACCAGGCCTGCCGATACAACACCGTGCTGCAGGTGCCTTACCTGTTGCTGACTAACGGCAGGCAGTTGGTAATGATAGAGATTGACTATCAAAAACATGCCGTCTGCCAGTTGCCGGACATCATCTTTTTTGGCTGAAATGTTAAAATGGTGAGCCATTTTGGCCCACTTCGGCGTCTTTATAGCAATGAATCGCGCAAAAAAGCAGCTTCTCCTGACCGAGCACTATCTCGACTTCTATAGTCAGGCGGTGGCCATCCTCGACGACGAGGACGATGCCAAGGATGCGGTGCAGGAGGCTGTGGTGAAGACGCTTGTGCATCTCGGCGTGCAAGATCCGGTCAAGTATTGCCATCGGACCACAGTCAACGAGTGCTTCAGCATCTTGCGCCGCAAGCGGAGGTTGGTGCGCCTTGGAGAGGTCAAGGAATTGGTTGCCTACGATACCGACGAGGTTCAGCAGATGGTGAATGAGAGTAAGGAGGGTCTTGAACCGTTGGAACGGGTGGTGATGGAGTATCATCGTGAGGAGGGATATACCGTCGCGCAACTCTCGGCCATTATCGGTGTCAGCGTCTCCACCGTCAAACGGCTGCTGGCTGTCGCGGAAAATAAAATGAAAAAAAAACTAATGAATAACCTATGAAAACAGAGTCACAAGAGCAACTGCTGGAGCGGTATCGCGAGGGTACCCTCAGCGATGGCGATTTGGCTGAGCTGAACCGACTTAGCCATCGTGATGAGGTGATGGCGGCTGCAGGCCGGCGTGCCGCGAGCATCGTCCGTCGCCGTACACAGTTGGGTGTCGGCTTGGCTGTGGCGGTGTTGTTGGTGGGCGGTACCGTGGTGTGGTCAATGTTTCCACGCACGCAAGAGACTCCTTTGGTGGCTGAAGCCGTGGTGCCCGAAGCGGTACAGGAAACGACGGTCGCCGTTGAAGAAGCTGTCCTCCCCGAACCGCCGGCCCCTGTAACCCATGTTGCAACGGTACGCCCCCACAAGGCTCGCAAACAGGTTGACGAGGAACCTGTGGTGATGTGCAACAACCAATGCGAAGCCGATTCGGTCATCAGCGACATTTGGAAATTCCTGACGGTATGAAGCGTTTGATTCTTCCCTTGCTGCTGCTCGTTTCGCTTGCAGCCACAGCTCAGACCGACCTATACCAGCGCTATGCCTCCCATCCCGATATCAAGGTGGCGTCGGTTTCGGGCTTTGCCCTCGACAGCGCATCCCGTATCGACGTTACCGTCATTGCCGCCGAAGACGAGGCAGGGTGGGAGTGGATGAAGCGTGAGTTCTACATAGGAGACCTTTCGCCCGAGCAGCAGGCCGGTCTCGACGAAGGCAGCGACGTGGTGCTCTTTGCCCGCCGCAGCCGCAGCAATCCTCGTGAGAACGCTCCGCTAATGAGGGTTGAAGACGAGCATCGCTCGCTAATCGAACAGGTCGATGTGGCTGCCAGCTGCTACATAGGCATTTCCTACCTAAGCCGTGCAGTCTATGTCTTTTGCGCCGATACTGAAGAACAGTATGATGCAATCGTCACCCGCCTCGTGAAAAAAATCATGCACCAGTCACGGTAGAAGTTCTATTTCTTTCATGCCGCAGTTGAGGCGGAGGCCGTTCTCGGTGGTGAGCAGCAGGCGCCCGTAAGGGTCAACGCCGGCGATGGTGGCCGTAATTTCCTCTTCATTATATCTGTAACGCGCGGGAACGCCGAGGTTCATCAGGTGAGAGAGGTATTCCGGTTCGGGGTCGAGGTTCTCCTTCAGATCGTTGTACCTGGCCTCGATGCAGCGAAGCAATTGCTGCAGCAGAGGTTCCAAGGCATGCTCTTTTCCTGTAAGCAGGGATAATGACGTAGGGTTGGGTACCCAATCAGGGAATATCGTCTGGTTGACATTCAATCCTATGCCACAAATGGCGGAGGCAATACTGGCGCCTGTGAGACGGGTACTCACTAGTGTGCCGCAGATTTTGCAGCTGTCGATGTAAATGTCATTCGGCCACTTGATATGAATTGAAAATGGAAATTTGAAAAGAACGAAAAAATCGACAAGGGCCAGCGAGAGGGCTTGGGTGAGTTTGAACTGGCGGTCGGCGGGGAGGAAGGTGGGATGCAGCACGAGGCTGAAGGTGAGGTTCTGACCTGAGGCCGACTCCCAATGGTTGCCTTTTTGGCCGATGCCGGCCGTTTGCTCCAGGGCCCAATAGCAAGTAAAGTCCTCCACCTGCTTGAGGTCGAGGGCTTCACAATACTTGTTGGTTGACTCCAAGGAGTCAAACTTTTCAATTTTCAATTTTCAGTTTTCAGTTAGATGGACATGATTTCTTTCTCCTTGGCGGCAAAGATCTTGTCGCATTCGGCGATGTTCTTGTCGGTGATGTCCTGCAGGTCCTTCTCCACTTGCTTCACCTCGTCTTCGGGCACCGATTTGTCCTTCAGTTTTTTTACCTCATCCATCACCTTGCGGCGCACGTTGCGCACGTTCACCTTGGCGTTTTCCACCTCGGTTTTGGCCTGTTTGCAGAGCTCTTTTCGGCGTTCCTCGGTGAGCGGAGGGATGACGATACGGAGGATGTCGCCTTCATGACGCGGCGTGAAGCCCAGATTGGCGTCGAGGATGGCCTTGTTGATGGCTCCCACAATGGTCTTTTCCCAGGGCTGGATGACGATGCTGCGGGCATCGGGGGTATTGATGTTGGCCACCTGGCTGATTTCCGTCATGGTGCCGTAGTAATCCACCTTCACTCCGTCGAGCATACCGGGGTTGGCCTTGCCGGCGCGAATCTTGGCCAGCTCCTTGTCCAAGAAGCTGAGCGAGCTTTTCATGCTGTTTTTAGCCTCGTCGAGACAGGCTTTCGATAAATCGTTCATATTGGTTTGTGTTTTATTGTTTGCTTACCAGAGTGCCAATCTCCTCGCCTTCTACCACCTTGAGCAGGTTGCCCGGACGGTTCATGTCGAAGACGTAAATGGGCAGGTTGTTGTCCTCGGCCAAGGCAAAGGCCGTGAGGTCCATGATTTTCAACTTCTTTTCCAGAGCTTCGCTATAGCTGAGGGTCTGGTACTTGGTGGCTGTGGGGTCTTTCTCGGGGTCGGCGGTATAGACACCATCGACGCGAGTGCCCTTGAGAATGACGTCGGCCATGATCTCCACGGCGCGCAGCGTTGAGGCGGTGTCGGTGGTGAAGAAGGGATTGCCTGTGCCGCCTCCGATGAGAACCACACGTCCTTCCTGCATGGCTTCCACCGCGCGACGGCGGCTCATGGCCTTGCAGATGGGTTCGATGGCAAGCCCTCCGAGCAGCTCGGTTTTCAGTCCTTGCTTCTCCAACTCGGCTTGCAATGCCATGCTGTTGATGAGCGTAGCCATCATGCCCATGTAGTCGCCCTGCACGCGGTCCATACCCTTCGAGGCGCCGCTGAGCCCACGGAAAATGTTGCCGCCGCCAATGACGATGGCCACCTGGCAGCCGCGCTCCACCACCGCCTTGATGTCAAGGGCATATTGGGTCAGCATCGAGGGGTCGATGCCGTAACTCTGGGTTCCCATGAGCGACTCACCGCTCAATTTCAATAGCACTCGGTTGTATTTCATGTGTTCTATTCTGTTGTTTTCTAATTAATTGTGACGCGTTCATAACGACGGTTACACTCTGCGAAAATAGAAAAAACTTTTTATTCCTGCAAGAAAAACTTATCCAGTCCTTTTTTTTATGCAATAAATCAGACAGGTGCGACGTTAATCAAGTCACTATGAGGATTGATTCAAGAAAAAAGGTTCGCTCGGTGTCAGGTGAGAATATTGTCATCATGCAGGCCGCCGATATGGCCGATATGACACGGGTGGTGGCGCTCAACGAGAGTGCTATGGAGCTGTACAATGCATTGAAAGATTGTGAATTCACGGTCGATGATGTGGTGCGGACAATGTGTGAGATCTATGAGGTCGATGAGCCGACTGCCCGCCGCGATGCCGCCGACTGGGTGGGGCAGATGCGGAAGGAGGGTCTGATTGTCGCCTGAAGATATGCGAAGCTACCGCATCGGCGGCTTGCATGTCGCTGTCAGCGGGCTGCGGTTGGGGCAGGTGCTCGACCGCATGCCTGGCATGGGAGCCTTTGCCGACAACCGTCTCTCGCATTTCGACCTGTGGGTCAATGAGAGAAATAACATTGAAATGCCGAAGGCTCACGAGATTTTTCATTTCGAATTGGCGGAGGGTAGGGGGTGGTGTACCATGCTAGCTGACGAGGCGGGTAATCCCGCCTACCGTTTCGACAGCGGCAGCTTGCTGTTATACGAGCGTTCCCAAAGCGGGAATGTCTTCCTCAATTGGTGCAGCGACCTGTCGGAGTTGCGCTACATGCTGTGGTTGGCCTATGCCCACAAGGCGCTGGATTATGCTGCTGTGCCGGTACATGCATCGGTGGTGGTGTGGCAAGGACGTGCCGTGCTTTGTCTGGGCGAGAGCGGCACGGGGAAGAGCACACATACTCGATTGTGGCTCGAAAACGTACCTGGCGCTTTCCTCCTCAACGACGACAGCCCCATTGTGCGCGTGGAGCACGACGGAGTGTGGGTCTATGGATCGCCGTGGAGCGGCAAAACTCCTTGTTTCAAACAGGAACGCTACCCTGTGGCGGCCTTCGTGCGGTTGAGCCAGGCGCCGTACAACGAAATAAAACAGTTGCCGACGGTGCAGTCGTTTGTCGCCTTGCAGCCTTCGTGTCCGCCCACGCTGGCCCACGACGAGCGTTGTGTGGATCGCGTGGTCGGCATCCTTGGGGGAATACTCGACAAGGTGCCGGTCTATCGGCTTGAGTGCCTGCCCGACGCCGAAGCTGCTCTCCTGTGTTCCAATACGATATTTTCACATTGATGGAGGCAGGTAACCAGATATTTTTTGCGCTTGTAGAGGAGCAACTGGCCGAAGGTCGGCAAGTGAAGATTGCGCTCAAGGGCACCAGTATGCTGCCGACGCTGCACGAGGGCGATACGCTGACCCTCTGCCCGCTGTCCCACGACCCCGAAGTGGGCGACGTGGTCCTTTTCCGCTATGGCGGCGGCCATCGGCTGCATCGCGTGGTGGAGCACGACGGCGACCGTTACTGCATGCAGGGTGACAACTGCTATATTTGTGAGGTTATCGGCCGTCAGGATATGGTTGCAGGGCTGACAGCTGCCGAGCGTGGAGGTGCCGCCGTTGAATGGCGGAAGGGCAGGCAGATCCTTCGCCGGTCGGCAACGAAACGCTGTGCCTATCGTTGGCTGGGAAGAGAAGGTCGCCGGCGGTTGCGGCCGTGGTATTTCGGCGCAGTGGCTTTCCTTATGTGGGCACCGCTCAACGGAGTGGGCATACCGCTCGACAACTACATCCTCGGTTTGCGTGCCGACCACCTGCTGCATGCCTCTG
Source organism: Bacteroidales bacterium UBA3834 (assembly GCA_002392965.1). Taxonomy (GTDB): domain Bacteria; phylum Bacteroidota; class Bacteroidia; order Bacteroidales; family P3; genus Colimorpha. The sequence goes on along the minus strand of DGIA01000029.1, from coordinate 9,441 downwards.
TCTATATACCCTGTACGTTGTTCTTGATGGATCTCTTTCGTGGTCGTTCCACGAAAGCCGGAGGACGGAAGCACCAGGTGTTTCTCACATGGTTGGCGGCTGTCGCCATAGGTCTGCTTACCGAAGGTGTGCAGTACCTGCTGCCTTATCGTGGCTACGACGTGAACGACCTCATCGCCAATGCTCTCGGTGTTACCCTTGGCTGGATTGTCATTCGTCTGATTCGACATAAAATTCGCCACATATAGGTTCTTTTCATTCAGATATGGCAAAAAAGAAAAGCTCCCGTCAAGGAGCCTTTCTTTTTTAGAGTCACATCTTTATCGGACAATGAGCTTGCGGATGGCGTTCACCTGTTCGCCGACGATGCGGACGAAGTAGGCGCCAGATGCCATCTTGGAAACATCAATGGTCAATGCGCCGTTCGCAACGGTCCATTCGCCACTCTCATGACCATTCATGTCAACTATTGTTACCGTGACCTTGCCCTCGTTTGTAAAATAATACTATCCTTTTGAATAATAATAATGTAAAAAACAAGCCATAAACTACACCTCACCGTCTCTTTCCCTGTTTCCATCCCTTCTTTCTCACCCCATCGGCCCCGTGTCCATACCGTCCTCATTCTCATTATGGTGATTTTTTTTCTTAAATATCATTTTTTTTTCATAATTTTGCACTCTCAAAAAGTACAATTAATTAATTAAAAATAACAATTATGTCAAAACTCCTTTTACTGGGCGATGAGGCTATAGCGCAGGCCTTTATTGACGCCGGCGGCAGCGCCATCAACAGCTACCCCGGTACGCCCTCGACCCAGATTACCGAATACGTGATGAAGTCCAAACAGGCCAAGGAACAAGGCGTGGTCGCCAACTGGTGCGCCAACGAGAAGACCGCCCTCGAAGCCTCCATCGGCGTCGCCTACAGCGGCAAACGCGCCATGACCTGCATGAAGCATGTCGGCCTCAACGTCTGCGGCGACCCCTTCATGAACGCCTCCATCATCGGCACCAAGGGTGTCATCATCGTGGTGGCCGACGACCCCAGCATGTTCTCCAGCCAGGACGAGCAGGACAGCCGCTACTACGGCCACTGGGCCATGATTCCCATGCTCGAGCCGAGCAACCAGCAGGAGGCCTACGACATGGTCTTCGCCGGCTATGACCTCAGCGAGCAGCTGGGCACGCCCATCCTGATGCGCATCCCCACGCGTCTGGCCCACAGCCGCGCCGGCGTCGAGCGCAAGCCCGTCCGCGCCCAGAACCCCCTCAGCAGCCCCAGCGACCCCAAGAGCTACGTGCTGCTCCCAGTGAACGCCAAGCGCCTCTACCGCGACCTGATCGACAAGCAGCCCCAGTTCACCAAGATGAGCGAGGAGTGCGGCTTCAACAAGTACATCCCCGGCGAGGACAAGAGCCGCGGCATCATCACCACCGGCATCGCCTTCAACTACCTGCAGGAAAACTTCCCCGGCGGCAAGTGCCCCTATCCCGTGGTGAAGATCACGCAGTACCCCCTGCCGTTCAACATGCTGAACAAGCTCTATGACGAGGTGCAGGAAATCCTCGTGCTCGAGGACGGCCAGCCCTTCGTCGAGGAGCACATCAAAGGCTTCCTGGGCAAAGGCAAGCCCGTGCACGGCCGCCTGGACGAGACCATCCGCCGCGACGGTGAGCTGAACGCCGAGAAGGTGGCTGCCGCCCTCGGCAAGCCCATGCCCAAAGGCCCGTCGGTGCCCGAGGTGGTCACCAACCGCCCGCCGGCCCTCTGCCAGGGTTGCCCCCACATCGACAGCTACCAGGCCGTCATCGACGTGATGAAGAAGTATCCCAACGGCCGCGTCTTCGGCGACATCGGATGCTACACCCTCGGCTTCAACATGGGTGCCATCGACACCACCGTCTGCATGGGTGCCTCGGTCACCATGGCCAAAGGTGCTGCTGAGATGGGCATCTTCCCCGCCATCGGCGTAATCGGCGACGGCACGTTCGGCCATAGCGGCATGACCGGTCTGCTGGACTGCGTCAACGAGAAAGCCAACGTGGTCATCATGATCCTCGACAACGACATCACGGCCATGACCGGCGGTCAGCCCTCCAGCGCCAACCAGAAGCTCTTCAACATCTGCAAGGGCCTCGGCGTCGATCCCGACCACATCCGCTCCATCGTGCCGCTCCCCAAGAACCACGACGAGTTCATGAAGATCCTCGAAGAGGAAATCGCCTACAACGGTGTCAGCGTCATCATCCCGCAGCGCGTCTGCATCGTCGAGAACAAGAAACGTATCGCAGCGAATAAATAAAATGATAAATGGGTAGTTAAAGAAGTTAAAGAAGTCAAAGAAGTTAAAGACAACACCACCTGCAAGCCTCACACCCTGCGATTTGCATTTGCCTTTAACTCCTAGCGCGAAGCGCGATAACTTCTTTTAACTTCTTTAACTCCCCCAAAAAGTTAAAGAAATATGAAAAAAGACATCATACTTTGCGGCGTAGGCGGCGACGGCATCGTCTCCGTAGCCAAAATCATCAGCGACGCCGCCCTCAATCTGGGCATGAACGTCAAGCAGAGCGAGATCCACGGCATGAGCCAGCGCGGCGGCTCCGTCTTCAGCCACCTCCGCATCAGCTCCGACCCCATCTTCGCCGACGTCATCCCCGAAGGCAAGGCCGACATCATCCTCAGCTCCGAGCCCATGGAAGCACTCCGCTACCTGCCCTTCCTCGCTCCCGACGGCGCTGTCATCACCAACAGCGACCCCTTCATCAACATCAAGAACTATCCTGATATCGAGAAGGTCAATGCCGAACTCGCCAAGCTGAAGAAATGCGTCAGCTTCAACGCCAACGCCATCGCCAAGGAACTCAACGCCCGCGGCAACATGGTCCTCCTCGGCGCTGCAGCTCCCTACCTCGAACTCCCCTTCGAGGAACTCGAGAAAGCCATCAAGGCCATCTTCGGCCGCAAGGGCGACGCCGTCGTCGAAACCAACATCAAGGCCATCCGCGCCGGTCGCGATGCCAAATAAAAACAAGGCCTATACATTCCTACGGGTCGTGCGACACCAGTTGCACGACCCGTTTCCTGTTCCCACTCTTTGTCTCAAGTTGCCCTAAGGATGTCCTAAGGATGCCTTAAGGAATCTTTAGCCACCGCACCACAATAGGCCATCATTGCTGCCATTGGGTCACTCAACCCCTCCCCCAAGGGCGGAACCCTGAAAAGTCGTGCCGTTGAAACAACCGAAACGCTCCGGGTCTTACGACAGAGGTCGGTCAGCTTTCCTCTGCCACCATCGGCAGTTGCTCTTCCTCCTCGGTGTTGTAGGGCACAGGCTTGTGCCGGTAAAGAGAGAGAAGGTTCTCCTCCAGCAGCACCTCGACCTCGCGCATGGTGTGCTCCAGCTTCGTCGCCGTCAGCTGGCATTCCCACACCACAATCACCTGCCAGCCGTTCTCCTGCAGCACGCGGTAGTTCTCCCTGTCGCGCTCCTGGTTCCTCCTGATCTTGGCGACCCAGAACTCGCGGTTCGTTGTCGGAATCTTGCAGCACGCAGAGTTCTCAATTTTCAATTTTGAATTTTCAATTTGTGCGGCTTCCAGCCTCACACCGTGCCCATGCCAGAAGCACCCGTTGACGAATATCGCCGTCCTGTAGGTCCGCAGCACGATGTCCGGCTTCCCGGGGACACTCTTCACATTCAGTCGGTACCTGTAACCGTACCCCCACAGCCATTGCCGCACCAGCAGTTCCGGCTTCGTGGCCTTGCTGCGTATGTGCGACATGCAGCGGTGCCGCTGCTCGGGTGTCATGGTGTCGGTCATAGGGTGTTGCGGTATTTCGTGGGTCTTGGTTTCTGTTTTTCAGTAGGCGTACACCAATCCGTACTTCTCGGTTAGTTGACGGAGGGTGCCGTCGGACTTCATCTGGCGGATGAGGCTGTTGATGAGGGCCAGCAGGTCGTCCTGCCCCTGACGCATCAGCACACCGATCTCGCCGTGGGTGAAGGGCGCGTCGAGCAGCGGCGCCGCCAGGCGCGGGTCGGTCTGCACATAGTAGGGGGCTTCGGTGATCTCGGTGATCATCACGTCGGCTTCGCCCTCGGCGATGAGCGAGGGTATCTCCTCGTTGTTGGAGTGAACGATGAGGGTGGCGTGGGTGAGGTGCTGGCGGGCGAACTGCTCGTTAAGGCCGCCGGGGTTGACCATCACGCGCACCTCCGGCCGGTCGATGTCCTCGAGCGAGCGGAAACGGACGGTGTCCTCCGTGCGGCAGAGGATGGTCTTGCCGTTGGCCAGGTAGCCTTCGCTCATCAGCATGGTGGCGCAGCGCGTCTCGGTGATGGTGATGCCGCCCATTGCCATGTCGAACAGCTGCGGCTCGGCCTGCACGTCGGCGGTCAGCGTGGGCCACGAGGTGGGTACGAACTCCACCGCCACGCCCATCCGCTTGGCCATGGCCTCGGCCAGCTCGATGGCGAAGCCCCAGTAGAGGCCCGTCTCCGGCTCGCGGAACGACAGCGGACGGTAGTCGCCCGTGGTGCCGACCAGCAGAGTGCCCCGCTGCTCGATGCGCTCTACGGTGGGCCTCCCCGCAAGGGTGTCCTCCTTGTCGCTGCACGCCGCTAGCGCCGTCGTGCTGGCAATCGCCAGCAAGGCGATAAGCAGCCAGATTTTGATCCGATGGCGTTTCATGATGATTTGGGGGATTCGCTTTCAGGTATATTACTTCGTGGTTTTGAGGCTGACGAAGGAGGTGCGGCCGGTGAAGGTGGCGATATAGGTGCCATGCGGCAACCCTGCGAGGCTGGCGGAGGTGTTGCTGTTCACGGTCATGCTGCGGAGTACCTTGCCGTCGACCGAGTAGATGTTGAGCACACCGGACTCCTGTCCATTTGCGAAGGTCAGCACAATGTTGTCCCCGCTGCGCGTAAGGGTGGCGGAGGGAGTGTTGTCGACGGAAGCTATGCCGGTATATCCACGCAGGGCAGCGTATTCGTTGCGGGCGGCGGCGGCCAGCGTCTGGAATTCCGGCTCGCGCTGCATGCGGACGAAGGTGTAGGAGGCCAGCAGACGTGCGGCCTGCACGTCGGAGGCCCAATGGTAGCCTGCGATGACGCGACTGTAGCCGTACTCAAAGCCGCGCTCGAGGATGGCGTTCATGCTGTCGGGGGTCAGCTGCACCATGGCCAGCGCCATTCCCCATCCCAGGGTGGAATGGGTGGAGGGGTAGGACGAGTCGGTGGACTCTTCTTCCTCCTCCTCGGGAATCATCGATCCGTCGCCCAGCTGGGCGTAGGGACGGCGGCGGAAGCCGCTATTCTTCAGGCGGCGCGACTCGGTGCGCAGCGTCGTGTACACATGGGTCAGATAGGCCGTGATGTTGGGCGCCACGGTGGTGTCGAGCGTCATGTTGAGACAGTCGGAGAACTGGTTCAAGAAATCTTCCACATGTTTTGAATGGTCGATCAAGGCCTGCGTGCCGCGCGGAGTGTCGCGCAGGCTTCGGGCAAGCCAGTGGGCGGCTACGTCGCCCTGGTAGCGGTAGGAGGCGGTGTCGATGGGTGGAGGCAGGATATGCTGGCTGTTAGGGAAGGGCACGTTGGCAGGAGCGGCACCGTGCCACAGCAGGTATTCGGTACGTGCGGCAGCGAGGTCGGTGCGGTATTCGGGACTTGCCTGCAGGCGAGCCACACAGCTGCTGGCCGCCAGGCGGGCGGCGTCGACGTCGCTCTGCCAGTGGGCACCGACGATGACACGGCTCTCGCCGTATTCCCATCCGCGACGCAGGATGGTGTCCTGCTGCTCGGGTGCCATCTGTGCCAGTATCAGCGCCGTGGTCCACCCCAGCGAGGTATGGCCCGACGGATAGGAACCGTTGCCGCGCAGGTGCTCCTCGTCGTCGAAGGCACCGGCCACATGCTCGTTCATGCGGGCAAACGGGCGGATACGCATATACCGCGCTTTGGCCCTGTCGACGGCCTGTGCTGCGGTCTTCTGTCCGCGCGACACCAGCCGGTAGATGGCCGGTGTGGCCTCCTTGCTGATGGTGAAGCCCATGGCTTCGCTATAGATCTGGCACATGCGGCTGACGCTGTATTCCGACTCCCAGCTGGCACGCTGGCCGCGTGGCGTGGCACGCATCGACTTCCCCCATATCCACTGTTGGAAGTCGTCGATAAAGAGCATACTGTTCGTATCGGGCGGCGCTGGCAAGTAGATGCCTGCGTCGGGCATCAGGTTGTCAAGGTAATAGGGTACGGTGTCCAAATCTTGGGCCGTGAGGTGCATGCACAACGTGCATACAGCAAAAGCCATTAGAGTTTTCTTCATTGTTCTATTGTTTGGATAGTATTGTTTATATTCAGAGTCTCCTCAGCGTTTCGCCATTCTGTCTCAACTATTCAGGGTGCAAAAATACCACTTTTCGACGGATTGGCCAAATCTTTTATATCCTAATTGCGAAAGCCTTGGTTATCAGCCGAGCCGACGGCACACCACTGAATGGGAACACCACCCACCGAATGCCCTGCCGCGACGAGTAGCGGGACAATAATTTGCAGCATTACAAGTTATCCTGTCATGATGAATGCAGCTGCACAACCGAGCGAGGCCACCCTCCGTGCCGAGGTCTATGACATCGTCCGCCAGATTCCGTGCGGGCGAGTGCTCACCTATGGCCGTATTGCCGCCTTATGTGGTTTGCCCAATCATTCCCGCCTGGTGGGTCGCATCATGCGTGGGGCCTCCGATGCCGACCTCCCCTGCCACCGCGTCGTCAACGCCTCCGGCCGCCTCGCCCCGCACTACCCCGCCCAAGCCTTCCTCCTAACCTCCGAAGGCATCCGCCTCACCCCCTCCGGCAAAGTCCCCCTAAAAGAGTACCTGTGGGATCCGGAATGCTGATGGATAATATCAAGGGATCTTATATTTCTTCTAATCCCAGAGATTTCAAATATTCGTATGTGCCATCGTAAAACTCTGGCAGGCGTGTTGGGTCTTCGGGAAAGCCGTCGGAGCCCAACTTGCCATTGCCTGTCGGCACACAGATGACGATACCCTGACGGGCGCGCGTCAGCAGCACTCGGTAGGCGTTGAGCATATACTTGCGATTTTCCTCATTATTTTCGGGGTTCCATTTGTTTTTTCCGTTGAATTTGTAGTAAGCCCAGTGGCCGTTTTCGCAACGCATATCGGCATCCCAAAGCACACAAGCATAGTCAAGTTCAAGCCCTTGTACTTGTATTTCGGTTGCGGCATCCTCCAAATAATTTGACGAACGAACGTCTGTTTTGTCCTCAAGAAACCAATGTACAGCATTCTCGTCTTCCTGCCCCAGAATATGGACAGCCAATGGCTTGAAGCGTGCTGCCACCTTCGTTACAAGTACGCCTGTTTGTTGGCTGCCTCGTGCCTGTTTGCGCAGCCAGGCACGTGCTTGTTCCATATTGCGAGTCAGCACAATGGGATAACCCTTTTGTGTTACATCCTGATAGAGCGAGGCTGCATTGGGAGTAAACGAGAGCATTGAATGAACAAAAGCCGACAGCGTTTCGGCGCGGAAAGAACGAAGACTTACAGCCAGATGTAATTCGTCGGAATAACAAACCTTATCGCTTTCCTTTAGGAGGGCGTTTACGCGTCCTTCGGCATATTCAGGATCTGTCAGTTTGTCTGAAATATAGATATTCCAATGCCGGAAACGATTGTTTAATGCATTAATCCATTCTGCTATGCCAGCCTCTCCTGTGTTAATCTCCTGTCCACCACCGACAAGACAAATGATGACGGCCCAATCTTCGCGCTGGTCGAGTGACCATATGAGAAATTCAGCCTCCGACATCGGAAAGTTGGGTACTTTTAGTTTGTTGCCATATGTACCACCTCGTTTCAGATAGTCTGCAATACGTTTATGTGTCCAACTACGTTGGGCTTCATCGAAGATGGCCACATGCTCCACTTCGCCATACCCTGTTGACTCCAGATGTATCGCTTTATCTGGGTCGATTTCTACCACTCCATTTTCTACAGGATTCTTGATTTTTGCTAACATATTGTCGCGATAGCGGTGGATTATTTGAATAAATTCACTCACTTCACGGCGGGAATCCGACATATTTTTACGTTCTCCTTGCACGGAACACTTTTTCTGGTTGTCGCGAGCCAACGCTTCGGTAAGCACCGCCACCAGAGGCCCGTTTCCGGATAGATATACAGCACCATTCTCTTTGTCCAATGCGCCATCTTTATAAGTCTGCTTAATGGCCACATTGAGTCCTACTAATGTTTTCCCTGCACCAGGGACTCCTGTCACAAAGCAGATACTTTTTTTTCGCTCCTCCTTGCTTTGCCGAATAACATCGAGAATATAGTTTATGGTTCGGTCGGTTGATACTTTATCAGCTTCGTGACGCGTAATCTCCTCAACTGAATGATTTTCGAACAATGTACGAGCCGCCTCGATGATTGTAGGTGTAGGAGTATATGGGCTTATCACCCAGTTGTCTAACGGTTCGTCGTTGCACTCCGCTCCGGCATGTTCCAACACTCTCGCGATCAGCTCTTGAAGGTTCTCTTCACCCGTAATCATTGGGTTGTAGATTTCGTCGTTGTAAATTGAGGGGAAGAAATTTGTTGTGTATTCCTTATATCGTGTAGGAACCAATATCGGTACAATCTTCCTATTGTGACTGTACAAGTGAAAATTCTTCAGATCAAGAGCATAATCCATTACTTGTTCGATGCCTGCCTGAAACTCCTCTTTCTTGCCCACCTTAAATTCCAGGCAGAAAATCATCCCTCGCAGTAGAAGTACGACATCGATACGCTTCCCAAGTCGTGGGATGTCATATTCAAAAATGATCTGCCCTTTTTCGTCTTTCCATGGTTTCAATACTTTCTGCATCAACGTAATTTCACTCATCCACGCTTCATCGGTCGTTGTCAGCGTGTCACCGTGATAATTGTTGTGCAGGGCTCCTAAAACCGTAAGAGACTCCTGTTTCAGGAACTCACGGAATGGAGCGTTATATAGACATCGGTTGCTCATAAATCCATAATGATATATACACCCTTTCTTCTTGTTTTGCCCATTCTGTCAATTCCAGGATGTGTTTTTGTTCGGCGGTTATTTATTTTATTTTGCTGTTTGTGAATCAATTAATGTTTGCTCTTCTATCACCTAATGATTGCAGATAGATGATGCAAATTTACGAAAATAAAAGCAAAGTACCAAATAAATAACTTAGCAAAAGTGTTTTTGACAGTACTACTTCGGAACAATAATAGTTCCGATAAATTGGGAAGTGAATATTTGATGGTTGATGTTTCTGTGCTGTTAGTTGGTTTTATTATTGTTGGTGTTGTGGGTGGGATATATTATGTCGTGTCGGAAGGCGAGTCGGGGATGGAATGGTGTCTTGCGCTGAAAAAAGTTGAC
>DGIA01000018.1:2364-10667 GCA_002392965.1 Bacteroidales bacterium UBA3834 | reverse complement strand
TCGATGGCCATCGAACTCATGTAGGTGAGCGTAGAAGGGAGCGACAATGTGCGGATGGGGCCAGTAAAAGAGTTCCAGCCAACAGTCTCAACGCCTTCTTCGAGCACCACTGATGTTAATTGGCGGCAAGAACAGAACGCCTTGTTCTTGATGTTTTTCACCGTCCCTGGCACACGCAGCTCGCCACTTATGCTGCTTTGGCTGAACGCATACTCGCCGATGCTTTCCACCGATTCGGGAAAAGCGACTTTCTGCAAACTGCTCTGGTAGAAAGCATAGTCGTCGATGGCTGCCAGTCCCGTGAAATGGCGCAGCTCCTCAAACGAGGTGATGGTCTTGTTTCCACGAAACACGCTGCCCAGCGATGTGACCGCAGCCGCCTCGTCGGTGCTCAACTCTCCGTCTCCATTGGCATCCCAATTGGTCACGCACAACGCCTTCACACTGCTATCGGCGAACTTAATGTTCTCGGCGACAGTAGTGGATGACAGACTGAGAATTGCTGCCAGGATGTAAAGTTGCTTTCTAATCATCATGAATGGTTGCTTATAATGCGAGTTCCATAGACTAAAGAAAACCAAACTCCCCCGAAAGAGTACTCACGGAGGAGTTCGGCATAATAATTATTAACTTTCACCAGTTATTCCCAGTCATCCCAAAGATTGAATTGCTTGGCATCCTCATTGGGGTTGCCACCTCCACCGCCAGGAATGGGCACAGGGTCTTTGTTACCATCATCATCATTTCCGATATTCCAATCCGTACCATTGTTCGAATCAGCTATCATAGATGTCATAACACATAAGACGGCTTCTGTCTCAGGCTTGATATATATACGTTTCATTGCTATATACAATTTCCTAATTATCGTTTATATTTATTTGACCACGTACTTCTTGCCGTTCACAATATACATGCCCTTGCCCAAACCGTTGAGCGAACTGCCAACATATTGTCCCGACATGTTGTAGATCTTGCAGTCAGTAGCGTCGATGGTCAGATCCTCACCATCGAGTTCCTTGATGGTAGTGACTTCGTTGCCGCTCTCATCGAACTCCATAACACCGTCATCGTCGAAGGCGAAGACATACTTGGCTGCAGTACCATTGCCATCAAAGTCATCATCGTTACGACCGTCAAGGAATTTCAGACTGAAGGTGTCATTCAGCTTGTCGGTTGTTCCTTCTTCTGGTTCAGGATATACAGACTTGCTTTCGTCACGGTAACCGAAGCCCTTGGTGTTATCAATTTCCTGGGTTGCCAGAATGACGCACTTATATGCATCCCACTTATACTTATTAACCCATGCAGGTTCATCGTAACGGTACCACTTGCCCTTGGCCATATAGATGCTATAATGGGGAAGATCCTGATCCCAGAACTGGCCAATCATCGTGTAATAGTACTTCTTGGTTACCACCTCATTGTTCTCATTCACTTCATAGGTAAGATAAGCTGAATTAGCACCAGCGCGTACAGCCTGCACTCTATGATTTTCATAAGGCTTGGCGAAACGCAATGTTTTAAGGTTGGCGCCCTCACCTGTGGTCGGTCCTAACTGTTCATAAGAAAGGTAACTCTCGTACTTCGTATTATCGACGATAGAAGACTCTATACCAAATTGGTCGGCATAACGTGTCAGAATAGCCTTGGCAATGTTCTGCCCCTTTATAGCATAAATATCCTTACCATCAACTATCTGCTTGCGCCTGTATGCCTTGATGACATAGGGGCGACCACCAATCAGACAAAGCCGGTCGTCTATATTACTTGAAGCGTTGCTTGGCTCAGCGGTTACGTACTTGTGAGTCTCTGAATTTTCATTATGAGTGATTTCAAGATAATCGGTATATCCTTCAGTTGTGCGTCCATAAAGATTTTGAGTCAAGCGCAGCGTCACTTTATTATTGTTTGAGCCGCTGCCTTTCTCGCGAGTAACAGAAGAGAGCTGACGAATGTCGGGCATGATGGGAGATTCAACATTGTCTTCAAGAAGAGTTCCATCAGCGGCATACAGTTTGCAAACCACATTGCCTTCGCTCTTGGGAACACCGAGCATCTCAAGCACCTGCTTATTGCTCATGTTGAACGGAATGCAGAAGGTAAACCAACCGGCCTCCACATATTCGCGGACAATCTCCCCTTCTTTATCAATCTTCTCGGCAGGCTCCACGTATGTAGCCATCGAGAGCACAATCTGGTGCCAGCCCTCGTAACCAGTGAAGTCGTAGTCATTCTTTTGGGTGCCAGTAGGCTGATTATTATCGGGAATGTGTTCGCCGCCGTTGATCCAACCTTCGGTGGTGCTCTCACGGTTTACCGTCCAGTCATTCCAAGTCAGACCTGCTGTTGCCTGATTATAGGCGCGGTATCCTTCATAGTGGGTAGGCCATGCGATGGGTTTGCCGTTGGCATCAACGGCACCAGTCTGTTCCTTCTTGGTGAACTCCTTGTTCACGTCGGTGTAGAGTTTCTGCATCAGGTCATACGATGTCTGTTTTGCTCCTGCAGTCTTGTCGTAAGACTCCTGGCTCGGATAGTGCAGAACCGCCCATGCTTCCATCTTGTTGCCACCATTATAATATCTGTCGCGGCAATAAGGTTTCAACGGATCGTCACCACCCCAACCGTAGGCAGAGTTAGCGGGGAACACGTCGGCATAGCAGAGAGGAGTCGTGACGGCAAGACTGTAGATTTCCTCCACGCCAAGGTTCTGCGGGAAAACAGTTACGCTGACGTGACCACTCTCAGAAGGAAGACCCAGCTGCTTGATGTTGGCCGACAAAGTCCATGTCTTATCGCCATTGTCAACGAGAGCGCCGTTAGCATCGGTTGTGGTCAAGTGGTCAACACCTGTCAGCCACAGGGCACCGTCCTCGATAACTTGATAGTTATAAGGAATACAGAGGTCTGTCAGACTTTGATTATTATTCAAGCAATTGGCTGGGATGACAGTCATCTGATTAGAAGTAGGCAGATTGATGGAGGTCAGATTCTCCCAACCAGCAGCATTGAAGTTCATATCGTGGTTGTCGGGGAACACAGCATTGGTGAAATCAGCGACAGTGATGCTACCAGCATCATGCAGTCCGCAATTCGTTGTATTAACCGGCGTCGCAATATCAAGATTATTGAAGTAGCCTGTGAATTCCACCTTATCCAGTCCGTTGGCCATGTTACCGGTGGAGCGTTTTTCCGGTTTTGGTCTGATCAAGCTGGTCACCACATAGACACTTTCTATCTGGTCGCCGTTCTCATCGAGATTCTTCGTGCTATGCACACGATAGGTATTGGTCGTCGTGTTGTAAGAAGCCACGCTCAGCAGGCTGGCGCACTTCGAGAAGCTGAAGTCATCGGGACTTGTGGCCGTGATGGCTGCCGAATTGTCGGGCAGTGCAATGTACTTCACGTTGTCGTTGTCGAGAGCCAGCAAGTTAGCGTCGGAGACATTGGCATCGAGGAAGTCGAGCTTGTTGCAGTTCATGTAAGAGATGCACTCAATGTCGCTCTCAGTCATAGACACACCGTCTTTGGTGACGAAAATGACGCGCGAAGCATTCTGCTGCTCCTGCGAGAGGAACGGAGCGGCCTGCTCCATCTTACCCTCCTCGCGGATGTAGGTAATGAGGGCAGACTCGCCGATGGTGGTTAGCGTCTGGTAAGTTTTGTTACCTTCATTGTCAATCGCCTGAACCTTGCCATAAGTTTTTCCGACATTATCACCGGCCTTGTAAGTGGACACCACCCACACGTCGTCAGTATATTTATAGTTGCTGGCATCCGTGTCCAGAGTGAAGTTCACTGCTTCTGTGCCTTTTGCGTCGTTCTGAGCAACGGTCAGGAAGTGAGTGTCGGAGGTAAGATGGCGGAAGTCCGGCATCAAATAAGCCTGATAGTTGGTGAAGTCCATGCTGATGGCGTGCAGAGCGCCGAGTCCGAGACGGAAATCTTCGTTACCGCTGGTATAATTGGCACCGGCCCAGGTATCGCCATTTTCACCATAGTACTTCAAGAAATAAATAGCTGTCTTATTATCGACTACAGGAGCCAGATTGGCCACGGATCCACTATTAGCATAAACGTGCATAACGCGGTTGCCGTCCTCATCCTCTTTTTCAACGTAAGCACAGGTGCGGCTATTGTTGTTTGGCGCTTCGAGCGTAATCAGTTCAGCCTTGGTCACAGCCCTCGGCAGGAACAGGGCTGCATCGGTGGCTGCAGAAGTCAGCGTACCGTATGTGGCGCCGCTGGCCTTGGTGGTCTCCGATACGTCAATCAGCTTGGCGCTGGCAAAGTTGTCAGCCTTCAAATAATCAAGGTCGGTGTTGTTCACTTCACCCATTACGGTGATGTTCTTCGACGACTTGAAATTCGTGTTCTGTGCATTGGTGAACATATAGTCGGCATCCGACAGCGTTCCAGCCTCGTTCACGTAGATGGTTGAGCCATCGACGGTCAGCTCCTTGGTCACCTCGGTGGTCATTGTGAGGGGACCGACTTGGCCTGTGTACTGCAAGGTGTACTTCATGTCATCATCAGGAGAGCTAAGTACGCCTTCGGCAGGATAATTCTGCGTTGCACCATTAAGGTCTGTATAGGTGTACTTGTATTCAGAGGTAGTAATATCAAACTGATAACGATGAGTTTCTGATTGTAAGTTTGGTATCAAGGCATACTTATGACCGTCGACAGGGTCAATCAAAGGTTCACCATTATAGGTATAAGTATCCTCCTCCGTTGCGCCCCAGTCAGTACGACGGAATTTATAGGTGTAGGAATAATTATGCTCTACATCAAGCTGAGTACCGCTCGGTATAGGGTCAGGTGTTCCACCCCAATTCCAGATATCTTGAGTTGTAATACCGTTAGCATCAACTCCATAATTAAAAGGATAGGCAGTACCATTATAAGAAAAACTAGGATTATCAACTTCCGTCAAAGCAACAGGAACATATTCAGGAATAATCTTGCCACCGCTAATCACGTCATTAGCCGTAGCGCTTTCAGACTTGTTGTTATTTTTGCTGTTTGTATATTTAATAATAGGATAACCAGCAGCAGCAGTCAGGGGCACTTCCACGTCATAGTTAGTAAGCGTAATAGTAGCTCCCTCGGCAGCATCAGCACCAGTATATTCCAGCGTCTGACCGTTCAACTCATACCAGTACTGGTGAGTTGTTGTGGTCGTCACCGTACCCGTAATACCCGAAGTCGTCTTTAGACCAGAAGCCGTAGCCTTCAAGGCATCGTTAGCCTGCTTAATCTGGTCCTTGGTCAGTCCGATGGGCATCGTAGCATCGAGCAGAGCGGAAGATCCAATCTTAATCTGGCTGAAGTCAGTACCCTCAGCCGGGAAGCAGTTGTCGAGACGCAGATACTTCACACCGGTCAACAGCTCCAGAGCCTGTAGGTCAGTCGTACCGATCGGTTCTTTTGGCGAGTCGGCACTACCACCAATCTTTACGGTTTCAGCAGCCTTCACGAGTGGCAGTAGGTCTGTCACCCAGTTGTCATCTTTAGCACTGCCGTTATACACCGTACCCTCATAGGTACCATTCAGGAAAGCGGCTATCTCGCCTGGGTTATCCCAGTTGTAAATGCCGTATCCATCAACGCCATTAGTGGAGGTTGGCCATACACTAATGCTAGCTCTCGTCCCTATCGAGACGAGTGCGCATACTAACAATAGTAATAATTTTCGCATAGTTTGCTATGATTTTAAAGAATTAATAATGAAATTTATTTCTGTTTTAAAAGGGTTATACTCCATATATATAAATAAGGTGTAGCATCTTCGGCCGCAAAGGCGCTGACCGAAATCGCGGCAAAGATACAAAAAAGAGTGTTAACCCCCCCCAATTATGTTTAAATTTTCTTAACGCGCGAAAATTTGTTGGAAAATCGCAAAAAAATCATCGGCGTAAGCCGATTTTTTTATAAAAAAAAGCGCCCGCTGTTGATTTTTTGTCACAAAAAGAGGGAAAATACTGAAGAAACAGAAATCAAGAATCTGCGTGACGATGAAACGACCACAGATTGCACGGAACACACGGATGGTTATTTCAAAACAGAAATCTGAGGAATCTGTGTGAAAAAAAATTATTACACCCCACCGACATCCTGCGCGGCGCTTCCCCCCCAGGGGGGATAAGAGGGGGGGCCTTGTGGGGGAAGATACAGACCCCACCCCTTTTTCCCCTCCCCTTGAGGGGCGGGGAGAATCCGCACAGGATGGCAATAAGAATCAACACAGAAATCTTCAGTCCCTTTTAGGCATGGATACTACCTTGATGGCACAAAACTCATCGCAGGTCTCCCCGCCCCTCATGGGGAAAGGCTACGGGTAGGCGAGCTTTGCTCGGGAATGGGGATGGGGTGGGGTCTGTAACTTCACCTCCATTTACAACAAGGTCAAGCCAGTTTCTGAAGAATACGTGCGAAGAACAAACGACCACAGATTGCACGGAACACACGGATGGTTATTTCAATAATAGAATTCTGAGAAATCTGAGGAATCTGTGTGAGAAATAACATTAATTGCCATTAAGAAAATATATGATTATCCGTAATCGTACCATCAAATCCTTTGTAGCTAAAACATCCTCATAGATGGAAGAATAACGCTCCGCGTCGTTCAAAAACCAATAAAAACCAATACGGACAAGGAAAAACAGGTTTTAATTTGTTTTGCAAGACCCCCTGTTTTTGTTGGTTTTTCTTTGTTTTTATTGGTTTTTAAAAGACGCAGAGCGTTCAACCAACTATCTCTCAAACGACCACAGATTGCACAGAGCACACAGATTTTTTTCGGCACAGAAATCTGAGAAATCCGTGGAATCCGTGTGGGAAGAAAAAACATTGTTACACCCCACCGACATCCTGCGCGGCACTTTCCACCCAGGGGGGATAAGAGGGGGGGCCTTGGGGGGAAAGTTACAGACCCCACCCCCATCCCCTCCCCTTGAGGGGCGGGGAGAATCCGCACAGGATGGCACAGAGAATCAACACAGAAATCTGCGGAATCTGTGTGACGAAGAAGAAACAACCACAGATTGCACAGAACACACGGATGATCATTTCAACAATAGAATTCTGAGAAATCTGCGGAATCTGTGGTCATACTAAATCTGTGGTTTCCTGAGAATTGTGGCGCAAAGCGCGGCGTTGGTTTTTGTGTTGCGGCGACCCTGTGCGTACCGCTCTGACAGAAAGTGAAAGCGCACAGGGTCGCCGTAGGATCAAATGAGGTGGAACGTTCCCATGGCGTAGATGAGGGCGTAGCCGAGGAGCATGCTGATGACGCCCACGATGATGCCCACGCGGGCCATGTCCTTCTGCTGCACCAGGTTGGTGGCGAAGGCAAGGGCGTTGGGCGGTGTGGATATGGGCAGAATCATGGCACTCGAGGCGGCAACGGCCACGCCGATGAGCACGGTGGGTGTGCCGCCGATGGCATCGAGCTTGTCGCCCATGGCTCCGCAGACGAAGGCCAGGATGGGCATGAGCAGGGCTGCGGTGGCCGAATTGCTGATGAAGTTGGAGAGCAGGTAGCAGATGAGACCGCCGATGACGAGGATGAGCAACGGCGAGAACGAAGCGAAGGGTATGCTCTCGACGGCGTTTTCGGCCAGGCCGGAGGCGTTGAGGCCATAGCCGAGGGCGAATCCGCCGGCCACCATCCAGATGACGCTCCAGTTGATTTGCTCCAGGTCGCGGCGGTTGATGACTCCCGTGAGCGAGAACACGCAGAAGGGGATGAGGGCCACGGTGTAGGAGTTGATGCCCGTCCAGGTGTCGAGCAACCACAGGGCCACGGTGACGAAGAAGGTGACAATGACGATGTAGGTGTGGGCGTCGCGCTTCATCTGGCCGTCAATGTGCAGCTCGATGGTTTTCTGGGTGAAGGGGAACATGTGCAGCAGCAGCCGCCAACTGATGAACAGGAGCACCATGACCAGCGGGAACATGAAGAGCATCCACTGGCCGAAGCCCAGTCCCAGATTGAGACCCTCGGGGTCGTTGAGGTATTTCAGGGCGATGGTGTTGGGGGGTGTGCCGATGGGCGTTCCCATGCCGCCCAAGTTGGCTGCGATGGGGATGGCCAGGGCCATGGAGATGCGTCCCTTGCCCTCGGGGGGCAGCTGGCGGAACACGGGCGTGAGGAAGGTGAGCATCATGGCTGCGGTGGCCGTGTTGCTGACGAACATCGAGAACAGACCCGTGATGAGCAGGAAGCCCAGGAGCACCATCTCGCTGCGCTTGCCGAAGGGCCGCAGCAGCACCTTGGCCAACTGGGCGTCGAG
>DGIA01000018.1:0-2237 GCA_002392965.1 Bacteroidales bacterium UBA3834 | reverse complement strand
GTGGCCATGACGGTCTTGTAGCTGAGCAGCTTGCCCACCTCGGCCTCATTGGTCATGGGGGCGATGCCGCTGTCGCTGGCAAAGAGCAGCATGAGCACGATGATGCCCACGGAGGTGGCCCACGAGGCCACCACCTCGAAGATCCACATCAGTGTGGCAAAGGCGAAGATGGCAATGATGCGCTGCTGGACGACGGTGAGGTTCTGGATGCCGAACCATTCGGTGGGCATGTTCCAGAGGATGAGCGTGACGATGGCTACGATGGCCAGTTTGGCCGCGTTGGCCATTTGGCGGCTTGGATGGAAGAACCGGGCATGAGATGCCGAGTGGATGGCCTCGACAAGGTCGAAGCCGCGGTAACTGTTAAACATTTCTCAAGTTTTTTTATAGTT
Organism: Bacteroidales bacterium UBA3834; assembly: GCA_002392965.1. Classification (GTDB taxonomy): domain Bacteria; phylum Bacteroidota; class Bacteroidia; order Bacteroidales; family P3; genus Colimorpha. Next base: position 1,845 of record DGIA01000018.1, on the reverse strand, counting down.
AAGACTTTCGTTGATATGTTATCGATTTTCACCTTAAAAACGCCTTCTATATAACTAAAAGCTATTCGTCTGCTGTGCAGTAGGAGGTGACGTGTCCCACGTCACAAAGTCACGGATTGTGACGTGAGACACGTCACCTCCTACTTGGGCACTGTTGATTTGTGACGTGAGACACGTCACCTCCTATTTGGGCACTGTTGATTTGTGACGTGGGACACGTCACCTCCTATTTGGGCACTGCAAAATTACTGTTTTTTTCCGCAACGGCAATGCTTCCGACGGCTCTATTTGGACTTCGGAGAGGCTGTGGGGCGACAAATGGCAGGGGCGAGGGCTTTTTTGCAAAGCAGAGTTGGCAATTGGTTGTTTCCGTTCCATTGGATGTTCGGCGCGAAGTTCGGTGCGGAGTTCGGCGGATTGCAAATCAACCGAACATCCGAAGAACAAATGCCCGTTAACTTCACAGCCTGCAAGGCTGCTAACTTCCGATAAATCCTGACAACTCCCGACATGAAAAAGTTGAGTGATGTTTTTTGCTGAAACATTTTTTGTTTTTCCATTTTTTGTTTTATCTTTGCACCCACATTTACAGTGAAACCTTTAAATCAATCCAAAAGCAAATGAAAAAATTTTTACTTAACCTGTTTGCGGCCATGATGGTCGCTGTGGGCGTGAATGCCCAGACGGCTCCTCCCTCGGGCGTGGAGCAACAAGAGTACTCGTTCTTCGGCATTTTCCATGCACCCGACGAGGCGGACGAAACCGTCGAGGAACCTGTCAAGGTGGCTGTTGACGGCACCGACCTCTATGTGCAGCTGCCCAACCCCATCAACGGACTGGCTTGGATCAAAGGCACCATCGACTACGAGGCCGGAACGGCCACCTTCGCCAAGCAGAAAATAGGAAAGTACAGCGGCATGAACTTCTATGTCACTGCTCTCAATGAAAACAATGAGGTGGGCGACATCGTGTTCAGCTATTCCGAATCGATGATGTCGTGTCCTGACCAGTACATACAGCTGTCCGACGACCTGGCTGGCAAGAACGTCTATGCCTACTTCACCGGCGTAATCATCAACCGGGAGGTTGAGGACGACCCCGTGGTGGAGGCTCCCGCCGGGCTGAAGACCAGCCCCTACGTGTTCACAGGCCAGTCGCTGCAGTATGACGACGAAAACAATTTCACGGGCTACGAGGAAGTGACGCGCAACGTGCAGGTGGGCTTCTACAACAACAACAAGGAGGTTTATGTGCAGGGCTTGTGCTCGCAGTTGCCCGAGGCTTGGGTGAAGGGAACTGTGGAGGAAGGTTCGTTCGGCGACATGGACGTGACCTTCGAGGCCGGACAGTGCTATGGCCGCTACGGGCTCTATCAGCTCTATCTGGTTGCCCGCTACGGTCAGGAGTTCTCTGACATGAAGTTCTACTACGATCCGCAGGACCGCACGTTCACCAACGAGGGCGGTGTCTATCTGGTGCTGAACGCCGCCAAGAGTTCGCCAGCCCCCATCGAGCAGTATGCCACCGTGAAACTCACTCCTGGCACCGTGGATGGCATCACCGTCAACGACAACCAGACTCCCGCCACCATCGGCTACACCGACCTGCAGGGACGCAAGGTTAGCGCCAACACCAAAGGCGTGGTGCTGAAGACGCTGCGCATGGGCGACGGCTCGCTGAAGACCGTGAAGATGGTGCGGAAATAATTGATAATGATTATCCGCAATCGTACCACCAAATACGTTGTTATTTAGGGAATATACTAAAAGAGACAGTTGGTTGAACGCTCCGCGTCTTTTCAAAAACCAATAAAAACAAAGAAAACCAACAAAAACAGGGAGTCTT
>DGIA01000002.1 GCA_002392965.1 Bacteroidales bacterium UBA3834 | reverse complement strand
ATTTTTAGTGGACAGCAATGATGTTTTATGTATTATTAATAAACTACAAGTTATTTGAACAAAAGTGTTCCATTGGGGTTCGACAAATGTGTTTCTAAATTAGGAGATCCTTCCCATGGCACACTTATTCCTTTGTCTTGGATAAATTTATTCAATTTGTCGTATAAGGCATTCTCATCATCTATCTGTTCAACAACTGATAAAAGATCATTAAAGCATTGTACCTCTTTTTGAAAATGTACAAGATCTATTTCTTGTAGTTTTGCACAATATTCCTCAAGTAGTCTTGCTTTCTCTTTTAGTTCGATATAAATGTTGTCAATTGTTGGCACTTTGTTCAGGGCATCCACTATCTTTTTTATACCTGTGCAATGGTCAAGAATATGCAAGAAACTAACTGATAGTATACCTGAAACCATCGTTGAAACGAATGTTTGAACAATGTCGCCCAAAACACCTATTTTCCCAACTGGTGAGTTGGAAATCAATTCTCCCACCATGACTCCCGCAACGACACTTGCTCCTGTAGACAATACTTTGGCTGCTGCAAGTATTCTATCTCCCAGAGGATAACAATCCGGATTAACAAATATTATCTTTCCGGCCTCAACCAACGATGCCCATGATTGACGAATTAACCTTACTATATTTTTAGCCGTTTTGAAGAAGATGTTGCAGAGCGTTGTTGTCAACGAAGACAATATACCTGCTACTGTTCCCTCAATAAACTTATGCCAGATGTCTTGCCATTTTGTTTTAGCTCGTTCAATCCCTTCCTTAATAGCACTCCCTATACTTTCAAACAATGATTTGTCATCAGAGTTATTTTGCTCAATTGCCTCTTTCACAGAAAACCATATCTCGGTAAATACAAGTCCCAACGCTTGTCTAACTCCCATGCGGGCACCTGTCCATACTGATGCTTTCATGGTTGCCCCCCAAAAGTCAGCACTGGTATAGTATTTTGTTGCTAGTTTTGCTTCATATGCATCTTTTGCTTTCTTGTACTCCTTTCTCAAATTACGTTTTGTCGTCTCATCTAAATCGGGATGGGCATTAATGTATGCTTCTGCATTTAACATGCTTTCAGGTGCATTACATCCATGTTCTTTACGGTATCTTTCGTTCTCTTGCCTAGCCCATGACCCCATCGAAGCATTAAGACTTTTATTAGTCCATGTGAGGTTCTCATTCGCGTCGGCAAGATCTTCTCCCTTTAATCCTGCCAGTACCCGTCCCCTGTCATCGTGTATTTGTTTACATTCAACAATGTGATCAAGTTCTGCTTTCCTCTCAGGAGGAATAGCCTTTGTTTTACCATGGAATCCTATATTTTCTTCTCCTGTATAGGCGTCTTTAATGTCCTGACCTGTTTCTTCCCACTCTTTTTTTGCATTATGTTTTCTACTCGCATAATTAGTGCCGTCACCATGATAGCTACCTTCCGAATATTCCCCTCGTTGTTCATATGCGGTTGCATGTTTCGAGTTCTTGTATGTCATTTCTGGATCAACACCGATTTTTCTAACAGTGAAAATTGTGTCCACGTCGCCACCATGCTGGTCTCTAACTAAAAAATCGAGACCGAAGGAAGTTATCAAACTGGAAATAACAACTCTCTCGTATTCATGGAAGATACTTTCCTTGACGCTTTCCTCTGGAGAAGGAATGCAGCCGTATCCAATATTTGAAACAAATGTGCTCATATCAAACTATCTTCTATTTCTACTTCTGTTTGTTGATTTATTATGCGATAGTAGGCTATTGTAATTATGCAGGGGACGGTCACTTTGCAGGAGTGACCTAAAGGTCATACGCCATCCATGCGCCACCACTCAGAAATTCAAAATATTTATCCATATTATTTGTATTCTGAAATTTTATATTTTTTATTTTGCAAAAATACGATTTGTTTGCTTATGGTTTTCAAATTATAGTCAATTATAGTCAAATTTATAGTTGGTCGGGTATAGTAGGGTATAGTTCCTTTAGGTGTTCTTTAAGGTTTCGGCATGCGTTCTTGGCATAGCTGCTGAGGCGGTCTTTGGGCCATACGGGGCCGTAGAAGAGCTGGCGCATCTTGCGGTAGTCACCACGCTCGGTTAGCATCTTGACGAGATAGATGAGTTCGTAACTCCTGCCGTTGCGGCCGTGCCATTCGAGGGGTACGACTCTTTCCGGGCGCATACGGCCGGAGAAACGATATGCGAAGAGTTGCTTCACGGCAAGACTGTTCTCGATATAGTCACACTCGGAGAGGTAATTTATTAGTTCTGTAAACCGTTCCGGGCCAGCCGCAACCACCTCATGCCTCAGATTGAAGTGCTCGTCGGCACGGCCCAGGCCGCTTGTCTGCGAGAAATAGTCGGCAGGCAGGGTGAACCCGTCACCGTCGGCCTTCTGTGTCGCAGGTATGGCTACGGCTTCTAGACGGGCAAGCAGAGCCTCGATGATTCTACGCTCACGCAACTTAAATACTTTAACATTGTCGGTATAGAACTCGCGAAGCCATATAAACATGTTCCTTATGACCTCTCGGTTCACGATGAGAAGTCGCAATTCGTCACCATCATTGCCATCCATTGTCTTTAAGAATTCATCGGACATACGTTCCATCGAACGCAACAGTGTTTGTCCACTCTCAGCCAGGCCTTTGGTGTTAGTCACAGTCATAGCGTCAAGCACAATAGCGAAATCTTCATCTTCTATCGACTGACTGAAAGATTCAATAATATCAGGCCAAACCAATTTACTCAAACAACTTATTGTCTGCAGGTTGCAATGTTTCTCTTTAACAACCGCCGTGAATGCCTGTCGGTCGCGTTTTTGGTAGCATTGCTGCAGACTTTCCAAGGTGGCTGAGTCGGTATCCATCGTACGGATCATCTCTTCAGCCGTGTATGGTTCCACCCTGCAAAGTGTAAAGAATGCATCGTCAGGAGTACATTGAACGGGGTTGTTCTTAGCTTGTTCGGCAAGTTCGCTCATACACTCAAGTATATAGCGGTTTTTGAGGATGAACGAAATGACGCGGTGCAATGGGGCAACAACGTTGAAAAAGAGAAAAGCAGCCTCCCTACAAACCGCATCAAATTCTGGCTCCAATTCGTTCTTTCGTATGGCGGACAGCACCTCGTCCTCATCGGGCAGGTGATATTCACTTGCCTGTTTCAGCCCTTGGTAGTAGAGCTTCTGTCGTTCTGCTTTCGAGAGATAATCCATATATGCGTCTAACTGAAATTAAGGTGCAAATATACGCATTATTTTGAAAAAAGAAACATCCTATAGGCCGTTTTTTCGTACCCGTCTAAAGTTCAACGGATTTTACATAAAAGAAAAGCGACAAACCTTGTGGGTTTGTCGCTTTGGTACCGCATATCAGAGTCGAACTGATGATCTTCTGCGTGAGAGGCAGATGTCCTGGACCACTAGACGAATGCGGCAGATTTGTTACACTTGCGCGTCATTTCTGTTGCGAAAGCGGGTGCAAAAGTACAAACATTTTTGAAACTGGCAAAATATTTTTCAATATTTTCTTTTAAAATACTGTTTTCCAATACTATTACAACTACCCCCAAACAACTTTTCGACACACTTTTCATTGCCGGAACGGCGCAGGGAATGAATAATTTCACTTCTAACCTCAGGCTTGTAATAGAAGAACAGCCGCCGCTGGTCGGCCTTGTCGGCAGGAGTGGTGGCCACGTAGACGGGCTTCATCGTCGTGGGGTCGATGCCGGTGTAGTACATCTCGGTGCTGAGCGTCATGGGGGTGGGCGTGAAGTCCTGTATCTGTTCCAGACGGTAGCCCATCTGCTTCATCTGTACCGCCAGGTCGGCCATGTCTTCGAGACGGCAACCGGGATGCGAACTGATGAAGTAAGGGATAAGCTGGTAGCGGAGCCCCGCCTGCTTGCATATCTCGTCGAAGCGGCGCTTGGTCTCCTTGAAAAGGCAGAACGAGGGTTTGCGCATCAACGCCAGCACATGGTCGGAGGTGTGTTCCGGTGCCACCTTCAGTCGGCCGGAAGTGTGACCAACAACCACCTGGCGGAAGTATTGCCAGCCGCCGTTGTCCTCGGTGAAGAGGTCGCAGCGGATGCCGCTGCCGACATAGAGATGCTTTACTTTGGGGTTAGCGTTCACCTTGCGCAGTAGTTCTATCATGGGCCGGTGGTCGCTGTCGAGGTTCTTGCACATGGTGGGCATCGAGCAGCTGTAGCGGCTGCACTTGCGGCAGAGCTCGGGGTTCCTGCCCTTCATGCGCCACATGTTGGCCGACGGGCCGCCGAGGTCGGTGAGGACGCCGTGGAAGTCGGGGTCGGCGATGATGGCATCGACCTCACGGAGGATGGAGGCCTCGCTGCGGCTGGCTATCTGCTTGCCCTGGTGGGCGCTGATGGTGCAGAAGGAGCAGCCGCCGAAGCAGCCGCGGTGGGTGTTCACGCTCCACCGTATCATCTCGAAGGCCGGTATCGGCCCGCGTTTCTTGTACTTGGGGTGCGGCAGGCGCATGTACGGCAGGTCGAAGCTGGCGTCGATCTCCTCCGTCGTCATGGGCGGCTCGGGCGGGTTGACGACGACATAGCAATCGCCGTGCTGCTGCACCAGCGTGGCAGATTCTATCTTATTGCTCTCCAGCTCGATGACATGGTAATTCTCCGCCTCCGCACGCTTGCTCCGCAGGCACTCTTCGAACGAGTGCAGCTCGATGGTATTCTGGGATATATGGGGCGAATGGGTTAAATAGGCTGTTTGCGGGAGGCTGTAGCAGGCTTCTATCCCCTTTCCCTCGTCGAGAAGATGCGCAATCTTCAGCGTTGTCCTCTCCCCCATCCCGTAATTCAGCAGGTCGGCGGGGGTGTCAATCAAAATGGAAGGAAATAGTCGGTCGTCCCAATAGTCGTAGTGCGCCAGCCGTCGCATGGAGGCCTCGATGCCCGCGATGATGACCGGCACATCGGGGTATATCTGTTTCAGTATCCGCGTGTACACGTATGTCGCTCTGTCGGGCCGAAATCCGAACTGTCCGCCAGGCGTATAGGCGTCGTCGTGGCGCAGACGCCGCGCCGCCGTGTAGTGGTTCACCATGGAGTCCATCGCCCCGCTCGTCACCCCGAAGAACAGCCTCGGCCGCCCGAACTTGCGGAAATCCCTGAGGTCATCCCTCCAGTTCGGCTGCGGGATAATCGCCACGCGGTACCCCGCCGCCTCCAGCGTCCGCCCGATCACCGCCGTCCCAAACGACGGATGATCCACATAAGCGTCCCCCGTCACCAGCACCACATCCACCTGCTCCCACCCCAACCGCTTCACCTCCTCCAACGTAATCGGCAGAAAATGTCCCATAGCCTCTCAGTTCTTTTCGTTTATCAGCTCCTGTGCTATCAGTTCGGCCTGTTTTAGCACCGTGTCGGTGGCCAGCTGCTCCATGTCGGGTGGATAGCCAAACTTACGTAGTAGCCGCTTGACAGCCACCTTCATCTTGGCGCGTACTGTCGTTTTGATAGTCCAGTCGATGGTCGAGTTCTTGCGGATTGTCTCGGTGAGCACCACAGCCAGCTCGCGCAGCTTATCCTTTCCAATCAACTCCAGGGCACTCTCGTTGTCGGCTACAGCTGTATAGAAAGCGTATTCGTAAGGCTCCAGCCCCATCTCTTGTGCCGTACTGTCACTCTCAACGATATGCTTGCTCAGTTTGATAAGTTCGTCGATTACTTCTGCTGCAGAGATAATCTTGTTGTGGTAGCGGGTGATAGCGCCGTCGAGCATCTCCATCAGCGTGCGCCCCTCGACGAGGTTGGTCTTCATACGGCACTTTATCTCGTCGTTCAGCAGTTTGCGCAACACCTCAAGGGCGATGTTCTTGTGCTCCATGTCTTTCAGCCCCAGCAGGAACTCCTCGGAGAGGATGGAGATGTCGGGCTTCTTGATGCCTGCGGCATCGAAAAGATCTATCACCTGCTCCGACACCAGAGCACTGTCTATCACCTGCCTAATGGTGGTTTCTATCTCTTCATTGGTGCGCCCACCCGGCTTGGCGTCGAACTTGCAGAGGCGCGCCTTGACGGCTTGGAAGAATGAGACTTCATCGTTCACCGCTATGGCTGCCTCGTGTGGCACCGAGAGGGCGAAGGCTTTGCCCAAGGCGGTTACCTCGTTGACAAACCGTTTCTTGCCGTCATCGAGTCCCAATATGAAGTCTTCTGCCTTGAGTATCCACGACAGCTTGCCGGATGTGTCGGCTGAAAAGTATTGCTTGTAGTCGAGCCCGTGGAGCATCTGCTGCACCACCTCTAGTTTCTCCTGCATCAGGGCCACAGCCTGCTCCTGTTGCTGGGTTGGGTCGCCCTTGCCGCCGCTGTCTGAGTAGAACGACAGCGCCTCACGCAGGTCGGATGCAATACCGAGGTAGTCCACCACCAAGCCGCCGGGCTTGTCTTTATATACGCGGTTCACGCGGGCGATGGCCTGCATCAGGTTGTGCCCCCGCATGGGCTTGTCGATATAGAGGGTATGCAGGCAGGGCACGTCGAAACCGGTGAGCCACATGTCGCGCACAATGACCAGCCGCAACTCGTCGTCGGGGTCTTTCATACGGTCGGCCAGCATACGACGGTCGGCCTTGGTGGTGTGGTGCTTGGCGATGGCGGGACCGTCGCTGGCCGAGGTGGTCATCACCACCTTGATGGCGCCCTTGCGCAGGTCGTCGCTGTGCCACTCGGGACGCAGCTTCACTATCTCGTCGTATAACTCTACAGCAATGCGGCGACTCATGGCCACTACCATGGCCTTGCCTTCGAACACCTGCTGGCGTGCCTCGAAGTGTTCGACGATGTCTCTTGCTATGTTCTTTATACGGTTGGGGCTGCCGATAAGTGCCTCCAGCTGTGTCCATTTGGCTTTGGCTTTCTGCACATCGTCCATCTCGTCCACCTGCAGTTCCTTGTCTAGGTCTTCCACCAGCTTGCGTCCTTCGGCGCTCAGTTCTACTTTGGCCAGACGGCTCTCATAATAGATACGCACCGTGGCGCCGTCCTCCACTGCCTGCGCGATGTCGTAAACATCGATGTAGTTGCCGAAGACAGCCGGCGTGTTCTTGTCGCTCAGCTCGATGGGCGTGCCGGTGAAGCCGATATAAGTAGCGTTGGGCAGTGCGTCGCGCAGATATTTGGCGAAGCCGTATTTGATTTCCGAGCCCACCACCTCGTCGGCCTCATTGCGCACCTCCTTGGTCTTGGCGCCGAAGCCATACTGCGTGCGGTGTGCCTCGTCGGCTATCACCACCACATTGTTGCGGTCGGTCAGCCTGTCGTATATATTGCCCTCTTCGGGCTGGAATTTCTGTATGGTGGTGAAGACCACGCCGCCCGACTGCACCTGCAGTAGACGTTTCAGGTGCTCGCGGCTGTCGGCCTGCACGGGTGTCTGTCTTAATAGTTGCTTGGAGGCTACAAAGGTTTCGAAGAGCTGGTCGTCGAGGTCGTTGCGGTCGGTGATGACAACCACCGTGGGGTTGTTCAGCCGCTGCACTATCTTACCGGTGTAGAACACCATCGAGAGCGACTTGCCGCTACCTTGCGTGTGCCACACCACACCGGCACGATGGTCTCCGGTCTGCTGTTCCTTGACGGTCTTGAATCCGAAATTCTCTGGCGATTCGGCAGCCTTTGGAGCAGCGCTGTTGATGCCTGTGGCACGGAGGGTGGACTCCACGGCCTTGTTGACAGCATAGTACTGGTGGTAGGCGGCCACCTTCTTCACCGTGGTGATGGTCAGCTGGCCGGTGGCCTTGTCCTCGTGCTTGTCTTTCTCGAAGACGGTGAACGAGAGCACGAGGTCGAGCAGGGTCTCCTTGTTCAGCATTCCACGCAACAGCACCTCCAGTTCGCCCACCAGATGCGAGGCTACGGTCTCGCCGTCCTCGCTCTTCCAGGCCGAGTAACGGCTAAAGCCTGCCGACAGCGAGCCGGCGCGGGCTTCCAGACCGTCGGAGATAACAATCAACTCGTTGTAGATGAACAGTGACGGTATCTGCGCTTTGTAGGTCTCTATCTGGTTGTAGGCGGCGGTGATGGTGGCCTCCTCGTCGGCGGCATTCTTCAGCTCCATCACCACCAGTGGCAGGCCGTTGACGAACAGCACCACATCGGGCCGCAGGTTGTGGCTGTTCTCCAAAACGGTAAACTGGTTGACCACCGTGAAGTCGTTGTTCCAAGGGTCTTCGAAATCCGCCAGCCACACCTTCTTGCCTCGCTCCTCGCCCTGCTCATACACCGACACCGTCACGCCCTGTGTCAGCAGGTCGTGGAACTGCTCGTTGTCGGCTAGCAGGTCAGTGGAGCCGATACGTAGCACCGTCTTGACGGCCTCGTCGAGTACCGCAGCGGGCAGCGACGGGTTGAGCCGCCGCACCGCTGCCTCCAGTTTCTCGCGCAGCACTACCTCGCCCAACGATGTCCGCATAGGCGACTGCCCATCCGGCGCGATATCAGGGCCGTAAAGGTATTCATACCCACGGCTCTGCATTATCTCGATGGTCATCTGCTCAATGTCCGATTCCGTCAGCTTGGTCATAGTGACTTTTTGTTAAGTTTCCAATATCCGTTCTTGTCCTCGCCTATACGTATTAGAATACCCATTTCTTTCAATGCCGCAATATTTCGTGTAATAGTTGATCTGTTCACGTCAAGAGTCGTTGCCATTTCATCGTATGTAGTATAGGGATTATTTCTTAGAATATCTATAATGGCAGCTTGTCTCTTAGTTATATTTACAGGTGCATTTACAGGTGTATTTACAGGTGCGTTAAGAGGTTCACCTTTATGTTGCAGTACGGACTTATGTATCTCCTCCAGCATAAAGTCGATGAAGGGGCCACACTCGCCCTGCTTGGTACTCTGTGCTATGGCGTCGTAATATGCCTGCTGGTTGGCATAGACCATATTCTCCACCGGTAAGTGAGCAAACGACGGATGCCAGCGGCTGAGGATGAGCGACTGCCACAGGCGTCCCATCCTGCCGTTACCGTCAATAAAAGGATGGATAAACTCAAACTCGTAATGGAATACGCAACTGCGCACCAACAGGTGGTCGTCGGCATTCTTCAGCCAGTCGAACAGGTCGGACATCAGCCCATATACCCTGTCTGCCGGAGGGGCCATATGTACCAGTCCGCTTTCGGAATAGACACCCACACCACCCCTGCGGAAATGCCCGGCATCGTCGGTCAAGGCCGCCATCATCAGTCCGTGGGCCCGCAACAGGTCGTCCACCGAAAAGGGATCGAGCTTCTCAAATTCTTCATACACACGTATGGCGTTCTTCACCTCCTGTATCTCGCGGATGGGTGCCACCACCGTCTTGCCGTCGAGGATGTCCGCCACCTCGTTCTCACGTAGGTGGTTGCCCTCTATAGCCAAAGAGCTGTGGATGGTCTTGATGCGGTTGGCCTTGCGCAACCGTAGGGCATCGCTCTGCTCCATACGTATAGCAAACCGTTCCATCTGTGCAGCTATATCCGCCACCAATCCCACCGCCTTCGCCGACAGCGTGAAAGGTGGTTTGAATCCATTATATGTGTTAGTTTTCTTTACGGCCATAATTCGTCTATTTTTGTAGGTCTCCCTTCTACGATCCTTCTATGTGGGTTCTATGATTCTTCGGTGATGGTTCGGTGAACATTCGGTTTTATTTATTCACAGTCCCCCATACATCCAAATCGAACTTTTGAAGTTTTAAGGCACTATCTACTACAAAATTGAAACAAAATAAGGCGTTCTTTTTGTCACATATTCTACCATCATGAGGATTGTTATAAACCTGATATTCTCTTTTCCCATCTTTTCCTGTCCATGTATTAATTAGAGGAGAAAGCAATCTAAACTTACAGTATTTTTTATAGTCTATACCAAATCCAATAAGATTTACTGTGTTTTCTAATTCTTTGAGAGACCTTCCCACTGCATCAATAAAATCTTTTATTCTGTGTTCGTTTGATTCTATTCTCATAAAAAAACTATTCAAGAATGTGAAATTTTCAATTACTTCAAACGGAGATCTATATACTAATGAGTTATCTTCTTTATGTTCTATCAAGAGTTCCTTAAAGGCAATTTGAGAGTTTTGAATTGAATCCATAAAATCATTCTTCGACAACGCATCATTTGCTTTTTCCATATACCCGCGAACACCAGAATACGTTATTAGGGAAACAAGAGAAATGCTATCGAATTCTATATCAAAAAAAATTGGTGTATTTTGATTAAAAAAATCCGTTACATTTGCCCGAGAAATTTCAATATCAAGATTCGAAGGAATTGTACCATGGTGCTTCAGACCAACCCTTTTCTTATTTAGATTTGTCATTGTGGAGCCACACTTTAAATTTGGCATTTTGGCAAAATAATCCCCAAACTTAGTGTTACCATCGACTTTCATGCCTTTCCTCTCAGCGCATAACCCCAGAAACATCTCAACACAATCATGAAATGACAGTATTGAGAAACCATTCATGGGTTCAACTTCATATGATTGGTCTATGCCATGATTGTATAATTGCTTTATTACAGCCAAACGTTTAGTGGTTAATTCGTCCATATTAGGCTATTTAATGTTCAGTTCTTTCCGCATTAATTGTACAATTTCTTCATAGAGACGTTGATAATCTTCCCATCGTATATCATGACCAACCGTGGACAGTTGTGTAAACGATGATGAGTCTTTCGCACTTACCATTGAAAGACAATTTTGTATCTCATTATTGTAATCGTCCACTATACTTTTCATTGCTGTCAATTTCTCCCTTAATTCATCAGATGATATTAACAACAGATTATTGACCTCTTGATTAATAACCAACAATGGCTCTGTGGCCATTTTGACCATATTAATAAGGCTTTTGTTATATTCAACGAGAGCTTCATTTATTTCCTCCGAGCTGCTACCCGAAACTATCTTTAGAAGTTTGCTAACATCTCCAAAAATCAAATTGGGATTATTTCTCAATGAAGTATTTATGTCATCCAACTTTTTCATAAAATTAGAATAAGCCTCATATCGTCTATCAGAAAGTATGTCTCTCTTTTTCCAACGTCTATTTACAATAAACTGAATAATGGCCCAAATCCATCCTACTGCAGCAACAATACAGGTTATAATTATTTCTATCGTCATGTTCCAATATATATTAATAGATAAATATATAAATCATTATTTTTCGACCATCACTTCGCCACTCATTAGGCGAGGTAATAAGGCGTCACGCTGTGTTTCTATAGCAAATATTTGTTCTGTATTTCCTAACATTTTTTCAAATAAAGGGCTCACTATGCTCTCAAATTTATCAAGGCTTGTACAATCCGGAATATTTATGACATATTTCTTCAAAATATCTGTCTTCAAATTCGTGAAGATGCTTCCATTCCCAAGGTTTATCAGATCTTGTCGTATAAATTTGAAGAACAAATATAAATAATATTTCGAAAATCTTGATTTAGGGAAATACAACCATCCGTCGTGAATACAGGAATCCACGCATAAAATTTTGGGGATACCAGGTGTTGCACTATTGGAAAGGACAAGGCTTCCTTCATTCAATAGGACTGTTTTTTTCAAACCACTTTCTTTGATATACTCCTTTGTGTGAAAGATATATGGGGAGTCTATGTTTGTTACATCAGATATTTTCAACCACCTATATCCACTCGAAGCAATATAGTCAGTAATTGGACGAGGTGAGCCTCCTCTTTTAATATCCACATAGTCTCCAAGTTTGCCTTCTTTCCAATCGGGGTTGGGGTTTTCGATGAAGTAGTGGCGGAAGAGGGTTTCGGCGAGGGCTTCGAGGGTCGCGTTCTCCCGATGCAACAAATCTATCTTATCATCCAACGAACTCAACACACCTACAATTCTATTTCTCTCATCAATTGATATTGGTAGATAAATTGGTATTTTATTCAAAGATTCCTGACTCAATTTTGGCTGTACTGCACCTGTAATGTAGGGATTCAGGTCTAGTTGCGCAAAATAATAACATATAAGCCTATTATGTACATAATCAGACTTTACGATATGAGCATGATTATTTACCCAAAACTTTCCATTTGCCAAAAATGCTATTGGGGTTTGTCTAGTGCGTAGGTTTTCACCATCCTCCGAAATCAGTACATGCTCCCCTTCAAATATATAATCATCAATATTATCAATGATTCCAGAAGCCCCATAATAAGGGTAAATACCTTTTCTGCCACTTCTTTCCATTGACGACAAAGGCTTTCTTTTGAAGTCAAGAATTTCAGCTATATCTCCCAATTTATATTCCTTCCATTCGCTCATATCACAACCTACTTCTTAGTTCATCTATTTCATCGTTCAAGACATCGATTTGTTGCTGACCAATACCACTTCCACTAAGCATAGACATCCTCTTCGCTTTTTCAAGTTGTTTTTCCTTGCTTTCTATATGCGCCATGATATCTTTCTTCCTCCGTTTCTCCTCGTTCCGACTTTTCATCAGGTCGCTCTTCTTCATGTACACCAGCATCCAAATTGTCACAAAGAGCGTCGCAGCGGCAATAATCATTGTAATAGTTCCTTTATCCATAATCCATCTATTTTTATCTCAATTCTCTTTCAATATCCTCGATGCTGGGCAATTGTTCCACAAGTTGTGGAATTATTTGTTTCTCAAGCACCCCCAAGTTGAGGGTGTTTTCCTATTTAGATATGTTTTCCTCGATCAGTTTTTGTAGTTCCTCTTTGCTCGGCAAATAGGTCTGGTATTTGCTGGCGAAGATTTGGTTGTTGTCTTTCGGTAGGGTAATCTCAACCATTGCATCGCTTTTGTCAGTACACAACAAGATTCCAATAGTCGGATTCTCCTCCTCGGTTTTCACGAAGCGGTCATAGTAGTTGACATACATCTGCATCTGCCCAAGGTCTTGGTGCTTCAACGTTCCTCGCTTCAAGTCTATCAACACAAATGCACGAAGCAGACGATTGTAAAATACCAAGTCCACACGGAAATGCTGCTCGTCGAAGGTAAACCGTACCTGACGACCTACGAATGTAAAACCTTTGCCCAATTCCAGCAAGAATGTCTGCAAATGGTCTATCAGCCGTTGTTCCAACTCGCTTTCGCTGTATTGTGGCAACTCTTTCAGCCCAAGGAACTCCAACACGTAGGGGTCTTTCACCACATCCTCAGGCTTCTCTATTATCTGTCCTTTTTGTGCTAGCGACTTCACTCTCTTCTTGTCTTTGCTAAGAGCCAACCGTTCATACAGCGAACTGTCGAACTGCCGTTGCAGTTCCCGCAGACTCCAGTTATTCTCCGTGGCCTCAATCTCATAGAAACGCCTTTCGTCGGGGTTCTCAATGCGCATCAGCTTCAAATAGTGCGACCAACTGAGGGTGAAATGCAATTTTTCAGACGCTGTCTGACCTTTTTGAGAAGATTCCGCAGACAGTGTCTGCGAAATTGGAGAAATCCGAGACGGTGTTGCGGAATTTTCTTCTTTCAATGATTTTCTAGACGGTGTTTGGAAAATTTGAATTCTCTGCGAATAGATTACATAGAACTGTCTCATTTGTTCTATGTTTCTTTCAGAGAATCCTTTTCCGAATTTCCTTGTAAGCCTATTGGACAATTGCCTAATAACAGCTTTCCCATAATTAGCTCGATAGTTGCCTTGCTGCTCATCCTCTACAATCATCCGACCTATCTCATAATAGGTATAGACCATGGCAGTGTTGACTGCTGTGACAGTGCGTCTACGGGCTTCTTCAATCAGATGCTCTATCTTTTCTCCTAAATCTATCCTCTGTGTCTGTTCCATAATTAGTCAATCTTTATCTTTGACAAATTCTCCAATATCAATTTGTTCAGGCGTTCTTCTTCTTTGAGCTGTTCTTCGAATTCGGCACGGAGGGCGGTGAAGCGTTCGGAGAAGTTGAAGTCGTCTTCCTCTTCGGGCAGGCCGACATAACGACCTGGGGTGAGCACATAGTCCAGTTCGGCCACGCGGCTGACAGGCACCGAAGCACAGAAGCCCGGCACGTCGGCATAATCTTTAGATTCATCGCGCCAGCGGTGGTAGGTGTCGGCGATGGTGTGGATGTCCTCTTCGGTCAGTTCACGGGTGCGGCGGTTGATAAGATGGCCCATATTGCGGGCATCGATGAAGAGTATCTCACCCGCCCTCTTCTGACGGTTGCGAGTGACAAACCACAGGCAGGCGGGAATCTGCGTGTTGAGGAAGAGCTTGGCCGGCAGGTTGACGATACAGGCGATAAGGCCTTTGTCGATAAGTGCTTTGCGTATCTCGCCCTCACCGCCAGTCTTGGAAGTCAGCGACCCTTTTGCCAAGACGAAACCCGCCTGGCCTGAAGGTGCAAGATGGTAGATAAAATGTTGAATCCAGGCGAAGTTGGCATTGCCGGCAGGCGGAACGCCATACTGCCAGCGGGCGTCGCCGCGCAGCTGGTCGCCACTCCAGTCGCTGTCGTTGAACGGCGGGTTGGCAATAACGAAATCGGCCTTCACGTCCTTGTGAGCGTCGTTGAGGAAGGAGCCTTCGGTATTCCACTTCACCTGCGAGGCGTCGATGCCACGGATGGCGAGGTTCATCTTACAGAGGCGCCAGGTGGTCTGGTTGCTCTCCTGTCCGTAGATGGAGATATCTTCGACACGCCCCTGATGCTGGCGCACAAACTTGTCGCTCTGCACGAACATGCCGCCCGAGCCACAGCAGGGGTCGAGCACACGGCCGTGATAGGGCTCCAGCATTGTCACCAGCAACTCCACAACACTACGGGGCGTGTAGAATTGACCGCCCTTCTTGCCTTCGGCCAATGCGAACTCTCCAAGGAAATACTCAAACACGTGCCCCAGCAGGTCGGCGCTGCGTGTGCTGGTGTTCTCCAACGTGGAATTGCCGATAAGGTCTATCAGTTCTCCCAGCGACGTGGGGTCGAGGTTGGGACGCGAAAAGACCTTAGGAAGCACACCCTTCAGCGAGCGGTTCTCGCGTTCGATGGCATCCATAGCGTCATCGATGAGCTTGCCAATCTGGGGATTCTTGGCGTTGGCCACCAGGTGACTCCAACGGGCGCTCTCCGGCACATAGAACACGTTCTCGGCCAGATACTCTTCACGGTCCTCTGGATCAGCACCATCGGACTGCTGCTTCACCAACTCGGCGTATAACTGTTCAAACGACACTGAAATATAGCGCAGGAAAATCAGTCCCAGCACCACATGCTTATACTCCGCCGCGTCGATATTCTTGCGCAACTTGTCCGCCGCCTTCCACAGACGCTTCTCCAGCGGTTCTTCTACAACTTCTTTCTTCTTTGCCATCTTTTTACTCAATATTTAGAAATGCAAAGATACAAAGAATTCTTGATATAACAAAGGTTTATTTATCAACAATATTTCACAATTATAAGGCGTGTTGTAATTCTCAGCGAATACAAATATATATGACAAGATTGCAACAGTATCATCAATATATTATAACCATTTACCCACCATTTACCCACCATAGACTTACCATAGACTTGGTATTGCGATGGTATAGACCACATATTGACACACAATAGTCAATCAATTAAAAACAAACCTTTGATTTATTATTTTTTAACGCCATTTAATAGGTTTTATTGCACCTGATAACAAAAAAATTGACACAAATCAATTCGCGTCTGTTTTTTAACTCTCCATCAGGAAGAGCTATGCAACAAAGATGTTTTATTATCTCAAGGCTTTTACAGGACAGGCGCGAGTGCAGTTGTGGCAGAGGATGCACTCGGTGGCGTTCCTGCGCTTGCGCGAATCGTTGTTCACCTCGACATCCATGGGGCATACCTCACGGCACTTGCCGCAGTGGATGCACTTGTCCTCGTCGAAGCGGATGCGAAGCATTGAGTAGTGCGTCAAGGGCTTAAGGAATACCGTCACAGGACAGATGTATTTGCAAAAAGCGCGATTATCGCGGAAAGCAACGGCCAATGCAATACCCACAACGTAATAGACAATATTGCCTAGGATAAAAAGACGGAACATCACTGACGGAGTGGCTTCTCCAATCAGGAACAGTGCCACGACAAGTAACAGTGAGAAACCGAAGACAATGTAGCGTATGAACCCTATGCGTTTGCGGGGTCCTTGCGGACGTTTGTAGGGCAGGAGGTCGAGCACCATTGCCGTCCAGCAGGCGTATCCGCACCAACCTCGTCCGAAAAACAGGGGGCCAAATATTTTGGCTATGGCATAATGCAGGGTGCCGGCCCCAATGACGCCGGAGAAGAGGTAGTACCAGAATCCTTCTATCTGCATATTTTCACGGCATATAAGGCCTAGAAATACCAATATGTATAGACCCACAGTGAATTGTACGAACAACCTTGCATGGCGCCACCCCGATGCTGTTAAGGCCGCCCCTATACCAAGACAAGTGCCTATATAGCCGAAGTTAATCAAGAAAAAAGCCTTCCCGGTTGAAAGGTACAATACTACGGCTATGGATGCGAAGATTATAAACAACAATATGGCTGTCCGATACTTTTTCATCACATTTAAACAAAAAAGGTGCGGTAGATGTTATGTCATACCGCACCTTGCTGTTTTATGGTTTAGTCCTGAATGGCTTTGATGCCGGGGAGGACTTTGCCTTCGAGGTACTCAAGCATGGCGCCACCACCAGTGGAGACGTAGCTCATCTGGTCGGCAAGACCCATCTGCTTGACGGCAGCCACGGAGTCTCCACCACCTACAGCTGCGAAACAACCCTGCTTGCAGGCTTCGGCCACGCTTTTGGCGATGTGGTTGGTGCCTTTTGCGAAGGTCTCAAGCTCAAACACGCCGGCAGGGCCGTTCCAGAGGATGGTCTTGGAGGCCATGATGATGTCGTGGATGGCTTTGCAGCTCTCGGGGCCACAGTCCATACTCTCCCAACCGTCGGGAACTTCGCCGGAGGGAACCACCTGGGTGTTAGCGTCGTTGCCGAACTTGTCGCCGATTACGCTGTCGACGGGCAGATAGTACTTCACGCCCTTTTCGTCCATGCGGCGCATGAGGTCGCGGGCCAGGTCGAGCTTGTCGTCCTCGCAGATACTGTTACCAATCTTGCCACCGAGGCTCTTGGTGAAGGTGTAACGCATGCCGCCGATGATGATCATCTGGTCGACCTTGTCGATGAGGTTCTCGAGGATGCCTATCTTGCTGCTGACCTTCGAACCACCGATGATGGCGGTGAAGGGACGCGGCGGGTTCTGCATCAGTTTCTCGAGGTTGCGCACCTCGTTCTCCATCAGGAATCCAAAGTACTTGTCGTTCGGGAAGAACTTGGCAATGACGGCTGTAGAGGAGTGTTCGCGATGGGCGGCACCGAAAGCGTCGTTGATATAACAGTCGCCGAGGGCGGCCAGCTGGCGGGCAAGGTCTTCGCCGCCTTTGGTCTCTTCAGGATAGAAGCGGATGTTCTCGAGGAGCATCACCTCACCGGCCTTAAGCTCTTTGGCCATCTGCTCGGGTTTGCCGCTGCCGAGGAGTTCCTGTGTGAACTTCACGGGACGATTGACGAGGGTCTCCAGATACTTGGCCACCGGCTCGAGGGTCAACTCGGGCTCGAAGCCGCCTTTCTTGGGACGGCCGAAGTGAGCCATGATGATGATGGCGGCACCGTCCTTGAGGAGCTTCTCGATGGTGGGCATCGACTCGCGCATACGGGTGTCGTCGGTAATCTGCTTCTGGTCGTTCATGGGGACGTTGAAGTCCACGCGCAGCAGCACCTTGCGGCCTGCGAAATTGATATCTTTTATGCTTTTCATGGGGTTATTGGGGTTTTATGGGGTTTATTCTGCATGATGCGGTTCGGCAACGGCCATTCCGATATAGAGGGCTGTGAGCATGGTGAACACAAAGGCCTGGATGTAGGCCACCAGACATTCGAGTAGCGAGATAAAAACGCTGAAGAAGACGCTTACCACACTGACGGCGCCACCCACAGCGGCACCGAAAAGATTGCTGAGGATGAAGATAATGACGATGAATCCGAGGATGACGATATGACCTGCCGTCATGTTGGCGAAAAGTCGGATCATCAGAACCACAGGCTTGGTAAAGACACCCACCAGCTCGACTACAGGCATCAAGGGGAATATCTTCAGCCATGCCGGCACACCGGGGGTGTTGAAGATGTCAACCCAATAATGTTTGTTGCCACTGATGTTGGTAATAAGGAAGGTAATCACTGCCAAGGTAGCCGTCACCGCTATGTTGCCGGTGATGTTAGCCCCAGCGGGGAAAAAGGGGATGAGGCCGAGAATGTTACAGAAAAAGATGAAGAAAAACAGCGTCAAAAGGTAGGGCAGGTAGCGCTGATACCTACCCTCCCCTATCATGGGTTTGGCAATGCTGTCACGCACAAACACCACCAGCATCTCCACCAGACTTTGCAATCCCTTGGGAGCTTGGTTGGGGCGCTTCTTATAGCCTGCACGGGCAATAAAGACAATCACCAGAAGCAGGATGACCGCAATCATGATGGCTGCCGAAGTCTTGGTGATACTCAAGTCCAAAGGCTTTGTACCCGTCAGGTTGCCATCTGCATCCACGCAGACAATCTCTTCCTTCTCCACACCGCCGCCTATCAACCGATAGCCTTTGTAGTCAGCGTGCCCATGATGAAAACGTGAGGACATGAACACATCCAGATGTCCGTCATTCACCAGGATAACGGGCAAGGGAATGGCCACTGCATGTTCCGCACCATCCTTGCTCCTGTAGTCAAACATGTGCCAAGAATGGGCATCGGTGACATGGCCGATGATGATTGAGCCGGAGTCGAAGGCCTCTTTTTCTTCTGCATGGCCGGCAAGCGGAAGTGTCACCAGCAATGCCGTCATCAGTATTCGGAACAGTTTCTTCATGATTGGTTTGCCTTTGAAGTGTTGTTAAAGATATCTATCTGCACGGAATCGAAGAGACCAAGCTGGCGTTTGTCGTGCTCGCGGGCGGGTGCACAATCATACTGACGCAACATCTGGCTCACGATACGGTGGAGTGCCACCGGCCGCTCTATGCCGCTGTCGGCGGCATAGGCGGTCAGTCGGCGAACCTCAAGCTCAGAGAGCGTGAGTGTGTATTTTCTCATCTTCGGTTTTGTCTGTTTGGCCATAAGGTCTCTTATCACTCGGCTACTCCCATAAGATTCGCAGCCTTGTCAGCAAGGGCCTCGTTGTGAAGGGTCACCTGGGCAATCTCACCCAGCAGGCCAACTACTTGCAGGTCACCCTGCAATTTGCCTCGCACGCCCTGCATCTTTTCGCCCTTATACTGGCGCAGATAGGTCAGCTCCTCTTCATAGTAGCGGAAGGCTTCCTCCCACAGGGCGACTGCCTCCTCTTCGCCGTAAAGTTTGCGATAGAGTTCCACCACATCCACATATGCCCCGTTGCCAATGTAGATATAGACGGAATAGACGTCATGCGGGAAATTCTTGGCAGGGAACATCTCTTTGGTCAGATCGATCAGCTTGCGGGCCTTCTCCAGGTTACCTTTTTCTGCCTCATAGTAGGCCACCGTCGTCATGCTCTGACGCTGCACCACAGACATGTTCATACTGATGGGATCGACATAGATGTCGCTGTTCAGGTTACCCCATTTCAGAGGTTCCCCATCCACTCCGTCGATGAAATAGTCGGCTGTACGCGAAGTGTAGCGCTCTGTACGCGGATAGGGCAGGAACTTGTAGTTCATGCCGTCCTGCACAATGTAATTGCGCACCAATGGATATATCTCGGGGATTCCCGCCGTGTTGGGATTCATGATATTGATATCCCGCATGAATTTGTTGGTTCCGAGGATGTCAATCAGCATCATCTCGTGACGGTAGAGCACCTGCTTGTTGATTTCCCAGCGAACCTCGTTGGGTATCTGTTCGGCTATGCTTTCGGAGATGACACCCGCCGCCACCAAAGCAGGTTTGTCAAGCGTGATTTTGAATCGCTTGGTCGGGATGTAGCGCATTTCTTCACCAGTCCGCGAATCGCGGATTGTGAATCGTTCGGGATAGTCGCGCAGCAGGCCCAGCACATCGGTCACTTCCAGATAGTCGGCCGAGTTGTCCAGCACATAGAAAGCATCTTTGCCAAGTCCGTAGAACTCCTTGGGGAGGGTGAACGGCAACGCCTCGCTGTCGTAGAGTTTGTTGTACAGTTGCTCCACGTACCAGTACATGCCGCTCAGGGTGAAATTCAGAATGCGCACATCGGTCCGGGTACCTTCCACTTCCTGGGCGTACCATAGCGGGAATGTATCGTTGTCGCCGAAAGTGACCAGAATACCGTTGTTATTGACACTCTTCAGGTAGTTCTGTGCAAAGTCGCGGGCTGCGAACTTCTCCGAGCGGTCGTGGTCGTCCCAGTTCTCGGCGGCCATCAGGCAAGGCACCCCCGCCATCGTGGCCACAAACACCACCGGCAACACAACCTTGTAGGCCTTCTCCTTCTTCTCCTTGAACAGGTTGCTGATCCATTCGGCCAGTCCCATCACTCCGAGTCCAATCCAAATGGCGAAGAAACTGAACGAACCCACAAAGGCATAGTCTCGCTCACGCGGCTGACGCGGCGGCATATTCAGGTAGATGGCAATGGCCAAACCGGTCATGAAGAACATGATGAACACGATGAAGGCGTCCTTCGGGTGCTTACGGATATGATACACCAAGCCAATCAATCCCAAGAGCAACGGCAACATGTAGTACTTGTTGCGGGCCTTGTTGTTGGCCATGTGTTGGGGCAGGTTGTCCTGCGGCCCCAGACGGGACTCGTCGATAAACTTGATGCCGCTTATCCAGTTGCCACTTAAATAGTCACGCGTACCGTCATCGTTGAAATAGTGCCCCTGCTCGTCGTTCTGCCGTCCGGCAAAATTCCACATGAAATAGCGCCAGTACATCCAGCCCAGCTGGTAGCGGTTGAAGAACTTGAGATTCTGTGCGCTCGTAGGCCTTTGGTCACCATAGACCTTGCCTGCCCACAACTCGTAGTACTTCGGGTGCTGACGGCTGTTGTCGTCACTCCACATACGGGGAAACACCCCCGTGTGCTGCTCGCGATACTTGTATTTCTGTGCATGGGCTGCCACAATATAGCGGTCCTTGCCCTTTTCATCCTTTCCGCGGATATACTTGGTATAGCCGTCTTCCACTCCGATGGGACGTCCCGCCGTGTAGAACTGACCTGTCAACAGAGGCGTAGAGCCGTACTGCTCGCGGCCCAGATAAGCGCGCATCGCCACCGCATCCTTCGGCGCATTCTCGTTCAGAGGTGTGTTCGTATTGGCACGAATCACCAGTATGAAGAATGTCGAATAGCCAATCACCAACATAGCGAAACTCAAGATGGCGGCATTCACTATGGGCTTGTGGCGTTTGTGAGTGAACCACAATCCCCACACCACGGCGGCCGCCATCAGTACAAAGAAGAAAATGGTGCCGCTGTTGAACGGCAGGCCCAATGTGTTCACAAAAAACACATCCACTGCCGAATCCACATTCACAATGCCCGGAATGATGCCCCACAGGATGATGCCCAGCGTGACAATGCTCAGCACACCCGTCAGCAGGAATCCCTTCCACGTTGTCTTGGGCCACTTCTTGAAATAGACGACATAGAAAATGGCCGGCACCGTCAGCAGGTTCAGCAGGTGCACACCGATGGCGATGCCCACCAGCAGGCTTATGAGGATCAGCCACCGCAGGCTCCGCGGGTCGTCACTCTGCTCCTCCCATTTCAGGATAGCCCAGAACACCAACGCCGTGAAGAACGAGCTCATCGCATACACCTCGCCTTCCACAGCCGAGAACCAGAAGGTGTCGCTGAACGTGTAGGCCAGGCTCCCCACCACACCGGCTGCAAACACAGCCCATGTCTTCCAATCTTTCAAGCTGGGATTCTTCGCGTCGGGAAGCAGGTGCTTGCCCAGCAACGTGATACCCCAGAAGAGGAACAATATGGTAAATCCGCTGCAAACGGCACTCATCACATTGATGGCATGAGCGGCCGTTTCGGGGCTGGCGAACATCGAGAAGATGCGGCCAATCAACTGGAAACTCGGACCTCCCGGAGGATGTCCCACTTCCAACTTAACTGCTGTGCTGATATACTCGCCGCAGTCCCACCACGACGCTGTCGCCTCTGCCGTCATCACATACACGGCACAGGCTATCAGGCAGATTACCCACCCGATAATGTTGTTTGCCAAATGATATTGTTTCATAGTAAACTATAAAGTTTTTTCTCAAGCACTTAACGTTTTTCTTCCACTCACTATTCCCTCCAAATCGGCATCGTCATGCACCGGGCGCCACCGCCTGCCCTGGGAAGCTCGCTGCCAGGAAAGGCAGCCACAAACTTCTCGTACTCGGCCATGTTCACGCGTCCTTCCACGATGTCCTCGGCCTTCAACACGGCAAACCCAGCCTTGTCAAGAGCGTCGATCGTGTGCGTATTGCGACGGTATCCCATCACTTTTCCATCACCCAGCGAGAAGAAGTTGGCACCCGAATGCCACTGCTCGCGCAGCTGCACCCACGGGTCGCTTCCGCCACCGACCACGGGCTCGATGTCCCAACCCAAATGCTCCAACCCTTTGATGATGTTGGGAAACTTGGTGTAGCTGATCTTGCCGCCCTCGATGCTGATAAGGGTGGTGTCTTTGCCGGCAAACAGGCCCGTTTTCTTGAGCATCGGCTCGAAAGCCATGCACTGGTGCTTGCCTAGGAAGGTGAACACCATGTCGAGATGGATGAACGACTCGGGCTTCTGGGGAAGCTCCTGCACAAGAATGTTGAAACGCTCGCGCTCTTTGGCGAAAGTCTGCGCCAGATACTTGATGCCCTTTGTATTGGTGCGGATACCTTGGCCGATGCAGAGCAAATCGGGCCCGGCAATCTGCACGTCGCCACCCTCTGTCCGCGCGTCGCGGTCCCACTGCATGGCGTTCAGTCTCTCCACTTTGAAGAAATGCTTGAAGATAGCCTCGTAAATCAACGTCTCACGCTCTCTCACCTCGAAACTCATCGAATTGATCAGCACACGGTCATAGACGGTGCTACTTGCATCGCGGGTGAAGAAAAGGTTGTACAGCGGCTTCAGCAGGTAGCGTTCCTCGTCTTCCGCATTCCACTCGGGGTCTTCATAGCCCTCCACCAGTATAGCGGCCAACTTGTCGGCAGGCAACTCCATCAACCGTTCAGCCAAGCCCTCGTCGCAATTGTCCATGTCGCAACTTTCCTCCACCAAATGCCGGCGCACCTCGCTGTCCTTCAGCAGTTCTTCCAGGATATCCTCCACATAATACACATCTGTCCACTTTTCCAACACTCCGCTGAAATAGTGGTACTCTGTATCCACAATGGGTTTGTTCAATATGTCGCTGTAAAGGGCGTGGGCTGCATTCAACGGCGTCATACGCTCAATCTCCACCCCTGGACGATGCAGCAACACTGCCCGCAGTCGCCCCGTCTCGGAGGCGACATTCACCTTGCATGGTTCTATCTTAGTTTTTATCATATATCCTTATTCTCTATTACACAATCACTTCACCCCGATATGGGGTGAATCTTAGACTTGCAAATATACAACTTTTTTTTGAACCCTACAAATCCTTCTACAAAAAAAACGCTTTCGGTGTCCTCTACCTCACCACCACTATTTTTCGGGCCGGCAGGTCGCCGACATGCACCAGAAACACTTGGGCATGATTCAAGTTTGCCTTGGTAATGACTTAGTGCTTTTATTATAGCCAATACTAGGTCAATACTAGGTCAATACTAGGTCAATACTAGGTCAATACTAGGTCAATACTAGGTCAATACTAGGTCAATACTAGGTCAATACTAGGTCATAAGGGATTCAGGGCTTAGTGTCAATTGGTTACGAAACCAGAATCAGGCAAACAGGGCGCGGACGGCTTCTTCGACGAGGCTGACGGGGACTATCTCGATCTTGTAGCGTCGGAGGTCGAGACCACGCGCGTTGTACTTGGAGATGATGATGCGTTTGAAACCCAGCCGGGCGGCTTCGGCAATGCGCTGCTCGACGCGGGCAACGGGCCTGACTTCACCACTGAGGCCTATCTCGGCAGCCAGGCAGGTGTTCGGGGGCACGGGGATATCTACATTGGAGGAGAGGACGGCAGCGGCAACAGCGAGGTCGATGGCCGGGTCGGTGACGCGGAGGCCGCCGGCGATATTGAGGAATACGTCTTTGGCCCCGAGCTTGAAACCGCATCGTTTCTCGAAGACCGCCAGGAGGAGGTTAAGCCGCCGCAGGTCGAAGCCCGAGGCGTTGCGCTGGGGGGTGCCATAGACGGCGCTGCTGACGAGGCTCTGCACCTCGATGAAAATGGGTCGCGCGCCCTCGAGTGTGGCGCAGACGGCGGTGCCGCTGAGGGTCTCGTCACGTTGCGAGAGGAGGGTGGCGGAGGGGTTCTGCACTTGATGCAACCCGTCGGCACGCATTTCGAAGATGCCTATTTCGGAGGTGGCACCGAAGCGGTTCTTAAGTGCCCGAAGGATGCGGAATCCATGCTGGCGGTCGCCTTCGAACTGGAGGACGGCATCGACGATGTGTTCCATGACTTTAGGGCCTGCAAGGGTTCCGTCCTTGGTGATATGTCCGATGAGGAGGACGGGGATGCTCGTGGTTTTGGCCAGCTGCTGGAAGAGGGTGGAACAGTGGCGTATCTGCGCCACGCTGCCTGCCGGCGAGGGGAGGTCGTCGGAGGTGACGGTCTGGATGGAATCGACCACCAGCAGGTCGGGACGGAGTGCATCGACCTGCTGGAGGATGCGCTGCACATCG
The DNA here is from genome assembly GCA_002392965.1 of Bacteroidales bacterium UBA3834. Taxonomy (GTDB): domain Bacteria; phylum Bacteroidota; class Bacteroidia; order Bacteroidales; family P3; genus Colimorpha. The sequence goes on along the minus strand of DGIA01000002.1, from coordinate 29,494 downwards.
GTTTCGGTGAGGAGGTAGAGGTCGGAGGAAGAGGGCTGACGGTCGTCCGAGAGCCTGTCGGCGCGCATCTTGATCTGCTGCGCGCTTTCCTCGCCACTGACGTAAAGGATGCGCAAGTCGCGCATGGCGAGTGCTGTCTGGAGAAGCAGGGTGCTTTTCCCGATGCCGGGATCGCCGCCGAGGAGGAGGAGGCTGCCAGGGACGATGCCTCCGCCGAGGACGCGGTCGAACTCGTCGCAGCGGGTGCTCATGCGAGGCGATTGTCCGTCGGGGACTTGCTGCAGGAGGATGGGTGCTGAGGGTGACTGAGAGGCCGAGTGGCTATGTGACTGGGAGGATGTGGTTTCCACCACCTCCTCGTCGAAGGTGCCGAAACGTCCGCATTCGGGGCAACGCCCGAGCCACGAGCTGCTCTGGTAGCCGCATTCACGGCAGAGAAAATAGTTCCTTTGTTTTGCCATAACTTCCTGATGTTTAACAATTAGTACCCAAAAGCCCAACTGCTGTACGATTGCAAATATACGAAAAAAGGTCGATATAGGGATTTTTTGTTGCCTGAGGGGGTGAGACGAAGAGGGCCGGCGACGGGGAACGGAAGAAAATAATCAGGGACGCAAAGAACTGTCAGTCAAACAACAATGATGAATAGGGTAATGATTATGAAAAAAAAATTTGGCCATATCGGAAAAAGTGAGTACTTTTGCACCCGATTTCAGAGAAAGGGAATCGCCTGAGAGAGGGAATGACAAGTTCGCAATCAGGCTTAATTGTTCGGGGTGTGGCGCAGTTGGCTAGCGCACTTGCATGGGGTGCAAGGGGTCGAAAGTTCGAGTCTTTTCACCCCGACAATTTTTTTTAGGGGGCAAGAAAAGAGTCCATGAGTTCTGTAACTCATGGACTCTTTTTTTTCCAATCAATCAAGCACCACGACGAGACGGGAGAGGCCCGAGGCTGTGTTGCATCCGTCGTCCCCGGAGCAAAGGTTGAGAATGGTGACACGCACCGTTGCCGGCAGGAGGGCTGAGAGATGGTCGCGTAACGCCGCGATGCGTTGATCGGTCAGGAGCGAGTTGAAGGTGCGGTCGTGAGTGAGGTCGTTGCAGAGCGAGAGGGTGACGCTGCAGGTGGGATTGTCGCGCAGAAAGCGCACCAAGGGAGCCAACATGGCGACACCGTGGCTGCTGAGGGTAGTGGAGGCTCCGGGGCCAAAGAGGTCGAGATAGAAGAAGGGGGTGCGGAGCGGGAGGCTGCCGAGGGTGATGTCGCGCTGGAGCTCGGTCACCAGAAGGCCACCCGAGGGCTGAACGGCGTCCATGGGGAGCGTGTCGATAAAACAGCCTGGATGACGGAAAAGGATCTTAAAGTCGTCCGAACTGGGCAGGTAGATGCTGTAGAAGCCCAGGCTGTCGGTTTGGGTGGAGCAGGCTTCAGCGGATCCCCGAAGGACCGAGATGGCGGTGCCCGGGAGCGGAGCGCCGGAGACATCGCGGACATAGCCCCAGAGGAATCTCGCCCGAAGATCGCCGGAATAGGAATAGAGCGGATGGGCATCACGCCGATTGCCATCGGAGAAGAGCCAATGGGCCATGGATCCGACTGTGTCGAGCACCAATGAGGAGGAGGCCCCGTCACCATTGAACGGAGAGGGCATGCGGACCACAGGGCCGGCCCCCAGACGGGGCATGCCGACGGTGTCGCCCGTCAAACGGGGCGAGAAGAGAGGGGTGACAAAGAGATGGGAGAGGCCGTCATCGGAGTGGCCTCGGGAGACGAAGAAGAGGTTGTTGCCGCAGATGACGGGCTCGGTCTCGTCCTGCCCGGTATTCACCCGGGTGCCCAACCGGTGGGGTTCACCCCATCCGTCTTTGGTCTGGCGGGCGTACCAGAGGTCGTAGTCGTGCCGACCCTCACGGCCGGAGGAGGAGAAGACCATGGTTCGGCCGTCGGTGGCAAAGACGGGGTGGGAGATTTCCAACCCGTCAAGTTCCATCCGGCGGGCTTTGTTCTTCTTGCCCTCCCCAAAGGGGCGCACATAGAGAGCGGAGCGTCCTTTGCGGTCGCGGGTGGTGAAGTAGAGATCGAAGGTGACTGGGTGTCGCACCGCATAGTCGATGTTCTCGTCGTAGCGCAGGAGGAGGGTGTCGGGAGTGAAGCGGAGCACCTGACCGCCAGCCTGCTCGGCCTGCAAGACCACTCCGGAGGCAGCGCAGTAGAGTTTGCCGTCGAGGAAGAAGGCTGTGACTGCACTGTCGGGCAGAGCGGCCGACATTTGATGGACGACACGGAAGGCAGAGGGTTGTGCCTGGGTGGGCACCTCCCGGGAGAGGAAGAAGAGGGCTGCCAGAACGATCGGCATGAGCCTCATTTTGTCAGTAATCGTGCTCATTTCCTGGCTTTGCGTTTGCGTTGGTTTGCCGACATGCCTTCCAGTGCCAATGGAAGCACCTCGTCCATGGTGTCAACATAGTGGAACGTGAGGCCGTCGAGATAGTTGGGTTCGATATCCTCGATGTCGCGCTGATTGTCCCGACAGAGGACAAGGTCGGTGATACCGGCGCGTTTGGCGGCAAGAATCTTCTCCTTGATGCCCCCTACGGGGGTGACGTCGCCACGGAGTGTGATCTCTCCTGTCATTGCCACATGGGGGAGGACCTTGCGATGGGTGAACACGGAGACCATGGCGACAAACATGGTGATGCCGGCCGAAGGGCCGTCCTTGGGGGTCGCCCCTTCCGGGACGTGGATATGGAGGTTGCTTTTCTCTATCGCGCCGTCGGAGATACCGAGGCTGGAGGCATGGGACTTGAGATATTCGAAGGCCAGGGTGGCGGATTCTTTCATCACATCGCCGAGGTTGCCGGTCATGGTGAGGGTGCCCTTGCCGTGGCTGAGGGAGGACTCGATGAAGAGGATCTCCCCGCCGACAGGTGTCCAGGCAAGGCCGGTAACCACACCTTCGCGGGGCTGTTTGCGCGCCCGTTCGCTGTTGTGGATGGGGAGACCCAGGACTTCCTTCACCTCGGAAGGCGACAACTGTGGAGAGACCTTCTGCCCGCTTTCCGCCATCACCACCCGGTGACGGACAAGCTTAGAGAGTTGTTTCTCCAGCTGACGGACTCCGGCTTCACGGGTGTAGTCGTTGACCACCAGGCGGAGGGTTTCGTCGGAGAGCTTCAACCGGCGGCGGTCGATCACATTCTCGTGCATGATGCGGGGCAGGAGGTGCCGGGTGGCGATTTCGATTTTTTCTTCGATGACATATCCGCTGAAGTCGATGACTTCCATTCGGTCGAGAAGGGCGGGCTGGATGTTGGCGAGGCTGTTGGCGGTGGCGATGAAGAGGACTCGGGAGAGGTCGTAGTCGAGCCCGAGGAAGTTGTCGTGGAAGTGGCAGTTCTGCTCAGGGTCGAGGACCTCGAGGAGTGCCGACGAGGGGTCACCCTGGAAGGTGTTGGCCTGCACCTTGTCGATCTCGTCAAGGACGAACACGGGATTGGATACCTTGGATTTGATGATTTCCTGGATGATACGACCGGGCATGGCACCGACATAGGTGCGGCGGTGGCCACGGATCTCGGCTTCGTCGTGGAGGCCGCCGAGGGCTACCCGGCGATAGGGGCGCCCCAGGGCCGCCGCAACGGAGCGGCAGATGGAGGTCTTGCCGGTGCCCGGAGGGCCGACGAGGCAGAGCACCTGCGCCCGCGCCTGCATCTGATGGGCGGAACGGCGTGAAAGGACGGCCAGGTATTCGATGACACGTTCCTTGACTTTCTTGATGCCGTAATGGTCGCGGTCGAGGATGCGACGCGCCCGCGCCAGGTCATAGTTTTCGCGGGCTGTTTCCATCCAAGGGATGTCGAGAAGGGTCTCAAGGAAAGTCTGCTGGACGGAATAATCGGGCGACATGGGCTGGATGCGCGAGAGTTTGGTCAATTCCTTGTTGAAGGTATCGGAGACTTCCTTGGACCATTGTTTCTTTTCGGCACGGGCGCGCAAGGCCTCGATATCGCCCTCGGCCCAGGGGTTGGTGGCGCCGGAGCCCAACTCCTCCTGGATGACGTCCATCTGATGGCGAAGGAAGTATTCACGTTGCTGCCGGTTCATCACCTCTTGGGTCTTGCTGTCAATCTCGCGGCGCAGTTCGTCGAGTCCTTTCAGCGTGCCCAGTTGTTCGAGCAGCAGTTTGAGCCGCTCGGTATAGCTTTCAGCGGCCAGAAGGGTGTATTTGGCCTCAGGTTCGGCTTCGATATGCGTGCAGGCGAAGTTGATGAAGATCTTGTCACTGCCAATACCACGAAGCATGGAGGAGAGCTCCTCGTCCTGAAGGCGTGAGCGCATGAGTTCGCCATAGTCGCGTCGCAGGAGCTTCATCTTGCGACGGAAAACCGTACTGTCCATACCGCTTTCATCCTCGGTGGCCACGGCCACGGACCCCATCATGTAGGGATTGTGGCTGTGGACTGCCAAGGAATGGCAGCGGACGACCCCTTGCAGGATGGCCACGGTGGTGTCTTCACGGAAATCGAACACCTTGAGCACCTTGGCCACGACACCGACGGGTGCCAGGTCGAGTTCGGAGGGGTCGTCGTTGGAACCCCGTTGAAGGAAGACAGCGATGTGGCGATTGGGGGCGGTGACATCGCTAAGCAGCCGACGGGATTTCTCGCGACGAGCGGCGATGGGGATGAGCACACCGGGGAGGAGGACCTGGTCCATCAAAGGGAGGATAGGCAACTCGCTCTCGATGCCGTCGTCATGGAGAAGGATATCTTCGTCGTCAGTATCAATAACAGGGACAATATTGGCTTTGATGCTCATTCCTTTTGCGATCATCTCGCCTATTTCGTCGAATGATTTCATTGGCAGTTGATTATTAACCTTGGGGGCGGATAAATTATATTAACGGGAAAGTCGGGGAAAATGTTTCACTATTCTTCATGGTAATAGACGCGTTTGACGCGGGGGGAGACGGCGGTGAGGAGTTCGTAGGGGATGGTGTGTGCGGCGTCGGCGTTGCGTTGGAGGAGGTCGTCGTCGCCGAAGAAGACGGCGGGGTCGCCTTCGGAGCAGGGGATGTCGGTGACGTCGATGAAGCACATATCCATGCAGACGCTTCCGATGATAGGTGCTTCGAGGTTGGCGATGCGGACGCGACCGTTGCCGTTGCCGAGGTGGCGGTTGAGGCCGTCGGCGTAGCCGATGGTGAGGATGGCGATGCGTGAGGGACGGGGGGCGCGCCAGCGGCAGTTGTAGCCGACGGTGTCGCCGGCGGGGATGGATTTGATCTGAGAGATGCGAGTGACGAGGCGGCTGACCTGTCGGAGGTGGCGTTGGACGTCGGGTTCGGGGGCGATGCCGTAGAGGCCGATGCCGAGACGGACCATATCCATCTGTGCTTCTGGGAAGCGGGTGATGCCGGAGGAGTTGAGTATGTGCTTGAGGCCGGGGAGGTGGAGGCTCCAGGACTGGAGGCGTTGGATCTGGCGGTGAGAGAAGTCGTCCATGGAGGGGTCTTCGCTGCAGGCGAGGTGGGAGAAGACGCTCTGGACGCGGACGAGGTGGCTGAGTTGCTGCAGACGGAGGAGGAGGCTGGGGAGGTCGTGCCCGGAGAATCCGAGCCGGTGCATGCCGGTGTCGAATTCGAGATGGATGGGATAGGGGGAGTCGATGCCCTGGAGGTGATCGGCGAAGAGGTCGAGGATGCGGAGGGAGTAGATGTCGGGTTCGAGGTGGTAGCGGATGATGTCGTCGAAGGCGGAGGGTTCGGGGTTCATGACCATGATGGGGAGGGATATGCCGCCGCGGCGGAGGGTGACGCCTTCGTCGGCGTAGGCGACGGTGAGGTAGTCGACGTGGTGGTACTGGAGTGCGGAGGCGACCTCGACGGTGCCGGCACCGTAGGAGGAGGCTTTGACCATGGCCATGAGTCGTGTGCCGGGGTTGAGGCGCGAGCGGTAGTAGTTGAGGTTGTGGATGAGTGCGTCGAGGTTGACTTCCATGACGGTCTCGTGGCTGTTGCGGCGCAGGAGGGCGGCCACGCGTTCGAAGCCGAAGAGGCGGGCTCCTTTGAGGAGGATGGCTTCGTTGTGGAAGGAGAGGGAGGTGTCGGCGAGGAGAGCTTCTGTGGAGGGGTAGAAGTGGGCGTCGAAGGCGGAGAAGTGGGCCTGGTGCTCCGAGAGCTGCGGCCCGACGGCGAGGAGCCGCTGGACCCCTTTCTGGCGCAGGAGGGCGGCCAGCTGCCGGCAGAGCTGGTCGGAGGGGATGCCGGTCTGGGGGATGTCGCTGATGATGAGGGTGCGGGTGGCGTATTGGTGCTGGTGGACCAGGTGGTCGAGGGCCAGGTCGAGGGAGGCAAGGTCGAGGGAGTAGCTGTCGTTGATGAGGAGGGAGTTGCCGACGGCCTGGAGTATTTCGAGCCGCATCTCGACGGGCGCGAGACGGGCGCAGCGCTGAGCGATGGCGGAGGGCGGATAGCCGAGGAGAGCCATGAGGGTGATGCAGGAGAGGGCGTTCTGCTGGGAGGCGCGGTCGGTGAAGGGGATGGAGACCGAGGAGGGGGTGCCGCCGATGGAGAGCTCGAGGATGGACTCGCCGGCCCGGACGTGCACGTCGAGCAGCCGGACCAGGCAGTCATCGCCCGTTCCCCAATGGCGGGCGTTGCGCACCGGGTACTGCTCGTTGCAGACGACGGAGGTGCATCGGTCGAACAGACGGCATTTCTCCTGCTGCTTCTGCTGCAGGGAGGAGAAGTTCTCGTCGTGGGCGTGTCCGATATTGGTCAGGATGCCGATGGTGGGTTGGATGACCTGGCAGAGTTTTTCCATCTCACCGGGGCGTGAGATTCCGGCTTCGAAGATAGCCAAGTCGTGGTCGCCGTCCATCTGCCACACGGAGAGGGGGACGCCAATCTGGGAGTTGTAGCTTTTGGGGCTGGAGACGATGCGGTAGTCGGGCGAGAGGAGCTGCACAAGCCAGTCTTTTACGACGGTTTTCCCGTTGCTGCCGGTGATGCCGATGACGGGAATATGGAATTGGCGGCGGTGATGGGCAGCCAGCAGCTGCAAGGCACGTACGACGTCGGGGACTTCCCATAGGTTGATGTCCTGAAAGGAGACCTGCGTGCCGGAGGGGACAACAAAGGAGCGGACGCCGGCCTGATGGAGCGTCTCGATGTAGCGGACGCCGGTGTTGCGGGCCGTGGGGATGGCGAAGAAGAGGGTGCCACGGGGGGTATCCAGCCGCCGGCTGTCGGTGAGCAGATGCTGGATATCGGCCTCGGGTGCGGCCAGTCGGCAGGAGGAGGATTGGATGACAGAACTTATTTCGGATGCTTTCATAGGATGTACGGTTATTTACGGTTGAGCAGATGAAACCCGATAGGGCATTGAAGGCATTGCCGCGCGGAGCAATAGCCGCCTTGAAGCTGGAGCAGGGCCTGGCTTTCGGCGGCATTGCGGGGAACGACGCCGCACTGACGCCAACGCCGCACGACAACATTGTTCTCGGCCGGCAGCTGGGAGAGCAGACTGACGGCCTGGTCTTTATAGTGCTGCTGATTATGCTCGGCGCCATAGACGAAAAGCAACGGGACCCAGGCGTTGATGATGATGATATCGGCCTGCATCCTGCCCAGCCGCTTGGACAGGGAGGAACCGGCCGGCTGGTCGAAGCGGTAGTGGTTGTCCCAATAGGAGGCTGCCGTGCAGTCGAACATGCGCTCCATCTCCTTCGCATCGTCAACGGCCAGCAGGCGCGAGAACAGACGAGGGGTCTTGGTGAGGAACTGTGCGAACTGGCTGATGCGGATGGTGGGGAATCCCGACGGACGCATCCTGTGGAACTTCCACAGACTGTCACCTATCGGCTCCATGCCGAGCGCTGCGCGCAGCGACTGATAGTCGGCCTGCAGCCGACGAGGGTATGCCTCTTCAAAATAGTCGTCCAGGAATCCAGCCTGCCCCATGAGGATGGACTCAACACGCACAGGGTCGTCGCTCCAGCGCGAGAGAATGTTGAGGTCGGTGGCTTTGGCCAACAGCTCGAAGGCAAGGGCATTTACTTTGCCGCCGAAGTAGCGCGCCAACAGCCAATAACAGGTCTGTGTCCAGTTACCCTTGCTCTCCTCCAGCAGGCGACGCACCGTTTTGGATTTTGATTCGATACGTTCCACCGAAAGGCGGTCAAGAAAGGAATGAAGGATAAATTCGGGAATCCCCCCCACCCTGCCGGAACAAGGAATACCATTATCAGCTTCCGGGGCCACCAATGCCTCATAGTTTTTTAGCAACGAAGGATGAAGGTGTGATTTGAGTTCCACTGTCGGAGGAATCTTTCCGTTCTCCATATACACATCGGAATCGTTCTCAAACACCACATGCAACACCACATTGTTATAGGCTGGGTCGTGTTCATGCCGATGGGCACGCCAGTCGGAGCTGTGGATGTGGACTTCCACATTACCAGCCCATTCAACATCACCGATCCGGATCCTGGCATTGAAGAAGTCGGGGCCTGAATCATGGTTCAACGTGCCGGCTTTCAGCACGACAACAGGCTGACCATCGGTGGTGGCCAGCCCGCTGTCGAACATTTGGTGTTGCCAGACGTAGTGTAGGAACGCTTCCGTCATCAGTTGAACATTTCTTTCATCTTGTCGAAGAATCCCCGCTCCTGCTTGGTGGGGTTGGGCTTGAAGTTGTCATGCTTCTGCAACTCCTCGAGGGTCTTCTTCTCCTCTTTGCTGAGATTCTTGGGCACCCACACGTTGAGGCAGACCAGCAGGTCGCCTCGGCCGTAGCCGTTGACGATGGGGAGGCCCTTGCCACGGAGGCGTACCACACGTCCGGAAGGAGTGCCCGGCTCGATCTTGATTTTCACCTTGCCGGTAAGGGTGGGTATCTCGACCGAGGCCCCCAAGGCGGCTTCACTGAAGGTGATGAATGCATTGTAATAGAGGTTGGCGTCCTGTCGCTCGAAGGTGTCGTGTTCCTGTTCCTCGACAAGCACGATGAGGTCGCCGGCGATACCGCCATGGGGGGCGGCGTTTCCCTGTCCCTGCATGGCCAGCTGCATGCCGTCTTGGACACCGGCGGGGATGTTGATGGTGATGATTTCGTCGCTTTTGACAATACCGTCACCGTGGCAGTCGTGGCACTTGTCTTTGATCACATGGCCTTCGCCGCCACAATGGGGGCAAGCACTCTGGGTTTGCATCATTCCCAGGATGGTGCGCTTGGTTTCGGTGACCACACCGCTTCCATGACAATGGGGGCAGGTCTCGGTCTTGCCGTCCCGGGCACCGCTGCCGCCACAGGTTTTGCAGGGGACATACTTGCTGACTTTGATTTTCTTTTCACACCCACGGTCGATCTCCTCCAGCGTCAGTTTAACTCTCACGCGAAGGTTGGTGCCACGCAGCACGCGCCGGCTTGGACCACCGCCGAAACCGGTGAAACCGGTCCTGAAGCCTCCGCCGAAGAGGTCGCCGAAAATACTGCCGAACTGCGAGAATATATCGTCCATATTCATGCCGCCCTGACCGTAGGCGCCATCGACTCCGGCGTGTCCGTACTGATCATAGCGTGCCTTCTTGTCGGGATTGCTGAGCACATCGTAAGCTTCGGCGGCCTCCTTGAATTTCTCCTCAGCCTCTTTGTCTCCCGGATTACGGTCCGGGTGGTATTGCAAGGCCAGTTTACGGTATGCTTTTTTCAATTCTTCGGGGGTGGCGTTCTTGTCAACCCCAAGCACTTCATAGTAATCTCTTTTTGTTGCCATATCACTTGTCTCCTAACTCTTGTCACTTGATTCTTAACCCATCACCCACAACCGTCAGCATGCCACCACTACTTTGGCATAGCGGAGCACCTTGTCGTTGAGGTAATAGCCTTTCTCCACCACATCGATCACCAGGCCTTTTTGCTCGGGTGCCGGGGCTGGTATCTGCGTAACGGCCTCATGCATCGACTCATCAAACTTCTCCCCTTTCACATCCATGGCCTTCAGTCCTTTCTGTTCAAGGATCTTCATCAGTTTGTTGTAGATGAGCCTTACTCCTTCGTCATCGCCTGTGACTGCCAGCGCCCGCTCAAAGTCATCTACCACCGGCAGAATGGCTTTCATCATCTCACGGCTGCCGTTGAGCAGCAGGTCGGCCTTCTCCATGTTGGTGCGTTTCCGATAGTTCTCATATTCCGAATAGAGGCGCAGGTATTTGTCATTCAGCGTGGCCAGCTTTTCTCCCATCTCCTGCAGTTTGTCCTCTTCGCTTTCCTCTTGCCTCTCCTCTGCTTCCTTCGGGGTATCCTGTTCTTCCACGCACTGCTGCGTTTCCGGTTGTTTCATTGACTCTTCAGCCTCAGTGGCTCTATGTTCTTTCTTACTCATGTCTTTTGTATTTAACTGACTATAATGATAGCAAAAAGACTGCCAATGGCAGTCCCACCTGCCATTTTGTCACCTCCGGAGGTGAGAAAATGGCACATCTCTTTTCATCACCACACAAAAACATCCTCTGGACTCCGGGGCCTTCGGGCTGACAACCAGCGAAAATCCGCCAGCCGCCGAAGCTCCTCGGGCAACTGATCGACCGGATAGGTCTGCATGTCCGGTTTGTCATAGGTGACCACCCGCGACGGAGTTCTTTGGCTGTCAAAATAGATGCGTATGGTAGTACCCACTCCTGTATTGACTCCCATAAGCGCGGTGTTGCCCAACGAATCCTCCTCTGTCAGGTAAAAGACCATCTGGGCGTTGCCTATCACATCGGCATACTGAGGTTCCCCTCCAGTGAAATAGACCTCCCCTTGATGACCCTTCAGCTGGTTGAAGCGTTCCCGATCGACCTGCTGTACGGTAAAGCAATTGGTGCGCAGATAGGCACGTTTCACTCCCGAAGTGTCGTGATGCAGTTCGATGGTATCGGCCACACATTGGTAATGTTCATACCATAATACAGGGTCATAGTAGAGCAGAATCATCGAATCCTGGGCGGAATAGTAGGCCGAATCGCACATCGCCTGGCCGTCACGGCGGAATACCTTCACATGGTAATTTGCCCTCACCGCCTGTAACTGGTTAGTACTGTCGTTTGTGACATACACCGTGTCGGCATGTAGGAAGAGCGAATCTCCATTGTCGATAAACAGCACATGGGCACTGTCGGTGACAAACGAGAAGCGTTCCGACTGCGAGGTCTCTCCATAACGGCCTGTACATGTGATGTTGTTCACCGAATCGACAATAATCACATTTCCAAAGGCCTGGCCATGTTCCTTCACCTCATCATAGTAAAGGGTATCGCTGTCAATCATACGACCTTGGTTGTCCACATGCGATGCCTTATAGGAAACCGCAAATCGGGTGTCGGTGTTGTAATCCCCCAGTTCGCTGTAGATGGTCGAGGAGTCGCTGTATATATGCGTTGCGCTCTCAAAATGTGCCACAGTGGTCACCGTGTTGTAAATCAAGGTGTCGGTCACCAGTCGCATAGTCGAATCGGTGAGCACCACATCGTTGTAGATATAGAACTGCTTGAGCAACGAGTTATACTCCCCTTGCCGGCTATCAAGGGTACGGTCCTCACTGGTGGCATGGCCCCAACGGGTGTAATAGGCCGTGGAACGGTTGCGCTCGTAGGTCAGGTGATTGGCTTTGAGCACCGTTCCTCCATCGATAAACACCACCGTGTCGGCCCAGATGTCCAGCACCCGGGTGTTACCGTCATAGAAAAGGCGGTCTCCATAAATGAAGGTCGTGTCACTAAGCTGGATCTCCACACGACGGAAAGCCGTGAAATTATTCTCCTGGGTGTTGTAATGGGCAGAGTCGGCGTTGAGGGTCATTCCCTCATGGGTGGCCGTCACACCACGGTATAGAATCCAAATGTCGGTATTCTCCGGATCACGCGAACCCATGCCGGAGGTATATTCTATCAACTTCTGAGCCTCGACGCCAACGCCGAGGCTCAGAAGAACAATTATTATCGCTAATCTTTTCAAAACAAGCGTTACTTCACGCGTGAGCCCAAACGGTCCATGGCGCAGCGGAATCCAATCCACGAGGTGGATTTGTTCTGGTCGTAGTAACGACGGGTACCAGCCTGCAGGTAGTAGGCACGATCCTTCCAGCTGCCACCCTTCACCACGCGCACCTTGTTGTTCACCAGCGACGAGGTGGGGTTGTCTTTGCCGTCGGAGATGCGGCGGTACATGCGGTTGGTCTCGGCATCGTCGGGGCTCATGCCAGCCTCTTCGACCTCTTCTTCCTCTTCGACAGTTTCTTCCTCTCCGCCGAACTCGTCCTCATCCTCTGTTTCCAGGTCTCGCCAATTGTCGAGGTTCGAGGCACGGTCGCCGTCGAGATAATTCACGTTGTTAGCCTGGCGATAGTTGCGGCGGTTGGCCTGGAACTCCTCATCCTTATAGACCATCTTGCCATCGTCGCCAATGAACACTTCGCCATCCTCGTCCAGTTCGGGAGTGCGGTAGATGTTACCACGATAGGGATCCATGTCATCGCCACCCACAGGGTTGACGGTCTTACGATAGACATCCATGCACCACTCGCTGACATTGCCGGCCATATTGTACAGACCGTAGTCGTTGGGGAAGTACCACTTCACCGGGCAGGTATAATCCCAACCATCGTTGAGGTTGCCGGCCACACCCATGGCGTCACCGCGAGTGCGTTTGAAGTTGGCCAGGAACTGACCATAGTATTTCTTGTTGGCCGAACGCAGGCTCTGACCGGCCCACGGATAGGTCTTGTGCTCGGTGACACGCTCGTCGTAGGTGTTGCCGATCAGACCAAGGGCGGCGAATTCCCACTCAGCCTCTGTTGGCAGACGGTAGTAGGGGAACAGGATACCGTCGGCCTTGCGCACCTGACGATCTTCACCGCCGGCAGAGGGGTTGAGATCCTCCAAGCCGCGGCGGGTTTCGCCCTCGTAGCGGCCAGCCAGATATACATCGGTCTGGAAGGCGTTGGTACCCAGACTTTCCTGATCAAGCTCGATGATACCCATATCCACCAGCACCATTTCGTTCACACGGTCGGTACGCCAGATGCAGAACTCCTGAGCCTGCTCCCAGCTGACACCCACCACGGGGTAGTCGGCATAGTTGGGGCTGCGCAGATAGAAATCCACAAAACCCTCGCGCCATGCCAGACGGTCGCGCCAAGCGGCGGTGTCAGGCATGATGGCTGCCACCTTCTCGGGATACTCCTCGCCATAGGCACGCTGCATCCAGTAGATGAACTCGCAATAGTTCAAATTGCTCACCTCGCACTCATCCATATAGAACGACGACACCGTGACGGTATGCGGATTGTTGTTCCAGCTGTAACGGTTGTCCTCGCTCACATGGCCCATCACGAAGGAGCCCCCTTCGATGAACACCAAGCCGGGAGCAGTGCCCTGTTCCGTGACACCCGTCACATCGAAGCCGCCCCACTCGGGGTCGTTGTAGTTCCAGCCCGTGGCGGACGAGACGCCATCATTGCTGCCGCAGGCGGCCAGCATCAGCGTGGCTGCAAGCATCAAGAATGAAAATCGGAAAATCTTCATAGTATGTTTTCTCTTTTGTTATTCCTAATTTATATATAACGCAACTTTACGTTTTTTGTTTCATTTTCTATCTTCAGAAGGACGGGCAACGGATGGCCTTCACCTTCTTCTTGTGTTCCGGCACAGGAAGCATGAATCCCACCGTCACCTCATGGGCGCCGGCGGTGCTGTTGGCCAGCTTCGACACCGTCACGTCATAGCTGTAGCCCACCTTGAAGTAGTCCTGCTGCACACCCACCTGGAAGATGAATGCATCGGCGTTCTCGATACCATTGCGGAACCACACACCCACCAGGAAGGGCATCCAGTCAAGGTAGAGACCATAGTGGAAATAATGGAAACCACCCTGATACTGATAGACCAGATTGGGGGAGATCACCGGGGTGCCGAGGCCGAGGGACGACTGGCGGCGCTGCTCCTCAGCGACATTGAAGAAGGCTCCGCCGTGCACAGTGAACTTCATCGGCACACGATCCTCCGAATAGAAGGCCTGGTTGGGCTGCGTCAGGTGCGCAGCGGCGACACCGGCGTACCACTTGTTGCCGCTCACCAGCACACCCGCGTTGAAATCGGGGTTCAGATTGCTCTTGCTCGAGGGCGCCTGGGCACCGGTGCCGTAGGTGAAGCCCAACTCGTTGTCTATCTGGTCGGGGAAACGAAGATTGTTCAGATCCCAGTTCAACGAGTTGTTCACCAGCGAGGCCTGCAAGCCCGCACTGACGAAGATCTCACGCGACAATTGGAAGCGGAATGCATACATCAATCCCACCATGGAGGTTGAGAGAATGCCGTGGTCGCCTTGACGGTCTGTCATCACGATGGCACCGATGCCACCATGCAGATCATTGACATACTGGTCGTAGGATACAGAAACAGTAGTAAAAGCACTCACCAAGCCGGGCCATTGGGCTCGATAGGCAAGCGAGATGCGCGGGGCCACCGCCGAACCGGCAAAACCGGGATTGAGATAGAGCGGATTGGCATAGAACTGCGAAAATCCGATATCCTGTGCTCCAGCAGCTGCCGAAACCATCAGCAAGGCGCCTGTCAGCACCCCCTTCAGTCCCTTTTTCAGTCGTATTTTTAACATATTATTGGCCAATTATCAAAACGCAATATTACGATTTTTTTTTGAAATAGAATATATTTTCTCAAAAATAATTCAGAACAGACAGATTTCCAATATTATAAATTTTTAACGACAGGCCGACACAACCTCGCAAAAATCCATTCCAGATGCCGTTTTTCAGCGTTTTTGGCCCCATGTGGACTTCGCATTTCCACCCGCATCACGCCCTGATGCCCCCCTACCCTCGCCATCTCTCTTCCACCTCCTCTCCGTCCCACCTCCGACGAAAGACGGAGTTGAGACGGAGGTGAGACGGAGGTGAAACGGAGTTGAGACGGAGTTGATGCCTATGCAGTTTATAAAAAAGTTGTATCTTTGCACCCTGGAAGTGCCTCATTGCACCATGAAGAAATCCCTCATAATCACCACTGCGACGCTCATGCTGGCGGCCTGCACAACGCCGGAGCCCTACGGCCCTGTGCCGACGGAGGCCCAACTGGCCTGGCAACGTATGGAAATCAACATGTTCTGCCACTTCGGCCCCAACACCTTCTCCGGAGCCGAATGGGGCAGCGGGCAGGAGGCCGGGGATCTCTTTGCACCCACGGCCTTGGACTGCCGCCAGTGGGTCGATGTGGCCACGCAGGCAGGCATGGGCGGCATCATCCTCACCGCCAAGCATCACGACGGCTTCTGCCTGTGGCCCAGCAAACAAAGCTCCCATACGGTTTCTGACACCCTTGATGTAGTGCAAGCCTTTGTCGATGCCTGCCGCGAGCACGGAGTAAAACCCGGTGTTTACATCTCGCCTTGGGATCGCAACCACCCAACCTACGGCACCGATGCCTACAACGACGTATTTGTCAACACTCTGAAAGAGGTGCATAACAACTACGGATCCTTCTTCGAGCAATGGTTCGACGGCGCTTGCGGCGAGGGCCCCAACGGCAAAAAGCAACACTACGATTGGCCTCGCTTCATGCAGACCATGCACGACCTTAATCCGCAAGCTATTATTTTCAGCGACATAGGACCCGGCTGCCGTTGGGTGGGCAACGAGGAAGGCCATGCCGGAGAAACCAACTGGAGCACTCTCACCACCGAGGGTGCCACTCCTTCCGAGAACAAGCCCAACCCCTCCGAGCTAGAGACAGGTCACCAGAATGGAACCCGCTGGATTCCCGCCGAGGTGGATGTGAGCATCCGCCCCGGCTGGTTCTGGCATCCCGATGAACATCCCAAGACGGTCGAAGAGCTGATGGAGATTTACTACAGCAGTGTGGGGCGCAACGGCCTGCTGCTGCTCAACGTGCCGCCCGACACCCGCGGCCGCATACCCGCCGAGGACAGCGCCGTCCTCGTGGCCTTCCGGCAGGAACGCGACCGCATCTTCGCCACCGACTTGGCACAAGGGGCCAAAGCCCATGCTTGGCACCGGTTCGGCCACAGCGCCCAAAATGTGCTCGACACCGCCTACCACACCTACTGGGCGGCCCTCTCAAAAGACCCTTGGATAAGCATCGAGATGGACTCGGTCACCGACTTTGACATCATTGTCATTCAGGAATATATACCGCTCGGGCAAAGGGTAACAAGTGTCCAACTCTGGACCCAAGCCTACGACGACCTGTATCCATATACCAACATCGACAACCCTCTCTGCACCACCGTAGGCTACAAGCGGATAATACGCTGCAACGACAATCCACGACATTGGAGCGCCAAGAAAATAGTCCTTCACTTCCAGGGCGAGGCCCCACCCGTCATCAACCGCATAGCACTCTATAACACACAAGCACAATGAAACACCGCATCATACTGCTGGTCTGCGCCAGCATAATTTTCAACGTTCAACTTTCAACTTTCAACTTAGTGGCGCAGCCTCTCCCCCAAGGCTACTTCCGCAATCCGATGAATCACGACATCGGGCTCTCGGCCACCTTTGCCGAATTCCGCTCGGGACACTTCCATTCGGGTCTCGACCTACGCACCGGCGGTGCGGTGGACCAGCCGGTCTATGCAGCCGCCGACGGCTATGTGGCCAAGGTGAGCGTCTCCCCCTGGGGCGGTGGAAAGATATTATATATCAAGCATCCCAACGGATACACCACCGTCTATATGCACCTCAACAGCTATGCCGGAGCCATCGGCAAGGCTGTGCTGAAGGAGCAGTATGCCCAACAAAGCTACAGCATCAACAAACTCTTCGCGCCCGACGAGCTCCCGGTCAAGAAAGGGCAGCTGGTTGCCTATAGCGGCAATACCGGCGGCAGCGGCGGTCCGCATCTGCATTTCGAAATCCGACAAGGCGGCGCCAACGACCTCCACACCCATGCCACCACCATCAACCCACTGCTCTTCGGCCTGCCCTACACCGACAATATCAACCCCGTCATACGCGGCCTGCGCGTCTATCCCGAAAACGGGGAGCCGTTTGATGTAGGCAAGGACAACACACTTAATGTCAACGGGCCTTTCCATCTGGGCATCTACGCCACCGACGCCGCCGAGGGTTCGACGGCCAAGAACGGAACGGATCACATAGAGGTGTATCTCGACGGCACCCTCTTCTTCCTCTACACCACCGACGCCGTCCCCATAGACAGCAGCCGCATGGTCAACGCACTGATAGACTATCCCCTCTTCGCCCGCACACGTCAGGCCTATCTGCTCACCCGCGCCCTTCCTGGGGCCGAAGGGCCATGGATTCCCGTTCGCATGGGCGACGGCATCTTCCGCCTGCGTCCGGGCTCAACCCACCACATCGGCATCAAAGTTTTCGACATCAAAGGCCGTTTCAGCGAGCGTACGCTGACAGTGAATGTCGGCACCGCAGTGGGAACACCACACCCCATATCCGCATCCGGACAAGCCGTCAAATACAACCAACCGTTCAACCTTCAACTTTCCTCCGCCAGATTTCAGATAAAACCACACACACTCTATGCCGACGACTACCTTACAGCCGATTGTTCAGCCAAAATGGTGACCATCAACCCTTCGTTAAACCAGATTCCGCCTCATCAGAGCTACTCGCTGAGCATCAAGGGTTCACTGCCCGGCGTACCCATTGACAAGACGGTAATCGCCTTGGTCAACGGCGCAAAAGTCAGTGCCTACAAAACGAAACACATGGGGGAGTGGCACACCGCCTCGGTGCGCGACTGGGGGCAGTTCACCCTCATGGCCGACACCACAGCGCCCTCCGTGCGGCCGGTCAACTTCAGCGAAGGGAAACCTCTTAAAGTCACCATGCTGAAAGTGCGCATCGGCGACAATCTGGCAGGCGTGGAAACCTACAGCTGCCACCTCAACGGCAGCTGGATATTGGCAGAATACGACGGAAAGACCGCCACCCTGTTCATAGAAACCCGCGGAAAGCTCCGTACGGGGAAAAACGAACTGCGCGTCGAGGTCACCGACGGCAGCGGCAACTCGACGCGCAGAACATTCACTATCACCCGTTAGGCCTGTGCCTTGCGGGCTTTCAACTCCTCGTAGAACTTGGCGTGAGACGCCTCGATATAAGGCTGTAGCCAGAGGAGGCCGATACCCAGCGTGAAGATGCAGAGTATCGCCCAGCCGATGAAGCTCAGGTCCATGCAGAAGAGTTTCCACTTGTAGCCCTTCATCATCATGCGGCTCTCGTGGATGCAGTCGTCGGCATCCAGGTCGGGACGGTCGTTCATCACGTAGGGCGTCATGGCATAGGCGTAGCTCTTCACGATGCCGGGGATGATAAACAACATGGTCCACAGCAAGGTATAGAGAAGCACCAGCAACGACGTTCCGAGGACGCGGCCATAATTACTAAAGACGTTGAACTGGTCGCCCACCATCTCGTCGCTGTCCTCGCCGCGCACCAGGCGCAGGAAGCAGAGCATGAATCCGAACTCTAACGGGCAAACCACCAGCAGACCGACAAGGGGAATGGATCCTGCGGCGCCGGTGACAAGGGTGAACACCAACGTGGCCAGCACGGCCTGGGTCCAATGGCCTTTCAGGGCATAACGGGCCGCACGGCGAATCTCTTTATTGCGCGGCATCTCGCTCATTGCAGCATTGGAATTGAAAGATTCTTCCATAATGATATTATTATTGATATGGTGAACCGGCAAAGGCAAGTAGTCAAGTCGAACGCGTAATTCCGCTATTGTCTTAACTACTTACCTACTTAAATTCATTCAAAACTCTTGATAGCCTCCTTGATGAGCTCCATGGCGGCGCGCAGCTGCTCCTCGGTGATGACCAGCGGGGGAGCGAAGCGGATGATGTGCTGGTGGGTCGGCTTGGCGAGGACGCCGAGGTCGCGCATCTTCAGGCACACATCCCAGGCCTCTTTTCCGTTGTGGGGCTTGATGATGATGGCATTAAGTAAACCTTTGCCGCGCACCTTCTCAATCATCGGGCTCTTGAAGTTGCTCATCTCCTCGCGGAAGATCTTGCCGAGGCGCTCGGCGTTCTCCATGAGGTGCTCCTCCTTGATCACCTGCAGGGCGGCGATGGAGACCTTGGCGGCGATGGGGTTGCCACCGAAGGTGGAGCCGTGCTCACCGGGCTTGATGTTCAGCATAATGTCGTCGTCGGCCAGAACAGCGCTGACGGGCATCACGCCGCCACCGAGGGCCTTGCCGAGGATGAGCAGGTCGGGACGCACGCCTTCGTGGTCGCAGGCCAGCATCTTGCCGGTACGGGCGATACCGCACTGCACCTCGTCGGCCATGAACAGCACGTTGTACTTCTTGCAGATATCATAGCATTTCTTGAGGTAACCCTCGTCCGGCACATACACACCGGCCTCGCCCTGGATGGGCTCCACGAGGAAGCCGGCCACCTTCTTGCCGTGCTCGGCCAGGCATTTCTCAAGGGCGTCGGGATCGTTGTAGGGGATGCGCAGGAAGCCGGGAGTCATGGGGCCGTAGTTGGCATAGCTCTCGGGGTCGTTGCTCATGGTGATGATGGTGATGGTGCGGCCGTGGAAGTTGCCTTCGCAGCAGACAATCATCACTTCGTCGTTGGGGATGCCTTTCTTCACCACACCCCAGCGGCGGGCCAGCTTCAGCGCTGTCTCGTCGGCCTCGGCACCGGTGTTCATGGGCAGCACCTTGTCATAGCCGAAATACTCGGTCACATATTTCTCCCACTCGCCGAGGCAGTTGTTGTAGAACGCACGGCTCGAGAGGGTCAGTTCATGGGCCTGGTCGCACATGGCCTTGACAATCTTCGGGTGGCAGTGACCCTGGTTCACAGCGCTATAGGCCGAGAGGAAGTCGTAGTACTTCTTACCTTCGCAGTCCCACACGAATGCGCCTTCGCCTTTGGCGAGCACGACGGGCAGCGGATGATAGTTATGGGCGCCGTACTTGGCTTCCATCTCCATGAATTGTTCTGATTTTGTCATAGTTGTATAATTTTTATTGTGATTGATTTATTTTCGAAAGACGGTGCAAATATACACATTTTTTTATATTTGACAAAATTTTGGAATAGGATCTACGTTATAACCATGTGAATATGAACAATACCATACTTGAAGTAAAGAACCTCTCCGTCGCCTTCGGCGGACGAACCGTGGTGGAGGGGCTGAACTATACGCTGCAGCGCGGACGCACGCTCGGCATCGTGGGCGAAAGCGGCAGCGGCAAGAGCGTCAGCACATTGGCGCTCATGGGATTGCTTCCGAAGCAAGCCAAAGTCACCGGTAGCGCGCTCCTGGAGGGCACCGAGCTGCTCACTCTCGACGAAGAGGGATTCCGCTCCATTCGCGGCAAGCGCATCAGCATGATCTTCCAAGAGCCCATGACCTCACTCAACCCCGTGCAGAAATGCGGTGCTCAGGTGATGGAGATGATGAATGCCCATGGAGAGGGAAAGGCCGAGAAGTCCAAAGTCATCGATCTTTTCAAGGAGGTGCTCCTACCCCGCCCCGAAAAGATATTCGACAGCTATCCCCATGAACTCAGCGGCGGACAGAAACAGCGCGTGATGATCGCCATGGCGCTCATCAACCACCCTGACATCATCATTGCCGACGAACCCACCACCGCCCTCGACGTGACGGTCCAGAAAACCATCCTCGAACTCCTGAAATCCCTGCAATCCAAATACGGCACCAGCATCATCTTCATCACCCACGACCTCGGCGTCATCAGCCAGATAGCCGACGACATCCTGGTGATGTACCGCGGCAAAGCGATGGAGCAGGGACCTGCCGAAAAAATACTGCACACCCCGCAGGAACCCTATACACAAGGCCTCCTGGCCTGCCGTCCGCCTCTCGACAGCCGCCCTCGCAGACTGCCCACCGTGGAGGAATATCTCAGCGGTGACCGGAAAGAGGAGGACGGACAACAACCCGACACCTCCGCTCCGATTTCCACACCCCGCACCCCTCTCATCGAGGTCCGCAATCTCTCGGTCACCTATACGCTGAAAAAGAACCTCTTCGGCCGTCCGTTGCAGACGCTGAAGGGCGTCGATGGTGCAAGCTTCGACATCATGGAGGGCGAAACCATGGGGCTGGTGGGCGAGAGTGGCTGCGGCAAGACCACCCTCGGCCGCGCTTTGCTACGTCTCATCGACCACAGCGACGGCAGCGTCAGCTATCGGGGCCGTGCCTTGGACACCCTCTCCGGCAGCGAGATGCGCGCCCTGCGGCCCAAGTTGCAGATCATCTTCCAGGACCCCTACTCTTCCCTCAACCCGAGGCTCACCATCGGCGAAGCGATAAGCGAACCTTTGCGGGTCCATCGCACGGCGGGAAGAATTGAAAAGACAACCGTCAAGGAGCGTGTCATAGAACTCATGCAACAGGTCGGCCTCCAGCCCGACTGGTACAACCGCTATCCCCATGAGCTCAGCGGCGGCCAGCGCCAGCGTGTCTGCATCGCCCGCGCACTCATCCTGCAGCCCGAGCTGGTGGTATGCGACGAGAGCGTCTCCGCCCTCGACGTCAGCGTCCAGGCACAGGTGCTCAACCTTCTCAACGACCTCAAGGAGCAGTACCGCTTCACCTACCTTTTCATCACCCACGACCTCAGCGTCGTCCACTACATGGCCGACCGCATCATGGTGATGCAAAAAGGAAAGGTCGTCGAGAGCGGCACTCCCGACGACCTCTTCCATCATCCTCAGACCGCCTATACGCGGACGCTGATTGACGCAATTCCAAAGATTTCCTAGCGGCGTTTCTTGCTGGCCTCCTTGGCCTCGACGGTCATGGTGGCGTGGGGCACAATCATCAGGCGCTCCTTGGGGATGAGCTTGCCCGTGGCCTGGCAGATGCCGTAGGTGCCGTTCTCGATGCGGATCAGGGCGGCGCGCAGGTCGCGGATGAACTTCTGCTGACGGGCGGCCAGCTTCTGGTTCTCCTCCTTCAGCAGCACATTGCTGCCCTCTTCCAAGGTCTTGAAGGTGGGGGCGGTGTCGCTCACGTCGTTCTCGCTGCCGGCCACAGCCTGCTGCAGCATCTCCAGATCCTTCTCCGCCTTGGCGATCTTCTCCAGAATCAGCGCCTTGAACTCCTGCAACTCCTCGGGGGAATACTTGGTCTTCTCCACATCGGGCGCCTTGGCCTTCGCCGTGACGGCCTTCGTCTTTGTAGCAACGGCCTTGGCCTTCGCCGTGACGGCTTTCACCTTTGCAGCCACAGCGGTCTTCGCCTTCGTAGCGACGGATGTTTTCGTCTTTGAGACCGCGGGTGACTTTTTCTTCGCTGCAGTAGCGGTGGCTGTTTTTTTCTCCATGGCTGTATCCTTTCTTTTTTAATGAGTGCAAAGGTATGTATATTTTCCGACACTTTCGGAAAAAACATTTCAACAGCCTTTGTCGAATTCTCCGAGATACAAATCAATCAACCCTTTAGGCGCGGCGATAAAGATGGTTTTTAACTCTCTATCGACCTTTTTTATCACCTGGTCGATGACCGGAATGAGGATCTCCACCCCGTTTTTCATCACCTGGAACAACGGCTGGGCGGGATATTCGATCACCTGCTCCAAGGTTCCGATGTCGCCACGCTCCTCATCGACCACACGGAAGCCTGTCACCTCGTGGAAATAGAACTTGTTGCCTTCCAGCTTGGGCAGCAGGTCCAGCGGCAGGTAGAGCTCGCGCCCCACCAGCGTCTGCGCCTGCTCCGCCGTCAGCTCCTCGAAGGTGGCCACGGCCTTGTTGCCGTTCAGCTGGTCGATGTGGAAGAAGTGGGGCACCAGCTGCCCTTTCACCTCCACAAAGGCCGAGTCGAGCCCGAGGTAGTCCTCCGGCCTATCCACATCGAGAAACAGCACCAGCTGCCCTTTGGTGCCCCAGGGCTTGGTGACGCGCCCCAGATAGAAACAATCGGCGGTTTGCATAAATTGAAAGTTGAAAATTGAAAATTGAAATTATATCAAAAGGTGAAACAGCCGTCAGCGACAGACCGTTTCACCTTCCAACTGTCAAAAATCAACTTGATTAGGCCTCGGCGGGAGCCTCGGTCTCGGCGGCGGGAGCCTCACCGTTCTCGGCGGCTTCGGCAGCGGCCTTGGCGGCGGCTTCAGCCTCGGCGGCAGCCTGACGCTTGGCGGCCACGGCGGCAGCCTTGGTCTCGTTGGCCTTCTTCTCGGCTTCCATACGGGCCTTGCGGGTGTTGCGGGCCTCGTTCTCTACGTCGCTCTTCTTGCTGTTGATCTTGGCTTCCTTGGCCTGCAGCCACTCGTTGAAGCGCACATCGGCCACTTCCTGGCTGATGGCACCCTTCTCGACACCGATCTGGAGGTGACGGCGGAGCAGGACGCCTTTGTAGGACAATATGCGACGCACGGTGTCGCTCGGTTGGGCGCCATTCTTGAGCCAATTGACTGCGCTGTCGAAATTGAGGTCAATGGTGGCGGGGTTGGTCAGCGGATTGTAGGTGCCAAGCTTCTCGATAAATTTTCCATCGCGAGGTGCACGACCATCCGCAACAACGATGTGGTAGAAGGGTTGATTCTTCTTGCCATGACGCTGAAGTCTAATTCTTGCTGGCATAATTGCTTGTTTTTTAGTTGTTTGTTAATAAAATTTGATTACAAATCGAATTGCAAAGATACAACTTTTTTTGAATCTGGAAAAAAAATGTGAACTGTGACCAGTGACCGGTGACCAGAGTGGAGGTGGGTAGGTTAGTAGGTAAGTAGTTAAGTAGTTAAGTAGTTAAGACAATAGCATTTGTGAGCGCTCGCAGATCACAGATCACAGGTCACAGGTCACAGGTCACAGGTCACTAATGCCATTGTCTTTAACTTCTAGCGCGAAGCGCGATCTGCCCTTTAGGGCCTTGAGCACCGCTGAAATAGATTAAATTAGCGAAAAACTTCTTTAACTTCTTTAACTTCCCCCCTACTTAACTACTTACCTACTTACCTACTTAACTACTTACTCAATCACGAAGTCTATCTTGCCCACGGGCAGGGTTTCGGAAGCCTCGCTGTTGTCGGGCGCGGTGGTGAAGCAGTAGAGATACACCTTGTGGCCGCTCCACCAGGCGGGGGGCGTCACCGAGAGCTCGGTGGCCTCTTCGCGCTCGGCGGGGTTGCCCATGCAGGCGTCCTCCACCTCGGGGCACACGGCGGCCAGATAGCAGAGGTCCTTGGCGTTGAAGCCGCCGCTGACGAGGCACTGCTCCTGCACGGCCACGCTGATGGTGCCCGGCACCGACGTCTGGTCGATGTGGTCGCTGTCGAGGACGATGCGCTTGTTGCTGCCCTTGGCCAGCACCAGGTCGTCCCAGTTCATCAGCAGGGTGGCGGGGGTGCTGCCGGTGACGTTCTGCCAGTTGGCCTTCATGAAGCGGGCCATCGGGTGCGAGCGGGTCTGCTGGGCCTCCGACTTGAGGCCGATGCGGAGCACGTACTTGCAGAAGGCGGCCACGCGGCCGAGCAGGGCGTAGCGTGCGCGCACCAGCTGCTGGTCACGGGTTTGCGGGTCGCGAGGCTTCGTGTAGGTTGATACCACCTGCTTGCCGCGCACGGTGCGATAGATCAGTTTTCCGATTCTTCCGATGAGGAAGGTCTCGTTGTTGTAGATGTTTTTTGCCATTTTTTTTGTTCCTTTCTTTTTTTGAGGTTTAACGATTTTTGTTTGGTGTCCCTTGGTCGCGACTGGACACCATGCAATATAAGGCCTTTTTCGCCGAAAGGCCCAAATCGTTCCCTTATGGTAGCATAAGTAAGCCTATGGCGGCATTTGTCACCATAGGCTCACACTCGTTTCCGATCAACAGAAAGGGCTATTCTATTCTGTACCCGTTGGCGTCATACGTCCCGTAAGGCGGCCACATCTTGATGTTCCGCATCTCTTTGGATGGCGGGAAAGTAAGTTGCCAATTCAGTTGGTACAAGTCATTCAATGCCAAGTCATAGCGTTGTGCTATCATATAATTGTTTTGCACTTGTTCCCAGTCATAGGACTCTACTGTGTCTGCATTGAACACAAACACCATCAGAGTATCAATGGTGCGGAATTCACTTTCATATGTTGTTCCCGTCGCTCCAGCGCACAAAGTGGTACTATGGGCTTCCGTCTTAAGATGCCATGCGGGCACCGTGACATGTTGCATGGTTGCAAGGGAAGTGTCTGGATGTTTAAAACTACGTTGAATATATGTGTCATAATTAGATGTGTTAGTAAAACGAATGTTGTAATGCCTTGTATCGGTTTCTATCGTAGTATCACAACCTGTGATTATGACAATAATACTGCTAAAACAAACAAAAAGGATTTTTTTCATGACTACTGTAAATTTAATAATTAATAGTATAGTTCTCCAGCGAGGAATAATTAATCATCCCCGACCCAACAAGGTCTTTAAATAGAATATAATCGTACCAAGCAGGTCTGAGTAATCCATTGTTTAACGCAACTTGGTTGTTGGGACTATCATATGGCATAGTTTCGTCATAACCTATAATAGGATTGCTGCCATAATTCCATTCCAAATTATCAACATATCTATTGAAATACTTAAAAGCCCTAATGTTTGCATCTTGTTCAACAGGATGGTAATTGTGACTCTTCTTCCCCAAACAATTAATGCCACTCGGAATACCATAGCGTTGTAGATAAAGAGGTCCAGTTTCCTGGCTTTGAATGTAATGGCCATATTCATGTTGGAACAAATCGTTGTTGGGGTCGGCGGCAAGCCCGCAGTCTCCGTTAATATAATTGCCTAATGTCACCCCCCAACCACCACTGGAATTATGGGTAACAACTGTGGCACCGTAAGCATAATCAACCATTTTTATTCCCCCATCAGGTATTCCCATCCATTCGGATGCATTGGCAAGCTGTGAAACGACAAAACCTGCCAAGGTTTGAGGTGACTGCCAAAGGAACCGGGATGCGACCTCCCAAACTTGTCCTGCAAAGGACTTGTTGGGGTCGGTTGCGAATAATCCTCCACATATCTTTAGATAGTTGCCTGTGAGTCGGTTTGCCGTATTCCATGTGTTCTCCAAACGGTTGTCTCCAGAACTGCAAAAACCGTGTATGGCACCTGCAATCCATGTGAACATTATCGCCTCTAAGAAAAACTCCCCGTCGGGGTCAGAGTACATCACCGGGTTGTTGCCACAGTAGGAGTAGCGGTTGAGGCCCTGGGTGGAGAAGGAGTTCTGCACCTGCGGGTCGGGCGAGAAGAAGCGGCCGATGACGGGGTCATAGAGGCGGGCGTTCATGTTGATGATACCGAAGCGGTCGTAATGCTCATGGCCCGTAAACCCGCGGTGGAACGAAAAGTCGGTGCCGCTTTGTCCGCTGGTCCAGTCGGAAGCGCTCATGCGGTTGCCCCACGGGTCGAAGTGACTGCTCTGCGCCACCGTCCGGTTGCTTCGTACCACACGGTCCCAGCTGCCGAGCAAGTCGCTCTGCACATAGTAGATGCTGTCGGCATTGGCGGTGGTGTTATAGACATGCAGTGCCACGATTCTCCCTTCTGCGTATATGTAATCAATATAACGCCCGAATGTGGAATTTATTTCATGCTCGCTGTCTTTTGCGATGAAATAGAACAAAGGTATTGTCCTTTTCATGTCCAAATGATTATTGAGTTTTTTTGTGGTGGATGGGGTTATTGTCCAACTGGTCGCACCAATATTTTTTTGCCGACGGTGCCGGCGGGGGTGTGGAGGCGGAGGATGTAGGTGCCGGCGGGCCAGCGGCTCACGTCAAGGGTGGCCGTGAGGCCGGTGTGCGGGGCGTCATAGACGCGGTCGCCCGCGCTGTTGAAGGCCTCGATGCGGGTCAGCCCGAAGCTGGAGATCACCTTCGCCGTCTCGGTGGCAGGGTTGGGCTGCACGGAAGTGTAGCGCTTCAGCAGCTCCACCGACTGGATGCCCAGCGTGTCGGGATCCACACGCGTAGTGTCGCCGCCCACGATGGTGTCTCGGCCATTGTCAGTGGTGTCGGGATTCGGCGTGAGGATGGGGAACAAGTAAAGAAATGCCACATGTTCATGCATCGAGTAAGACCATCCATAATGGGATGTGTTATAGGGCTCCCATGTGTCGAGAGAGGTGGCTGTGTCACGGTGGTCCACCACCTTTCTCCATCTAAGCCACCTGTCACCCAGTCCGTTGAGCGTAACGGGTGGATTTTTCATCTGCCCTGTGGACTGTCCTGATGGTGACAGGACGTATTTCCCGGTTCTCATCGTGCGGCCGATATAGAACGAGTCGGCCACCATGACGGGTTCCTCAAAGTATTGTTCATACATGGGTAATATCGGCACCATGGCGTTGGGCAGGTACTGCGGAAGGCCTGTATTGATGTAGTAGGATATAGGCGTGACTGTGAGATGCACCTTCACTTGCCCCACCATCCTCGGAGTGTCGGGGTCGGCTTCATACAGACGCAGAAATTCGTACGACTCCTTGTATGTGGGGTCTTGGCAGGCGGCCAACTCCCATGCCCAAGTAGAATCGGACGGGTACATAAGAGCCATGGTCGAAAGACTTCCTGCGATTCCATAGACGGTCAAGGTGTCGTCCGTCTGCATGAAATAGGCCTGCTCGTCCATGGTTGGACTCGCCCCCCAGAGCATGGGGGCAGCCGCTTGCAACTGGGGCCAAGGTGAACCACAGAAATAGTTGCCCAAAGGCATGTAGCCATTTATCGTGTCCTGCGCCAACATGCTACCGGTCAATATCAGTGCAGCAACAGCAACAATCATTCTTCTTTTCATCATATTTTTCGTTTTTATTGTTTATTTGAATGACAGACAGTCATCTTTTGATGTTCCTTTGTATCGGTGTAAGTTTTCTGAGGAACCAGCAGGACATTATTATAGACAAGCCCATTATCTATGGGTGTATAGTTGGGCGTCTCAAACGACACATATACGCTGTCGGTGTCAAAACATGAATTCCATATGTCGTACTTGTATTTGAGTAGATACGATGTTTCCGTTTCGGCTACAGGGTTTCCAACAGCAATGAAGTGACCAGGTTGAGAAGCTTTTTTGTCCAATGAATTAATGGCAATATCATCGTAGGCATGGCCTTTGGCAAATCCTGGATTTAATGAGAGTGGCTGGTTGAGGTGGTAAACTACGTTGTGCTGGGAGGAATTGCTCCCTACATTAATCAAGCAATCCAGAACCTTATTATCCGGATCATAGCTGATATCTTTTAATCGAGGATTGATGTAACTTTCATACCCCCAAAAAACAGAATGGATGGACAAATATCCGTCATAGGCTTTGACACGGAAGAAACTAGTGGATGGAGTCCCTGCATATCCATGCAAAGTCATATAATCCTTGGCGACAGTGACAAAGACATCACCCTCGCACCATTTTATCAGCAACGGTGTTGTGGCGGTTTCGTTTACGTTTTGATATCTGCATGTGCTGAACTGGAGTGTATTTCCACTGCCGGTAGGTTTCGGTATATACCATATTCGGGTATGTAAAAAACCGAGAAGCCCATTTTTATAAGTGGATGTAGCCACTACAAAACTGTCGGTGATAGCCACATCACTAAGTCGGCATTTGTTGTTGGTGTCAATCATGGAATAATAGATCTGCCAATAGGAGCTGTTCGTAATGGCATCCACCACCGCATTTTTCCCATTTACAGCATCTCCTATAGCCACCATGTGGAGCCGGTTGGAAAACCATCCTATGTCTATCTTTCGCAGCCGATAGAACCAAGGTAGGCTTACATACTCCACTGTCGAGTACGGAAAACCTGTCAAAGAAAAGTGCCCCAGCATGGCATAGCTTCCTGTGCCATTTTTTGTACTTCCGCAGAAATAGACATCGCTACCGTTATACACTTCGAAATCGAAAATGGAATCCACAAAGACCGTCATCTCGGGATGAAGACCGGTACCCGTGGAAACCAGAGTAAAGGAATAGTAGTGGTTGTTTTTCTCGCCGCAGACAAGCATGTGAGTGGCATCCACATCACGAATAATGGTGTTTTTCCCGACGATGTCGTTTACTTGCCAAACATGCTCTTCGGCCTGTATCTGACTGTTGCATAAAAGCATCGCCAAATAGAATAAAGGTATTGTCCTTTGTACTTTCATGTCCAAATGATTATTGAGTTTTTTTGTGTGGGGGAAGAGGTTATTGTCCAACTGGTCGCACCAATAATTTCTTGCCGACGGTGCCGGCGGGGGTGTGGAGGCGGAGGATATAGGTGCCGGCGGGCCAGCGGCTCACGTCGAGGGTGGCCGTGAGGCCGGTGTGCGGGGCGTCATAGACGCGGTCGCCCGCGCTGTTGAAGGCCTCGATGCGGGTCAGGCCGAAGCTGGAGATCACCTTCGCCGTCTCGGTGGCGGGGGTGGGCTGCACGGAAGTGTAGCGCTTCAGCAGTTCGGGCGACTGGATGCCC
>DGIA01000015.1 GCA_002392965.1 Bacteroidales bacterium UBA3834 | reverse complement strand
CCGTTTTTCCACAGAGGCAGGCGGGCCAGCGCGTCAAGCTGTGTACCACTGGCTCCAGCGGGGAACACGGCGTTCTGCAGGTGCAGGTGCCCTTTGAGCACCAAGGTGTAAACGCGCCGTTGTTCGTCGGTGAGCGGCCCGAGGCTGACGGTGCGAGTGATGTCGGTAGTGCCGTCCATATACTGGCCGCCGCTGTCGATGAGCAACAAGCCGTGTGGAGCCAGCGCCGCATCGGTTTGGGGCGTGGCCTCGTAGTGTACGATGGCTCCGTGGGCCTCGTAGCCTGCAATGGTGTCGAACGAAATGCCGCGAAAGAGCGGCTGCCGGGCGCGCGACGCCTCCAGCTGTTCGCCAACCGTCATTTCGGTTTGTCCACCGGCCTCCACAGCAGGGCGGAGCCACCGCAAGAATTGGGTCATGGCGATGCCGTCGCGCAGCATCGCTTGCCTAAAACCCTGTATTTCGGTGGGGTTCTTGACGGTTTTCATGCGTTTCACGGGCGATTCGGCCTCGACAATCTCAATGGGACTGCGTGTGCCGCCGTGCTGATGGTTCTTCACCAGGTCGAAGAGCGTGTAGTTCACCTCGTCGGGATCCAGCAGGATATTGTACTCGAAATAGTTCTTCAGTCCGCTGCGCACGTTCTCATATTCATCCACACCTATGCCTTCGGCTTTCAGGTATGCCTGCACTTCGGGTGTCAGTTTGGCACGGTTTACAAAAAGCTTGGCGCTTTTCGAGCTAATGAGCAGATAGCTCACGAACACGGGGTTGCAGTGAACGTCCGAACCGCGCAGGTTGAGCGTCCAGGCTATGTCGTCGAGCGAGGCCATGAGCATGCCGTCGGCATGCAGCTTCCGCAGTTCGCGTCTGATGCGCTCCAGCTTCGAGGCCGTTGTTTCGCCAGCATACTCCAAAGGATAGATTTCCACTGGCCGGGTGGGCACAGGCGGGCGGTCCTTCCAAATGTGGCGCAACGCATCGAAGCATGTGCGCAGGGTGATGCCTCCTTCGCGGCGCAGGTCGGCGATGAGCTGGCGCACTTCGTTGGTGGAGCTCACCATGCCGTCCATGGCCACCTCGGTCCAGTCTTGCTTCGGGTGGCGCGTATTGCGTATCTCCTGCCCTATCCATTGTGCAATGGTGGGCGTGCCGGGCATCTTCTGTTTCATGAGCAGAAATTCGGTGCCACGTAGCTGCTCTTCTGCAGCCAAGAAGTAGCGCGAGTCGGTCCAGAGTGCCGCTTTCTCCAGGGTGACCACAGCCGTGCCCGCCGAACCGTCGAAACCACTTATCCATTCGCGGCATTTCCAGTGGTCGGCCACATATTCACTCTGATGGGGGTCGGAACTGGGAAAGATGACTGCGGCCAGCGACTCGCGCTGCATCACCTCCCTGAGTGCTGATAATCGTTCGTTGATGTGCATATTCTTGGTACTTTTGTCATATCTACATGACAAAGATACGCCTTTTTAAGATTAATAACAAATAAAAATAGAAATAAATTTCAGCATCGGTATTTTTTTGTTATCTTTGCAACAACTTTGGAAAACATCCTTAGCATGCAATCAATTTTTAAAACTTCATATTCATAAAAAGTTATGGCATTTTTAACAAACGACAAACTGACCATCGTCGGCGCAGCCGGAATGATTGGTTCAAACATGGCTCAGACCGCCCTGATGATGGGTCTGACAAATGAAATCTGTCTTTACGACGTATTCTCTCCCGAAGGTGTAGCCGAAGAAATGCGCCAGAGTGGTTTCGACGACGTGAACATCGTGGCCACCACCGACGCCGAGGTGGCTTTCCGCGACGCCAAGTACATCATCTCGAGCGGTGGCGCTCCCCGCAAGGCCGGCATGACCCGCGAGGACCTGCTCGCAGGCAACTGCAAGATTGCCGAGGAGCTCGGCCAGAACATCAAGAAGTTCTGCCCCGACGTGAAGCACGTGGTCATCATCTTCAACCCCGCCGACCTCACCGGTTTGGTTACGCTGCTCTACTCGGGTCTGAAACCCGGACAGGTGACCACACTGGCCGGTCTCGACACCACCCGTCTGCAGAGCGCACTGGCCAAGAAGTTCGGTGTGATGCAGAACCAGATTACGGGCTGTGCCACCTATGGTGGCCACGGCGAGCAGATGGCTGTATTCGGCAGCCACGTGGTGATTGCAGGGCGCAAGCTGACCGACATCATCGGTACCGACGAGTTCCCCGCTGAGGAGTGGGAGCAGATGAAGACCGACGTCACCAAGGGTGGTGCCAAGATTATCGAACTGCGCGGACGCAGCTCGTTCCAGAGCCCCGCTTACCTCTCGGTTGAGATGATTCGCGCTGCCATGGGCGGTGAGCCTTTCCGCTTCCCCGTTGGTACCTACGTGAAGACCGACAAGTACGACCCCATCATGATGGCTATGAAGACCACCATGACGGCCGAGGGTGCTAAGTACGAGGTTCCTCAGGGTACAGCCGAGGAGAACGCCAAGCTGGATCAGAGCTACG
>DGIA01000024.1:7424-11017 GCA_002392965.1 Bacteroidales bacterium UBA3834 | reverse complement strand
ATAAACCTGTCAGCATTCTCTTTGTGTGCCTTGGCAACATCTGTCGTTCTCCGGCTGCCGAGGGCATTCTGCGCCAAATGGCCGTGAACGGGGGCGTGGCCCACCGGCTGCGCATCGACTCGGCTGGCATTGGCGGCTGGCACGTGGGCGACCTGCCCGACAGACGCATGCGCCGTCATGCGGCGCGCCACGGGTATGAACTGACAAGCCGCGCGCGGCAGTTCGAGACGGACGACTTCGGACGCTTCGACCTCATCATTGGCATGGACAATGAGAACGTGGCTGACCTGCGGCGGAAGGCGCGGACCGACGACGACCGCAGGAAGATTCATTGCATGACGGAGTTTCTCACCCGCCACCCGCAGCAACTCACTGTGCCCGACCCTTACTACGGCGGCGATGCCGACTTCGAACTGGTTGTCGAACTGCTCGAGGACGCATGCGCCGAACTGCTGAGAAGGGAGCTTGGAGTTAGGAGTTAGGAGTTAAGAGTTAGGAGTTAGGAGCTGGGAGTTTGGGGAGTGCAGACAATGGTTGCCGCGCTGAGTTCAATGGCCATTTTGAGCGTGGAAGGGGTGGTGAAGGCGTGAAAAAGGGGGTAAATGATAGATTTCGCAATAATCTTGCAACATTTCTTTCTTCGGGTGTGGAAATAAATCATTACTTTTGCACCATAAACATAACCTAGGATTAATCGTCATGAAAAAGTTTTTGCTGATAGTTTTCGCATTCATGGGATGCTTGAGCATGAATGCCCAAAACAGTCAGGCTTGGGTCACCACCTGGGCCACGGCACCTGAATTTACAGGCAAAGGCGACATGCCGCAAACCTGCGAGCTGACCAACAACACGCTTCGTGAAATCATCCACGTGAGCTTCGGCGGCACCAGACTGCGCATGCAGCTCTCCAACGAGTACAGCAAGGAGCCGGTGGAAATCAAGGCCATCTATGTGGCCGACCTCGCCGCCGATGCCAAGGGGCGCACCGACGCTCCCGGCACCGACTATACGGCCATTGTGAAGAAGACGGTGCGCCATCTCACCTTCGGAGGGCGGCGCAGCGTGACCATCCAGCCCGGAAAGGCCATCTTCAGCGACGAGTTCAAGTACAACCTGCGGCCCCTGCAGCGGCTGGTGGTGACCATCTGCTACGGCAACACACCCACAAACGCCACCTCCCACCGCGGTTCGCGCACCACCAGCTACATCATGAGCGGCGAGTGCAAGCCAGGCAACCCTTTCAATGTCATCGAGAAACTCGACCACTGGTACAACATAGCTTCGCTCGACGTATGGGGAGCAGCCAACAAGTGCATTCCCACCCTGGGCAACTCCATCACCGACGGACGCGGCACCACCACCAACCTGCAGAACCGCTGGACCGACGTGGCCAACGAGTCGCTTGCCGCTCAGGGCGTTTCAACTGTCGGCCTGGTGAACCTGGGCATCGGCGGCAACTGCGTGTTGCAGGGCGGGCTGAGCGACCCCGCCGTGAAGCGGTTCGACCGTGACATCCTGGGACAGCGAGGCGTCGAGTCCATCATCATCTACGAGGGCATCAACGACATCGGAGGCAGCAAAGGGCGCAGCGAGCAGGTGGCCACGGGCCTGATAGAGGCGTACAAGAGCTTCATTGGCAAAGCCCACGAGCGCGGCCTGAAGGTCTATGTGGGTACCATCCTGCCTTTCGCCAAGAGTTTCTACGACGATGGCACCTTCTTCAAGGAGGCTGCCCGCCAGACCGTGAACCACTGGATTCGCACCAGCAACGAGCCCGACGGAGTGATTGACTTCGACCAGCTGATGCGCGACCCCAACAACCCCGCCCAGCTGCGTGAGGAACTGCAGGAAGACTGGCTGCACCCCAACGCCAAGGGCTACGCCGAAATGGGGCGTTTTGCCGCCCAGCGGCTGCAGGAGCTGAGAGGATTGAAATAAGAGTCTCATCTTTAGCAGGTAAAGTAAACAAGAAGTTCAAGG
This sequence comes from Bacteroidales bacterium UBA3834, assembly GCA_002392965.1. Taxonomy (GTDB): domain Bacteria; phylum Bacteroidota; class Bacteroidia; order Bacteroidales; family P3; genus Colimorpha. The sequence continues at coordinate 9,037 of DGIA01000024.1, read as the reverse complement.
AGTTGCAAGGAGTTACAAGACATCAGTCTTAGCTCTGAGACAGCTTTCTGGAATAATAAAAATGAAAAAAGAAAAGTATGCATTATTCATTACGAATTATGCATTAAGAATAAAGCTATTGTCTTGAACTCCTTGTAACTCCTTGTAACTCCTTGAACTCCCTGCAAGCGAAGCTTAAAAAAATTCATTAAAATATTAATAACTATCATTACAATGAACACAAACCCAAACAATCAGGAAGCCAAAGGCTTCTACAAACTCAACTGGTTGCAGCGCATCGGTTTCGGCTCCGGCGACCTTGCGCAGAACTTAATCTTCCAGGTAATCTGCACTTACCTGTTGTTTTTCTACACCGACATCTACGGACTCACCCCGTCGGCAGTGGCAGTCATGTTCCTTGTGGGCAACGTGGCGAATGTCATTTGGGACCCCATCGTGGGCGCACTCATCGACAAGAGCAACCCGCGCTACGGAAAATACCGTTCGTACCTGCTCTACGTGGGCATTCCTCTTTCGGGATTTGCCATTCTGTGTTTCTACAACGGCTTCGCACCGTCGCTGATTTACGCTTACGTCACCTACATTTCCATGCAGCTGCTCTACACGTTCATCAACGTGCCCTACGGAGCACTGAACTCTTCGCTGACGCGCGACACCGAGGAAATCACCATCCTCACCTCGGTGCGTATGTTCATGGCCAATGTGGGCGGTCTGGCCGTCAATTCGGGCCTTCCCCTGTTCATTGCCCTGATAGCCGGTGCCCCGTCCGACAGTCTTCCAAAAGATCCTTCGGCATGGTTCACCACCATGACCATCTACGCCATCGTTGGTTTCTGCCTGCTCATGTTCTGCTTCTCGCAGTGTAAGGAGCGCGTGGTGATGGATGCCAAGGCCACCGAAACCGTGAAGGTGAGCGACCTCTGGATGGAGTTCCTGCGCAACCGCCCCTTGCGTGTGCTGGCCTTCTTCTTCATCACCGCTTTCGCCATGATGTCGGTGGGCAATGCTGCAGGTGCCTATTTCATGAACAGCAACCTGCACGGCTCTGCTCAGGAGCTTTCGGTATTCATGGCCCTCGGTTCTATTCCGGCATTCATCTTCATGCCGCTTGTGCCTTGGTTCAAGCGTATGTTCGGCAAGAAGAACATGTTCTATATCTTCCTGGGTGCCGCCATCGTGGGTATGGCCATGCTCTATTTCATCTCTAAGATGGAGCAGCCGAGCATGATGATGATTTACGTGGCACAGTTTATCAAGAGCACTGGCGTGATTGTGGCTACGGGCTATATGTGGGCCTTGGTTCCCGAGGTCATCTCCTACGGTGAATACACCACAGGCCGCCGCATTTCGGGCATCGTGAACGCCCTGACGGGACTGTTCTTCAAGGCCGGTATGACCTTCGGAAGCATCGTTGGTCCTGCTGTGCTGGCATACGTTGGCTACAACAGCGATGTCATCGACCAGACTCCGCTTGCCGAAGAGGGTATCCTGTGGCTCGTGTGCGTCATTCCCGCCATTCTGTTGCTGCTCGCCATGTTCATCATCTCGAAGTATGAACTCAGCGACGAAAAGATTGACGAAATCAACAAAGCCATCGAAGCACGTGCTGCGCA
>DGIA01000024.1:0-7345 GCA_002392965.1 Bacteroidales bacterium UBA3834 | reverse complement strand
TGATAAATGACAAATGATAAATGAACAATCATGACGAGGAACAATGTATTGGCAGATAAATCTATTGATTTTGCCATAAGAATGGCCAAATGCTATCAGTACCTTATGGAGGAAAAGCATGAATATATCATGTCTAAACAGGTTTTTCGTAGTGGTACAAGTATTGGCGCCAACATTCACGAGGCAATTCAGGCTCAAAGCAAGCCCGATTTTATCAGTAAGCTAAGTATCTCATTAAAGGAAGCCAGTGAAACCTCGTTTTGGCTTGTTGTCTTACATAAGTCTGGCATGCTTGATGAAAACATTTATCAATCTATTAAAAACGATTTGGATGAAATCATAAGAATTCTTATATCCACAATTAAAACAAGTAAGAAGAATCAAACTAATGAAGAATAGTAACAATAGAATAAAGATAGAGACATTGCCATTTCTTCTTTCGCTGAGAAGCAGACATGGTGTTTTCAGAGCGCTTGCCTTATCATTTATCATTTGTCATTTATCATTTAGCCCCGCAGGGGCGCAAAACTCCTTGTGGGAGGCCTACCGCGACTACTGGTACACGGGCGTCAGCGTCAACCAGTGGCAGGTGGATGGCGAACAGGCCGCCGACTGGCCCGTCATCGCCCAGCACTTCAACTGGGCCGTGGCCGAGAACTGCATGAAGTGCGAGGTGATCCACCCCCGCGAAGGCGTCTATGACTTCACCCTGGCCGACCAGTTTGTCAACAAGGCCAAGGCTGCCGGCATGAAGGTGCTGGGCCATTGCCTCATCTGGCACTCGCAGTGCGCACCCTGGTTCCACTTCGACAACGAGGGCAAGCCCGTCTCGCGCGATATATTAAGGACACGCATGCGCGAACATATTTATACCATTGTAAGCCACTTCCGCGGACGCGTGGACGCATGGGACGTGGTGAACGAAGCCTTCGAGGACGACGGTACGCCGCGCAAGAGCCTCTTCTGGCAAATCCTCGGCACCGACTACATCCCCCTGGCTTTCCAGTATGCCCACGAGGCCGACCCCAGCGCGCAGCTCTTCTACAACGACTTCTCCATGAACAAATCCACCAAGGTGGAGGGCGTGTGCCGATTCTTCCGCCCGCTCATCGAGCAGGGGCTGCCCCTGACGGCCATCGGCATGCAGGGCCACATGATTCTCGAGGACAACGTCGATAACAGCGTCATCCGACAGTACGAACACTCCATCGAGACCATTGCCGCCACGGGAGTGCCCACCTTCTTCTCTGAGCTCGACCTCTCCGTGCTGCCCAATCCTTATGGATTCTCGGGGGCCAACGTCAGCGACAAGTTTGCCTACCGACCCGAAATGGACCCCTACACCAAGGGACTCGCCCGCGACCAGGAGGCCAAGGTGGAGCAGTTCTGGATTGACTTCTACAAAATGCTGCTGCCCCACCACAAGGACATCCTGCGTGTCAACTTCTGGTGTCTCAACGACGCCAACTCGTGGCGCAACGACTTCCCCATCAAGGGACGCACCGACTACGCCACCCTCTTCGACCGCCAGAGCCGTCCCAAGCCCGTAGTGCAGAAGCTCATCGACTTGGTAAACCCACCAAAGGCACCAACCAAGAAGAAGAAATAACCCCATAAACCCTATAGGCCCTATTAGCCCTATAAGCCCTATAGGTCCCATAGGCCCCATAGGCCTCATAAGCCCCCAATAAAAAAACAATAAAAACCCCATAAAGACATGAAAGCAAGATATCTTTTCCCGAAAGACTACATGGCTGACCCGTCAGCCAACGTGTTCAACGACCGCCTCTACGTCTATCCCAGCCACGACTGGGACAGCGGCGAATGCTTCGACGACGACGGCGGACACTTCCAGATGCGCGACTACCACGTGCTCTCGATGGACGACGTGATGGAAGGCCCCGTGACCGACCACGGTGTCATTCTCGACGTCGAGCAGGTGCCCTGGGCCGAAAAACAGATGTGGGACAACGACGTGGTTGAGAAGAACGGCAAGTACTACCTCATCTTCTCGGCCAAGGACTACACCGGCGTGTTCCACCTCGGCGTGGCCGTCAGCGACACCCCCGAAGGGCCGTTCCGTCCCGAGCCCGCACCCATCATCGGCTCCTACAGCATCGACCCCTGCGTGTTCCGCGACGACGACGGACAGGTCTATTGCTACTTCGGTGGCATCTGGGGCGGACAGCTGCAGTGGTACCGCGACAACAAGCTGAAGCCGGCCGCCTCAGTAGGCGAGGAGAACTTCCGCCCCACCATGCTCCCCGAAGGCGACGAGGTGGCACTGCCCAGCCGCGTGGCCCGCATGACCGACGACGTGCTGCAGTTTGCCGAGGCACCCAAACCCGTCCTCATTGTCGATGCCGACGGACAGCCCCTCAAGGCCAACGACCCGCACCGCTTCTTCGAGGCGTCGTGGATGCACAAGAAGGACGGCAAGTACTATTTCTCTTACTCCACCGGCGACACCCACTTCCTCTGCTACGCCGTGGGCGACAACCCCTACGGACCCTTCACCTACCAGGGCGTCATCCTCGAGCCCGTCGTGGGATGGACCACCCACCACAGCATCGCCCAGTATAAGGGCAAGTGGTATCTCTTCCACCACGACTGCGTTCCCTCCAACGACGTCACCTGGCTGCGCAGCCTCAAGGTGATGCCCATCGAGTTCGATGCCGACGGAAAAATCAAGACCATGAAGTCCGAGTAATCCGGCCTTCCTTCCTCGCGCACAGAGGTGCAGGGCGACAAACGCTCTTCCACAGCCTGCATCCGTTCTGTTCCTCTGTGCGTTTTTCTTTACAAAAAATGCGACGAATTGCTGTACTTTTGTCATGGAATATTATGAAAATATGCCGTTTTAAGAAATTTTAATATGGAATTGAGTTTTGTTAATGTCATTTTTCGTATATTTGCAGCGGATTATTTAACAAGAATATTCAAGCGCTAGTCAGAGTACGCTTACTGTATATGGATCAACAGCCTAAGGCTGAACTTAACGAATAAGGACAAAAGTCCTTGTAAGTATAAACTAAAATACATTATACCTTTGGATGGATGAACTTCAGAAGCATCCAGTATCCAACAGAACCTCCGGCCAGTGTTGATAACCGTCAAAAACGGTGTGTGTGCGCAAAACCACATTGCCGCGCTCAATGCTGGTCGGAGTACCTGCTAAAAGGAATATAAACTCTAACTAATTATAAATTATAAATAAACAAAACCCTTTAAAACAATGCGAAAATTATTACTATTATTCGTATGCTTTTGCGCCTCAATAGGGGCGTGGGCACAACCATCTATCACTGGTGGTGATTATCCTTTTGCAAATGTTCTTTATGTTACGACAACAGAGGCTGGAACTATTACGTCTGATGTTGTTGCAGCTATTGTTACCCAAAGCGGTCAAAATGGAGGCAGGTCAATCTTAACTGTCAAAGGCCCCATTAACCAAAATGACATTGATGCTTTAACGGCCGGTATAACAACTGGTCCAATTCAGGTCATTGACTATGGTGGCACCAATGTGACGGGCCTTACTGTTACTGTTCCGTCACAGTGTGTGGGTCTTCGTTTGCCTATTACAGAGGACCTCACCGCTGGTTATGGTTCGAACCTTCAGTTTGTGATGTCTTCGGGTATGAATGGTATAAGGCACCATGCAGGAGATGATCCTAAAGGCTCAACGGAAATCAATCTTCATGTGACCAATGCTGCAGGTGTTTCTTCATTTAAATCAATTTATGGAGGCAATCCCAGCTGGATTGCATTCCGCTCCATAGATCTCTCTACTACAGTAGATAATCTTGATTACTCTGCACTTACTTCTGGAACCAATGTTACTGCAGTTAATTATCCTGCCGATAATACGGGTGAAGAATATATAGTACCTGCAACTGAGTGTACGCAATGCAATATCACGTACAATTCAACAACCAAGGTTGCAGATGTGCATATTGTTCATCCTGGACATCTTGACCATTTCTGTCGTCAGATTGAGAATCAGCTTGCTGATGGAGCACGGTTTGTTTTCGACAACCAGTGTAAAATCAAGAAAGAGGACCTTCTTTATCTCTTGAAAGGTTTTAAAGTCAACGGTAATGATGCAACATTCTATGTTGACCTTTATAATATTACCAATGGTGAGAACACACCGATGGCAGTTGGCGATCCTACCTCTTCGGAAGATGACAACAGCACTACCAATATAGACAAGGTGATTCAAGAGGCCATTGCCGAGATGGTGAGCAAAAATCATCAAGCAAGGGGTATCATCCTCCCACTTAATACCAGTTTGGGTACGAGTAGAGTGGAGAAGGCTACCAATAGCGGAAATCCCACATTTACGGAATATGCTGCTTATTACAAAGAGTCTTCGGATGCCATCACCATCCATGCCTATGACATGGCTCAATTTTATAGTGATGGCGCTGCTGTAACTGGAGCGCAAACCAACTTTGATACGGCAGCAGATCACTTTGCCACACATAGAACAGCGGCAGACATACTGATGGTCAGCTCTAATAATATCAATGAGATAAATGTAAGCAATAAGTTTACGAATATTGGAACAAAGATTGATATTATTGGCGACGAGATGGTGAAACAGCCTACCCATATCGCCAATATTTCGGTGACAACCAATGGAGTGGGTAAATTTGCTTTGGCCGTAGAGCATACCAATATTGAGCTTACTCCTTGTGAAAAGCTGATTCTGCATGGCCCAATAAATAATGATGACATTGATGCGATAGGCGAATTCAGAGATGGTCCAGTGGTTGTTGACATGAAGGGTGCCACAGGCTTCCATGCATCCGACTTCAGTGGCGTGACAAACAGTAAGGTTGAATATATCGTCATGCCCGCCGGACAAACGAAAGAAGATCTTGAACCTACGCACTATACTGGTTTTGCTAATCTGAAGGCTGCTATTTCCAGCAGTACAGCATCAACAGTGCTGACGGCTTATGTGAAAGTGGCTGGTTCATTGGCACAGGCCCGTAACTATGCAACTGGGAAAGGCGATGGCTCTGTTAATCCTGCAACGGTAGGCTTAACCACTGTCATACTGACTGGTAATCTGAATGCAAGTGATATTAATAATGGAGGCTGTAAGGTTGATGCCAATGGTCATTGGACATCAGGGACTAATGCATCGCTTATTGGCCTGAATGGCGAGGCGGCGACTGTGACTTCGTTCGATTTGTCAGATGCTGTGTTCTCCCGTCAAAGTGACATGAATTTCTATCAGAATAATGAGGGCTTTAGTAAACTGACAAGTATGTTGCTTCCCACCTCTGAGGCGATGGACACTATTCCTGAGAATTGCTTTTATAATATTAAAACATTGAAGTATTTATGTGTTCCTTATAACTATAAATACATCCGAAATGGTGCGTTTAATGCAAATGGAGGTGGTATCGATCATATGACCACTACCGATGCAAGTGGTGTAGAGATTGATAATGGACCCAAAACATGGACTATTTCTGCCAATGTCAAAGAGTTGGGCAACAAACCTGCTAATGACAAGGAATTTGTCGAAACGGTATTTCCAATGAACGTCGGAGTGCAGGAAATCTATTGCCTCGCCGTTAAGGTTCCCAAATGTTACGCCAACGTGTTCCCCGCCAATGCCTGTTATGGCTGGGGTGGAGATGACCCGAACAAACCTTATTGCCGTGACAAGTATTTCAACGGAGGAAATCTGGATGAGGCTTGGGCTGTGTTGCGCTTCCCAAGTGAGGAGTCTTGGAAATTAGCAGCAGGAGACAAAGAAGATGATTACGCGACGTTGAAGCGACTCTACACCGATGTTAATAAAGTGTTTACGAAAAAGGAACAGACAGGTGCTGTGGATGCCAACGGTGATCCCATTGCTTGGCCTACCCATTGGGAAGGTTACCGCGCCTACAACCAGGCCAGTATGGGCTTGACTTGGAACGACTGGAACGTCTATCATAATCCTACAACTGAAGGCCATATTAATGACGGTGGTGACCCAAATCAGCAAGTATCGAGCGGATCACGTTATACATTGAGCGATGCTTCAAGTGTAAGTACGGGGTCAGGAGTAGGCGACTACCCTTTCGAAGACTATATGGGCTGGCACCAGATTGTACTCGCTCAGGCCACCTACGTTGAACCCGATGAGAAAATCGTTGACGAGAAGATTGTCCGCGACTATGAGTTAGCTGGTCTTTACACCTTCTGCATTCCTTTCAACATGACCTATGAGCAGGTTGTTGAATGGCTGGGTGTGCCCAAGAGCACTGACAAGGTGATCAACAGACTCAATGGCGTGCAGCAAGACGATAACATCATGCCTGAGATTCACCAGCTGCTCTCTGTGGAGAGAGAAAAGGGAACTGGCGGCAAGAACAATGTGGTGACCTTCCGTCTGACGAAGAATCTCTTTAATTACAATAATGAAGCAAATTCAATTTTAACTTATTATTTGGATATTAATAATTCTGGTACTAAGCCCCAAATTAGGCCACTACCTGCTCAAGTAATAAATGCTGGAGAAGATGATGATGCAGCAAGTAATCCCATTACACTGTTGGCAGGTCGTCCTTACGTCATCAAGGCTTACAAGCGTGTAAACGTGGTGAACGGTGTTGATGAATTCAAAATCACCGGCCAGAACATAGCCAAGATGATCATGACCCGCTATGCCGACCAGTTCGAGCTGAAGCATTCGGCTGTTGAGAACGGCCTGTATGAGCAGCTTGGCGACGGCGACTTGACAACCCTGCGCTTTGCCATCCCCTACGAGGGTCACAAGATTCAGGCCATGAGAGCTGGAGGCAATTCTGCCTATCTGGAATACACCGAGGATGGCAAGGTGCACAAGTACTACTACACCATGGTTGGCCAGTACTGGGAGCAGCCCCTGCCGCTCTACTCCATCTACATGGCAAAGGGCAAATGGTATCGCTACACCGACAAGACCAAGGGCTACAAGTGGGACCCCTACAAGTGCATCATCATGGCCACCAAGGAGCAGGTGAAGGCAAGCGACGACCAGCACTATGGTGAAGGCTACCGCGACGCCGAGCTTGTGAAAATCCCGAACATTACAGGAACCGACAAGCTCGACGGCGAGTTCAAGCTTGGCTACCTTGACGGCCGCGACGACGACGACTTCGACGCAACAGGAACCTCTGCCAATTATGTTTTTGCCTTTGACGACGGCATTGTCGAACTGGGCGAGGACGGCTACGAGAAGACCGACATCAAGCAGCTCGACGGAGTTGACCTGACCACCCAGCCGGACAACTGCAAGGTCTATAACATGTCGGGCCAGCAGGTAGGCAGCTCGCTCAATGGTCTGGGCAAGGGC
>DGIA01000001.1:70013-75527 GCA_002392965.1 Bacteroidales bacterium UBA3834 | reverse complement strand
GAGAAGGTGACCAACCACGACGTGAAAGCCGTGGAGTACTTCCTGAAGGGCAAGTTTGACAAGATGGGCCTCGCAGAGCTCAAGGAGTTCATACACTTCGGCCTGACGTCGCAGGACATCAACAACACCAGCGTGCCGCTGAGCATGAAAGAGTGCCACGACGAGGTGCTGCTGCCTGCCTACCGACGCCTGCAGGCCATGCTCGACGAGCGCGCCGAGGAGTGGAAGGACATACCCATGCTGGCCCACACCCACGGGCAGCCGGCATCGCCCACCACGCTGGGCAAGGAGTGGGGCGTTTTCGCCTACCGCCTGCGCCGTCAGATAGAGGAGCTGGAGCGCATACCTTTCACGGCCAAGTTCGGCGGTGCCACGGGCAACTACAATGCCCATCTGGCGGCTTTCCCCGAAGTGGACTGGAGGGCGTTCGGCAACCGCTTTGTCAAGGAACGTCTTGGGCTGGAGCGCCAGCAGTTGACGACACAGATTGAGAACTATGACATGATGGCCGCTTGGTTTGATGCCTGCAAACGAATCAATGTCATTCTGATAGACCTCTGCCGAGATGTGTGGACCTATGTCTCGATGGAATACTTCAAGCAGAAAATCAAAGCCGGCGAAGTGGGAAGCAGCGCCATGCCGCACAAGGTGAACCCCATCGACTTCGAGAACGCCGAGGGCAATCTGGGCCTGGCCAACGCCATCTTTGAGCACCTGAGCCACAAGCTGCCCATCTCGCGCATGCAGCGCGACCTGACCGACAGCACCGTCAGCCGCAACATCGGCGTGCCGATAGCACACACGCTGATTTCCATCGCCTCGTTGGAGAAAGGTCTCGGCAAACTGCTGCTCAACGAACAAGCCCTCTATCGCGATCTGGAGAACAACTGGGCCGTGGTGGCGGAAGCCCTGCAGACCATCCTGCGCTCAGTGGGCTACCCCAACCCCTATGAAGCCCTCAAGCAGCTCACCCGCACCAACGAGAAAGTCACCTCGGAGACCATCGCCCAATTTGTGGAGACCCTCGACGTGGCTCCCGAGGTCAAGGAACGCATGAAACACATCACCCCACACAACTACATCGGTTACAGCCTATGAAGAGCTTCACACTACGCCGCATCAAACCCTACAGCGTCCGTTTCGCGCTGTATGTGGTACTTGTGGCGTTGAGCGTGGTGTTCACCATGGCCACGGCGTTGTCGGTGGCCGACTTCCTGAAGATACTATTCGACACCGGCGAGGAGACCGCAGTACCATCGGTAAATCTGGTAGCCCAATGGCTCGACGGGCTTTACGCCTGGCTGATTACCTTCGGGCGCCGCAATGCCCTATTGCTCTTCTCAGCCATCATTTTCATTCTTTACAGCCTGAAAAACACCTTCGGCTATCTATCGGCCATCGAGATTGCCATCATCCGCACACGGGTGGTGCGCAGCCTGCGCAACGACATGTTCCGCAAGGCCATGCACCTGCCCCTGGGTTTCTACAGCCGCAACCGCAAAGGCGATGTGCTGGCGCGCTTCGGTAGCGACATGGTGGAATATGAGGAGAACGTACTCAACTCCATCCAGGCACTGCTCACTGCAGTGGTCAGCATGACCCTCTACCTCGCCATGCTGCTCTATCTCAACCTGAAACTGACCATTTTTGTGCTCTGCATGTTGCCCTTGGTGGCTTTGATCATCTCGGGTCTCTCACGGCGGCTGAAACGGGAGTCGAAGACTGTGCAGGAAATGAACTCACGACTCATCTCACTCACCGACGAGACCATCGGCGGACTGAAAGTGATCAAAGCCTATACCGCCATTGAATTCAGCAACAAGCGTTTCCGACAATACAACCGTGAATATGCCAAACGGCGCATCCATATGTACCAACGCATCTCGGCTGCCTCGCCCGTGAGCGACTTCATGGGTAATGTCATTGTCATTGGCATCCTGCTCTTCGGCTCGTGGCTCATCTTGAACGGCGACCACGGCCTGACAGCCGACCTCTTCATCAGCTACGTGATGCTCTTCGTGCTGATGATTCCACCCGCCAAGGAATTCACTACCGCCCTGTCGCAGATGAAAAAAGGGCGTGCCTGTGCCGACCGCATCGAGGCTTTCCTCGACGAGGAAGAAGAACATTATGGAACCCTCCTGACTCCCGAACAAATTCCGAACAAATCCACCGATGGGGGGAGCGGAGATGTTCCTACAGTGGAGTTAATTCAGGTCGGATTCGGATACATCGACGAGGCACCGGTGCTTCAGAATGTAAGTTTTACCGTTCCAAAAGGGGAAACGGTGGCTTTGGTGGGCGCATCAGGCAGCGGCAAATCCACCATCGCCGACCTCATCTGCCGTTTCTACGACAACTACGAGGGTGAGATACTGTTCAACGGAACTTCCATCAAACAGATGACCCTCAAGGATCTGCGTAGCCGCATCGCTGTGGTGGCACAAGATACACTGCTCTTCAACGACACTGTCAGCGCCAACATCGCCTTCGGCTGTCCCAACGCCACGCAGGAACAGATTGTGGCGGCAGCCCAAGCGGCTCAGGCACACGACTTCATCATGGCCATGCCGGAAGGTTATGACACCAACCTCGGCGAGGGAGGAAGCCTGCTTAGCGGCGGCCAACGGCAGCGCATCAGCATCGCCCGCGCCCTGCTGCGCGAGCCCGAGTTGCTCATCCTCGACGAAGCCACTTCGGCCCTTGACACCGAGAACGAACGCATGTTGCAGCACACGCTTGACACTGTGCTACACGACCGCAGCGCCATCGTTATCGCCCATCGCCTCTCGACCGTGGTCAATGCCAACCGAATCCTCGTCCTCGACCATGGACAGATCGTGGAGCAAGGCACCCACGAAGAGCTGATGGCCGCTCACGGACGCTACGCCGAACTTGTAGCACTCCAGTCGTTCAACTAATGAAACGCCTCATACATACATTGTTGCTGCTGTTGCCCCTGGCGGCGACGGCTCAGGACGTGGCTCTCTGCTCAGGATGGCTGGCCTCGGTCGATGAGAACACGCAACAGATTGTCCTCTCGTGGCATCCGAGTCCCGACAGTTCGGCGTGGGGCTACCATATCTGTACCGGCACGCCGTGCATCGACTACGACACGGTCTATGGACGGATGGACACCACCTACGTCTGTGCCGACCATTCGCCCCTCGAGCAGCATACCTACGGGCTCTTCGTCTTTGACAGCAACTTCAATCCTAGTGCTTTGACTCCGCACTTCGGCAACATGGTGCTGACAGCCGAGGTGCCAGAATGCGAGACTACCGTCGAGGCCTCGTGGACCCCTTATGTCGGCATGCCCGAAGGGAGGCCGCGCTACACGCTGTGGGTAAGGCTTGAACCCTTTGACGAAGATTACGACCAATACTACACCACTTCGGACAGTACCGCCTTGAGCTACACCTTCGAGATGCCGGAATCGGTGACCCGCGCTTGGCTCAAGGTGACGGCCGACGGCGAGGGCGGACTGCGCTCGCTGTCGAATGTGATTTCTGTGGAACGGCGTACCGTAGAACGGGCCTCATTCATTGAAATAAGCCATGTGGAATACGACAGCATCAACACAAACGTACTGATTGACTGTCATCTCGACAATAGTTTCAACGCCGACTACTACACTGTCTATCGTAGCATCGACGGAAACCCGATTCATCCCATCGGTACCTTCAGCACCCCATTGGAATCCTACCGCTTTACCGATCGAAACATCAACCCCTTCGACTCGTTGCACTGCTACTGGGTAGGGGTCAATGATGCCTGCGGGATGAACGAGAAACGCTCACCCGTGGAGTGCGTGGTCGTTCCTAATCCACCACCGCCCGGGACAGCATTCCCCAATGTAATCTTTGCCGGTGACCCCAACAACAGCCACTTTCTTCCCGTTATGCGGGGACTGATGGGGAACCTGTATGAACTCACTATCTACAACCGCCAAGGACTACAGGTCTATCACACAGAAAACCAGTACGAAGGGTGGACACCGACCGCCGACACTCCGCAAGGGGTCTATGTCTATCACCTGCGTTGCCGATTCAACACCGGCGACATCAAGAACTATACAGGCACAGTGACCTTAATCAAATAACCCCTATGGAAACCAAGGACTGCCTACAACGCAACTAGCAAATCACCACCGCAGCCATCACCCTCACGCAAAGACAAAACATTTAGCTTCATCATAAATACTGATTACCAATGAAAATAGCCCTTTATTACCGTCATATAGAAGCCGAAGCGGAATCCTATCTGGCCGAACTGACCGACATCCTTCACCACCATGGTATCGACACCTGCGAAGTGGGAGAAGACTGCGACTTCCTCTTCAGCATCGGCGGTGACGGAACTCTGCTAAGTTCTGTGCAATTCATTCGTCCAGACAGTCCCAATGCCTTTCCCCCTGTTCTAGGCATTAATTTCGGTCATCTAGGCTTTTTGACAACTGTGGGAAAGGAAAATCTCCATAGCATGGTCGAAGAGCTCTTAGGCGGGCGCTATTCTCTCGAGGAACGCACCCTCCTGCAACTCTCCGCCCTCAATGCGCCACTCTCCACCCCTTTCGCCCTCAACGAGGTGTTTGTCCACCGCGCCGAAGAGGCCTCGCTGTTGCGCACTGAAGTGTATGTCGATAACCAGTATGTGGCCACCTATGCCGGTGACGGCGTCATCGCTGCCACTCCCACCGGCTCCACAGCCTATTCCCTCAGCTGCGGCGGTCCCATACTGACTCCCGACTCCCGCTGTCTGGCCATCACTCCCATCTCGGCCCACACCCTTACCCTCAGGCCCATCATCGTACCCGACACTGCCGCCATACGGCTGCATGTATGCGATGACTGCTTCCTCGGCATCGACTCAAGGCGCAACACCCTTGCGGGCAACACCGAACTCACCCTCCGACGCGCCACCTTCACCATCCGTCTTGTGCGCATGAATACCCAGAACTTCTTCTCCGCTATACGTGACAAACTCATGTGGGGAACCGAAGTACGTCTATGAAATATTGTATTTCAACAAGTTTTAACTTTTAATTTTTCCTTTTTCGATTTTTTAGTACCTTTGCAATTTGATTTACGAATTAACAAATTAACACAACATAGTTATGTACACCAAATTCCAACAGCATTTGCAGAAAGAGCTGGCCGACATCGAGGCCGCCGGTCTTTACAAACATGAACGTATCATTGAGAGCCCCCAGGGCGCCGAAATCATGGTAAAGGGCAAGAAGTGCCTCAACTTCTGCGCCAACAACTACCTCGGCCTCGCCGACAACCCCGAGCTCATCGAAGCCGCCAAGAAGGGCATGGATGCCCGCGGCTACGGCATGGCTTCTGTCCGCTTCATCTGCGGCTGCCAGGACCTCCACAAACAACTTGAGAAAAAAATCGCCGAGTTCTTCGGCACCGAGGACACCATCCTCTACGCCGCCTGCTTCGACGCCAACGGCGGTGTGTTCGAACCCCTGCTGACCGAAGAGGACGCCATCATCAGCGACGCCCT
>DGIA01000001.1:0-69949 GCA_002392965.1 Bacteroidales bacterium UBA3834 | reverse complement strand
ACCACGCCTCCATCATCGACGGCGTACGCCTCTGCAAGGCCCAGCGCTACCGCTATGCCAACGCCGACATGGCCGACCTCGAGGAGCAGCTCAAAGCCGCCCAGAAAAACCGCTTCCGCATCATTGTCACCGACGGTGTCTTCTCCATGGACGGCAACGTCTGCCCGCTCGACAAGATTTATGAACTCGCCAACAAGTACGACGCTATGGTGATGGTCGATGAAAGCCACTCCGCCGGCGTGGTCGGCAAGACCGGTCGCGGTGTCACCGAGCGCTACAACCTGCGCGGCAAAATTGAAATCCTCACCGGCACATTAGGAAAAGCCTTCGGCGGCGCCATGGGCGGTTTCACCACCGGCAAGAAGGAAATCATCGACATGCTGCGTCAGCGCAGCCGTCCCTACCTCTTCTCCAACAGCATGGCCCCCGGCCTCGTGGCTGCCGGCATCCGCATGTTCGAGATGATGAGTGAGACCAACACCCTGCAGGACAAGCTGCACGAGAACACCGACTACTTCCTACGCCGCATGAAGGAGGAAGGCTTCGACTGCAAGCCCAGCGAGAGCGCTATCTGCGCCGTCATGATCTACGACGCCGCCAAGAGCCAGCAGTATGCCGCCAAGATGCAGGAAGAAGGCATCTTCGTCACCGGATTCTACTATCCCGTCGTCCCGAAGGGCCAAGCCCGTATCCGCGTCCAAATCAGCGCTGCCCACGAGCACGAGCACCTCGACAAGTGCATCGAGGCCTTCAAGAAAGTCCGCAAAGAAATCGAGGGCTAACTTGTTGCACAAAAAATGCGACACAAGTGCGGGAATGTGATCAACATTCCCGCACTTTGTTTTTGTCATGTCAGATTTATATCGTATCTTTGCACCCAAAATTGAGACTGAAAAACATAAATATGATCAACATCGTTATCTTTGGGGCGCCGGGAGCTGGAAAAGGAACACAGGCGCAGTTGCTGGCTGAGAAGTACGACTTCCTGCATATCTCGACAGGCGACCTGCTGCGGCAGGAAGTGGCCCTTGGCACCCCCACCGGACAGCGGGCGCAAGCCATAATGAACCACGGCGACCTGGTGGGCGACGACATCGTGGTGTCGCTTCTCGGACGTGCCCTCGAACTGCGTTCTACGCTGCCCGACCCCGACGCTGCCCTCGACCCGTGGGACGTGGAGCGCAACGGTATGCCTCACCGTCCAGAGGGTTGCATCATCGACGGCTTCCCTCGCACCGTGTCGCAAGCACAGACGCTGGAGTTCCTCTTCGGCCGATTGAAGCGCAAGATAGATTGTGTGGTAGCCATTGACGTGCCGCGTGACGAATTGGTGCGCCGCATCCACGAGCGAGCCGCCATCAGCGGGCGTGCCGACGACACCGAGGAAGTAATACGTCACAGGCTGGATCTCTACGACGATCAGACCACTCCGGTGCTTGACTACTACCGCGTCTCGGGACTTCTGGTGACTGTGGATGGCAGCGGTGAGATTTCAGAGACCAACGGACGCATTTGCAAGACCCTCGAGTTGGTGATGCATCTCAAGGCCAAGCGGTAGAAAGAAATTGCAGCCAAATAAAATTTATTTTGTATCTTTGTACACGTCATTGCAGGGAATTATGCCATGCAATGATATGATATATTGTTGATTATAATGAACAAACATAATATAGAATAACGATGAAAAAGATTCTTATCGTCGGTGCCGGCGGCCAGATTGGCAGTGAGCTGACACGTAATTTGAGAGACATCTATGGCGACACTAACGTCGTGTGCAGCGACCTGCGTCCCTTGAAAGGCGACCCCTACGAGCGCGGCCCTGTGGAGCGCATCGACAGCACACAGATTATGCAGATTGCCACTGCCGTGAAACAGTACAACATCGACACCATCTACAACCTGGCGGCCATCCTGAGCGCCACCGCCGAACTCAACCCCATGTTGGGTTGGAATGTAGGTATCGGCAGCCTCGTCAACTGCCTCGAGGTAGCCCGCCTTTTCGGCTGTGCCGTGTTCACGCCCTCGAGCATCGGTGCCTTCGGCCCATCCACGCCGCATGTCAATACCCCGCAAGACACCATCCAGCGCCCTAACACTATCTACGGTGTCACCAAGGTGACCGGCGAACTGCTCTCCGACTACTACTTCACCCGCTTCGGCGTAGATACCCGCAGCGTCCGCTTCCCCGGCCTCATCAGTTACCAGACCCTCCCCGGCGGCGGCACCACCGACTACGCCGTCGAAATCTACTACGCCGCCGTCAAAGGCGAGAAATTCGTCTGCCCGCTGAAGAAAGGCACCCTCATGGACATGATGTACATGCCCGATGCCCAGAAGGCCATGATCGACATCATGGAAGCCGACCCCAGCAAGCTGGTGCACCGCAACAGCTTCAACGTCACCGCCATGAGCTTCGATCCCGAGACCATCTACGAGGTCATCAAGAAGCGCTACCCCAACTTTGAGATGGTCTATGAGCCCGAGCCCATCAAGCAAGCCATCGCTGACTCCTGGCCTGACAACATGGACGACAGCTGCGCCCGCAACGAGTGGGGATGGAACCCGCAGTACGACCTTGAGAAAATGACAGACGACATGATTCTCAACCTTAAAAAGAAACTTCTGTAATCTTAGATGTTTAGTATAAAAAAGCTGACCTCCATGGGGGTCAGCTTTTTTTTGTAGTCATTCCTTATATCTCTGCTGGTGGCTGAAGATCGGCCGGCGGTTCTTGCTGCTCGGCGATGAGGCGTCGCAAAAGGAGGTAATAGACCGCGATAAAAAGGAGAGCGAACATAATATCGCCCACACCGACGAATCCACGACCAAGGAAAAGTGCCGGAAGGAGAAGAAGCAACAAGCGAGCCAGGGTATAGCAGTGAAATCCCGTCCAGCGGAGACGCCACATAACAGCGGCGCCGACCACCTCAAGGACATACAGCACCCCAGAAGCGGCATAAAAACTGCGCGGTACCTCGAACATGCGATCCATCATGACAGCAAACTGGTCGGGTACCAGGGTGGGATTTTGGCTATAGAGATCCTGCATGGTGGGCATAAGGAGTGCCATCATCAGGTAGCTGAAGCAACTGAGGCCCGCCCAAACCATGGTGAGGACCAACAAGATGTGAAAGAGAGTTTTGTTACTCATAACACCGCAGCCATTTGTTGCTGGAGCTTCTGTGCCTCACGGCCGGCGGCTTCAGCAAAGTCGGTGCCATTGGAAGCATAGATGATACCGCGTGAAGAGTTGACCAGCAACCCACAATCCTTCGTCAATCCATATTTGCACACCTCCTCGAGGCTTCCCCCCTGGGCACCCACCCCGGGCACCAGCAGGAAGCTGCCGGGGACGATGCGGCGCACGTCGGTGAGCATCTCAGCTTTGGTGGCGCCGACCACATACATCATGTCGTCCTCATTGCCCCATTGCTTGGAAGTCTCGAGCACACGCTGGTAGAGCGGCGTACCCTCTTTGTCCTGCGTCAGCTGGAAATCGAACGCACCCTTGTTGGAGGTCAGAGCCAGCAGGATGACCCACTTGCCGGGATAGACGGTGAAAGGCTGCACGCTGTCAGCACCCATATAAGGAGCTACGGTGATGGCGTCGAAATTGAAGTCACCTTGCGGGTCGAGGAAAGCACGGGCGTAGCGCTCGCTGGTGTTGCCGATGTCGCCGCGCTTGGCGTCGGCGATGGTAAAGACAGGCTTCTTCAAACCATGGATATAGTCCATGGTGAGCTTCAACTGGCGCAACCCCTCAATGCCCATGGCTTCATAGAAAGCCAGATTGGGCTTGTAGGCCACACAATGGTCGATGGTGGCGTCGATAATGGCGCGGTTGAACTGAAACACACCGTCCTGTGCATTACGCAGATGTTCAGGCATCTTGGCGGGATCGGTGTCGAGGCCGACACAAAGAAACGAGCGGCGCTCGTGGATGAGGTTGATTAATTCTTGACGAGTCATATCGATTACATTGTCAATTGATGGAACTGTTCGGTGAGTTTCTTGGCGTTGAGACCGTTCATGCTTTCGTCGGCCACGATGCGGCCGTGGTTGATGATGACGGCACGGCTGCACATAGCCTCCACCTCCTGCATGATGTGGGTGGAAAGCAGTACGGCTTTGTTCTTGCCGCTGTTGCGGATAACATTGCGGATGAATTCCAGCTGGTTAGGGTCAAGTCCTGTGGTAGGTTCATCGAGAATAAGCACCTGGGGGTCGTGGATAAGTGCCTGGGCAAGCCCCACACGCTGCCGGTAACCCTTGGAGAGCTGGCCGATGCGCTTGTTGGCTTCTGGCTGCAGGCCTGTAAGTTCAATCATCTCGTCGGCTCGCTGACCAACATTTTTTACACCGCTGAGGCCCGCGGCGAAACGCAGGTATTCACGCACAAACATCTCCAGGTAAAGCGGGTTATGCTCGGGGAGGTAGCCAATGCAGCGGCGCACGGCGAGGGTGTCGTCGTAGATGCTGTGACCGCATATCGAAGCCTCTCCCTCCGAAGGCGGAATGAAGCAGGTGAGGATTTTCATCAAGGTGGATTTACCGGCTCCATTAGGGCCCAAAAGACCCACAATCTCACCCTGGTTCACGCTGAAACTGACATGATCTACAGCACGTTGTTCGCCGTAAAGTTTGGATATATCGTTAATTTCTATCATTTCTTCTCACCGCACTTTGTACGATGTTATTACGCCTTCGGTGTATAACATGCCTCCGGCATTATTTTGACTTTATTTCTTCTTCTGATTTTGACTTTCTATCTGGGCCGCTCTGTCCAACGTAATGCGCTCACCACGGTAGATGGCGATGACGAAAGCATCACGGAAGGTGGAGGTCTCTTTGATTTTCTTGCAACGTTGACGGGCCTCAGCCAAGGTGGTATAATCTCCGGCAGTGTACATGTAGTACTTGCCCGAACGGGCCACATGGATATCTTTGATGCCATGCAAGTCGGGATCACCGGGCTTCATGTCACGCGTGGCGGTACAGAACTGCACACGGTAGCGCACCCCTGCCGCTCCCTGTTGGGCAGCCGACGTCTGCTGGGATTTGGACTCCGTCTTTGACTGTTTAGGTTGCTCGGGGGTAGCGGGGGCCTTCGGCTGTTTCGGCTGCTCGGAAGCAACGGGAGCTTTGGGTTGTTCCGGTTTGGATGGAGCCTTGGGCTGCTCCTGTTTGGGCTGTTCTACCTTCGGCTGCTCAGCCATGGGCTTGGGTTCCACCTGTTTCACAGCGGGAAGCTGTGCCGACGGTGTGGGCTTCCCGACGGCTACGGCTTTCGATACCTCCACCACAGCAGGCTGCGGCTCAGACTTGGCCTCCGTCTTCTCTTCCCAACCTCCAGTCGGAGCCTGTACCTCCTGTGTATCTTTCTGGACTTCATTATTTCCGCTGGCGGCAGGGAGCTTCTCGTCAGCAACCTGCGGCTGGGCATCGGCCACCTCTGCCTTCTCCTCCTGCACGGTCACAGGCTTCTCGCTCTCCGCTTTCTTCTCTCCGCCCTCCTGCTTCCAACCCTTGATGTTGATGACGGGATTGCCCAGTTTGGCTGTACCCTCTTCGGCCGACTTGTAGTTCATAAAAGCACGGAAAAGACTTACGGCAATCTTCGCCTGCCCCTCATCACTGAGCATGAAAGACTCCTCCGTGTGGTTGCTGATGAATCCGATCTCCGTCAACACCGACGGACAGGTGGTTTTGTAGAGCACATAGAGCTCGGCCTGCTTCACGCCGCGGTTGATGGTCTTGAGGTTCTGCTTGTATTGGTTCTGAATGGCTTGAGCGAGATTGAGGCTTTTGTCGATAAAAGCGTTCTGGAACATAGCCAACATCACGTAGGTCTCGGGGGCATTGGGGTCGAAACCGCTGTAGTCGGCGTTGTTTTTATAGTCGGCCTCCAACAAGATATCTGCATTCTCCTTCTTGGCCACTTCCAGATTGGCCTTGCTCTCGGAAAGACCCATGACAAAGGTCTCCACGCCGGTAGGTGCACTGGTGGGATGCGAATTGGCATGAATGGAGATGAAAAGATCGGCCTTGTTCCGGTTAGCTATACGGGCACGTTCGGCCAAGGAAATATCCACATCGGTGGTGCGGGTATAAATCAGTTTCACATCGGGATAGTTATCTTTGATGAGTTGTCCGAATTTCTTGGCCACAGACAGCGTAATGTCCTTTTCCCACGACCGCGAACCCTGGGCGCCGGGCTTGGCTCCGCCATGTCCGGGGTCTATCACAACCGTACGCACGCGATAGGTGTCCTTTTTTTGCGAAAAAACGGCTCCACACGGCAATGCGAGTACAATAAACAACACAAATAATCGTTTCATATCCAAAACAATAAAAATTTGTTTTTCAGTTTGCGCAAATAGTTTTATCTTTGCAAACTGATTTGCAAAAATACAAACATTTTTTGAATATTGAAAATTAAATAATTTGGAGGGTTTGAGGAGGCACATAGCGAAAGCTTTTCTTCCACTGTTTTTAATTACAGTGGGAGTGTCGTTTTCTGCCTCGGCCCAAGCCGATATCGACACCGTGGCCCCCCTCTCCCCCAACGCCATCAAAGAGGTTATCAAATACAAAGCCCTCGACTCGGTGGCCATGAATCTCGATTCCCGGCATGCGTTTCTCTATACCGAAGGTAGCATCGACTATGGCAAGATGATCCTGGAAGCCGACCAGGTGCGGGTCGATTTCAACCACCAGACCCTCTTTGCCCACGGCACCTACGACACCGCCGGCAACATCCAAGGACGACCGTTCTTCAAACAGGATGACGCTGAATACCATGCCGACACCATCACCTTCAACTACAATACCCAGAAAGGCATCATCCAAGGGGTCATCACCCAAGAAGGCGACGGCTACTTGCACGGCAACAAGGTGAAGAAAATCAACGACTCCATCATGTACCTCAGCGGAGGCAGCTACACCACCTGCAACTACTCCGACCCCCACTTCGCCATCAACTTCACCAAGTCCAAGCTCATCACCAACGACAAGATCGTCACCGGTCCCGCCTGGCTCACCGTGGAGAACGTGCCCACCCCTGTGGCGCTCCCCTTCGCCTTCTTCCCCCTCAACAAAACCCGGCAAAGCGGTATTCTCATCCCCTCCTACGGATGGATGAACTACCGTGGCTACTACCTCCGCGACGGCGGTTACTACTTCGCCATCAACGACAACATCGACCTCTCCCTCACCGGTGAACTCTACACCAACCTCAGCTGGGCCATCGAAGGCAAATCCAACTACTATAAGCGATACAAGTACAAAGGCGCCGTCGATGCCCGCATGGGACAGACCTTCGAAGGTATCCGTGGCGATCCCTACACCTTCAATTCCTTCAACGACTTCAAAATCACCTGGCAGCACGACCAAGACCCCAAAGCCAACCCCTACAGCCGCTTCTCGGCCAACGTCAACCTACAAAGCCGCAACTACAACAAAAACACCACCAACCGCAACGACTACTTCAACTCCACCACCACCTCCTCCATCAACTACAGCACCAAAATCGGCTCCTACCTCAACCTCTCGGCCTCGGCCCGTGAATCTTTCAACGCCCAGACCGGCGTGATGAACATCAAGCTCCCCTCGATCTCGCTCAGTTCCATCACGATCTACCCCTTGCGCCGACGCACACCCTCCGGCGCCTACCGCTGGTACGAGAACATCTCCCTCTCCTATGTGCTGAACGCCGAGAACAACCTCACCACCCAAGACACCGACCTCTTCAAACCCTCCACACTCAACCGGATGCAGTATGGCGTCAGACACAGCATCCCCCTCTCCTCCACTGTCAAACTACTCAAATTCTTCAACTGGACCAACTCATTCAACTACAACGAACGCTGGCACTGGAGCACCATCGAGCACAACTACGACAACCTGACCGGCATCCTCTCCACCGACACCATCTTCGGCTTCAGGTCCAACCGCGACTTCAATGTCTCCTCCTCCCTTTCCACCCGCATCTACGGCATGTTCCAGTTTAAATACGGCCCCCTCAAGGCGCTCCGCCATGTCATCAACCCCTCCGTCAGCTTCACCTACCACCCCGATTTCGGCCAGGAACGCTACGGCTGGTGGCGCCAATACACCGACACCACCGGTTATGTGCACCGCTACTCCATCTTCACCCAGAGCCTCTATGGAGGCCCGCCCGACGGCCGCAGCGGCAATATCCGCGCCAGCATAGGAAACAACCTCGAAATCAAGGTCCAGAATCCTTTCGACACCGCTGCCGAGATGCGCAAGATAGCCCTCATCGAGAATCTCAATCTGGCCATGAGCTACGACCTTGCCAAAGACTCTCTCCGTCTGTCCAACCTCTCTGTCACCGGACGAACCACCCTCTTCCGCGCTCTCACGCTCAACTACTCCGGCTCCTTCAGCCCCTATGTCATCGACAGCCTCGGCCTTATCCACGACAAGCTCCTCATAAACGAAGAAGGACGCCTCTTCCGCATGGACAACGCCACCTGGAGCACCCAGCTCTCCTACAGCCTCAACAACAATACCTTCAGCGGCAACAAAGACACCAAGAACGAAGGCCATCCCGTAGCCACCCTCATCCAGACGCCGCACAACTACAACGCCGCCCTGCTCATGGGCAGCTACGTCGATTTCAGCGTCCCCTGGAATGTCAGCATCAGCTACACCTTCAGCTCTGTAGATCGCTACGTGGCCCGCGAGATGAACTTCAAGAACCAGACCATCCAGAGCATCACCCTCTCGGCCAACGTCAGCCTCACTAAGAACTGGCGCCTCGCCATGTCCACCGGCTACGACATCAGCAACAAGGGCATGTCCTACACCACAGTCGATGTCTATCGCGACCTCCACTGCTGGGAGATGCGTTTCTCCTGGGTGCCTTTCGGCTACTACAAGAGCTGGTTCTTCCAGATCAACATCAAAGCCGACGCCCTGCGCGACATCAAATACGAGAAACGCCAGAGCTACCTCGAAAACAAGAGTTATTATTCCTATTGACAGCCATGGAAAACAAGAAACTGTACTACAGCATCGGCGAAGTCGCCACCATGCTCGGCGAGGCCCCTTCCGTGCTCCGCTTCTGGGAAAGCGAATTCGACAGCCTCAGGCCTGTCAAAAACCGTCGTGGAGTGCGCTCCTACACCGAACACGACATCGACCTCCTGCGCCGCATCCAGTACCTCACACGCCAATGCGGCTACACCCTCGAGGGTGCCCGTGAGCAGATGCGCACACGCCCCCTCGAAGACCCGCGTCAGGAAGTCATCAACCGCCTCACCGAGGTCCGCCGTTTCCTTGTCGATCTGAAGGAAACCCTTTAAAGCTCCATCAATTTCTGGAACGAGGCCGGAACAGGGGTCTCGAACTTCAGCCTCTTGCCCGTCACCGGGTGCTGGAAGCAGAGCCTGAAAGCATGCAGCGCCAGCCGGTTGATGGGCGACACATCCTCCTTGTAACCGTACATCGGGTCGTGCACCACCGGATGCTGCAAGTCGCGCAGGTGCACCCGTATCTGGTTCCTGCGGCCCGTGTCCAGCTTCAACTCCACCAGACTGTAGCGCCGCGACGTCTGCTTCACCTCGTAGTGCGTCACCGCCAGCTTGCCTCCATTGTCCGTGGGCGACGACAGCACACAGTACTCGCCGTCGGTGAACCAACTCTTCACCTCGCCTCTCTTCGGCTCGATATGGCCCCAGGCCACCGCCACATAGCGCCGGTCGAACACCATGCCCTTCCAGTCCTCCTCGAATTTCTGGCTCACCTCCTTGCTCTTGCTGACCACCATCAGGCCGCTGGTGTCGCGGTCGAGACGATGCACGATGTGGGCGTGGCATTTCTGGTGCGTGGCGGCCAGATACTGGTTGAGCACCGTGATGACAGTCTTGTCGTTGGGGAACTTGCTGTAGCTCAGCAAGCCCTCGTGCTTGTTCACCACCAGCAGGTGCTGGTCTTCGAAGACAATGTCGAGGTCGCGCGGACGCAGGCGGTCCTGGAACGAAGCCTTCTCGATGGAAACCTTCATACCCCGTTGCAAAGGGTAGTTGAACTGCGACGTGCGGCGCCCATCGACATAGACATTGTGCGCCAGCAGCTCCTTCACCCGCGTGCGGCTGCTGTCCGGCATCTTCTCTATCAGAAACTCGAGCAACTCCTTAGGTTCGGTAACGGTATATTCCTGTTTTTTCATTGCAGGTGCAAAATTACGAAAAAATCTTCACACGGCTTTTTTTTCTTTTTTCACCCCCCTTTGCTTCAGCATCAACTCCGTCTCACCTCCGTCTCACCTCCGTCTTAACTCCGTCTCACCTCCGTTGACGGACGGAGGGGGAACGGTGCGGAACCGGAGGCGGGACGATGTGGATAACCGCCCATTGCCTACTCACGACGGCGCACCTTCGAGGGGTTGAGCCCGGTGGCGCGGCGGAAGAACTTGGTGAACAAGGGCTGCGAGGCGAAGCCGAGCGCGTCGGCCACCTGGCTGACGGTCATGTCGGTGCTGCGCAGCAGCGCCTTGGCCTCGGTGGTCACATACTCGTCAATCCAGTCGTGCACCGTGCGCCCGCTCGCCTGCTTCACCACCTTCGACAGGTGCTTCGACGAGAGGCAGAGCCGGTCGGCATAGAAGGCAATGGTGCGCTCGGCGCGGAAATGCTGCCGCAACTCTTGCAGGAAGTTGAACATCAGTTCATCACGGTGGCTTTGGGGCACATGGCTTGCTTTCTTCAGCTGCGGCATGCTGAGGAAGAAGGCACGCGTCAGGTTCTGTACGGCCCCGAGACGGTTGGGGTTGTCGTCGTGCCGGAGCACTTCGCGCAACGATGCAATGAAAAGATTCACGGTAGGCTGGTAGTCGCCGGCAAAAGGCACCACGGGGTTCTCGCGCACCGACTGGCAACATACATGGTGGCGGCTACGGTGCTGGCACCTCAGTGGGCTCCGATGTAACCGTCACTCTTGGGAAAGCCGATGCAGCCAAAGTCACCGGCAATACCTCGGTCATCATCAAAGACTGATTTCTCTCCCCACGGTCGATGTAAAAAGAAGAGGGCTGGAATTGTTCCAGCCCTCTTCTTTTTTGTTTCACGTGAAACATTGATTTTGCCACGTTATCAACAATTGGGATTGTATAAATCAACAATTTCGTAGGGGTTGCCGATTCCCTCGATGAACTTCAACATATCGTCGCGGGTTATCACCAACGAGGCGTGGTTGTCGTTGGGATGGAAACTCACCTTTTCGGCCTCCAGCAGGTGGCGATCGACGAAGAGGGTCACCTCGTGGCCCGGGTCGTTTACAAGTGTAAACAACGACACACTGCCGGGTTTCACCCCAAGATACTTCATCATGCGCTCGGGGCTGGCGAAGGAGAGTTTTCCCTGGTGCAGGCGGTGTTCCATGTCGTGTATGTCCATGGGAAAGCGGCTGTCCATGATGACCAGATAGTGGCGATTGCCCTTATGGTTGCGGAAGAAAAGGTTCTTGCAGAGCGTGGTGCCCTCGCCGCGGTAGAACTGGGAAGCAATCTCGATGGTGGGCGCCTCGGGATGTTCATAGTAGTCGAAAGGGATCTGCATCCGCTCCAAAGCCTCATATACTTGGGGTTGTCCTATCATTTCGGTCTTGTTTTCGGGATGCAAAGATACATTTATTTTTTCACACTTCGGAGATTTTGTGTATTTTTGCAATCCAATTACCAACCATGAAGAAAGCGATACACGACTGTCCCGAACTGATGGAGGCCATCGACCGCATGGGCTTCTTGCCGCTGCTCGCAGGGAGTGTGCCCGGCTTTTCGGCCGACGAGATGATAGCCCCCGAATGCCGTTACAAGCTGTTGGACGATGGCAGCTGGGATTGGCCGTTGTGGGATTGGAAAGGGCCTATCGTCACCGAAGGGCACTTCGCCTACGGCAAGTTCTTCGACGGCAAAGCAGGCTTCGTCACCATGGAGTGGTGGCCCGACTTCTGCAACTGGCGACGCAGCCGCCACCCCCTGCCCGACGACGATTCGGTGGAGGGGGCCATCCTGTCGGTATTACAGGTGAACGGAAGTATGATTACCCGTGAACTGCGTGCTGCCTGCGGATTCGACGGAGCCAAGATGCGGAGCCGCTTCGACGGCTATGTGACGCGCCTGCAGACGGCCTGCCGGGTGGTCACCGAGGACTTCGTCTATCCTCAGGACAAACACGGCAACAACTACGGATGGGGATGGGCGCTGCTCAACGTACCAGAACGCCTCTTCGGACACGAAGCCTGCCGCTGCGACCGCAGCCCCGAGGAAAGCTATCGCCGGCTGAAAAAACAGTTTAAAAAACTGCTTCCCGGAACCTCCGAGAAGCAGATAGAAAAACTGATAGGATAACCCTCTTTTACTTGATTATCCCCAGCTGTTTCGACATGTCGAGCATCCGCACGATAGGACGTTTGGCGGCCTCTATCATCTCGTCCGACATCAGTATCTCGGGCTGCTCGTCACGCAGGCATTTGTAGAGCTTCTCCAGCGTGTTGAGCTTCATGTAGGCGCAGTCGTCGCAGGCACAACTCTTGTTGTCGCGCAGGGTGATGAACTCCTTGTCGGGGTTCTCGCGTTTCATCTCGTAGAGGATGCCTGTCTCGGTGGCCACGATGAAACGTTTGGATGACGAGGCCTTGATAAAGTTGAGCATAGCCTTGGTGGAGCCTACGAAGTCGGCCACCTCGAGCAGCGCGGGGTTGCACTCAGGATGCGCGATGACGGGGGCATCGGGGTTGTCGGCCTTGAGCTGCAGCACCGACTCGGCCTGCATGGCGTCGTGCACGGTGCATACGCCGTTCCACAACAGCATCTGTCGGCCGGTCACACTATTGATATAGCCGCCGAGGTTGCGGTCGGGGGCAAAAATAATCTTCTGATTCTCGGGAAGCGAGCGTACCAGTTTCTCTGCATTTCCACTGGTACATACCAAATCACTGAGAGCCTTGATTTCAGCCGAGCAATTGACATAGCTGATGACCATGTGGTCCGGATGTTCGGCCTTGAACTTGGCAAAGTCTTCTGCTTTGCAGCTTTCGGCCAGAGAGCATGAAGCCTCCATATCGGGCAACAACACTTTACACTGAGGATTGAGTATCTTTGCAGTTTCGGCCATGAAATGCACGCCACAGAAAACAATAATGTCGGCTGTAGCTTCCTGCGCTTTTTGAGCCAAAGCAAGACTGTCTCCTATATAGTCCGAAAGATCCTGTATCTCGTGACGCTGGTAGTAATGTCCCAAGATAACGGCGTTCTTTTCGTTTTTCAATCGCAGGATTTCCTGTCTCAGTTCGTTGTCGGTCATAACCTTTTTTAGTTTTGATTTTAAAATGCAAAAATACGAAAAAATAACAACATGACTTATCTTTCACTCCTAAGAAATCAACATCTAATACTTTATTTTCCTTTAATTTCCTTATTATTTTGTTTTTATTTATGGATGTTAATTTGGTTGAAAACCCTGTAACGGTAAGGAAAAACGGAAATTCTATCAACAGCGATTAACAAGGGTTTTAACATCGGAAAGATTTCATGCTGAAAGAATTTACAAGGTTTTTAACAACATGTTGAAGAGTGTTCAAACAATCAAATGTGAATAGTGAAAAAATGAAGTTACGGACTCAAATTTTTGTTGAAAGAGATGCTGAAAACCGGGTGTTTTCAACAATGAAATATTATCAACATGGCAATTGACAATATTTAACAACACATTTAACCGACCTCTGTTGAAAACAAAAGAAAGTGATTTTATATTTTTCTTGTATCTTTGCAGTTGAAAACTTAATTATTACTTATGAAAGAGATTATCCCCATTGCCTGCGATCATGCGGGTTACGAACTGAAACTGAAAGTAATCGAGCATCTGCGTCAGCGTGGTTTCGATGTAAAGGACTTCGGTACCCATTCGACCGAGAGCTGTGACTATCCCGACTTTGCCCATCAGGTAGGCTCTGCCCTTGAAAAGGGTGACTTCAAGCGCGGTATTGTGATATGCGGAAGTGGCAATGGTGTACAGATGACGGTGAACAAGTATCGCCATGTGCGCTGTGCCCTTTGTTGGACGCCTGAGATAGCGCATCTTGGCCGTCAACACAACGATTGCAACTGCATCTCCATGCCGGCCCGCTTTATCACTGAAGAGACGGCTTTGCAGATAGTGGATGAATACCTCGACACCGAGTTCGAAGGGGGTCGCCACCAACGTCGCGTGGAGAAGATAAGCCAGCTACTCTGATGGAAAGGAATTTTGCTAAGCGGGTGTTTTCGTGTATCGATAACACAACGCTTAATGCGACAGACAATGTGGCTTCTGTCGAGGCTTTCTGCCGTCGCACCCTTGAAATGGTGCTGCCTGGCAATGTCAACGTGGCAGCTGTGTGCGTCTATCCAAACTTTGTGAAAACGGCCGTCGATGCATTGAAAGGAAGTAATATTAAGGTGGCATCGGTAGCCGGTGCTTTTCCCCATGGTCAGTTGCCATTGCGACTCAAGGTGGAGGAAGTGCATCAGGCGGTAGAGGATGGTGCCGACGAAGTAGATATTGTCATCAACCGAGGTCTATTGTTGGCAGGAGAATACAATGCAGTGCTTGACGAAGTGGCTGTGATGAAAGCTGTCTGCAGTAGGGCGACGTTGAAGGTTATTCTTGAGACAGGAGAACTCCCCTCCCCTGAACTCATTCGCAAGGCTGCCGGCTTGGCCATCGAAGGTGGAGCCGAC
Source organism: Bacteroidales bacterium UBA3834 (assembly GCA_002392965.1). Classification (GTDB taxonomy): domain Bacteria; phylum Bacteroidota; class Bacteroidia; order Bacteroidales; family P3; genus Colimorpha. The sequence continues at coordinate 55,206 of DGIA01000001.1, read as the reverse complement.
TTTATCAAGACCTCAACGGGGAAAGGGGGTGTTGGCGCCACTTTAGAGGCGGCTGAAGTGATGCTCCAGACAATAAACAATTACGTTAAAATTTGTAAAAAAATTATCGGTTTCAAGGCCGCCGGAGGCATCCGAAAACCGGAAGATGCTCTTGCCTATGCCGAGTTGGCAAAAAAAATAATGGGAGAAGGATTTGTTAATAATCAGACATTTAGGATAGGTGCCAGTAGTTTGACAGAAAGTATGTTTTCACTTTTAACATTTTAATTTACCGATAACTCGGAAAAATTTTGTTACTTTGCACTTTGTTTTAATAAAAATTATATGAAACCGCTACAGCAAAAGTTAGCACAATACACCTATCCCCAGGAGATGAGAGCCCTGGGTATTTATCCTTACTTCACCCCCATCTGCAGCGAGCAGAACACGGAAGTGTATGTCATTGGGCACGACCATCCCATGCTGATGTTTGGTTCGAACAGCTATCTGGGTCTCACCAACGATCCTCGTTTGAAGGAGGCCGCCAAGCGGGCCATCGACAAGTACGGAACGGGTTGCGCAGGTTCGCCATTTCTCAACGGTACGTTGGATATCCACATCCAGCTGCAGGATGAACTGGCCGAATTCATGGGCAAGGATGGTGTGATGCTTTTCTCGGCGGGATTCCTGGCCAACAGCGGTGTGATCCCCAACGTGGTGAGCCGTGGCGATTATCTTTTCTATGACGAGCGCGTGCACGCCTCGATCATGGAGGGTAAACTTATTACCTACGCCAACACACAGAAATATAAACATAACGATATGGCCGACTTGGAGCGTGTGCTCTCCAAGGCACCCCTCGAGGCATCCAAGTTGGTGGTCACCGACGGTGTCTTCTCCATGGAAGGTGATGTTGCCCATGTGGATAAGATGGTGGAAATATGCAATAAATACGGTGCTACGCTGATGGTCGATGAGGCTCATGGACTTGGCGTTTTCGGGCGTGAAGGACGCGGCACCTGTGACCATTTCGGCAAACTGAAAGATGTTGAGCTGGTGATGGGTACGTTCAGCAAAAGTCTCGCTTCCGTGGGTGGTTTCATCGCCGCCGACAAGGACACCATCAACTGGATGAAACATTCGGTGCGCCCCTATATCTTCACGGCAAGCATCACTCCTGCCAGCACCGCCTCGGTGCTTGAGGCTCTGCACATTATGCGTAGCGAGCCTGAACGCAACGCCGCTCTGTGGGACAATCAGCGCTATGCCTTCAAAGCCTTCAAAGACTTGGGGTTTGAGATTGGCAATACCTCCACCCCCATCATTCCGCTCTTCATCCGCGACAATGTGAAAACCTTCACGATCACCCACGAACTGCTGGAAAATGGTGTGTTTGTGACTCCTGTAATCTCGCCTGCTGTGCCCAGCGACGAGACCCTTATCCGCTTCGCCCTCATGGCCACTCACACCCATGAGCAGATCGACATCGGAGTGGAGAAGATTTACAAAGCCTTCAAGAAATTAGAGGTACTATGATTACTGTTAAAACTGTTGAGAAACGCAGCGAACTGCGTAAGTTCATTGCGTTTCCCAATAAATTGTTCAAAGATGTGCCGAGCTACATTCCGGCACTTGATTTCGACGAGATAAATCTCCTTACCGACAAGAACCCCTCCTTGGAGCACTGCTCGCGTGAACTCTATCTGGCCTACAAGGACGGTAAAGTCGCCGGACGTGTGGCTGCCATCATCAACCATTCTGTCAACGAGCATTGGCAAAAGAAAGCGGTCCGCTTCGGATGGTTCGACTTCATTGAGGATTATGATGTCTTTACCGCTCTGTTGGACAAGGTAGTGGAATATGGCCGCGCCAACGGGATGACGGAAGTGGAAGGCCCCTTCGGCTTCACCGACATGGACAAGGAGTGCTGGGTCATCGACAACTTCGATGCCCGTCAGAATACCTCCACACTCTACAATCCCGAATATTACGTGCGTTTTATTGAACGCGCGGGATATGAAATCAAATGCCGCTGGCAGCAGTACTCCATGCAGGCCAATCAGCCCGTGCCCGACAAGGTGGCGCGTCTGAACAAACTCATCATGGAAAAGTACAACCTGCACCTGGTCAAAGTCAAGTCCCGCAAGGAAATCTACCCCCATGCATGGAAGTTCTTCCACTCCATCAATGAGTCCTTCAAGGACCTCTACGACTTTGTCCCCATGACGGAGAAAGAAATCGGTGTCTATATCAAGGAATACATCCCCTTTGTGAACCTTGACTTTGTGCAGTTTGTAGAGGATGAGAACGACAATCTGGTAGGCTTTGGCCTCTCCATCCCCGACCTCACCAAGGCCTACAAGAAAGCCAACGGAAAGCTTTTCCCCTTCGGCTGGTACCACATTCTCAGGGCCCTGCACAAGTTCGACACCATCGACCTGTTGCTCAACGGCGTACTGCCCGAATGGCAAAAGCGTGGGGTGCATAGCATCTACTACTGCGACATGAACGAAGCCGCCATCAAATATGGCGTGCATACAGCCTACACCAACCCGCAGATTATCGGCAACGAGGCCGTCAAGATCTGGGAGACGCAGTACAACACCAAACCCCTCATGCAGCGCGCCGTCTTCAGCAAGCCTATTTAAATAGAGACGTAAGGCGTTCTACAAGCAAAGGGTGGCTTTCGAGGCTGCCCTTTTTGTTTCCCCTCTCCCCTACCCCTCTAACCATATGTTTACCTTAAGCTCACCTTAAGTTCTCCCTAAGAAAAGCGTGATTCCGACCCCCTCCATCAAAAAGTTTCACTCACCACACGCTTGTTTCTCTGCACCCTAAAAGTTATATAACTAACACGTATTCAGCGTGTCATGTAAAAACCGTATCTTTGCATCAGATTTCGAAATCAAAAAGAGTCCTTCGACATACTGAGAAACCAATCAAATCAAAAAAAAGCGTATTTTTGCACCCCCGATGTCAGATTTTGGGCATCGGAGGTGTATTATATTGGTAGATGGATCGCCGAGATGCATATACGGAGATGCTGCGTCGCCACCGCCCAATGGTGTGGCGGATGTGCTGGCTGCGGTCACGGGGAGACTATGAGCACTGTCGTGACTTGGTGCAGGAGGTGTGTCTGTCGCTGTGGCTGCACTACGACAACCTGCGGCCAGGGAGCACACTGCACGAAGAACGTGCCTGGGTTCGCTGGCAGACGCGTAGCACGCTGGACTTGCTGAACCGTAGGAGACGGCCGCCGATGCTACCGCTGACGGCACAAATAGCCGATACAATGTCGGAGGTACCGGACAATCCCTTCGGTGAGGAAATGGAGGAGCTGTTGGCCACCCTCAACCCCGATGAGCGGAGGATGGTACAGTTGCAGCTGGAAGGCTACCGCGCCGAAGAGATTGCACAGGTGATGGGCTTGAATCGCGATGTGGTGTATCAACGCATGCACCGTGCCGTGCTGAAAGCACGCCGGGTGCTATTGTTTGTGCTGTTGTTGGTACTGACCTCGGGGCTCGCCATTGCCGTGGTTCCTCAGTGGCGAAAGGCGGTCATCGGCTCCAAACTTCAGGAAGAGCCTGTACAGGAGGAGCCGACGGAAGTGACAAAACCTGTGGTGAAAGAGTGTGAGGAGATGCCGGAAATGGTTGACACGGTGCAGGAACAACATGTGCGGATTTGCTATCCTATACCGCGGAAAATGGCTCCGATGCAGGAGGTGGATACCTTTTCCATCCCACCCCTGCCTGCGTTGCGGCAACACATCAACGTCAGCGTGGTGGGCAACGCGGTCACGGTCAGCGGTCTGCGGGGAGAACGGGTGACGCTCCGCAGCCGGAGCGGCATACTTCTGGCATCGCAGAAGTGCCACGGAGTCTGCTTCTTCCAGCTCTTCCCCAACGACGGTTTCTTCATGGACCGTTACGACTACGTGCTGCAAATCGGCGACACGCTGCTGTTCGACATCCATCTGTAGCGAAACATCAACCAATCAATACACACAAGCATGAAAACAAACAGATTAGCGATGCTGCTGCTTTTGTCGGCAGCTTTTGTGGCCGCCCTTTCGTGCGGTAAAGAGAATGTGGAACCCGCCACAACGGTGCGGGAATCACCCCAGGTGCAACCCACCTGTGCCGAAATGATTGTGGGCCGGTGGAATTTGGAGAAGACCGACGAAAGGGCAACACCGTGGTACCGCAGTACCGTCTGGGAATTCACGCAGGGGCATGAGTGGATACAGACGTTAGTCTATAACGACGGGGTGCATTACGACTCGATTGTCAATCACTCTACCTGGTCGATAGAGGGCGATTCCATCACTTTTGTGCAGGACAACGGCGTGGTCGAAGGTCTTCGCATTGAGCGACTGGATGGCGACACACTGGTGACCCGTTCCTGGTATCAGGGAGAGTTCGAACCGGACGGTGCATGGTACTTCTACACCTTCAGCCGCCTTCCTGCTTTCAAGGCTCAATGGAGGCAGGGACACCCCGATGACTATACAGGGTGTATATAGTCATTATAAGGCTTCTATAAGGGTTCTATAAGGTTAAGGGAAGTTTGGTGAAAACCTCCACTCAAAAAAAATGTGTATATTTGCATGAAAGACGGAATGCTGAAATGCATCGTATAGTGTTCATAATGATGCTTTTCCCGATGCTGCTGTGGGCACAGGGGGAGGTTGTGGCCATCAAGGGGCGCGTGACCTCGGGTGGACAGGGAGTGCCGTACGCCACATTGCAGCTGGAGGGTACCTCAATCGGAGTGTCCTGCAACGACGGGGGAGAATACACGCTGAAGGTGCCTGTCGGACACGAGGACGACACCGTGCTCGTGCGCTCGATGGGATTTGAGAGTGTGCGTCTGCCTTTAGCCACGTTGCGCCGACACGGCCAGGTGAAGCTAAAGGTCCAGGAGGTGGAGTTGCGCGAGGTGAGGGTGGAGAGTTTCCGCGAGGGAAACCACCTGCTGAAAACTGCCATTGACAAGATACCGAAGAACTACCACCGTAAGTCGGCCCGCAACACCTTCTTCTACCGCGATTGGAGGGCCGTCGATGACGAACTCTACGTATTCGACGAGGCGGTGATGAACATCATACGACGTGGGTATGCTCGCAACGACAGCAAGCGCTTCTATCGCTTCGACCCCAACGCCCGCGAGATGACCACCAACTACAAGTCCATCTTGCGCCACAGGTTGCTAGTATATGACCGCAAACTGGTGGAGCGGTTGGTGAACAACTGGGAGGCTGTGGATGAGCTGCTGGCCTTCTACGACAACGAGGCATTCTTCGACCTGCTGGAGACCCCCAACGCCACTTTTCCCACGGCCTACAGGCTTCATTACTTCGAGCCGGTGCAGGAATTCTCAGACAACGGGGAAATCTTCTATCTGGTTCGCGCCAGCGGTATCGGACGATACAGGGCCTCCACGATGCGCTATGAGTATGTCATCCGCAAATGCGATCTGGCCATCGTACGCATCACATCGGTTATGCTTCCCCTCAGTATCGAGGCTCCGCTGGAACCATGGGTGGGTGTGCACTACAACAAGCTCCATATCGATGCCGACAGCGCCGCCTGGACCTACGACGTGCGCGAAGGAAAATACACGCTCACGCACTACTACAGCAACCGCCTCCATCGGCTCACTTCGCGACGTTCCGACATCCCCGAGCAACGGTGGCGGCAATGCATCGAATGGACGCTGACCGACTTCTCCCTTTCCGACAACATCATTCCATCCGATACCATCGCCGTGCGCCGGCAGTCACTGGCGGGAGCCTTCGGCGAGAGCGACTACAGCGGCGACTACTGGAAGCAATACAACAGCACCCCCATTGACACACTTCCCTTGCGTATGCTGCAAGAGAAATTCATGAGCCATGAAAAGAAATAGCCTCCTCTGCCTGATGCTTCTGCTGTGCGTCGCCCCGCTCGCCGCACAGCAACCTTCGGCGACCGATCGTGTGAATGTGATGGGTGCGGTGGTGGATCACCTGACCAACGAGCCGCAGCCCTACTGCCTGCTGCAGTTTATCCATGGAACCGATACGGTTGCGGTGCGATGCGATGAGGAAGGGTTCTTTGTTTCCGACCGCATGTCGGTGGGTGCCTACACCCTCACCGCCATCCTCAAAGGGAAACAGGTCTATCGGGCCGATCTGGTGCTGAACGACAACGCCGCCCTCCATATCGCCGTCATTACCGACACCTTCACTTTGCGCAACCTGCAAACCGTAGATGTAAAAGCCATAAGGCGCCATCCCGGGACCCTGCTGATTACCTCGAATGACGACACCCGTATGTGGAATTTAAGTGGCCAGATGGATTATGACGACCGCAGCGCATCAAAGGATCTCTCCGGAAATCCAAACAATTTCGGTCTTCTTACCCATCCAGGATTGGAAGTCCATCCGCTGGGCAGCAATATGAAGAACGAGTTGCTCCTCTATGGCCGTATTCTCGACACCAAGCGAGTGGCACCAGCCGACACGACCAAAGGCAAAAATTAACTCTTGTAATAGTCTCTCAAGATGGCGACCATTTGATTGCCCGAGAGCACGCGTTTGATGATGGTTGAGAGCCATTGTTCGAGATTGGCCACCACGTTGCGCAGGGGTGGGTCTTTCTTTTCCACCAGGCGCACGATGCGGCGGGCCAGCACCTCAGGTTGCAGTCCTCCGTTCTCCTCTTTCTCGATGATGGCGAGGCTACGCTTGAAGATGGGGCCGTAGTCGGGGTCGTCGAGGGTCGGCTGGCTGTTCTTGCGGCTACCGGTAAAACCGGTGGCAAAGTCGCCCGGTTCGACCATGCAAACCCGTATGCCAAACCCGCGTACCTCGGCGCTGAGGGCTTCGGTGAATCCCTCGATGGCAAATTTGGAGGCAGAATAGAAACCTTGGTAGGGCAAGCCCATCAGGCCGCCGATGGAACTGAGGTTGATTATCTTGCCGGCACGCTGGCGACGCATGTAGGGCAACACGGCTTGGCACATATTGACGCAACCCATGAAGTTGGTGCCCATCTGGAGGTCGATTTCCTCCTCGGTGGCCAGTTCGAGGGCGCCGCCAATGCCCATGCCTGCGTTGTTGATGAGCACATCCACCCTACCCTGCTCGGCTACAATCTGTTCTACGACGGTGCGGATGTTCTCGCGGTTGCGCACATCGCATTGGCGGTATTTGATGGTGCTGTCCTGCATCTGGCGGCGGCAGAGGCCATAGACGGTGTATCCTTTTTTAGAAAGCATTTCGGCGGTAGCTTTGCCGAAGCCCGACGAGGCGCCGGTGATGATGATTACCTGTTGCATTTTTTCTCTAAATTTTTTGCAAAGGTACAAATGTTGAGACGATTATCAAAATTTTTTTTCTATGTGGCGGAATTGTCGTATTTTTGCAGATTCATTATTCACAAAAAACAACAAAAGAATGAAAAAAGCTTTTTATTTTGCAGCAGCCTTGGTGTTGCTGACGGCAACCGGTTGCCAGAAAGATGAGACAACGAATGGCAATGCCACCACCAACAACGCGAACGGTGGTACGTCAAGTTCTATCGCCCAGGCGGTTATCGGCACCGGCTCATTCGGTGCTTTCAATGATGTGCCGGGAATGGACTTCAACGGCGACGGTGTGCTGGAATACCGCATCATGGATGAGGAATTTTCTGGCAGCACCCTCCGTTTCGACGAGATGGATGCCGAACAGGGTACCAACGTGGTGACTGTGGCCGAAGCCGGTGCCGGTGGGCAGTATTTGCACGACCACATCGTGAACCTCGCCGCGAATGCTGTCATTGGCCCCAATATGGATCCCAACGGATACTATGGCCTCGGCGACGCCTACTTCTTCGAGCCTACGGTGGGCACTTGGTACGTAGGGCTCCGCGTGAAGTTGAGTGACGGTATCCACTACGGTTGGGCCAAAGTGAACATGACTAAGGTGGATGAGTTTTTCAACGCCAACTGGGTAGAGGCCTACTACAACAAGACCGCCGGCGCCACCATCAAGGCCGGCCAGAAGCAATAAGGTGACCTTTTGACACGGCCCACGGACATACTGCAGGCACTTGATGCTTTTATCAGGAAGTACTACAAGAATCTCCTGATCAAGGGTGTGTTGTATGCTGTGGGCATCGTGCTGACGCTCTTTTTGGCGGCAGTGCTGTTGGAGCATTTCGGATGGCTATCGAGGCTGGCCCGAGGGTTGATATTCTGGCTCGGGTTGGCTGCGGTGGTGGCCGTGACGGGGTGGTTTATCGTTCGTCCGCTGCTGAAGTTGAACGGTTTGGGCAAGCGTATCAGCCGTGAAGAGGCCGCCCGTATCATCGGCAGACACTTCCCCGAGGTAAGTGATAAATTGCTCAATTTGCTGCAGTTGATGGAGGGTGAGGAAAGCGAACTGTTGCTTGCCGCAGTGGAACAGAAAACTGCTCAACTGAAGCCTGTGCCGTTCCTCAATGCCATTGACTTCCGGGGGAACAGAAAGTACCTGAAATATGCCTTGCCGCCGCTGGTGGCGCTGGCAGTGCTGCTTCTGGTGGCACCACAAGTGGTCACGGGCTCCTCGAAACGCATTGTGAACTACAGCACCGTCTATGAGCGTCCGGCACCTTTCGTTTTCCGGGTGCTGAACGAAACCCTTTCCTGCCGTCAGGGAGAGGATTTTGAATTGAGGGTCACCACAGAGGGTGATGCCAAACCCGCCGAGGTGACCCTATGTATCGATGGCCGTCGCTACAGAATGCATCCCGACAAGGAACATTTCTCCTATAGCTTCAACAAACTGCAGCAGAGCCAGATATTCCATCTGGAAGGTGGTGGGGTGACCTCGCAGGACTACCGTCTTGTGGTGCTGCCCAATCCTGCAGTGCGCTCGTTCCGCATGCTCCTCTCCTACCCTGCCTATACTGGCCGTAAGGCTGAGACGGTGGTTGATTTGGGCGACGCCTCCGTGCCCGAAGGGACGGTGGTGCGCTGGATTTTCCAAACCCAGGATGCTGACACGCTGTGTTTTGAGGCGGAAGGTGGAAAGTGGAAGGTGGAAAGTGCAGTAGGCAGCAACGGGCAGGTGGAAATCAGCCGTCAGGTGATGGACGATATGGAATATTATTTCTGTGTCAGCAATGCTCATCATTCGTCCGATACGTTGAGGTTCTTCCTTTCTGCCATCAAGGATGCCCTGCCGCAGATTTCCGTGGAGGAGGTCACCGATTCGCTTTATCCCGACCGTCGGCTGTTCCGAGGGCGCATCAAGGATGATTACGGCTTCTCCAGGCTCGTTTTTACCCATCGGACAGACAATTCTGCCGACACAACCCGAAATGGCCTCAGTGAGGCCGAAATGACCCTTGGCGAGGGTGCTGCCCAAGAGTTCTACTTTTCGTTTAATACTGCCGAGCTCGTTCTTGCTCCGGGCGACGAGCTCAGTTATTGGTTTGAGGTATCGGACAACGACGCCATCCATGGCCCTAAAACAGCTCGTTCCCAGGTGTTTGAAATAAAGATTCCCTCTGAGGAAGATCTTGACCACATGCTGGAGCAGACCAACAACGAAGTGCGCCAGAGCGCTGACGCCCAGATGAGCGAATTGAAACGTCTCCAGGAGGAAATCAATGAGATGATGAAAAAGCTTGTCGATAAGAAGGAGCTGGGTTGGCAGGAGCGCAAGGACTTGGAGCAGATTGCTGAGAAGCAGAAGGAGGTGCGCCGTATGATGCAGCAGATGCAGCAGCAGATACAGGAGAACAACCGTTTGGAGCAGAAGTACCGTGAGCAGAGTGAGCAGTTGATGGAGAAGCAGCGCGAACTGGACCGCCTGATGAACGAGGTGATGGACGAGAAAATGAAGGAGACAATGGCGGAGATTGAGCGCATGATGCAGGAGCTCGACAAGAAAAATGTGCAGCAGCAGTTGGAGCAGTTGAAGATGGACAATGCCGAACTGGAGCGTCAATTGGACCAGAATATCGAACTGATGAAGCGCTTGGAAATTGAGAAAAAGGTGGAACAAACCATCCAGAAATTGGATCGTCTGGCCGAAGAACAGCGCAATGTTTCCCGTGAAACAGAGCAGGCCAAGGGAACGGAAAAAGAAGCGCTGATACAGAAGCAGCAGGAGTTGAACGACCGTTTCCAGCAATTGAAACAGGATCTTGAACAGATTCATCAGGATTATAAGGATTTAGACCCTGCTACCGACTTCAAGATCCCCACCGGGCTTGAACAGCAGGTGGAGCAGCACCAGCAGGATGCACAGCAAAACCTGCAGAAGGGCAGAAACAAGGATGCCTCGAAGATGCAGCAAGAGGCTGCCGATGACCTCGAACGCCTCAGCGAGGCAGTTGCTGAGGCGCAGGTGGATGCCGAGCAACAGGACATGGCCGAAGATGCCGCCCAAGTGCGCCAGTTGTTGAAGAATTTGGTGCAACTCTCTTTCAACCAAGAGGAACTTATCGCCGACGTCAACGCTGTCTATATCCAGGATCCCAAGTACCAAACCGTCATTGCCCGCCAGAACCGAGTGCGTGATGACTTTCGTATGGTTGAGGACTCGCTGCGGGCCATGGCCAAACGGCAGTTGCAGGTGGCCTCGGCCATCAGTAAGGAGGTGGGTGAGGTAAACTCGAGTATAGGCCTCTCGCTCAATGGTTTGTTAGACATGAACCAGAGTTTCTACGGAAGCTATAAGAACCCCCAGGCCGCCCGTTCCATGCAGTACAGCATGACCTCTCTCAACAATCTGGCCCTTGTGTTGGCTGAGAGTCTCGACCAGATGCAGAACCAGATGCGCCAGAATAGTCAGAAGAAAAAGAACGGCCAGTGCAAGAACCCAGGCAAGAGCAGCAGCCAGTGCAGCAATCCGGGCAAAGGAAAGCCGTCGCCCAAGTCGATGCGCCAGATGCAGCAAGAGCTCAACCGGCAGATGGAAGCCCTGAAGAAGCAGCTTGACAAGCAGGGCAAGCAGCAGGGTGGCCGTCACCAGTTGGGGCAAGGGCAGCAGATGAGCGAGGAGTTTGCCAAGATGGCGGCACAGCAGGAGATGATACGCCGTATGATGCAGGAGTACGGGCAGGAAATGAAGTCGGCCAGTGGCGGCGATCCTAAGCTGGCCCGCGAAATAGACCAGATGATGCGCCAGATGGAGCAGACCGAGACCGACCTGGTGAACCGTACCATCACTCAGCAAACCCTCCAGCGCCAGCAGCAGATTATGACTCGCCTGTTGGAACACGAACGAGCCGAGATGCAGCGCGAGAAAGAGCAGCGTCGTGAAAGCCATGAAGCTGGCGACCTTTATAGTCAACCTTCGCCCGCTGAGCTGGAAAAGTACAACAATCAGCTGAAGTCCACCGCTGACCCGCTACGCACAGTCCCCCCTACCCTCTCGCCCTACTATCGCGACAAAGTCAACGACTATTTCTACCGATAGGCGGAGCTTGTTTTAATAGCGGAGGATGTAATTAATCTTATCTTATGTTCATCTCCGTCTTTTCTCCATTACCCCACTGTTGCTCCTCCGTCTGTCAACGGAGGTGAGACGGAGGTGATACGGAGGTGAGATGGAGGTGATACGGAGGAGTGTGCTTGGATGCATTGGATTTCAGTTGAATATGTGACGGGTGACCATTATTTTCAAACTAATGGTTGATGGTTCGGGATTTTTATGTAACTTTGTGGCTGTCTTAAAAGAATGCTACAATGACGGAATCGTTTGTTATACAGTCCGATGCTGGGAATATGCCTGTGGTCGAGGAGCGTTTGTTTCATTTCTGTCAGGAATGCCATGTGGGCGACAGTTGCTCGGCGGTGACGGTGGCTGTGATGCAGGCAGTGGAGAATGCCATCGTGCATGGCAACGGTTCCAATCCCGACCGTCTGGTGGCACTGACTCTCGGTACCTGCCGCGGAGGCATCTTTGTCGAGGTGGCTGATGAGGGAGACGGATTCGATTTTGGTCGGTTTGGTGACTTCCCTGCCGCCGGTCAGTCGAAGGGGGAGGGCATCTTCGTCATGAAATCGCTCTCCGACCACATGACTTTCTCCGAGGGTGGTCGTCGGGTGAGGATGGAATTCTTGGTGGCGGGCATCTCTCCCGCTGATGCATTGGAACGTATCGCTGTCTTGAAGGAGCATTTTTCATTGGTGGCGGCATGAGGTGTGGTTCCTCGATTTCCGTCGTGTGGAGAGTATCTCAGCCTTGCCCAAAGGAAAGCGTGAGCGGGATTTTGAGGAATAATGATGATAGATTCTCGTGTACCATACTGATAATTAGCAATATATAGATAATAATGGCTATTCGGTTTTCTGTACAATCTGGAGATTTCGAACTTCTTGAGCCAGGTAAATTGAAAAAATGGCTCTCAGAAGTGATTGTGCGTCGTGGAAAGTCGGTGGGCAACATCAATTATCTCTTTTGTGACGATGAGTACCTGCTTGGGGTGAATCGTCAATACCTGAACCATGATACCTATACCGATATCATTACGTTCGATTATGTGGCGGGTGGATTGATTTCGGGTGATATAATGATTAGCATCGAGAGGGTGGGGGAGAATGCCGTGAAGTTCGGGGTGCCGTTCGAACAGGAATTGCATCGCGTCGTGGTTCATGGTGTGTTGCATCTCCTGGGTCAGGGAGATAAAACGGACGAAGAGGCTGTCGAGATGCGTCGTCAGGAAGAGGAGTCGTTGGTATTGTGGGATGAGTTGTTTCACGAGGAACGGAATGTCTAAATATCATATTCTATGCAGTTTGAGCCGTATGATATAGTGGTTGTAGGTGCCGGTCATGCAGGTGCCGAAGCTGCCGCTGCTGCTGCCAAACTGGGAGCGCGGGTGTTGCTCGTGACTCAGATGCTTGATACCATTTGTCAGATGTCTTGCAACCCCGCCATGGGTGGGGTTGCCAAGGGTCAGATTGTGCGTGAGATTGATGCGCTCGGCGGTTGGTCAGGTATTGTCACCGACCGTTCGGCTCTACAGTTCCGTATGCTCAACCGTTCGAAAGGACCTGCCATGTGGAGTCCGCGGGCGCAATGTGACCGAATGCTTTTCTCTCTCAATTGGCGTCAGGTATTGGAGTCTGTGCCCAATCTCTCGCTGTGGCAGGATGAGGTAATAGGGCTTCTTTTTGACGGCAAGGCGGTGTCTGGCGTTAAGACGCGTATGGGACACACTATTCCGGCCCAGGCGGTGGTTCTTACTAATGGCACATTCCTTAACGGTACTATTTATGTGGGTGAGGATTCGTGGAGTGGCGGCAGGGTAGGGGAGGCTCCGGCCATGGGGTTGTCCGACCAACTGCGCGAAGTCGGGTTTGAGGTGAAGCGGCTTAAAACTGGAACTCCGGTACGTATCGATGGACGTACTGTTGACTTTTCTCAGCTAACAGAGCAGCCTGGTGACGAACATCCTGCCAAATTTTCTTTTGCCGACACCTGCTCGCTTACAGAGCAGAGGTCGTGCTTTCTGGCCAATACCAACATGCGTACGCACGATATCTTGCGTACGGGGTTTTCCAGGTCGCCGATGTTCACCGGCCGCATTCAGGGTCGTGGGCCGCGTTACTGTCCCTCCATTGAGGACAAGATAGACCGTTTTGCCGACAAAGATCATCACCAGCTCTTTGTCGAGCCCGAGGGGTGGCACTCCCAGAGCTGGTATCTCAATGGTTTTTCATCCTCGTTACCTTTGGATGTTCAGCTTGCAGCACTACATACTATCAAGGGGTTAGAGCATGCAGCTATCTTTAAACCCGGATATGCGATAGAATATGACTATTTTCCACCTACGCAATTGACCTATACGCTTGAAACCAAGAGTGTTGAAAATCTATACTTCGCAGGGCAGATCAATGGCACTACAGGGTATGAAGAGGCTGCTTGCCAGGGGTTGATGGCAGGGGTCAATGCGGCACTTAAGATACATGGAATGAAGCCTTTCGTTCTTAGTCGCTCACAGGCATATATTGGCGTGTTGATAGACGACTTGGTTACCAAGGGGGTTGATGAGCCGTACCGCATGTTCACCTCCAGGGCAGAATATCGGATTTTGCTCCGTCAGGACAATGCCGACCAGCGATTGACTCCTCTTTCCCATGCGTTGGGTTTAGCTGACGACAACCGCATGCGTCGTATGGAGAAAAAGCAGCGTCAGATTGCCGACTTGTCAACGTTGGTGGAGGAGTCGTCGGTGGTGCCGTCAGAAGTCAACGGATGGCTGGAGGAGCGTGGTTCGGCGGCGTTGAGCCAGCGCGTGCGCCTTTCTTCATTGTTGCTGCGTCCCGAGTTGTCGCTTGTCGAACTTGGAGAAGTGGTTCCGGCGGTGGCTGAGGCTATGTCTAAATTGCCCGAAGAAGTGGTGCAAGAGGTAGAGACCGCCATCAAGTATCAACGGTATATTGAGAAGGAACAGGATGTGGCGAACCGAATTTTGAAGTTCGAAGATATAGCCCTGCCTGCGGATTTCGATTATTATACTTTGTCGGCACTCAGTTACGAGTGCCGTGAGAAGCTTAACCGTTATCGTCCAATTTCCATAGGCCAAGCCTCGAGAATCAGTGGAATTTCGCCAGCTGATATTTCGGTTTTGTTGATTGTATTTGCCAGATAATTAGACAGAAAGCCCTGCTGTTTCGTGTGAAACAGCAGGGCTTTCTAGCGCTATTTCCATCAATGTTGTTTGATGATTGTTTGTGTGGTTTTCCTGGTAGCGGTCTTGGTTTGTAGTAGATAGGCTCCAGCGGGCAGGCCGCTGAGATTAATTCTGATGGGCATCCGGGAGGGTGTGTAGGTCTGCAGAATCTGTCCGTATATGTTTAGCAGTTCGATTTGTTGTGGTATTGATGATGATTCCACGGTCAAGAGAGTGGTGGTTGGATTGGGGTAGGCTTTCAGATGGATTGGTAATATAGAGGAGTTGATTCGGTTCTGGGGACGTGGTTGCTGCCAACGGGAGAGACTGTCATAGACAATGTGTTTTACGGCAGTGCGGATAGCCTGGGCAGTGGTCTCGTCCAGGGTGGCGTTGAAAGCGATGCTGTCTGGATCGCGATGGAAAAACATTACGTAGAAGGAGCATGCTGCGGCATAACTACCAGCCACGGACGGATGACTGCCGTCGTTCCGGTACAGTTCTATGTTGGGATTGTGTGTGCGAAGATAGCGCCAAACTCGACCTACGGGGCAAAGAGAGGCATCGTTGGATTCAGCCATGTAAATGTAGCGTTCACAAAGCATACTGTCCATGCCTTCGTAGGAGCCTAGCACTGGATATTCTGAAGCGTTGTCCGGGTCTCCGTTTTTATGTCCCCAGGTCATGAAAAACATGGGTTCGGCTTCTGGATTATGTGCATAAATGGAATCCACCAACTGCTGGGCATAGGGGAAGCATTCCTGTTCCACCTGCATTTGAGGGAAGGAGGGCAGTTGACTCTGTTCCTGCAGAACGACAATGTTCCAGCTCCCTTCCTGTATCAAGGCCATGGAGTTGTTGCTGCAGTGTTGTCTGAAACTACAGCCTCCGGGGGTATTTTTTTCAAAGGTCATCATTTCCCCCATGCTTTGGGCGATGTCGGCTATCATTTGTGGGAGGTTGTTTGTTTCGGTGTAACTGTTACCGATAAATAATACATTCGGAACGGCTTGTGCTTGTGCCAGCAGAGTGGCTGCAAGTAAAGGCAGCAAGGCGAAAACCCTGTGTTTCATAGATCTATCAGATAATCTTTTGCTTCTGGTCCTAGGTTCATCAGCAAATCAATGCAACTAAGGTTTGGTACAAATGGTTGTCGATCGCCAAAGACTTGATAGTATGGTTTGAAGTTGTCGGTAGGGTAGGGGCGTTTTGGGGTGAAGACTGTGCGGAAATCGTTGGTCTCGTCATTTGTAGCAGGCATATAGTTGGCGGTGAAAGTGAGGGTGCAGTCAATCTTCAGTTGATGTAGAATCCATTTCAGGCAAGACTGGTTCAGATCAATCAAACGCTCATGGTGTGTTGTCAGTAGGGCTTCTATATCGTCTTTGTAATAAAAGAAATAGGGGGACGCGCTGTAAGCAGCCGTTAAGGTGCGCAGGTGGATGACTGCCCAACGGTCTTTTTGATCGATGGTAACCTCCTCGGTGCGAGAGTGGTTGGTTCGAATGACTGGTACAGTCAGTACTCGAATCCCTCCCGCGGTCATGATGTGCATCCGGTTGCGGTAGGTCTGTTTGGGAAAAGTTTCCTTGATTTCAACTTGTGCTTCAGTGTATTTAGCAAGCGCCGACAAATAGGCTATCGGCGGGAAATAGGCTGTACTGAACAGCGGGGTCATGCTCCTAGAATGATGGATACGAGGTCTCCCTCATCAAAGTAGAAGTCGATGTTGCCTTCAGGGAAACTGATGCGTCGTTCGCCCCAGTCTTCTTCGTCAGCATCCTGTTCGGTGTAGTTGTTCTTCACCATCAATTGCACAATCTGCCGTTCGTCCAGGTCGAATATCTCTTCCCCGAACAGGGTGCAATCCTCATTGGCTACATCGATACAGGCTAACTGGGGGTTTTCACCTTCAAAGAAAAGGGTGATACCCAGCTTGTTATAGTGCAATACTGTTGTGGGTTCATCGGCGGCATTGTCGATGTTTTCCACTTCGTCGGCAGTGCCCATTAGAGCCACCACTTCTTCTACGGGCATTTGGAACTGCAGACCGCCGAGTCCTTGTTTGATGTTTATTGTCAATTCCATAGTTATCACATTTATTTCCGATTGCAAAGGTACAAAGTTTTTCTGAATTGGGAAAATAATTTTATGCATTGACCACAGCGGCAATGGCCACACCCAGCAATAGAACCGAGGCCACTATCATCCACCGACGGGGGCGCAACGTTACTTTCCGACGGCCGAACATGAGTCCTAAATAGCTGAACAATAGACTGGTAGTAAGAAGTGGCCAGATGATTTTATGGATGGAGATATGTTGCTCCACAAAACCCACTCCCAGGCCGATGAGCAGTGCATTGATGCCTGTTGCGGCGGCCATGGCCAGCACTGATCCTCCGTTGGTGAGGTCGAACAGCGGCAACCGTGGATTGCGGCGCAGGTAGGGAAGAAGTCCCTTTATAATTACAATAATATTGATTCCTAGGAAAATATAGGCATTTATATCGGCATATAAAGTTGGTTCTTCCGGAGAGTAGAAGCATAGTAAACTGCCGATGAGTGCACCTAAAAGGTAGAGTATAACATGTACGGCAGATACTGTAAAAGACACTGTGATGCCTGCCGACAGCCGTATAGGAAATGACTCTCCGCAACGACGGAAGAGGAGCATGTTGC
The DNA here is from genome assembly GCA_002392965.1 of Bacteroidales bacterium UBA3834. GTDB lineage: Bacteria > Bacteroidota > Bacteroidia > Bacteroidales > P3 > Colimorpha. Next base: position 37,903 of record DGIA01000001.1, on the reverse strand, counting down.
AAATGCCTAATGCCAGTGCGATAACGATATATGAAACTATTGACATGATTCTATGATTTTGGTAAGTTTAATGAATTCATCAACAGAGAGTTGTTCCGCCCGTTTGCCTAAGACAGATTCGGGAACATCTTCCAGAGAGACACCCAATTGCCGCAGTGCATTTCGGAGGGTTTTGCGTCGTTGGTTGAATCCCGCCTTGACTACTTGGACAAACAGTTTCTCGTCACATTCCAAGGTGTTTACACCGTTTCGACAGAGCCTTATGACAGCTGATTTCACCTTGGGTGGTGGATTAAACACATGTTCAGGTACAGTAAATAAATATTGGATGTTGTAGAATGCTGAAAGCAAGACAGATAGTATTCCATAAGTTTTGCTTCCCGGACCTGCTGAAACGCGTTCTGCAACCTCTTTTTGGAACATGCCCACCACCTCCTTGACCTGTCCACGGTTGTCGAAAACCTTAAAAAGTATCTGTGAGGAGATGTTGTATGGGAAGTTCCCGATGATGGAGAATGAATCATGGAATAAAGATGTTAGGTCATATCTCAGGAAGTCTCCTTCAATGACATCAAGGGTGGGGAAGTGTTCATGGAGCCAAACTACGCTTTCTCGGTCAATTTCCACCACATGGAAGTCTGTATTGGCTCTTGTTATCAAGTATTTAGTAAGCACTCCCATACCAGGTCCGATTTCCAGCACATGGAGGCTCTCCATCGACAGGCTTTCCACGATGCGCTGGGCGATGTTTTCATCTGTGAGGAAATGTTGCCCGAGGAATTTCTTGGCTTTTACTTCATTCATTTTTCAGCTGGTTGTATCTTTTTCTTGCCTGATCGGTATAGAGACTTGTCGGGTACTCAATTAGCAGTTTTTCGTAGCATTCGATTGCTGCATCGATGTTTTTCAATTGGTTTTCGTTTATCTCTGCCCGTAGCATCAGGGCGTCGTCGGCGGTAATCTCGTCAGGATAGAAATCCACGAGTCTTTGCAACAGGTTGTCAGCCTCGACATGGCGACCCTGTCTTATTCGGATTTGAGCTTTGCGCAATAGCACTTCGTCAAGTAGCGGATGGCTTAGTGAACTGCGGCTCACGGCGTCGAAAGTGCTCCATGCCGAGTCAAGCATTCCGCGGTAGAGCAGGAGGTCGGCATCGGCGAAGGTCTCCAGAGTGGTATAGGTGCTGTCGTCTTCCATGTTGTCGGAAATCAGGAGTGAGAGCTCCATAGCGTCATTGGCTACAAGCTTGCTGGTCGATGCACGCAGCACTTCAAGTTGCGACTTCGCCCATTCGAAGTCGTGGTTGTAATACGATAGTTTGGCGTTGCGTAGTTTAGCCATGGCGCCCAGTACGTCGTTCTTATTGGCTTTTTCCACCTGCATGTAGAGCAGCGAGGCATCCCATGTTTGTCCGCCGAACAGGAGCAGGTCGGCCAGCTCTAGTTTCACCTCGTCTCGTGTTTGGGGTTTCAGGCGGGGTATCTCCAGTGCGTCGTCCAGCATATTGACGGCCGCTTGGACGTCACCGCCATGGTAGGCCATTAGCGAGGCGTAGTGGCGCATTAATGTTAGGGTGTGCTCGTTCTTGCCCAGTTCCTCAAAAGCATCTTGATAGCGTTTCTTCAATTGCTCGAGTCTTTTGCTGTCGGTGGAATATCCTTTGTCTATCTTGGAGAATTCCACTTCCAGCTCGCCAGTACGGCTGTCAAAATAATAGGGATTCTCCTTTCCTTTGGCCAGCAGGTAGCGATATCCGTCAGCTGCCACATCGAGGACATTGTTGTTCTGTGCTATCTGTGCCACCTGTATCACCTGCTGTCCGTTCTTGTCTGGAAATCGGGCATCGACAGCCTCCGCTTGTTCCAAGGCGAAACGAAAATCGTTCTCTTGAAGAGAAAACCATATCAGCATCTCAATGTAGTTCTGGTTATTGGGGTGCTCTTGAATCCGGTTCACCAATGCCTGGCGCACTCCGTTGGCAAGTTGCTCGTCCGGAGCCTCTTTCAAGGCACGTTGCATCGAAATCTGTATGCTGCCCATCATGCCAGGCTGCTGATCCAGTAGGTCGAAGTATTCGTTTGTCATGGCCTTATAGTCGCCCATGCGTTGATAGATGCCGATTAGCTCGTTGAAATAAAGACTCTTATTCCTCGTCTTGGAGCGTGCGGTGAGGTAGGTACGTGCTGCGTATTCGTTCTGGCCGATACTGAGGAATGCCATAGCTAAATCCGGGATGGGCTGCAGGTTGGCGGTGATTTGTTCGATGGCTTTTTCGAAACATTTCCGTCCCTTTTTTTCCTGCCCCTGTTTCAGCAGGATGTTCCCCTCGTCGGCAATCAGGCTGAGTTCCTTGGGCAGTTTCTTCTGCCGTTGCTGTACCAGTTTTGTTGCCTCGCGATATTGCTCCAATTCCAGATAGGTGGCCAGCAGGCGCTGATAATAGTATTTGTTGTTGCCCTGTTGGTACAGTGTCTCGTAGAGTTGTGCCGCTTGGGTAAAGTCGCCGTGGTCATAGTAATAGGCTGCCATCTGTTCGCGGTTTTGCTGGGCCGTGATGTCCCATGGACCGAACAATAGTGCCACCATGCATGGAATCAGTATGATACGCAGCTTCTTCATACAAAAAAACCGGACTGTGATGTTCCGGCTCTTCTTCTTGTTCTTGTGACCCAGCTGGGGCTCGAACCCAGGACCCCAACATTAAAAGTGTTGTGCTCTACCTGCTGAGCTACTGAGTCAGTCATTGCTGACTTGCTGATGGTTGTCGGTGACCCAGCTGGGGCTCGAACCCAGGACCCCAACATTAAAAGTGTTGTGCTCTACCTACTGAGCTACTGAGTCATCTTCTGTCGGGCTCTGCCCACAAAAGAGTTTGCAAAAGTACAATTTTTTTTACACATGGCAAAAAAAATATACCCCTACAATCCTACCATGTACTTTAAATACCATGGAAACAGTATTGTACAAAAAATATTATTTGTTGATTAGCTAGTGCTATGGAACCTTTGGCGGGTCTCGGAAGAGGTCGATTTCCGGTTTTTCGACTTGGGTGGCGCCAGCCTCGTTGGCTATAGGCGTTGTCTCAGCATTGGCTTCAGTGGCGATATCCACAAAGTCCTTCCAGTTTTTGTTCAATGGTACGTATCGTCCACGCTCCTCGTAGTGGTTCACCCGTCCTGGGCCAATGTAGGTTGAGTTTGAAGCTCTCCCTTCTTTGTCCACCACAAAGCCGTAAAGATGTACCTCTTCGCCAGCCCATTGTTCAGGTAGGCTTATTTTTATTGATTTGCAACGTCTTGTAGCAGGTGCCGACAAATAACCCTCCCCCCGTCCGGGAGCATAGACGTAGAGATAGACACGGTCGTCGCCCGAAGCACGGAACGACATCATGTTTTTCTCGAAGGTGACACTTATGGTTTCGTTTTCCTCGAACTTTGGATTATGGAAGTAGATGTCGGCGGCGCTGCCGGTGGCTATGCGCAATTGGTTGTAATCAACCTCCAGCAGTCCGTCGTTTATTCGAAAATGCTGTTTGTTTTTTAGTATGAAATAGTTTCCTTCAGTCATCTGGGCTTCGTCGGCCTGTTGCCGCAGGCCCAGACGCAGAGCCTCTGTGGCTGCCGAGGCAAAACGTACCATGCCCACAAACCAGTTCCGTTGTCGTTGCTGCCCTTCGGTGTTGGGATAGTTGATGTGGCGGCAATAAGTCCGCAGGCATGCCCGCCCTTTCCACAGGTAGCCTACCGAGTTACCCACACGACCGATCACAGGCGTGTTATACCCTTCGAGAATGATTCCCATAGTCGTCCTTTTTAGATTGTAAATATTCTGACATAATAAATAACGCGGCATTGGTTCTCTTATTGTATATAGTCGAAAATTATTTAAGGAGTAGAGAAGAAGTACAGAAGGAGTTAAGAGTCCTTTCCTATTGAATAATATCGACTTGCGAAACAGGAAAAAATGAGTCGATGGCACAAGAGAAGTCTTTTTGTGACTAGTTGACGGTTGCCTTCGGATAATACATAAGATCCCTGTTGTCTCCATACCATATATGGAGGCAGAACGGAACCAGAACGGAACTAGAGGGGATTCAGAACCCAATATCAGGTATTTGTGAGTCGAAAAAAGCTTAAGATCCTGATAATGAGTCGCGAATTTTGTTTCTGGGTAAATTAGGTTGGGAAAAAGTCTTAAAAAGGACTGATATGTTTTTAGGTGGCAATTCAGCCTTTGTAGATCTGCATAAGGCAGTGTCGGCAGTCGAACTCGAGCCTGAGACGCTGCCCGTTGTTGAGCAGAAAGAGTGTGTCAGTGGGTTTGATGTCGGCTTTGCTTTTTGCAGAGCCTTTCCCTTGCAGACAGCACCCCAGTTCGTAGCGTAGGCAGTAGCGGGTGGTCATCAAGGCCCGTCCATCGTAGATGCGGGTTTTTTCAAGGCCGTATTCTATCTGCTGAACGCCGTGGCGGCGGTAAAAGGCTTCCGCCTTGGAGTTGAGAATGTTGGCACGGTAGTCGAGTACGCTGGAAGGGTAGGGGGTGCTGTTGGGTGTGAAGGAGGTGTCTTTGGGATGGAAATGGTTGGTTCTATGATTGATAAGATTTTCTATGGCATTGCGTCGCAGGGCGTTGATTTGGGCTGCGGGCAGGAAGAAGAGGCCTTGGGTTTCGTCGTTTATCCAGGTGGCGGAGAATGGGCTGTCACCTAGTTTGGATAGTTGTTTGACGATGTTTTGTGAATTGGCGGAGGGGTTGTCGGAGGAGATGTGGGAGGCAGCGCTGCAGGCCGAGGCCGAGAGACCGTCTTCGTCGGTGACATCGAGAGTGAATCCGGAATCAGTGGCGTGAAAGCGTATGCGAATCGCGATGCGGCGTTCGGCACTGTGCACTTGCAGTTGCTGTTCGAAGCGTCGGTCCTGGTTGCGCCAGAGGGTGGTGCCGACGTGCAGGTTGGGCATGCGGTTAGGGGTAATGGTGTTGCCGTGTACTTCGTTGATGAGGAATCCTTGCAGGCGACCGTCGGTGTCCAGATAGCAGAGACCGTCGCCGTTGGAAAGGGGTTCGACTTCCTTGCCACCCACGCAGAAGGTTCGTCGTCCCATGGAGGTTACTGTGCCGACGGGTTTACCCATCGACTTCGGGGTGGCGAAGTTGGCCATGGGTTGGCGTTCGCGGAGGAAGTAGTCGGTGTAGCCACGGTTGAAGGTGCGTTCAGGGTCGGGGGAGAAATGGTACTCTATATGGCCGGAGGAGGATTTCTGTCCATCAGACATCATGTTGTCAAGCAGTTGCCGATAGTAGGAAGTGATGTTTTTCACATAGCCGAGGTCTTTCAACCGTCCCTCGATTTTAAAGGAGGTGATTCCTGCATCGATCATGTTTTGAAGCTGTTGGCTGGCATTGAAGTCGCGCAGGGAAAGCAGGTGCTGGTCTTTCAGGATGCGGCGGCCGTCGGAGGTGACGAGATCGTAGCTGCTGCGGCAGGGTTGCGAGCAGCAACCGCGGTTGCCGCTGCGGTCTGAAAGAAACTGGCTCAGGTAGCATTGGCCACTGTAGCTTACACATAGAGCCCCGTGAACGAAGGCTTCGAGGTCGGCGGTGGTAGCCTCGCGAATGGCGTGCATTTGCTCCAACGAGGTCTCACGGGCGAGTATGATGCGCTTGAATCCTACTGATTCCATGAATTTTATGCGCTCTATCGAAGCGTTGTGACATTGGGTGCTGGCGTGCAGTTCGATGGGGGGAAGGTCGCATTCCAGCAGGCCAAGATCCTGGATGATTAGGGCATCTACACCGATGTTGTATAGTTGCCGTATCATCTTCACGGCATCGTCGATTTCATTGTCGAAGAGTAGGGTGTTGACGGTGGCGAACACTTTGGCGCGATAGAGATGGGCATAGTGCACAAGAGCTTCGATGTCCTCGAGGGTATTGGTTGCGGCGGCGCGTGCTCCGAAAGAGGGTGCCCCTATGTAGAGAGCATCGGCTCCATGGTTCACGGCTTCGCACCCGAATTCCAGGTTCTTGGCAGGAGACAGCAATTCCAATTTCATGCAATAAATAACGATTCTGTCAGCCGATTATTGTTTTTTTCGTATCTTTGCATTCTCAAAATGTGGAAACAATATGGTTGAAACTGGAATCAAAGGTCGTCTGGAGCAGATGGTGACGCCTGAGATGTCGGCAGCACGTGTCGGCAGCGGGCTGGTAGATGTATTTGCTACTCCGATGATGATTGCTCTTGTAGAAAGAACCTGTAACGAGAGCGTGCTACCTTGTCTGGAGGAGGGCCAAGGGACGGTAGGCACGTTGGTCAATGTGACGCATACGGCTGCCACTCCGATGGGCATGCATGTGTGGTGCGAGAGCGAGTTGGTGGAGGTTGACCGGCGTCGCTTGGTCTTCAAGGTGAAGGCGTTCGACGAATGCGGCGTCATAGGGGAGGGTGTGCATGAAAGGTTTATTATCGACATGGCAAAGTTTACAGCCAAAGTACAGGAAAAGACAAAATGAATTACAAGAGTAGGATGGTTTATGGCGGCCTGAAAGCTTTGAACCGTGAACTGGCAAAGGAGGAATGGCAGGGAGCGAAGTATGTCATTCTGGTGGATGAGAACACGTTCCAACATTGTCTGCCGCTTCTGGTTGGCGGTGTGGAAGCCTTGCATGAGGCAGAGTTCGTGGAGGTACCTGTTGGCGAAGAGTGCAAAAGCCTTGAGGTGGCTGCACAAGTATGGCAGACGCTCTTGGAGAGCGGTGCCGACCGTAACACCGTGATTGTCAATCTTGGTGGTGGATGTGTTTGCGATTTGGGAGGCTATGTGGCTGCCGGTTACAAACGGGGTATCCGTCATATCCATGTCCCCACAACGCTGCTGGCCATGGTGGATGCCGCCATCGGGGGTAAAACGGCAGTGAACTTTGGCGGGGTTAAAAATGCAGTGGGCCATTTCTATCAACCAAGGCTAACAATCATGGATACAGCCTTCCTGGATTCTCTTCCACCGGAGGAGTTTTTCAATGGACAGGTGGAGATGGTTAAAACCGCTGCTGTGGCGGATATGGCATTGTTCGAACAGTTACTTACGGGAAAGAAAATAAGCAAACAACAGATTGTCGAGGTGGCGCGTATCAAAAACCGTGTCGTGAAAGCTGACCCTTACGACCGTTCGGTCAGACACATACTGAATTTTGGACACACCTTCGGCCATGCTGTCGAGGTCTGTTCGCAATTGCCCCATGGCCATGCTGTCGGAGTAGGGATGCTGGCGGCCATGTATCTTTCAATGAAAAAACTTGCTCTGTCAGAAGAAGTGTATCGTGCTTATTCCATGTGGTTTAAAAGTCGTGCCGACGTGCCGCACTATAGTTTGAGGGAGATAGAACAGATGCTACCGTTGATGCATCAAGACAAAAAAAACACCGCAGGTGAACTGCGGTGTGTGCTGTTGCAGGATGTTGGTGCTGCTGCGGTGGATGTCACGGTCTCAGACCATGAAGTCCGCGATGCATTCCTGCATTTAGGTGTGGTTTAGTTGTTCTTGCGCTGACAATTTTTCGGAGTAACGCAGGTGCCGGTAGCGCGGCAGACGAGGATTTTCTCTTCAAGCACGTCGGCAGCGCTGTCGCTGATGTCGGGACGGGTCTTGATGACTTTGTAGGCTTCAAAGCTCATCTTGCGGCTGGTGTTGCCGACATGGGTGATTTCGCCATAGGCTTCGATATAGTCGCCGGCATAGACGGGGGCTTTGAATTCGACCATGTCATAGGCACAGAAGAGACCTTCGTCGCCGTCCTGGATGATAAGGAGTTCAGTGGCGACATCGCCGAAGAGGTGTAGCATGTGGGCACCATCGACGAGGTTTCCGCCATAGTGGGCGTCCTTAGCGCTCATGCGGACGCGGAGCATAGATTTAACTGCCATAATTCTGTATTATTTTTTGATTACGTAATCGACAAAGATACCGGGGGTCTTGACAGTCTCGGGAGCGATGGCGCCGGCGGCGACAATCTCCTGCGGTTCGACGATGACGGTGTCGGCGGCGGTGGCCATCATGGGGCTGAAGTTCTGGCTGGTGCCCTTATAGACCAGGTTGCCGGCTTCGTCGGCGATATTGGCGCCGATGATGGCCACGTCGGCACGGACGGGTTTCTCAAGGAGGTATTCCTTGCCATCAACGGTCACTTTCTGCTTGCCGTTCTCCACAACGGTGCCGAGGCCGGTCTGAGTGAGCACACCACCCAATCCAGCACCGGCGGCGCGGATTTGTTCGGCCAGGGTGCCTTGGGGTTGAAGGGTGACCTTCAGTTCACCGGAATTCATCTGGTCGATGGTGTTGTTGTTGGTACCGATATGGGTAGCGATGAGGGCCTTCACCTGATGGTTGGTAATGAGTTTGCCGACACCGACTTCGGGATAGGCGGTGTCATTGCAAATGATGGTCAGGTCCTTGACATTGCGAGCCACAAGTTCGTCAATGAGGGCGATGGGGTTGCCCACACCAAGGAATCCTCCAACCATAACGGTCATGCCGTCGTGAATCATGTCGGCGGCCTCTTTAACAGTGACAAATTTCTTCATAATAATATACTGTTTTGTTGTTTTTTGCGTTATTGATTTCAAAGTGCAAATATACTACTTTTTTGGCAATTGGAAAAAAAATTTGCACAGATGCCGAAATATGAGTACTTTTGCATTTTGAATCTAAATATAATAAGATGAAAAAAACGCTGATTTTTGCCACAATAATGATGCTTTTCGGCATCATGGCGAGCGCGCAGGAATATATTGAACCCACCGAGAAGTGGAAGGTGTCTGAGGTGTGGGGCAACAATTACCATGGTTGGTCGTTCCATCAGGACTGGGAGGTGGATTTCACCGTCGAGAACCAGGACGGCCGCTTTACACCCACCGATGTCGAGATTGCCGAGGCTGAGCGTCTGATTCAGAAACGTATCGCCTATCTCAACCGTGACCATTACAACCAGCAGGGTATGTGTCCGGTCATCGACGAACACATGCGTATGTATCGCCGTCAGTATGTAGGCTTCACTAACGACCGTGGCGATCATATTATTTGGGCCAACTTTCTGTGGGACGATAGTTTGACCGATGAGAAACTGGGCTCCGATGTATTGCTCACCAAGGGTGGTTGTGGCCACTTCTGGCATGTCAAGTGCAACCTGGCTACCAAGAAGGTTTATGGTCTTGAGATCAATGAAAGCGGCGATATAGAATACCTGCCGCGTCTGGCTAAGCCGAAACCGCGCATCAGCAAGTCGAAGGGCAACAAGAAACAGAAAGTGCGCAAGACCGGTATTATCCACACCGAGGCGGAAAAACAGTTCTAAGTGGTGGAATTGAAGCCCCTTATCCTGAAGTTCCTGAAGTTTGGAGTGGTGGGCGCCTCCGGTATGGTGGTTGACTTCGCCGTGCTCATTTTGATGCGTGATGTGGTGGGGTTGCCCGACCTATGGGCCAACACTGTTAGTTTTACCACCGCAGCCACTACCAATTACATCCTCAACCGCATCTGGACTTTTCGTAGCCAAGACAAGCAAGTCGGGGTGGAATATCTCAAGTTCTTGGGTGTTAGTATTATTGGTCTCGGTATCAACAACGGCGTGCTCTACCTGTCATCTTTGCTGTGGCCCGAGGCCTATAGTTCCAGCATCACGCTACTGGGCATGAATATTGACGTTTTCTACATTTTCAAACTCGTTGCCATCGCTATCACCACCCTTTGGAACTTTTTCGGCAACATGCTTTTCACCTTCAAGGAAAAAACTGACGCAATTACACATTAAACATTATAACCATGGAAATCCTGTCCAATAGAATCCTCAATATGGCTGAGAGCGAGACTCTCGCCATGACTGCCAAGGCCCGCGAACTCAAAGCCCAGGGCAAAGACGTCATCAGCCTCTCGATAGGCGAGCCCGACTTCAACACCCCCGAGGTGGTGAAAGAAGCTGCCAAGAAGGCCATCGACGACAATTTCACGCACTATCCTCCTGTGCCGGGTTATGCCGACCTCAAGGAAGCCATCTGCACCAAGCTGAAACGCGACAACAACCTCGAGTACAAGCCCGAGCAAATTGTTGTCAGCACGGGTGCCAAGCAGAGCCTCTTCCAGGTGGTGCAATGCCTCATCAATCCTGGCGACGAAGTCATCATTCCCACCCCCTTCTGGGTCTCCTACAAGGAGTTTGTCCGTCTGGCCGAAGGTAAGTGTGTCTTCGTCAAGACCAAGCTAGAGAACGACTTCAAGGTGACGCCCGAGCAACTCGAAGCCGCCATCACTCCCCGCACCAAGCTCATCATGTTCTCCAGCCCCAGCAACCCCACCGGCATGCTCTACACCAAAGAGGAGCTGAAAGGCATCGCCGAGGTCGTCGCCCGTCATGAGAACCTCTTCGTCATGGCCGACGAAATCTACGAGCACATCAATTTCGTGGGCAAGCACGAAAGCATTGCCCAGTTCCCCGAGGTCAAGGAGCGCGTCATCACCGTCAACGGTGTCGCCAAGGGCTTCGCCATGACCGGCTGGCGTATCGGCTTCATTGCCGCCCCCACCGTCATCGCCAAGGCTGCCAACAAGCTGCAGGGCCAGGTGACCAGCGCCACCTGCTCCATTGCCCAGAAGGCCACCGTATGTGCCATGCTCATGGACCCCAAGACATCCAAGGACATCATCGACATGCGCAACATCTTCCAGCAGCGCCGCGACATGGTCTATAAGCTGCTGTGCGACATCCCCGGCCTCAAGGTTCGCCTGCCGCAGGGTGCTTTCTATTTCTTCCCCGACTGCAGCTCCTACTACGGCAAGAGTTACAACGGCACCAAGATTGAGAACAGTACCGATATGGCATTCTACCTTCTCAATGAGGCGGGCGTGGCCACTGTCATGGGTTCAGCCTTCGGCGATGACAGTTGCATCCGCCTCTCCTACGCCACCAGCGAGGACCTCCTCCGCGAAGCCCTCCGTCGCATCAAAGAGGCTCTGGCCAAGCTGCAGTAAATAATTCTATCCAAAAGAAATGGGTTGTCGGCGTTCGTCGGCAACCCATTTCTTTTGGGATATTTAATTATTTTATTCGATTAAAGCCATTCCATTTACCTTTATAAATACCTTTCTTTAAATATCTTTTGTAAAGTTTCTCCGATGACTCCTCACCTGCATGAGCAGGAACCCAATCGGACGCACTAACTGAGCCTGTTTTCAAAACAGGTTTTTTATTCCCATCAGATAATCGGAGGTAAGCATGATCTGAACCTTTTTCATCAAATACATATTCAAGAATAAAATCGGCTTCGGCTGCACATCCAACGACAATCCAATAGTTATCCTCCATTATTGCCTTAAGAAGAAAACGGCTACCCCATCGTTGTGCTATTTTGTCGCTTGTAAGAGGAATATAAACTTTCTTCCCTTGTGCAAAATAAGAACTTGCGTCACCAGAGTAAGCAGTGGGGTTTGTGTGGTGTATTTTATCTGGTGCAAAAAGATGAACCCCCAATTCCATATCCTCGTATAAGAGTACACTGTCCTTTGAAATAAGGATAATATCAAATCCATTTTTAACCGTATAAGAATTAGCTTCTGTTATTTCATCAGCCATATAATAACATTTTCCACTGACAGTTTCAAGCAGACCTTGTGCATGAGTTACCCCTATTGATAAAAAAAGAGAGGCAATGATAAAAAAACTTTTCTTCATTTTTTATAATTTTAATGGTTTGTGTTTCTTTATATACCACATTACAAGAAAGTGGAGCTATCCATGTTGTCCTCTATTTCAGATGTGAGGGCTGGACTCCCGTAGTATTAAAATAAAGGTTCTATGATATGCCCCACTATGAATGTATTGTATGTGATACAAATACAAACACATGGGCATTTACAGATACTTTATTCCCTTACTACAATTGTGAAGTGTCCAGTTTCACATCAAGGAATAAGGCAGTTAAATGCTACACTCTTGGCAAACCATTTTCTTGCGGTTTGCAGATGCAAAAATACAACTATTTTCCGGACTGACAAAATTTTTGTCCGTAAAACAAACAGAGAGGGCTCCACACATCCGTGCAGAGCCCTCGTTATAATGGTTTTTTGCTTTAGTCAGCCTCGTAGATGAGCAGCTGTCCGTCGGCCCAGATGAAGAGCAGGGGATCTTTGTCGTGCTTCTTGCTAATCCAGCAACCGCCGTTCTCGCTGTCGATGACCATGTTGCAGTACTTGCGGTTGATCTTCTGCTCGGCCAGCAGGTGGTCGTTCTTGTCATAGACCTGCAGGTAGGTCTCGCCGCCGTCGCGCACGATGGCGTACATAATGTCGCCGCTGATGCCGTAGGTGACCATATCCACGTTGTAGGTGTCTTGCACGTAGCGACGCACCACAACCACATCGGTCACATGGTAGTCATACCAGTAGCTGTTGCAGTAGAGCCAGAATCCAGGCCAGTACCAGGGACGCGGGGGCAGCGGATCCCAGAAGATGGGGTGGCAGTGCACCATGTGGCGGTGCCATGGGTGGTAGAAGTAGGGTGCCGGATGGATGGGACGTGCTGCAGGAGGCATGTAGCCGCCCGGACGGCCTGGCCGTGCATAGCTGGTGCCAGGGGCGGGAGCCGCAGGGGCGCCGCTTCTGGTAGGCGAGGCAATGGCTCCGTTGCTGTTGGAGGGCATGTTGACAGAACCTCCATCGGTCGAACGCGTGGGGCTGGCCACGGTGCCGGCAGGGGTGGTGCCGGCTCTGACACCCGACCGGGTGGGGCTGCCGGAGGGCGAGGGTGCGCCGCTGCCACTGCCAATGGTACCGGCTCTTCTTGCCGATGAGGGAATCCCCGTGCTCCGCGTGGGACTGGTGGTCGAACGTGAGGGGCTGCTGTAGGAGTTGCCACGGCTCATACTGGAATTTGAGCGCGAAGGGCTGCTGTAGGAATTGTTGCTCCGTGAGGGGCTGCTGTAGGAGTGGCTACGGCTTGGACTGCTGTAGGAACTGCTGCGACTGGGACTACTGGTAGAGCGCGAGCCGCTGAACGAGCTTCCGCTGCTGCGTGAGGGGCTGCTGAACGAGCCGCTGCTGCGCGAAGGGCTGCTGCTCACCGAACCACCACTGCGGCCACCGCCACGGGTGGGGCTCTGTGCCAATGCCGGCACGGCGCTTAGCGCCAGAGCCATCATCACTAATGTTATTGCTTTCGAAGTTTTCATTATGTTACTCCTTTCTTTTTGGTTTCGTTTTCTTGATTGGGAAAGATTTGTTCTTTTTCTGCTGCAAAAGTACAACCATTTCCTGAGGGAAATTCCGAAACCTTCGCCTATTTTTCCAAATCAACCGACGTTGCAGCCCGGAGTGACTATGTCTGAGGGTGTTAGTAACACCAGACGGCCGTCCTTGTCTTCGGCGCTGAGGATCATGCCTTGGCTCTCGACACCTTTCAGTTTGCGGGGCGGGAAATTGGCGATGAAACACACTTGCTTGCCGACGAGGGCCTGCGGATCGGGATAGTATTTGGCGATGCCGCTGACGATAGTCCTTGTACCCATACCGTCCTCAATCTTGAACTGCAGCAACTTGTCGGCTTTGGGGACCTTCTGGCACTCGAGGATGGTGCCCACGCGGATGTCCATCTTGCCGAAGTCGTCGATGGTCACCGGCGCCTTCACCTCGGCAGGCTTCCAGGCGTTGAGCTCGTTCTGGGCTTTGGTGGCCTGCAGCTTGTCAACCTGTGCCTGGATAGTCTCGTCGCTGATTTGTTCGAAGAGCAGCTCCGGCTGGTCAATCTGGTGGCCTTCCATCAGGAGGTCGGCGCGACCGGCGTCTTTCCACCCTAGGGCCTGCAGGTTCATGATGCGGTGCATCTTGTCGGCCGTGAAGGGCAGGAAGGGGGCGCAGAGCACAGCCAGATTGGCGCAGATCTGAAGCGAGAGGTTCATCACCGTGGCGGTGCGCTCGGGGTCGGTCTTGACGAGCTTCCAGGGCTCGGTGTCGGTGAGGTATTTGTTACCCAGGCGGGCCAGGTTCATCATCTCGGCGAGGGCCTCGCGGAAGCGGTAGGTCTCGATCGAGCGGCCGATACGCTCGGGGAAGGTGGCCATCTCCTTGATGACCTCATCGTCCTGGGCAGAAGTATTGCCCAACGCGGGCACGCGCCCGCCATAGAATTTGTGGGTAAGAACCAGTGTCCTATTGACAAAGTTGCCCAGGATGGCGACGAGTTCGGAGTTGTTCTTTAATTGAAAATCCTTCCAGGTGAAGTCGTTGTCCTTGGTTTCAGGGGCGTTGCTGCAGAGGGTGTAGCGCAGCACGTCCTGCTTGCCGGGGAACTCCTGCAGGTATTCGTGCAGCCAGACGGCCCAGTTCCTTGAGGTCGATATCTTGTCGCCCTCGAGGTTGAGGAACTCGTTGGCCGGCACGTTGGCGGGCAGTATGTAGCTGCCGTCGGCGTGGAGCATCGAGGGGAAGATGATGCAGTGGAAGACGATATTGTCCTTGCCGATGAAGTGCACCAGCTTGGTGTCCTGGCTCTTCCACCATTTCTCCCAGTCGTCGCCTTTCAGCTGCTTGGTGAAGCTGATGTAGCCGATGGGGGCGTCGAACCACACATAGAGCACCTTGCCGTCGGCTCCTTCGACGGGCACCTTGACGCCCCAGTCGAGGTCGCGTGTGACAGCGCGGGGCTGCAGTCCGGCGTCGATCCACGATTTGCACTGGCCATAGACATTGGTCTTCCAGTCGCCCTTGTGGCTCTCGAGAATCCACTCGCGCAGCCAGGGCTCGTCCTGGTCAAGCGGGAGAAACCAGTGTTTGGTCTCCTTCAGCACTGGCTTCGAGCCGCTGAGGGCGCTCTTGGGATTGATGAGGTCGGTGGCGTTCAGCGAGGTGCCGCAGGCTTCGCACTGGTCGCCGTAGGCGCGTTCGTTGCCGCAGTGGGGACAGGTGCCGGTGATGTAGCGGTCGGCCAGGAAGCACCCGGCCTCCTCGTCGTAGTACTGCATCGACACCTTCTCGACAAACTTGCCCTCTTCGTAGAGCTTCTTGAAGTAGGCCGCTGCGGTCTCGTGGTGCTCCTTGCTGGAGGTGCGGCTGTAGATGTCGAACGAGATGCCCAGCTCGGCGAAGGAGTCCTTGATAATCTTGTGGTAGCGATCGACGATGTCCTGCGGTGTGCAGCCCTCCTTGCGGGCCTTGATGGTGATGGGCACGCCGTGCTCGTCGCTGCCGCCTATGAACATCACCTCCTCGCCCTGGGCGCGCAGATAGCGCACATAGACGTCGGCGGGCACATAGACGCCGGCCAGATGGCCGATATGCACGGGGCCGTTGGCGTAGGGCAGCGCCGAAGTGACGGTGTAGCGCTTGTATTTGTGATCTTTTTCTGTGTAGGTCATTCGTGTGTTAACTTATTGTGCGTAGGTATATGTGGTGCTGATGCCCTCGCCGTTGGTCACGCTGACAGGGTAATTGGCGCTGTTGTAGGTGTAGCGGTTGTTGATGACGCTCAACGGCAGGACGCTCGACGGCAGGGGTTGGTTCAGGGTGGTAAAAGGAATCTCCTGAGTGATGGTCTGCCCAAAAACGGTTGCCGTAATCTCCGCAGAGATGGCAATACTGGCAGTGCCCGACACCGTTCCGGCGATGGCGTTGTTGGCCGAAAGCATGGATGCGTCGAGTTGCAGCAGTTTCTCCAGGTTGCCCATGTAGTGGCGGAAGGGGTTCACTTTATCGTCGTAGGAGGTGTAGTTGGCGGTGTCGCGGACCGTTATCTTGAAGATAATCGGTGTGTTGTCGGGCAGGGCATCTGCATACGTGAGCATGGTGGAATCAATTCCGAAGGAACTCAGGCTGGAGAGCACGTTTTTCAGCATACCCAGCATCACCGTCACGCGGAAGCGTACATCCATCCGTGCCATGCTCACGTTCTCGCCGTTCCAGTCGAAAGCCATGCTTCCCTGCAGGCTATCCACTTCGGGTGCCAGGCTATTGCCGGTGGAGTCGGTGAGATAGCGGGCCAGCATCATGTTGAACATATTAATCAGATAGTTGTCGCTCAGGTTCAGCGTGGCGGAGCTTATCTTGTGGTTGCTGTTGTGGCTGATGGAGGCTCCCACCACCTCGGCGCCTCCGTTGACCAACGAGATGCGCGAGATGTAGTTTCCGTTGTAGGTCACACCCATGGTGCCGCTCAGCTGGTTGCCGTAGCGGATGACAGAACTCACACGCCCATGCTCGTCATAGGTGAAGGCGGAACGCACCGCGCCGTCGCCGTCCAATACGGATTGCAATCGGTTGTTATCGTCCCAGTCCCACTCTTCAGACGTGCCGTTGTACGCTGTTTCAATCCTGATGATCTTGCAGTTGGGGTTGTACAAACCCTCGCTGTTGCTCTCCGGTGTCGGAGTAGGTGTCGGTGTCGGCGCGGGAGCGGAAGTGGAGCTGCCTGTCTCGGGTGCGGGGTTCTCTTTCTTGCAGCCAGTCAGGCAGAGCACGGCGGCGGCACAGAGCATGACAATAACTTTCTTCATAGTCTTTATGTTTTTTTTTGACTTGTTATTTCTCCTCGGTCTCTTGTTTGGCATCATTCTCCTCCTCGGGGGCCAACTTGCCGGCGGCCAGCAGGATGTTGTACCATGAGAAGAGCTTCTTCACATCGGAGGCGTGCACCCGTTCGCGGTCGTAGTCGGGCAGTGCTTTTTCCAGCAGTGCGAACATCGTCTTGCTTTCGGCTTTCTTTGGGTCGAAGTCTGTGGCCTTGGCTTCCAGTACGTTGTAGATGCTTTGCATTACCTCCTCCAGCGGACGCTCGTCGCTGTCGGTGAAAATACGTATCTCGCCCAGCGAGCTGATACGGTCGTTCTTGAACACTGGATATTTCTGTCCAGTAACGAGGTTCATTACCACTGCGCCGCCTTTGGTCTGCGACACCAATTCGCTCAGGTCGGGTTTGCCGGCGATAGCTAAGATGTTTGTCAAATCCATGTTTTCAATGACATTTTAATAGTTAAAGATATATAATAACGTTTATTATCCACCATTATTGTATTCTTGTGTAATTTTTGCTTCAGATTTCCTTTAGACACCCTATCACCTCCGTCTCACCTCCGTCTCACCTCCGTCTCACCTCCGTTTCACCTCCGTCTCACCTCCGTTGAAAGACGGAGGGGCAACGGAGGGGCAACGGAGAGGGAGTGGAGGGGCTATCGTGGCATTGACGCACCAAGATGGTAGCGTCGGAGACCTTCGATGGGGTCGGCCACAACGGTGCCGACGGTGAGGGTGTCGCCGGCGAAACAGGCATGCAGTTTGTCCCCGATGGCTTTGGCGAATCCGCCTACAAAGTTGATCTCACCCTCGTTATATCCACTCTGCCTGCGCAGGGTCTGAAGCGGTCCATGGTGCCATTCGTGGAGAGCTTCCGCAAGGACATTGTCACAGTACTCGTCTTCGGCGTGGCTGACGGCAAAGGGTGCCAGTGAGGCCAGGAAACGGTTGGGGTTGGGCTGGTGATAGACGGCATCCATCAATTCAGTGTCGCTCATGCGGTAAGTGTCGCGGAACATGTCTCTTAAGTTTTCCGGCATGCGGCGTGTCAGGTAGTCGTTGAGCAGGATGCGGCCCACATGGTTGGCCGAGCCACGGTCGCCGAGTATATAGCCTGTGCTGGTGGGCTGGCATTCGATGGTGCTACCGTTGTAGTAGCAGGCGTTGCTGCCTGTGCCGAGGATGGCTGTTAGGGCTGGTTGGTCGCCAGCGGTGGCACGGCAGGCGGCGAGCATGTCGGTATCGACATGTACATCGTTTGTTCCAAAGGCTTTAACGAGCCATGCGGCCACCTTCTGGCGCTGGGTGGCAAGACCGCAGCCGGCACCGTAGAAGAAAAGGGGGAAGTTGAAAGTGGGAAGTTGAAGGTTCTGGCGCACGACAGCGCAGGCATCCAAGAACCGACCCTCGGTGGTGAAGTGGGGGTTCAGACCTTCGGTAACTATCATGTTACCAGTCTCCACCTCCATCCAAGTGGTCTTGGTGCTCCCACTGTCGGCGATCAGTATCATATAATGCCGATAATCTCGTTGATGTCGCTGACTCCGTGCTTCTTGCACCAGGCCTCCATGCCGTCGATAATCTTGACGGTGACGGCGGGGTCAAGGAAGTTGGCGGTACCCACCTCGATGGCTGTGGCGCCGGCCATGAGGAACTCGATGGCATCTTCGGCAGTGCAGATGCCGCCCAGACCGACAACGGGAATCTTCACGGCATGAGCCACTTGCCACACCATGCGCACGGCCACAGGCTTCACGGCGGGGCCGCTGAGGCCACCGGTGACGTTGGCCATGAAGGGACGGCGGCGCTCGATGTCGATGGCCATGCCCAGCAGGGTGTTGATGAGGCTCACGCTGTCGGCACCGGCGCCTTCGACGGACTTGGCGATCTCGGCAATGCTGGTGACGTTGGGCGAGAGCTTCACTATCAGAGTCTTGTGGTACACCTTGCGCACCGCACTGACCACCTGGGCCGCCATGTCGGGGCTGGTGCCGAAGCCCATGCCGCCGCACTTGACGTTGGGGCAGCTGATGTTCAATTCGATGGCCGGAATCTTCTCCAGTGCGTCTATCTGCTCGGCCACGGAGCAGTATTCCTCGATGCTCGAACCGCTTACATTGACGATGATGTTGGTGTCTAAATGCTTGATTCTATGATACACTTCGGAGCAGAATTTCTCCACACCACCGTTTTGCAGACCCACGGAGTTGAGCATGCCCGAAGGGGTCTCTACCATGCGTGGGTAGGGGTTGCCCTCGCGGTGCGAACCAGTGGTGCCCTTGACGACGAATCCGCCGAGGCGGTTGAGGTCGATAAAGTCGGCGAACTCTTCGCCGTAGCCGAAGGTGCCGCTGGCAGTGAGCACCGGGTTCTTCAGGCTGAGATTATGTACTTTGACTGCTAACATACTATTATCTTTTGGGGTAGTTAAGTATCTAGGTAGTTTTCGCTTCGCTCGTCCTTCGGACGGTAGTCAAGACAAATGCCTTACATTGTAACAGAGATGACGCTATTGCCTTATCTACTTAACTACTTATTTTCGTACCACTTGCGCATTGTGCTTATGTCAAAGACGGGACCATCCTTGCAGACGCAGCGGTGGCCTTGGTCGGTGTCGGTGACGCAGCAGAGGCAGGCGCCGACGCCGCATGCCATCATGTTCTCGAGGCTCACCTCGCAGCGGATGCCGCGTTCGGCGGCACTGTGGGCCACGGCTTTCATCATGGGCGTCGGGCCGCAGGTGTAGATCATGTCGTAATTTTCGATGAAGGCTGGATGGCTGACAACAAGGCCTTTATGTCCAAGCGAACCATCGTCGGTGGCAATCAGCACCTTGCCGTAGGGTTGGAACTCGTCGTGCACGGGGATGAGCCCTGCAGTACGTCCGCCGAGCAGGATGGTGCACTTCACATCGTTTGCTTTCAACACCTTGGAGAGGTGCAGCAAGGGAGCGATGCCAGCGCCGCCGCCCACCAGGAGTGCGGAGGTCTGAGGTTTGAGGTCGGTGGTAAACCCATGTCCGAGGGGATAGACGATGTTCAGCTTGTCGCCCACTTGCAATTCTGACAGGCGGCGGGTGCCGTTGCCTACGATTTGGATCAGCAGACTCAGTGTACCGGCTTCGGGGTCAACATCGTGTACTGAAATGGGACGGCGAAGCATCACCTCGTGGCAGCCATCCACCCGCACCTCGACAAACTGGCCGGGGACGATGGGCTGCATGCCGCCGTCGTGGTGCAGCACCAGCGAGAAGTAACGGTCGCCGTGTTGACGACGTCCCACGATGGTGAAATCATGTATTTCTTTCATGAGATGGATCTGTTTTTCTGAAGAGAAGATGTTTCAGGAAGTTGAAAACTTGTGTGATTCGGCGTTTCCAGATGGCGCCGTCGAAGAGCGACGAGTCGGTGGTGGCTTCGACGGTGAGCACAATGCCGATGGGTAGCATGGCGAAAGTGCTTATCCACATGCCGACAGGTCCGATAGCGCTTTCGCGCACCGCTTTTTCAGAAATCATGCCGATGACATAGTAGAGCACGAAAAAGAGTACCGACGCCACCAACGGCAATCCGAGGCCACCTTTGCGCACGATGCTTCCAAAGGGGGCTCCGATGAGGAAAAGCAGCAGGCAGGCCACCGAGAGGGTGTATTTGCGCTGCCATTCGATGTGGTGGCGGTTGATGTATTCCTGGTCTCCGCGCTGCAGGTCGTAGTGCATCTTGAGGTCTTTGGCTGTCGAGGAGGCTGCATTGATGGCATAGTTGTAGACTCGTTTCCGTCGCTCAATCTGCTGCGCAGGGTTGTAGTGGATGCTGGTGTCGGCGGTGACGGCTGCCGATCGGTCATTGCATTTCTTCCAGGCATGTAGGCTTATGATGGCATCTTCGCGTGCTTTCATGTTGTGGTCGGCCTGGTTTTTCTCAAGTTCATGCACTGCGGTGTCGAGTTGGGCGATGTTCATCATCTGGTAGCTTCCTTTGAAGAGATCTTCACCGCTGCGGTCGAAGGCGAATGAGGAAATGTCGAAGGTGATGGTTTGTTCGTCGAATCCTATGGTGGTGAGGGGGCGCCGTATATGGTTTTCACCGGAGGATGACTCCATGTAGGAATAGCCGTCGTTGAGGGTGAATCGAAGGTAACGGTTGTCGGCAGAGGCTTGCATCACGCCGTTCTTGGCGATGATGACAGTGGTTTCATTCATTCCCTTGGTGTGGTCGTAGATGGCCACATCGTGCAGGATACGCCCGTCAGGGTCCTTGCTGCCCACGCGGATGACATAGCCTTCGATTTCTTTGTAGTATTCGCCTGGACGGATATTGACGGCGGGTTTTTTGCGGGTGACATCATAGAGGGTCATGCGGTATTTGAGCATGGCTGTGGGCATGACATTGTTGGAGAAATAGAATGCTACGCCCGAGAGCAGCAGTACGACCAGCGTCATGGGCATCATCACACGGCTCACCGAGATACCGCCGGCTTTCATGGCCACCAGTTCGTATTTCTCGCCGAAGTTGCCCATGGTCATAATGGAGGCGAAAAGGACCGCAATGGGGAGTGCCATGGGAACGAAGGTGGCGGAAGCATAGAGCAGCAACTCGGCAATGACAGAGAACTCAAGCCCCTTGCCCACCAGATCGTCGATATATTTCCACACGAACTGCATCAGCAGCACAAATACCGAGATGGAGAAGGTCAGCACCAGAGGGCCGATGAAAGAGCGCAGGATGAGCCGGTCTATCTTTTTCATCATGGTTTATAGTTTCGAACTCAGCCAGCGCCAGAGGTCGTTGCCGTTGGCCAGCACCATGAGTGCCAGCAGAAGAATCATACCCACGTTTTGGGCTACGGAGAGGAATTTGTCCGAGGGTTTCCGTCCGGTGATTATCTCCCAGAGGGTGAACATGATGTGACCTCCGTCGAGACCTGGGATGGGGATGATGTTCATGAAGGCGAGGATGAGAGCCAGGAGGGCAGTGATGTTCCAGAAGGCATGCCAATCCCAGTGGTCGGGGAAGATGCTGCTCATGGTGCCGAAGCCGCCTAGGTTCTGCATACCGCCAGGGGAGAAAAGCACCTTGAGCGAGGAGACATATTCCACCAAAGTGGTCCATCCATGGCTGATGCCGGCGGGAATGGCTTCCCAGAAGGTGTAGTCAATATGGTTGACCACAAAGAGTTCGGCGATGTCGGAAACCAGTTGCACCCCCAGTTTTCCGTCGGAACCAAGCAACACTCGTACGGAGTCGAGGTGCCCGTCACGGTAAAAGCCTACGGTGATACTGTCTCCCGCGTGAGCGGTGAGGGCAGGGGAGATTTCGCTGAAAGAAGCCATGGCTTCACCGTCAATGCTCACCACGCTGTCGCCAATCATCATACCTGCGCGCCGGGCTGTGGAGCCGGCGACAAAGTCTTTGACTACAAACGGCCGACGGGGTTCCATCAGGTGTTTCACGTGGCCGTTGTTTACATGTTCTAGTAGTTTTCCGCTTAAAGTCAGGTCGATGAGAGAGTCGCCACGCATGACGGTGACTTGTTTGGGGTTGTTGAGCAGTAAGGCCATGTTGGCATCGGAGAAATCATACATCTCTTGGCCGTCGATAGCATAAAGGATGTCTCCGTTCCGGAAGCCTTCGTCGAGCATCACTTGGTGATAGTCGTATCCCAGAGTGGCATTGCGCAGCGGCAGTTCGTCCTTGCCCCAGTGGGCGAAGACGGCTGTGAAGATAAGTAATGCCGAGATAAAGTTGACCAGTACGCCGCCGCTGATGATACAGAGTCGCTGCCAGGCGGGTTTGGTGCGGTATTCCCACGGCTGCGGTTCGCTTTCAAGGTCGTTGGCGTCTTTGGTTTCGTCAATCATGCCGGCGATGTCGCAATAGCCGCCCAGAGGAATCCATCCGAGACCCCACAGGGTGTTGTTTTGGTCTTCAGGCGCCAGATTCTTTTCATCCCACGAGTCGGGGGTCTTGGCGTTGAAAAAAAGGAAGTGCCATTTGCCACCGAATTTCTTGGCCTTCAGGATGGAGAACTTCCAGTTGAAGAAGATATAGTATCGGCGCACACGCGTGCGAAACAATTTGGCAAATCCAAGGTGACCCAGTTCGTGGGTCATTACTAAGAGAGAGAGGCTGAGTATCAGCGCAAGCCATTTCATTGGTTACGAATTGTTTTATCGGTTTGTAGAAGGTCGTCCAGGGTAGGGTTGGCCACAAAGGGAGCTTGTTGTATGGCGCGCTCCACATGGTCGGCAATTTCGAGAAAACCTATTTGGCCATTGATGAATCGCTGCACCGCCACCTCGTTGGCAGCATTCATCACACAAGGCATGTTGCCGCCACGTTCAATGGCATAATAGGCCAGGTCGAGGCAACGGAAAGTCTTACGGTCGGGTTTTTCGAAGGTGAGGGTGGGGTAGTTGGTGAAATCAAGTCTTGGCAGGTGACTCTCGATGCGTTCTGGGAAAGTGAGGGCATACTGAATGGGAGTTTCCATGGTCGGGATGCCCATTTGAGCTTTGATGCTTCCATCGCGAAATTGCACCATCGAGTGAACTACTGATTGAGGGTGTACCACCACCTCGATGTCTTTGGATTCGACACCGAAGAGCCATTTGGCTTCAATCACTTCCAGCCCCTTGTTCATCAGGCTGGCGCTGTCGATAGTCACTTTCCTTCCCATGCTCCAGTTGGGGTGTTTCAGAGCCTGATCCAGAGTGACGTTGGCCAATTGCTCGCGTGTCATGCCACGGAAAGGACCGCCGGAGGCAGTGAGAAGTATTTTGTCTACTTCGCTTACTTCTCCGGTCAGACACTGGAAGATGGCCGAATGTTCGCTATCGACCGGCAGGATGGGTACATGGTGTTTGGCAGCGGTGGCGGTGACGATGGCGCCTGCCACCACCATGGTTTCCTTGTTGGCCAGGGCTACAGGTTTTCCGCATTCGAGAGCTCTTAGTGTAGGTCTCAATCCTGCAAATCCCACGATGGCCGCCACCACCACGTCGATGCTGTCCATTGCCATCAAATCGACCATTGAAGCCTCACCGGCAAATACTTTGATATCTTTATCGGCTAAAGCTTCATGCACTTGCTGGTACTTGTTTTCGTCGGCAATGACTACGGCGTTGGGGTTGAACTCAAGAGCCTGTTGTATCAGCAGGTTGGCATTGCTGCCGGCACAAAGCACCTCGATGGAGAAAAGGTCGCGGTGGCGGCGCACGACGTTTAGTGTCTGTGTGCCGATTGATCCGGTCGATCCAAGTATGGCGATGTTTTTCACTTGTTTAGAATGAGATGTATTCTTCAGGGTTGACGGCTGAACCGCCTACCCATATTTCAAAGTGCAGATAGGCTCCTACTACATGCCTTCCGCTGGTTCCGACGTAGGCGATGGGCTCTCCCGCCCTCACTACGTCGCCTTGCCGTTTCAGCAGAGAGCCGTTGTTTTGATACACGGTCACTACATTGCCAGGATGTTGCAGCGCTATGACATTGCCGTCTTCGGCGGTGAATCCGGCAAACACAACCGTGCCGTTGTAGGCGGCGCAGACTGCACGGCTGGCATCGCCGGCAATATCCACCCCGTGATGCGAGGTGCTGAATGGTGCAAGAATCTTGCCCTTCAAGGGAGTGAAGAAAAGGTGAGTGATGGGCGACGAATGGTCGGTCATCGAGGGTGCGGTTGTCTCCGTTTGGTTCTTCACCTGGTAGCGGTTGTCTTCGCGTTCCACCTCCAGCCGCAACAGGCTGTCTTCTTTCGTCCGACGGTATTGAGTGGTCAATTGTTGCAATGTGGCTGTGCTGTCGCTCTGTATTTCTTCGACTTCACTCAAGGTCTCTCCGCGTAGGATGGCTTGCAGCGTGGCAATCATCCATTCCTGGTTTTCAAGCTGTACCTCCAGGGAGTCAATCTTCTTGGCGTTCGTATAGGTCTGCTCAACCATGCGGGTATCGGTGTATCCGGGTATCCATTCTCGCAGTGGTGTGAAGGCTATGAGAATGGTGGTGAGGAGAATAAGTACAATGATAGTGATGCCGATGGTGACAAAAAGGTTGATACCCGACAATTGGAAGGAGAACTTCTCCTTGAAAGTGTCGGTGTCCATCACCACGAAGCGATGCTTGCGCTTGATGACGTCGGTGACGGGGTTGCTTTTCAGTTTGAACCACCAATCTTTCAGTCCCATGACTATGGAGGTTTTTAAAGTTTAAGGTTTAAAGTTTAGGGTCAAGATGGCGTCGGTACACCTTTAAACCTTAAACTTTAAACCTTAAACCTAGTCACTGCTTCTATTAGAAGAATTTGTTACGCTGGTCGGTAATCTTGGCACCGTCACGCAGCACCTGGCTCAGGTAGCGCGATTTCATGTTCATGCCCTGCTCCATGCGGCCCATGACGTTGTAGTTGTTTTCAGCAGCCTCTTTTCCATCCACTTGGATGACATAGACGCCGTTGGCACCCTTGACGGGACCCACCAGGCCACTCTTGGTGACGGCCACGGTAGATAGCACCTTGGGCTCCATGCCGAATTTCTGCAGGTTGTAGTCGCCGAAGTTGACACCGGCGAGGGTATCGACCGGTACGTTCAGGGCCACAGCAACCGAGGCAATATCCTGTCCGGCTTTGACTGCCGAGGAGGCGCGTTCCATCAATATCTGGGCCTTCTTCTCAAGGCGCACCTGCTGTTCAATCATCGGACGCACCTGGTCGAGGGTGGCATAGCCTTTCTTATAGACATCTTTCAGGGCCACGACCACAAACATGCCGTCGCTTTCATAGACTTGGTCGGCCACGGCACCCATCTTGGTATCTTCGTTGTAAGCCCATTGTACGATACTACGGGCATTGGGCACACCGGCCATATTGTCGCTCATCAAGCCTACACGGGCGCTGCGCACCTGCAGGTTTTGCTCGCGGGCGGCGGCATCAAACGCATCGATGGTACGGTTCTGTCCCGCAAAGCGGTTGGCATCGTTATAGACGGCGCGGTTGGTATTGTTCGAGGGAACGATTTCGCGTGTAATCAAGGCTACGCGGAATTTCTTGTTGGCGGGTGTCTTGTCGGTCACTTTCACCACGAAGTAGCCCACACCTTGGGGGTGGGTAAAGAGGAAGCTCTGACCCACAGGGGTGTTCACAATCTGCTCGTTGAGGAAGCCGTAGCCGCCGTCGAGCTGCCATTTCATATCACCCTTTGTCTCGCCCTTCTGCGAGTCGTCGCTGAACTGCTCCACAGCCTGTTCGAAACTCATCTTGTTGCTGTTGACAAGGGCAAGGACGCTGTCGGCCAGACGTTTGGCCTGCTCGTCGGGGCGGGTGATGTTGCCGCCGGCATTGCTGTTGAGAATATATATCACGCTGGCACGCAGGCTGTCGGGACGCACGGCACTGCCCAGCACCTTGGCCATCATCCATTCGTTGCCAACCATTTGGGGAGCCAACATGGTGCCGGCGCTGGCGGCTGCAATTTGTTCGTCCAAGGGAGCCTTGAAAGAGGCGGCTTTCACATAGGAGGAGTCGTAGCTGCGGTCTGACTCGGAGTTCACAAAGAAGGCAATCTCATCCTCAGGCACGGTTTGGAACTCTTCCCACACTTTCTGCACGTCGTTCTGGATGTCGGCCAGGTCTTCGGGGGTCGGGTTGACGGGGAAGGTGATGAACTCGAGCTCGCGCATCTCATCCTGAATGCGGAATTCTGCACGGTGCTTGTCGTAATAGGCCTTGAAGTCGGCATCGCTGATAGCGGCTTCTTCGTCATTCACAGTGTTGTAGGGGAGGGCGGCCACGCGGATGTTTGAAGATTCGGTGCCATAGGCTGCCACCTTCTCGCTGATGGCCTTGGGCATGTAGAATCCGCTGCCGATAAGGCTGCTGTACTTCTGCTGCTCACGGTCGCGCTTCACATATTTCTCAATCTCGACCCACTGCATACGGATGGTGGTATCGAGTTGGTCGAAGTTCTCAATCAGGTAGTTGACCTGTTTCATGTCATACTGACCGGTCTGCGGATTGGTGAACATCTGGCGCAGGTAGGGGTGGATGAAGGTGCCGGTGAACATGTCGCTCACTTCGGCAGCGCTCACACGCATACCGAGTTTCGAGGTCTGTTCTTCCATCAAGGTCTCATCGACAAACTGCTGCCACACCTGTTCGCGGATCTGACTCTCTATCTCGGAGGGCACTTGGGCGGTCTGCTGCTGGGTCTTGTAGTTGTTTTCCATCTCGGTCACCAACTCGTTGAACCGCTGTGAAGTCATGGTCACGCCATCAACCTTACCCACGTCGGGAATGCCGCCATTGTTCTTGGTCAGGTCGCCAAGGATGAACGCCAAGATGGCGATACCCACGATAGCCACGGCTATCCACGAATGTTTTCTGATACTTCCAATGATTGCCATTTTCTGTAGTTGTTAGTTTATTTTTTGTTATTATAATTTTCAATATTTAAGCGTGCAAAAATACAAAGAAAAACGCGTGTGGAAAAATTTTTTTTGCCACGGTGATGCTAATACTTGTGTAAAGCACATGGAATCAGTTGGTAATACAGCGTGTTTTTGTAAGTTCTATCACAGGATCCGGTGTTGCTATCGGCTTTGGAAGGGGAGCGGAAAACTAAAAATCAAACCCGAAAGGAAGCAGGTCGGCCACACTGTCGAACAGGCGGATACAACTCTCCGACACATAGCACAGAATTCTCATCGGGTGACCCTGTCGCTGCTCATATTCGGCCATCACCTGCCGGCAGGCACCGCAAGGCGAGGCCTCGCACCGATGGCCCTCTTGATTGATACCGACAATGGCAAGTGTGTCGTAGTCACGTAGTTCCGGCCTTTGGGCCGAGGCTGCGAAGAGTGCCGTCCGCTCGGCACAGAGCCCCGACGGATATGCGGCGTTCTCTTGGTTGTTGCCGCACACCACGCTGCCGTCTTTCAACCGCAAGGCCGCTCCCACATGAAACTGGGAATAAGGAGCGTATGCCCCTTCGGCGGCTTGGAACGCCAGTGCCAGCAATTCGCGGTCGCTGCCCTCGAGTTCTGTTGCCGATGCATACTCCTTATACCTGATAACAAGACTTTTATCCATGATTCTGCATTTCTTTTTCTGCCACAAAGTTACGAAAATATATTCAATCGCAAGGCCGTTTTTTGCTCCTCGATTGCCAATGCTTTGTCCAAATCCTTGTAATTGGATGATATTAAGTGTTGTGCATGTGATGACCTAGTAATGACCTAGTGATGACCTAGTAGTGACCTAGTAGTGACCTAGTGGAGACCTTATAGTGACCTTATAATAACCATATAAAAAGTATATAGTCACTATGGTGTCATTGTCTCGCATGGATATGGGCGATGGCTGGGGACGAAGGGAGTGGGAGGCAATTTTTCCCTTCCGTTTGCGTTATCTTTTTGTCCCATGCCATCCAACCGCACATACATCGCTATCGACCTCAAGTCGTTCTACGCCTCGGTGGAGTGTGTCGAGCGTGGTCTTGACCCTCTGATTACCAATTTGGTAGTGGCTGATGCCAGCCGCACGGAGAAGACCATCTGCCTGGCGGTGACCCCGACGTTGAAGCAATACGGGTTGTCGGGACGTTCTCGTCTGTTCGAGGTGGTGCAACGGGTGCGGCAGGTGAACAACGAACGCCGCCGCCGAGCTCCCTATGGACAGTTCTCCGGCGAGTCGGCCGACGACAACGAGCTGAAAACCAATCCTTCGCTGGCTGTCACCTATCATGTGGCACCGCCCCGTATGGCCTATTACATCGACTATAGTGCCCGTATTTACAGCATCTACATGAAGTATGTGGCGCCCGAGGACATTCATGTCTATTCGGTCGATGAAGTCTTTATGGATGTGACCAACTATCTGGGAACATACAAGATGACGGCTCATGAGCTGGCAAGACGTATGATTGCTCATGTATTGCGCGAGACGGGTATCACCGCCACGGCGGGCATCGGCCCCAACCTCTACCTCTGCAAGGTGGCTATGGACATCGTTGCCAAGCACATACCAGCCGACAAGGACGGTGTGCGCATCGCCGAATTGGACGAGATGTCCTATCGACGCCAGCTGTGGGATCACCGTCCGCTGACCGACTTCTGGCGGGTGGGACGCGGCATCGCCCACAAACTCGAGGCTTGCGGCATGATGACCATGGGTGATGTGGCCCGTTGTTCTCTGGAGAAAGAGGCGTTGTTGTATAAGCTCTTCGGCGTCAATGCCGAACTGCTCATCGACCACGCTTGGGGTTGGGAGCCTTGCACCATCGCCGCCATCAAATCCTATCGTCCCAAGAGCAATTCCTTCAGCTCCGGACAGGTGCTCTCCGAACCCTATACGTTTGATAAAGCACGCATTGTGATGCGTGAGATGGCCGATGCTATGGCCCTCAAACTGGTAAGCCTCCGCATGGTGGCACATCAGGTGGATATCTATGTCAGTTACGACTCATTGAGCTTGAAACAAGGCGCTTACGAAGGAGAGGTGGTGAGCGACTACTATGGACGTCCGGCACCTAAGCCATCACACGGATCGGTCTCACTCCCACGACCTACCTCTTCGGCGCGCATCATTACAGAGGCCGCCATGCAACTGTTTGACCGCAACGTCAATCCTAAGCTGATGGTTCGTCGCCTCACCATCAATGTGAATCAGGTGGTTGACGAAGAACGGGTGGCGGCCAACACCCCTGCCGAACAACTTGATATGTTCGCTGATTATGAGTATATTGCATGTGAACGAGCAGCCGAGCAGGCTTCTCTTGACAAGGAACGTCGTATGCAGGAAGCGGTGTTGTCTATCAAACGGAAATTCAACAAGAACGCCATCTTCAAGGGCATGGATCTTGAGGAAGGGGCCACTGCCCGTGAGCGTAATAGCCAGATAGGAGGTCATAAGGCATGAGTGCTGACTACGAGGATATTATCAATCTACCGCATCATGTGTCGAGCTATTATCCGCGCATGGGTATGGAAGGACGGGCAGCCCAGTTTGCCCCCTTTGCGGCGCTCACGGGGCTCGGTGCCGCCATCCGTCGGGCCGCCGAGCATCCCGACGAGCAGGTCTATTTTGATGACGAACTGATGCAGTCGATTTATAATGAGAATGATGGAGAGGAGTAATATGGAAAATAGTTTTCAATTTTCAACTTTCAACTTTCAATTTCCAATTGTCCTCTCCCCCATGGACGACATCACCGATATGCCCTTCCGTCAGTTGTGCAAGGAGTTTGGTGCCGACCTGCTTGTCACAGAGTTCATCGCCAGCGAAGCGCTCAACCGCGATGCCGAGAAGAGTTTCCGCAAGATGCGCTTCACCGAGGAACAGCGACCCATTGGCATACAGATATTTGGGGCCAACGAGGACGAACTGCTGCGTTGTCTTGATGTGGTGGAACAGGCCCGGCCCGATTTCATCGACATCAATTGGGGTTGCCCGGTGCGCAAGGTGGCGGGTAAAGGAGCCGGTTCAGGCATCTTGCAAGA
Source organism: Bacteroidales bacterium UBA3834 (assembly GCA_002392965.1). GTDB lineage: Bacteria > Bacteroidota > Bacteroidia > Bacteroidales > P3 > Colimorpha. The sequence goes on along the minus strand of DGIA01000001.1, from coordinate 7,865 downwards.
TATACCCAAGATGCTTGGAATCACTGCTTCACTGGTGAAGCGGGCCCACCTGCCGGTGACGGTGAAAACCCGGTTGGGATATAATGCTGACAGCATGATGATAACCGATTTCTGCGAGGCGTTGCAAGATACGGGCATCGCTGCACTTAGCATACATGGACGCACTAAGGCCCAGATGTATAGCGGCACCGCCGACTGGACGATGATAGGCGAAGTGAAGAACAACCCCCGCATGCACATCCCCATCTTCGGCAACGGCGACATCGTCACCGCAGCGCAAGCCGTTGAGAACAAGCGGCGTTACGGTGTCGATGGCATCCTCATCGGCCGCGGTGCCATAGGCAACCCCTGGATCTTCGAGCAATGCCAGCGCGCCCTCCGGGGAGAGCCCGAGCGGGAGATCAGCGTCGCGGAACGCGTCGATGTCTGCCGCCGCCACCTGCAGATGGCCATAGACTTCAAAGGCGAGCGCACCGCCATCTTCGAGATGCGCAAGCACTATGGCAACTATTTCAAGGGATTGTATAACTTCAAGCCCTACCGGCTGGCTCTTGTGGCCACCCCCACGGCCGAGGCCACCTTTGCCACCCTCGACAGGATAGAAGAGCACTACAGCACCTGACGGAAGCATGTTCTATGCGGCCGTCACAGGAGTCATTGCGCCTGCTACTGTATTATTAACTACGGCGTCCACAAGGAGACCGCAGCAACTGCCAGACACGGGCTAAAAAAGTCGCGCAAGGACATGCCGAGCACCGCTTTGCAACACCCCACAATCACCTAAGAAACGTTAAAAAAGTGTTAATGTCCCAAGGACAAACAGCGATTTTGGCGCAAAGGTTACCTGATGGTAACTGACTTCCGCCGGGGTGCCTTCTTGCCGGAACGGAGGAATGGTTGTACTTTTGCAGCCGAAATAGAAAAGACAATGTCAACCGTATGTAACAAACAACATATAAACATATAAACCTACAAAAATGAGAACAATCGAAACAATCAAGAGTGGCCGCAACTACAAGGCCGTCAGCGTCGGAAACATCAACCAGATCATCGAGCACGAGCTGCCGATGGGTCCCAATGTCATCCGGGGCAAGGTGTTCGTAGGCCAGGCCGTGGGCACCACGGGCAGCGAGCTGTCGTTCCAGACCCTCGTCCCCGGTCAGGACAGCGGCTTCCTCCACACCCACAAGACGCATGAGGAGCTCTACATCATCCTCCGCGGCGAAGGTACCTACCAGGTGGACGGCGAGCAGTTCCCCGTCAGCGAGGGCACCATTGTCCGCGTCAGCCCCGACGGCCGCCGCGCCCTGAAGAACACCGGAAGTGAGAACCTGACGATGCTCTGCATCCAGTACCGTGCCAACAACTTCACCGAGGCCGACAGCCCCATGACTGACGGCAACATCCTCGCCGACCCGCTGAATTGGTAAACAATATAATATTTAAATAAAAATGAAAAAATCAATCATCCTGATGGCTGTAGCCGCCATCCTTGCCGTAGGCTGCAAAAGCAACAACGAGAACAGCAACCATAACGACACGACAATGAATGCACAGAAAGAAACCGTTGGCCAGTTCCAAGCCTACCAGCTTGACGGATTCAAGCTGCACGTCTACAACTCGAACGACGTGATGTTCGACGCCAGTTACATCATCGAAGGCCAGGACGGCCTCGTGGTGATGGAGTATCCCCTCTTCAAGGTGAATGCCGCTGAGTTTGCCGAATACATCAAGGCTCTTGGCAAGCCCGTGGTGACCGACATCACCGACTACCATCTGGGCGGCAGCGACCAACTGCCCATCGTGATGCCCGAGGGTATGCCTAAGTTTATCGAAGGCCCCATCTATGGCGGCATGATGAAAGGCTTTGCCGAGCAGTTTGGCGAGACGATGGTCGACCTGCCCACACAGCAGGCCACCGAAGTGCCCTTCGGCAGCACTCAGCAGTATGCCGGTGTCGACTTCCGCTTCGATCGCGGTGCCGCGAGCGACTTCCCCGGTTCTATGATCCTCATCGGCAACCAGGTGTGCTACACCCACTGGGCTCCCTATCAGATGCACATGAGCCCCCTGCAGCTGGGCAGCAAAGAGGCCATCGACGCCGAGTTGGCAGCCACCAAGGCTGAGTTGGCCACGGGTTCCAAATACTTCATCGGCGGTCACGGCGGTCTGGTCGAGAAGCCTGCTGTCGAAGCCCGTATTGCCTACTTGGAATGCCTGAAGAAACTCCGTGCCGAGAAGAAGGACGCCAACGCTTTTGCCGAAGCCCTCAAGGCCGCCTATCCCGACATGCCCGGCGACATCGCCCCGCTGGCTGAAGCACTCTATAAATAAAGAAACTTTCTTCACCCAAATAGTTGCACTACAGGCAGGTTTCGCAAGATGCCTGCCTGTTTGCAAAAAAAAAACGTATCTTTGCATCGTCATATCAACTTATCAACCTATCAACAACTGATGTCCAAAGATTTCATACAAGACCCCGTCTTTCCGGAGTGTCCCATCCGCAACGTGTTGGTACGCCTCAGCAGCAAATGGGCGCTGGCCGTAATCTACACCCTCAGCGGCGGTGACACTCCTATGCGTTTCCGCGACCTGGCGGAGAAGAACCCCGACTGCTCGCAGAAGGTGCTCACCAGCACCCTGCGGGGGTTGGAGGCCGACGGCCTCGTCAGCCGCAAGGTCTATCCCGAGGTGCCGCCGCGCGTGGAGTACGCCCTCACCGACCGCGGCCGCAGCTTCATGCCCGTCATGCAGCAGCTCATGGACTGGGCCTACAACAACCTGCACGACATTGTGACCGACCGCGAAAGATACTATGGACAGGATTGAAAACATCGACTACTGCATCCGCTACCTGCTGGAGCAGAACCGCACACAGGCCGACATTCCGGCCTCACTGCCTGAGAAGCAACGCCTGCTGCGGGCGCTGATGAACGTTACGGAAGTCGAGAGCAGAGCAAACTCGTTTGCTCTGCCGAGATGCAGTAACGTCACCGAAGGTAACATTTGGGAACCGCAGCCGTTGAGCGAGGCGTTTCTCCATGCGCAGGACGCCGAGTTGCAGGCACAGCTGCAGGAAAAGGGCATTATTGATTGCGATAATGCGACAATGCTTGAATGTGAGAGTAAATTGTCGCTCTGGCAGGGGGATATCACGCGACTGAAGGTGGATGCCATCGTCAACGCCGCCAACAGCCAGGGGCTGGGGTGCTGGCATCCTCTGCATGCCTGCATCGACAACGCTATCCACTCGGCGGCAGGGCTGCAACTGAGGCAGGAGTGCGACAACGTACTGCGTGGCGGCGAGATAGCCACTGGCGAGGCCATTATCACCGAGGCCTACAACCTGCCGTGCCGCCATGTTCTCCACACCGTGGGGCCCATCATTCCCGATGGCATACCCACCCGCAAGCAGGAAGAACAGCTGGCCGACTGCTACCGCAACTGTCTCGGCCTTGCCGAGGCCAACGGCTGCCGCAGTATCGCCTTCTGCTGCATCTCAACGGGCGAGTTCCACTTTCCCAACCGCCGCGCCGCCGAAATCGCCATCGCGACGGTTAAGGAATACACCACCTCTTACGCATTAACGCACTCACACAATAACGCACTCACTGTGGTCTTCAACGTTTTCAAAGACATCGACTATGACATCTACCGAGAACTTCTCGCAGCGCGTTGACGCCCTGCGCAAGCTGTTGGCGCAGGCCGACGCCATCATCATCGGTGCCGGGGCGGGACTGAGTACCGCTGCAGGACTGGACTATGCCGGCGAGGACTTCCGGCGCGAGTTTGCGCCGTGGATTGAACGCTACGGCTTCACCGACCTCTACACCTCGGGCTTCTACCCCTTCGCCACCGAGGAGGAGCGCTGGGCCTACTGGGCACGCCACATCTGGTTCTCTCGGTTCCGCACCGGCGGCACGGAACTCTACCGGCTGTTGCTGGAAAAGCTCTCCGAGCGCCACTCCCCGCAGACCACTTTTGTGCTGACCACCAACGTCGACGCCCAGTTCGAACTCGCGGGTTTTGCGCGCGACCGCATCTTCGCCACGCAGGGCGACTACGCCTACCTGCAGAGCCGCAGCGGCGAGGACAAGGAGCTTGTCTACTGCAAAGACTGGGTCTTCCGCGCGATGGCCGCCACCGAGGACTGCCGCATACCCACCAGCCTCGTGCCGCGTCATCCGCGCACCGGCGAGGCGTTGGTGCCCAACCTGCGTTGCGACGACACCTTCGTCGAGGACGACCGCTGGCACCGCCAGGCCGAGCGCTACCACGACTTCGTGCGCCAGCACAGCCAGGGGAGCCTGCTGTTGCTGGAGTTCGGGGTGGGCTTCAACACGCCGGGCATCATCCGTGTGCCCTTCGAGCACATGGCGCTCAACTTCCCGCAGACGGCCCTCGTGCGCTTCAACCGCGACTACCCCGACGCCTCGCTCGAAGGCATCGAGGGGCACTTCATGGCCTTCACCGAAGATATATCCGCAATACTCAACGAACTATGATAGAACAAGCATTCCAATTCCTGCGCCAACACAACGAGGGCGTGCTGGCCACCGTCAGCGGCGACCGCCCACAGACGCGTGCCTTCCAGGCCATGAAGGTCGAGGGCACGACGCTCTACTTCGCCACATCGGCCAAGAAAGCAGTCTACAGCCAGCTGCAGACGAACCCCAACGCGGAGTTTATCGTGCTGGCCGACAAGGTGAGTGTGCGCTGCGGCGGCACGGTGGCATTCGACGACGACGACGACACACAACGATGGATCTACGACCACAACGAGGTCCTGCGTCGCCTCTACGACGACTACCGCCAGATGGTTTACTTCCGTTTGCCCGTCGAACAGCTGGAATACTACGACCTGCGCCCCACGCCGCCCATCGTGCTGCATGCCAACCTCAACGACGGCACCGTGCGCGAAGGCTTCAAAGGCAGCAAGTACAGCAAATAAACAAAGATAACTTCTATAAATCCAGAATTCTCCTGTTCGCTACGCTCACGAAATCTATAAATCTGGTAGATTATTCAGCCTTCGGTGTTGCCACGCAGGTTGTTGCGTCAGCATATAATTTATAAGATTTATGGATTTCTGCCCGCAGGGCAAGGCGTTTTGAAGCAGCCCATTGTAGTATTCCCTCCGAAGGCAGAATAATCTACCAGATTTACAAGATCTCGCGATGCACGCAGTGCGAGCAGGCGAATAAATATCTACAGAATCTTCAGCGCTATCGCCGCGCAGGCCTCGGCGTCGGCCAGGGCGTGGTGGTGGTTCTCCAGGCAGTAGCCGCAGGCCTCGCTGACGGTGTGCAACTGGTGGTTGGGCAGCCCCTTGAGCTTGCGGCGCGAAGCCCGCAAAGTATCATAGAATTTGTATCCCGGCCACTCCATCCGATAGACCTGCATCACCGCCCGCAGGCAGCCCTCGTCGAACATGGCGTTGTGGGCCACCAAGGGCAGCCCCTCGATGAGCGGTTCTATCTTGTGCCACACCGTCGGGAACACCTCGGCGCCGTCGGTGTCCTCGTGGCAGAGGCCGTGCACCCGCTGACAGAACCAGGCGTAGTAGTTCGGCTCTGGCTGTATGAGGCTGTAGAACGTATCCACCACCTCGCCCCCGCGCACCACGACCACCCCCACGCTGCACACGCTGGAGCGCTCCCCGTTGGCCGTCTCAAAGTCTATCGCCGCAAAGTCATTCATTGTCTATAACATCTGTCGCCTAACACCTGTCGGTTTTCTCGATGCAAAAATACAAAATAAAATGGAATTGCCTAACCTCTGACGGTTTTCTTGATGCAAAGACGGTACATATTTCAGCTTGTAAGAATTCCTTACAAGTTACCATCTTCGGCAGTTGTTCGGGATTTCCAAACAGCTTCATATTGCTATGGAATTATAACAATGTGCGTTTTTTGCACGTTATTCGTAGTGGTATGTGCAAATTTTGCACATATGACCTTATAGTGGTTGTCGTATATTTTGCAACAACATCAATCCTCTTCATGTGAACAATTTAGCAGTTGTTGCATTTTTTGCAACAACAACCATACTGCCTAATATAATAACTTGTGCATTTTTTTCACATGGTGCTTGATAAATATCACGCAAATTGTTAGAATTTTATAAAACCTGCTTTCTTCGTGACTTCTTCGTGGGTTCTTCGTGCCTTCTTTGCAAGCAAAGCAATTACACTGGAAATCAACCAGATGACACCTGCACCAACACTAACACACAAACAATTCATTTTCAGCACAATCAATCCATGATCTTTCGGCGATCCTTCGGCGGTCTCTTTACATTTTGTCAAACCACGTGTCATTTTTTATCTCTATTGACAAAAAAATGTGTATCTTTGCAGTCGAAATTCGCGTCATAAATGACATAAAAATCGAATAAGATGAAGATAGAAAGAAGCATATATCTTAAAAAGTTAATTGATCGTCAGCACAACGGAATGATTAAAGTTATAACTGGAGTGCGACGCTGTGGCAAATCTTACCTTGTATTCAACCTTTTCTATGACTACCTTAAGTCACAAGGTGTGGACAATGACCATATAATCATGGTAAATTTGGAAAGCCGACGTAACATCAAATTGCGGAACCCTGATTCTTTGTTAGATTACATTGATAGCCGAATACATGACGATAATATGTATTATATCCTGCTTGACGAAGTGCAATTGGTGGATGAATTCGAGGATGTTTTGAACAGCTACCTGAGTGTACCCAACGCTGATGTCTATGTAACGGGTTCCAATGCAAAATTCCTCTCTAAAGATGTTATTACAGAATTCCGGGGGCGAGGTGATGAAGTAAAGATTTACCCACTCTCTTTTTCCGAATATATGAGTGCATACAACGGAAGTCAGCAACGAGGACTTGACGACTATATGACCTACGGAGGACTGCCGTTCATTCTTTCCTTGAAATCGGAGGAGCAAAAATCAACCTATCTAAAGAATCTTTTTGCCGAAACATACATTAAGGACATCAAAGACCGGTACAAAATACGCCACGAGGATGAACTTGAGGATTTGCTCAACATCATCTCTTCTTCCGTTGGGAGCCTTACCAATCCCGCCAAACTGGTAAACACATTCAAGAGCATGAAGAACATAAGTATCACCGCAGATACATTGAAATCGTATCTGGAATACCTGTGCGATTCATTTCTTGTCACAAAAGCCATGCGATACGATGTAAAAGGCAAGCGATATATTGACACACCTTATAAGTACTATTTCACAGATACTGGGCTTCGCAATGCGCGTATCAATTTCCGTCAAGACGAAAAAACGCATCTGATGGAAAATATAATTTTCAATGAGTTACTGATTAGAGGTTTCAACGTTGACGTAGGCGTTGTTCCCGTTGTGAAAATTGGAGATGACGGCAAACAGCACAGAAGCCAGCTGGAAATAGACTTTGTGTGCAACCAAGGAAGTCGACGATATTATATTCAGTCAGCATTTCGAATGGATAGCGACGATAAGCGACGTCAAGAGCAAGCCTCATTGTTAAATGTACGTGATTCTTTCAAAAAAATCATAATCACCGGCGAGGAAGGTCTTATACACAGAAATGAACAGGGAATCACCACAATGAGCATATACGACTTTCTGCTCAATCCAGACTCTCTTGAGCTTTGACTATAATAACCACCGGTACCACTTGCCGACCAAGTCGGTGCCATAGCACGGAGATATCTCGGCAATAATACCTCCTGCACCCGTCACACCTCTCTATTGGTTTTGCTCCCATTCTGCTCCCCTTTTCGTCACCTTTTGTGTGCCCCTATGTTACCTATATGGTGACTACAGCGTTCCATCAAGGAAGTACATGTGATTTGCTGATTTAGGTTGT
>DGIA01000026.1 GCA_002392965.1 Bacteroidales bacterium UBA3834 | reverse complement strand
TTGAGTTTTAGCGGACAGCAATATAAAAAAAAGAAAAGCATATGAAGACAATGAAAGATATGGCAAAGCTGGTGTTCATGAGCATCCTTACCGCAGCAGCAACAATTAGTTTCACCGCTTGTTCAAGCGACGAAGATTTTGCATCAACAGACAATGGGTCAGCCCAGATAGCTCCCAGCGGTCAGCTGATGCAGCCCGAGAGAACCGTCCTCGTCTATATGGCAGGTAGGAACAACCTGACGAACAACGAAAAACATGTGGATTTCCTCAAGGCCGACCTCAACGAGATCAAGGAGGGCTCGAAGAAACTCAGCGACAAAGACTGTATGCTCGTGTTCGTATGCCGCTACCAGGAAGACAATAATACCGAGACACCCTGGCTCGCACGCATCTGGAGGGGAGAGGTGACCGACTCTGTTTCCGTGACCGACATGGGCATCTCGAAGAGCGACGCACGTGCCTGCGACCCAGAGGTGATGGAGCAGGTGATGCGCTATGCCTATGGCAAATACGCCGCCACACGCGACTACGGACTGGTGCTCTGGGGACACGGCACCGGCTGGCTGATGGAGCAGGAGGTGAGCGCCACGCGTGCCTACGGATTGGACAACGGCAAATATATCGGTGGCTCAGGCAAATGGATCAACGTACCCACGCTGAAGAACATCCTGCAGAAGATGCCCCACATGAAGTTCATCATGTGCGACTGCTGCCACATGATGGACTTGGAGGACCTCTACGAGCTGCGCCACGTCACCGACTACATGATTGGTTCGCCTGCCGAGATTCCCGGACAGGGAGCGCCCTACGACACCATGCTGCCTGCTTTGTTCGAGAAAGAGATGTTTTTCAGCTCCATCATCGAGCGCTACCACGCCTCCGTCAGAGGCGCCCTACCGATGGCCGCCGTCAAGATGAGCGAGATGGACAATGTCGCTCAGGCCACCATACAGGCCATGCAGGGCGTGAAGGCCAACCTCGGTGGCGGCTATGCCGACATGACCGGCATCATCCATTACGGCTATGACGACAATGGATCAGAACACCTTGACGCGCACAACTTCTACTACGATGCTGGCGACTTCATGAGCCGCTATGCCTCAGCTGCCGACTACCAGGTGTGGAACGAGGCCCTCGCGAAAGCCGTCGTCACGAAGCGCATCGGCTACAAGTGGGATACCATCAAAAAGTGGGATAAATTCTATGCCGACTTCGAGATGACCGAAGAGAAGTTCCACGGCGTTTCCATGTTCGTGCCGCAGAGTCCAACCACAGGCAACTACAAACGGTATAACAACGACATCAACCAGATGGAGTGGTTCAAACTCCTGGCTCCCGACTTCTAACGTCATGCCCACTAAGCCAAGGCCCCCCTCTCATCCCCCCGTTGGGGGAAGAAAGGGGGGCCTTGGCTTAGGCAGTCTTACCTGAAACTGTCGGTAAGCAGTTTGATTTCAATTTGCGGGCTGATGCGCTCGTAGAGGATGTTATAGACGGCATCCAGTATGGGCATGTTGACGTGCATGTGGCGGTTGATCTCCTTCATGCACTTGGTGCCGAAGTAGCCTTCGGCAATCATCTCCATCTCTATTTGGGCCGACTTCACCGAGTAGCCCTTGCCAATCATGGTGCCGAAGGTGCGGTTGCGCGAAAAGTTGCTGTAGCCCGTCACCAGCAGGTCGCCGATATAGACACTGTCATAGACGCTGCGCTCTATGGGGTGGATGGCAGTGAGGAAACGCGACATCTCCTGAACGGCATTGGCCATGAGCACAGCCTGGAAGTTGTCGCCATACTTCAGTCCCGAGCAGATGCCGGCGGCAATGGCATAGACATTCTTCAGCACCGATGAATACTCAATGCCGATGACATCGTCCGAGGTCTTGGTCTTGATGTAGTCGCTGGCCAGCACCCTGGTGAAAGCCTTGGCCTTCTCCTGGTCGGCGCAACCCACCGTCAGGTAGCTCAGACGCTCCAGAGCCACCTCCTCGGCGTGACTCGGCCCGCCGATGCAGGCCAAGTTGTCGTAGGGCACGTCATAAACCCTATGGAAAAACTCCGAGCACGACAAGTTCTCGTCGGGCACGATGCCTTTGATGGCCGTGACGATGAACTTGTCGCGTATGCGGGTTTTGAGTTTCTTCAGGTGGTTCTTCAGATAAGGCGACGGTGTGACGAACACCAATGTGTCGTAGGCTTCAACAATTTTGTTGAGATCGCTGGAGAACCATATCTCGTCCAGATTGAAATGCACACTGGTCAGATAAGCCGGGTTGTGTCCCATGCGGCGGAAATCCTCTATGCGGTCGTCGCGGCGCATGTACCACCCGATGTGGTGGGTGTGTCCCACCACAATCTTGGCAATGGCCGTCGCCCAGCTTCCGCCGCCAATAATTGCTATTCTGCCACAGTCGAACATTTCTACTCTTATTCTGCTGTTTCGTTTGCTTTGTCAATCCACGCCTGCACGTCGTTGACGCTGGGTTTCTGCATGTCGAGCTTGAACTTCTTCACGATGTCGCCAATTTTCTGTTGCAAGCCCTGGGCTTTCTCGTCGCGGATGTTCTGCACCAGGTTGAATCCGGCCTTGCGCAACACGGGAACCCACTCTTCGCCGACACCCACGGCAGCCCATTCCTGAACAGTGCTCTGCGGGGCCTTCTTTTCGGGCTTCATCTGCGGGAAGAAGAGCACTTCCTGAATGAATGTCTTGCCCGTCATGAGCATCACCAGGCGGTCGATGCCGATGCCGATGCCGCTAGTGGGCGGCATGCCGTATTGCAGGGCGCGCAGGAAGTCCTGGTCGATGAT
>DGIA01000032.1:39395-96834 GCA_002392965.1 Bacteroidales bacterium UBA3834 | reverse complement strand
ACGAAAACATAAATATCTCATTACAGCACAATATCTTACGTCAAAACATGCACACAAAAAGCGGAAGTATGGCCGCTCGCAATTGGAGACCGGCGGAAAACCAATAAAAATGTACTAGGGTAGTACCAAGGATCTACTAGGTTAGTACTAGGGATCTACTAGGTTAGTACTAGGGATCTACTAGGGTAGCACTAGGGTAGTACTAGGGATCTACTAGGGTAATACCAGGGTAGCACTAGGGATCTACCTGGTTAGCACTTTGACAATGTTTTGAGATAATATTTTTTCTTTCATATTTATATAATAAAAGGGGGAATCTGGCGTTGTAAGAGCGAGTTGAAGAAGGTATTGAAGATAACAGGGCGAATGCTACTGGGGTTGGGTGTGACGTTATATGTCATTGTGGCTCTGGTGAATTACTCCGTCGTGCAGTCGTATTTAGGCACGGTGGCGGGGCAGTATTTCTCGCGCGAATGGGGTGGAGAACTACGCATCGGTGCATTGCATGCCATGCCTTGGGACCACTTGATTCTGGACGATGTGCTGATGGTGGCCCCCGATGGCGACACAGTGGTCGATATAGAGTCGCTGCGAGTGAGTTTCCGCCGATTCCCGTTCCGCAACGGAGGATTGGAGTTGGAGCGCGTCTATTTGAAGAACGGTTACTACCATTTGGTATGCAATCCTCCCGGAGAGAACGGGCGACCGACAATAAATCTGCAATACATCATTGATTACTACACTCATGGGGCGCCACCGCCTCCTCCTACAGGAGCTGTGTTCCCCGTCAGGGTGGGGGCACTGACCATCAATGGGTTACACTACAAGATGGATCTTCCGGACCTGCGGAAGGTTGTGTATGACAAGGGGGTGGAGATTCCTCACATGGAGTTTTACGACATCCATGGGCGTTTCAAGGACATCACAGTGCTGAACGACGATGTGACGTGCCGCATCGTGCGGCTGCGCACAGAGGAGCGCAGCGGATTTGAGGTGAGCGACATACGGTGCGACGTGCATGTGAGCCCGCACGAAATCACCGCCCGCAATCTGGAAGTGACCACTCCGAAAAGCTACATCACGCTGGACGCCGAGTTGACTTACGACGGATGGGAGGTGATGATAGATTACCTGAACACGGTACATCACAAAGTGCTGATAAAGGAAGGCACATCGGTGGCAATGAGTGATGCCGCCTATTGGGCACCCGTACTTTGGGGCGTAGAGACACAGGTGAATGCCGTAGGCTTGGCGGAAGGGACAATCAACGACATGATAGCCGACCTCGACCTGCAATGGGGCGATGCCTCAGGCTTGGTGCTGACAGGACGTATGCAGAAGGTGGAAATCATTGACAGTGCGAGGTTTGATGTGGACATCGAACGGCTTTGGACCAACCACGATGATTTACTTGCGGCATTGGAAGCCACGTCCTACCTGCCGACCTCGATGAAAAGGCTGTTGAAGGAGGTGGATCATGTGGATTTGGGTATGCGAGTGAGGGGCGGATTGAAACAGGCTTCAACCATCAACTTACACATGACCAGCGGCATAGGGAACCTGAGAGCCGATGCCAATATAACTCCCGTCGGCAAAAACGGGATTGCGTTCTCCCTTGACGCCGGCAGCGATGCCCTGTCGTTGCGGATGCTGAAAAGCGAATGGGTAAGCCGAACGGGATTCGACCTGAGTACCAATGGCGTATGGCACAACACCAACGACCTCAACACGCTGAGAGCCGACCTGCAGGGCGGATTGATGAACAGCGTAGTAAAAGGTCAACAGTTGATGCCGGTGAGTTTTGAGGCCCGCGCCGACGGTGGAAAATGGAAAGCTGAGGCGGAATCGACCGACCCCTTGGCCATGCTGAAACTGACGGCGACAATGGAAATGCCGGACTCAACCAAGCATGTGACCGCCGATCTCGAGGTGGAACACCTTGATCTGGCAGCTTTTGAACTTATGCCCGAGAAATTCGGGGACCTGAGGACACAGGCGACGGTGGAGTTCAGGGGTGTGGATGCCGACGAAATGGAAGGAAATGTCACATTGGATTATACACAACTGGGCGATATCGACATCAAACATCTCAACCTGCAAGCCGACGCCCACGAGGGCGAGAAGACAATACATTTGCAAAGCGACCCTGTGGAAATAAATGCCCATGGCCGATTCGGCTATGGGGAGCTTCCTCTGATGATACGCCAGATGGCGGAGGAAGTAGTGCCAGCCGATCTGTTGGCCGCCATCCCTTTGAATGAAGAAGAACGCCAGAAACTGATAGACAAGACATTGAACTTCCACATCCACTGGAAAGACGACGGACGGTTCCTGCACGGCATTGATGAAAAGATGACAGTGGCGAAAGGGACGCGTATCGACGGTAGCTACAATGCCTCGGAGTTGTTGAAGATGGTGTTGCGCAGTGATTCATTGAGGATGGGAGGCTTGGTGCTGGACAACATTGGCATGAGCAGCCGATCCACAGGGTCGGACTACCTAATAAATCTGGAAGCTCAGGAGGTGAACATCGGAACAATGGAACTACTAAGCAGCGCCGACCTCACTTTGAACAGCAATCCACGACGCGCACTGATGGCCCTGAAGTGGGGAGGGAGTGATGTCCAGACAACAGGAGACCTGCTGCTGCGCTTGAAGGAGGGGGAAATCAGCGTCACGAAACCGAAGTTCACCGTGGGCGAAACCGAATGGAATCTAATCCTCGACCAATTGTCGATAAACACCAAAGAGGGATTGAAAGCCACCGGTAGCGGCATCGGGGTGAAGAGCGAAGAACAGTCGGTCATAGCCAAACTGAGCCTGCTGCAACAACCCAACGACTACGTAGAACTCAACTTCAACAATTTCAGGCTAGGCGCGCTTACCGACATCCTGCTGCAAGAGAGTCCCATATCTGTTCTTGGCGATATCGACGGCCGATTCTCCATGTCCGGATTGAACGAGACGCCCTACTTCAATGCCAACCTGACGATAGACAGTTGCGTGGTGAACCACCAACTTATGGGAGATGTGCGTCTGAGAAGCAACTGGAATGCCGAACTCAACATACTCAATCTCGAATTAATTGGTGACCAGATTGACGCCACCGGATGGATCGGACTAGCCGAGAAAGACCCCACCTTGTCCTTCAACGCTGATTTCACCCATTTCGGGTTAGGATTTGTGGCGCCGCTGTTGAGCGACTTCTCAAGCCGCTTCGAAGGGCAGTTACACGGGAATTTCGACATATCGGGTACCGTGGGGAGCCCTGTCATCGAAGGAGTGGCTCTGGTGGAGCAAGGTGCCTTGAAAATCGACATGACAGGCGTCACCTACTATTTCAACGACACAATTGGTTTCGACAACAAAAAAATCACTCTTAACCAATTCACCCTTCGTGACCCCCGCGGCAACATTGCCTTGCTGGACGGAAATATACAATACAACGATTTAACCGACATCACACTAGACCTCAATTTACAGACCGACAACCTTTTGGTTCTCGACAAGCCGAGGGGAGAGGAATTCTACGGCACCCTTTTGGCATCGGCGCAAGGCAGGGTAAAAGGGCGGATAGACAGCCTCGGGGTGAACGTCAACGCCCGAACTAATCCAGGAAGCATCATAACGGTGCCAGTGAGCGACCAGAAACAAGTGAAGGCCCACAACTACATTACTTTTGTTGGAGATGAATCCAATCAAAGCCGTCGCCGCCAAACAAAACAGCAAAACCAACATTTGAATCTTGAAGCAACTATCTCTATCACCCCGGACGTACAAATCAACCTGCCGATGGACTTTTCGGACGTGGTGGTCAAAGTGGGCGCCAACGGCATGGGCGATCTATACCTCACCCTCGCCGGCGAGGAAGAGCCTCAGGTGCTGGGCAGTTACGAAATCACCTCGGGAACCATGAAGCTCAGTATGCTCTCGCTGATAGAGAAGAACTTCACCATTGAAAGCGGCAGCAATCTGGGATTTCAAGGCAATCTGTCGGATGCCCGGTTTGACTTGAAAGCAGTTTATTCCCAACGAGTGAATCTTTCCACTCTCACAGGAGGAGTCAACGATTTGGGAGGCAGCCAGAAATACCTGCAAGTGGAAGATGTGCTGGCAGTGGCCGGTACACTACAGGAGCCCACCATAAACTTCGACATACGGCTTCCCAACGCCGATGCCAGCGTGTCGGAGGAAGTGTTTGCTTACATTGACCGCAACAGCGAACGTGATATGCTGAACCAAACCATCTCACTATTGCTTCTGGGACAGTTCTACAACGCCAACAAGTCGGCATTGAACGGCAACCTGGCCACCTCGGGAGGTATAGGCACCTTGTCGAGTCTGTTGAGCGACATGGTCGGCGTAGTGGATATCAACGTGGATTACAAGGCAGCCAACGAAATCACCCGTGAACAGCTTGATGTGAATATCAGCAAAGATTGGGGACGATGGTATCTGGAGAGCACGCTGGGATACGGTGGAGAGAGTCGCGAACTGCAGACCGGTGACGCCAACGGAGCCATCATTGATGCACTTGTCGGTTACCGGCTCAGCCCCTTAGTGCATCTTTTTGCTTATAACCGCACCAACACTAACGACTACACCCGCATAGACCTGCCTTACAAGCAAGGGATTGGGCTGAAACTAACCAAAGACTTCGACCGCTGGACAGATTTGTTCAAACCCAAGAAAAAGAAACACTTCTAAGATGAAGATACCCAAAACGATATATGCTGTCAAGAGCAACACCATGTTCATTGCGGGATTGGTGATTTTTGTTTTGTTTTTCGCCATCACTTATACTCCCAACTACGGACTTTCCACATCGACTTTCGCATCCAGAAACACTGGTGATGAAAGCATCCTTCTATGGTACAGCCATCAGGGATTATGCCTCCCCCTTTGCTGTGCCATCATTCTTGTCACTACCGTCCTTTCGCGCACAATTCTCATACTCACCACACACACCGCCCGCATCCGAGAGGGGGAATACTTTCTATGGCAAATGGGTGAGGTGACAGCCAGCAGCCTCTTTATCAACCTATTTCTGTCGCTATACCTTCACCTTGACTACTTTGAGAATCTGCCTGTTGTACTGCTTATCTATATCTCAGTGGCAGTATATCCCTATGCATTTTACTGGTTGTTGGTGGAACGAATTGACCGCGACCGACGTATTGCCGATGCCCAGCGCACCATTGTCCGCCTGAGGCAACGAGAGGAGCAGAGCGACAACGGAATGCTGAGATTCACCGACGACAAGGGCATCACAAAACTGGTAGTAAGCACAGAAAACGTCATCAGCATTGAAGCCGCCGGCAACTATGTAACCATCCTGTACACCAGCGGAAACCGTTTGATGCGGTACAGTTTGCGCAACACTCTCAAAGGGATTGAAGGTTTATGCATCGGCAGTCCTATGGTGCGCTGCCACCGCAGCTACTTCCTCAATTTGAATAAGGTAAAATTGCTCCGCAAAGCCTCCGACGGAGTCTATGCAGAAATCGACCATGAGGGAGTGAGCGACATACCTGTATCAAAGAGTTATGCCCCCGACGTGATGGCCCGACTCTCAGAACCCAAGAAATAGATCATGTTCAAACGCATTGTTTTCACCCTACTGCTGTTTTCCAGCCTCTTCCCCACTCTGCTGCATGCACAAATTGACTACAGCATTGACTCGCTACGATTGGTCAATGCCGAATGGAGTATTGACACCTTGGAGGGATTCTACCTAAAACGCTACCAGTTTGGCGAAGGTGCACTTTTCTGCTCGGCACAACATCTGTGTATCATAGAAATACCATCCCGCTCCCATCGACGTCTGGCATTTGCTTGCAGTGACACTATGCTCACCGAACTCTCCTGCCTTGCACGCCAGCATAATGCATACGCCGCTATCAACGGATCGTTCTTCGACATGGACATAGGAAGTCCTGTTTGCTATCTGAAAATCGACGGTATCCAGATAGGCGAAAACACTCCGTCAAAAGAGGATTCGACAAGGCGTAAATACTACCAATATGCCACCTTGCTACTCGATAGAGGACGTGCCAGAATGGCTGTACCCGACAGCAATCGACTATGGGAAGAAACTTTGAAAGACAGCAATATAATGACTGCCGGGCCCATGTTACTTATTGATGGACACGAAGTGCCCCAACGGAACGACCGCACTTTTGTCACCCGACGGCACAACCGTACAGCCCTCGGCATCCGTCCCGACGGCACCACTCTTCTTGTGGTGGCCGACGGTCGGTTCCGTCACCAAGCCGAAGGTTTTTCCTTGCCTGAACTGCAACGCGTCATGCGGTGGTTAGGCTGTTCCGATGCTATCAACCTAGATGGCGGTGGCAGTACCACCATGTACGTACACAACAAACCCTTTGACGGGGTGGTCAATTATCCGTCCGACAACCATCATCACGACCACGAAGGACAGCGTCCTGTATCGAATGCCATCCTTTTGTTATAAAAACTATTTGTATGCCGTACTTGAAGGATCGAATGTACCACGCTCGTGCGACTCGATACATCCGCGTTTTTCTGTGTTAAAATTGCTACACGGCATATCATGACTGACATACACTTCTTGTTCCACCCGATTCTCGTAGCAATAGCACACCTTGCTGTTATCATAACATGAAGAGAATGCCAAACCCGCCATCAGGGCTATCGGGACAATAAGTTTCTTTTTCATATTCATAGTATTACAATTTCGTCTGCAAACAGCCATGCCTGCTCACCGGCACTAAGGTGCCAGTCAGGCATCTTACCGTAGTTTTCCATGGTAATCTTGAAGTATTTGGCCCGCACCTTTTTATACGCGGCAAAGAGCTGAGTGTGGCTCTCCCCCTGACGGGCTTGCGGATTCTCGCCGGGAGCCTCTTTGACTTCCAGTTTGTCGCCGTATGACATCCAGGTCTCACCATCAAGACTATACTCCACTTTCAAGCTCCTCGGATAGAATATCCACGAGCGCATGTTCTCCAAGCAGTTCACACCAACCAGGCTCACCTGTTTTTCCTTGTCAAGCTCGACAACGGCCACAAAGTCTTCCTGCCAGCCCTGCCAACCGCCGATACGGTAGTTGATGTTGCCGTAGATGTTGTCCACCATGCCTTCGGGGCCATTCTCGGTATATTGCGGTGCAGGCTGCGTGAGGTAGGTAACATGCTTGTCGGTTTGCACCTTCACTTCCTTGTGGCTCACCTTCTGAGAAGGAAGCAGGCCATCCCAGCAGGCACTGGTATCGCTCACCCTGTCGCGTTTGCTCTGCATACGCCAGTCGGCGAAAACCGGGCATGGGGTGATGCGATATTCTTTCGGGCATTCCTGGCCGGTCAAGACCACAGCGAGCGGCGACCGTTCGAATCCTTCCACCGTGAAGACAGGCTTCGTTTCGACCCAAATATCACTACCAGGACACACCTCATACATGCCAAGCGAGGCCAACACATACCAAGCGCTCATCTGTCCACAGTCCTCATTGCCGCAAAGGCCATCGGGTTTGCTAGTGTAAAGTTCATTGAGTATCTTGTGCACATACTTTTTCGTCTTCTCGGGCTGGCCAAGCATACTGTAGAGCCACGCAGCGTGGTGCGACGGCTCATTGCCGTGGGCGTACATGCCAATGAGGCCCGTTACGTCGGCCTGCTCACGGCCGCTCATGCTGTTGTGGCCCTCGAAGAGACTGTCGAGGAATGCGATTGCTTTGTCTTTGCCACCCAGATGCTTGACCCATGCGTCGATGTCGTGTGGCACATAGGTGCTGTACTGCCAGCTGTTGGCCTCAGTAAAGTGGTTGTTCACCTCGGTGGGTTCGAAGGGTGTGACCCATGCACCGTTGCGCTTGGGATGGGCAAAGCCGTTACTGTCAATGATGTTCTGCCAGCTCTGGCTTCGTATCCAATAGGTGCGGGCCATGGCGCTGTCGCCGGCAATCTGGGCCATCTGGGCTATGCACCAGTCATCGTAGGCATATTCGAGAGTCTTGCTGACAGTTTCGTTATCAAGTTCGGACGAGAGGTAGCCCTGTTCGCCATAGGCACGCTGGGCCTCGGTGCGGTTGCTGGTGGCCACCATGGCGTCGAGCATCTGCTTCGGCGTGTAGCCAGCCAGCGTGCCATCGCGCTCGGCCAGGTGGATGTAGGCTTCAAGCATCATAGGGATTGCGTGGTAGCCTATCATGCAGTGAGTCTCGTAGCTGGCCAGTTCCCACATAGGAAGTTCGCCACCCTGCTCAAAGTTCTTCATAGCTGTATAAACAAAATCGACCGTACGCTCTGGTTCTATCTGCGTCAGCAGGGGGTGCAGGGCGCGGTAAGTGTCCCACAACGAAAAGACCGTATAGACCTCCCTACCCTCGTCGGCCACATGTATTTTGCCGTCGGTGCCGCGGTAGCGACCATCCTCGTCGCTCCACAGGTACGGCGACGTCATACAATGGTACAACGCGGTATAGAAACAACGTTTATGTTCCTTGCCACCACCCTCCACTTTCAGTTTCCGGAGAGCCTCCTCCCACGTCTGGTCGGCAGCCAGCCGTGCACTTTCGAAATCCTTATGCTTGGTGGTAATCAGGTTGCCAATGGCTCCATTAACATCCACTCCGCTAATAGCCACCTGCAACTCCACCTGCTTGGCTGTCGGCATCTGCACCCACGCTTGGGTCGAATCGTCGCTTACAACCACCCGTTCGAATGGCACATTGCTCCTAATGGCAAAATACAGGTGCTGATCGGGATTCCATGCCGAACTATGGCGGTGACCCACAATCATGCCGTCGTCGGTCAGACGGATGCTGCCATCTAGTAGCACATCGCGATGGCGCAGATCAATCACGAAACCATTACCCTGGTCTTCCACATAAGTATAGCGGTGGTATGCCACACGGCGGTTGGCCGTCAACTCCACAATGGTTCCAGGCAGTCCTTTGTTGTCAAGCATCACTTTGTAGTAGCCTGCCTTGGCGGTCTCGTTCTTGTGTTGGAAATGACTCTTGTATCCTTCTCTCATCATGTTGCCGAACTGCACCTGTTGCATCTGCCGCTGGTCAATTGGCATGAACAGTAAATCACCATAGTCCTCACAGCCCGTACCGCTGAGATGGGTGTGGCTGAAACCATAGATGGTATCGTCCGAATAATGATATCCGCTGCAGCCATCCCATCCACCCAGGCGTGTGTCCGGGCTGGGCTGAATCTGTCCGAAAGGAACAATGGCCCCTGGGAACGTGTGGCCGTGTCCATCGGTGCCCACCATAGGGTTGACATAGTAGGTCAGAGGTTTCTCGCCGCACGCGGCACAAATCACAAACGAGAAAACACAAATACAGAATCGGCCGACTCGTCTTATCTTCTCCATCTTATTCTAAACCTTTAGTCCTCAAACTTTCATTTTCAACAATGCCGCAGCCCCGAGGATAGCCACCTCGTTGGCCTTCAACTCGCTCATCCTTATTTGGCAACTGCCGGCATAGATATTGAGCAGGTACTTCTCGAAAGCTGCACGGAGCGGTCTCAGCAACGGTTCTCCCACCTGCGCCGGGCCACCCAACAGGAAGATGGCCTCCGGGGCCGAGAAAGTGACGCTGTTGGCCATGGCCAGCCCCAGCCAGTCTCCCACCATCTCCCAAGTCTTCAGTGCTACAGGGTCGCCTTGATGGGCCGCCTCACCTATCAACTTGCTCGTCACCTCACTGTCGGGCACCTCCTTCAGCATCCTCTCCCTTTCTGGATTCTCACGACGCAACTCCAAGTAAGTCTGCACAATTCCACGGGCAGAAGTATAGGTTTCCAAGCATCCTTCGCGGCCACAGGTACATTTACGGCCATGGGGAACCAAAATATTGTGGCCCAGTTCGCCGGCAGCACCTGTCGAACCATGCACCAACTTGCCATCAACCACGATGCCACTGCCCACACCCGTGCCGAGGGTGAACATGATAAAATGCTTCATTCCCTTGGCACCGCCATAGACATATTCACCATAAGCGGCCGCGTTGGCATCGTTGCTCAGCACCACCGGGACGTCACGGTACTTGTGGATTTCCTTGGCAAAGTTCAAGTTGCCTTTGATGGTCAAGTTCGGCGCGTTATCCACACAGCCGGTGTAAAAGTTGCCGTTCGGCGCACCCACACCAATGCCCTCCAGACTGACCGCCTCGCCGTCGATGGCACGCTGGGTGTCGAGCATAGACTCCACTTCACGCATCAAGTCGCGGATGTAAGGTTCCAGCTCAGTATAGGCGCTGGTCGGCAAGTTGCGACGCTGCACGATGTTGCCGTTCTCTGTCACGAGGCCCAAGTCTGTGTTGGTGCCTCCCATATCCACTCCGATGGAATACTTCATATCATCTCTTTTGATTGTTATTAACTCTGTATTAGCATCCTACACACAAACCACTCAAAAACTCCATTTTGCAAAAATAAGTTTTTTCCCAAAATCATGCAAGACCGACTTTCATTTTGTTTCACACCGTACGGTCATTATGATAAGACGACACCACCACCCCATCTCCATTTCCGCATCAACACCTCCGATTCGATGATGTTGATTTGGAAGAGAAAAATCACTTTTTATTTTGAGGAACCATTTTTTTTCGTAATTTTGCAAATTTGAATTTCCCATGTTAAATTACATAGACACACTTGATAAAGACGAATATCGAAACCAATACCCAAAACACAGACTCTGAATGACTACCCTATTGGCCATAGAATCAAGCTGCGACGACACCTCAGCGGCTGTGCTGAGGGACGACCACCTGCTGTCCAACGTCATCGCCAGCCAGAAAGTACACGAACAATACGGCGGTGTGGTGCCCGAACTGGCATCACGCGCCCATCAGCAGAACATCATTCCTGTGGTCGATGCTGCCATCCGACAGGCCGGCATCGGCAAGGACGAGATTGATGCCGTGGGCTTCACCCGCGGCCCGGGTTTGCTGGGCTCCCTGCTTGTAGGCGTAAGTTTTGCCAAAAGTTTTGCCACTGCCCTTGACAAACCCCTCATCGAGGTCAACCATCTGCAAGCTCACGTTTTGAGCCACTTCATTGACCGAGGTGAACCCAAACCCCAGTTCCCATTCATCTGCCTGCTGGTCAGCGGAGGACACACACAGATATTACTACTGAAGGATTACTTCGACATCGAATGCCTCGGCACCACGATTGACGATGCGGCAGGCGAAGCCATCGACAAAGCCGCAAAAATCATGGATCTAGGCTACCCAGGAGGCCCCATCATTGACCGTCTGGCCAAAGAGGGCAATCCCGACGCCTACACCTTCGCCACGCCGAACATCGCAGGCTACAACTACTCCTTCAGCGGCATCAAAACATCCTTCCTCTACTTCCTGCGCGACCGCCTGAAAGAAGACCCCGACTTCATCGAGAAGCACAAAGCCGACCTCTGCGCAAGCATACAAAAAACCATCGTTGGATTCCTGCTGAAAAAAACCGAGCGGGCTGCATTGGACAACAAAATCAAGCAGATTGCCATCGCCGGCGGCGTCAGCGCCAACTCGTACCTGCGGAGCGAACTGCAACGTATCTGCCAGAAACACCACTGGCAGGCATTCATCCCTCCATTCCAATTCTGCACCGACAACGCCGCCATGGTGGGCATAGCCGCTTACTTCAAATACCGTAAAGGCGACTTTGCCGACATCAGCTTACCCCCTTACACAAGATGAGACTCAAGTTCATAGGACTTATAGGACTTATAGGACTTATAGGGCCTATGAACTGTAGGCTGCAGGCTCAGGACATTCATTTCTCGATGATGGATTTGGACCCGTTGCTGTTCAACCCCGCCTATGCCGGCTTTTTCGACGGCACCGGACGTTTCGGGGCCGTCTATCGCAACCAATGGGCCTCGGTCAGCACCCCCTTCCAAACTCTCACCGCCACGGCGGAACTGAGCCTGATGCGCAGCCAACGCAACCGCAACGGACTGAATGGCAGCCTGTGGATTACCAACGACCGGGCTGGCACACTGAGTTACGGTTCCACAACCGCCAACGCCATCATATCGTGGTTCCAAGCCGTCGGCAACGGAGACAACCTCTTCTCTCTCGCCCTCGAAGGGGGCGTAGGTCAGGTGGGGTTCAGCACGGAACACATCGAACTGGTCGATGGTACAGAGAGTTTCCGCAACCCACAGGTCATCTATCCCACCCTCGGAGCCGGAGTGGCGTGGTTCTGCCAATGGGACGAGAACCTCTACACCAAGGCAGGTTTCTCCATACGCAACATCAACCGTCCTAACATCAGCCATCTGGAGACCGCCGACGCACACCTTCTGCCTCGATGGAACCTCTATGTCCGTGCTGAATGGCGCCGATGGGAACAATGGAGCCTGCTGCCGGTGGCCGGTTACCAACATCAAGGTCTTTACGACGAAATGGTCTATGGGTGCGACGTGCGCTGGTACCTCAATGAAAGTCAGCGCAACTACCTTGCTCTCAGCGGTGGACTACTGGCACGCCACGGCGATGCTGCTGCCATCAACCTAGCTGTACTATGGCACGAATGGACTTTCGCACTCAGCTACGATGCCAACCTCTCGCGTCTGGCTGAAGCCAGCCATACCCTTGGCGCCTTCGAGATAGGCATTCTCTATATGATTGGCAAGAAGGACAAAACCAAACGCGCCTTGCCATGTCCCATCATATGAATTAAGAATTAAAAATTGAGAATTGAGAATTGAAATTAATATATCACATCGATTACTTCGGCTAGCGTTCTACGTCAGCCTGGTTTTCATTTTTCATTTTTCGTTTTTCAATTCTGCAAAGGCACAATACAAGGTGGTGCACCTGGACAAACCCTACAACACCGCCGGCAGCGAGACCGGAGCCCTGCGGGTGGGCGACACCATCCTTTCCTTCGCTTCCATGCCTCCGTCCAACAGCAAAAAAGGCGCCTTCAACTTCAACACCTCGATAATGCAGCTCTACCAGGCCCGCATCGCCCGCAACGGCAAGGTGGCACGCCCCAAACCCAACCGCTGGGGTCTCAACAGCAAGAAGGAACACACCGGCAACCTGACCATTGACCCCTTGACACATGACCTCTACTTCACCCGCGGCGACCTCGAGACACTGCGCTGCGACATCTGGTATGCCAAAAAGCGGAAACGAGGCTGGCAGAAGCCCGTACGCCTGCGTGGAGCGCTGAACGACCAACGATTCACCTACACCCATCCAGCTGCTGCCCGACTGCCCGACAGCACCTTGATACTCTACTTTGTCAGCAACCACGAGGGTGGCATGGGCGGCACCGATATCTGGTATTCCATCATCAAAAACGGAGAAGCCTCGGAGCTAGTCAACCTCGGCCCGCAGGTAAATTCGAGTGCCGACGAATACACACCTTTCTACGATCAACAGAACGGCATTCTGTACTTCAGCAGCGACCGCGAGGGGGGCAAGGGGGGCTTCGACATCTATTGTGCCATCGGCCAGCGCAACACATGGCAGAAAGCCGAGCCTGTATGCGGATGCCTCAACAGCGAACAAAACGACCTCTACTTCACCGTCACCGACTACGACTCTCTCGGCGGCTTCCCCATCGGAGGCTACCTCAGTTCCAACCGTGCCGACAGTTATTTCCTCAACGACTCGATGTGCTGCAACGACCTCTACCGCTGGGCCATTGACAGCGGGGCTTTCACGAGCGTCACACCCGAGCCCGACGACACAGTCACAACAGCCGTTCCTCAAACTCTCCAACTGCCGCTCTTCCTCTACTTCCACAACGACGACCCCGACCCTGGCAGCCACGACAGCCTGACATCCGCCGACTACGCCGACTGCCAGCTGCGCTACGCCCTGATGCGGAGCGAGTACATGCACCACCAGCCCAACGCCACCGACTCGACATTGATGCAGCAATTCTTTGACAGCTGCGTGGTGGGCAACTTCGAGCATGTGCAGATGCTGTTCGACCACATCGAGGCGGCTCTCTACGAAGGACGCCATGCAGTGCTGACCGTCAGCGGATATGCCAGTCCACTGCACACCAACGAATACAACCGCACTCTCTCGGCTCGCCGCATTGCCAGCTTCATCAATATGATACGCGCGTGGCGAGGCGGCATGTTCGCCGATGCCCTCGACGACGGACGTCTGCGCATCGTACAGAGACCCCACGGCGCCGTGGAGCCCACCACTGCAACCCTGTCCACCGACCCCATCTACGGCCTGCCCGCCGCCATGGCCCGCCGCATCGAGATACTTTCCTGCGAAATATTTTAATTTTTTTTGTAAGATTTCTGGCAGTTCTGCGTCATTAAGGTGAGAACTGCGAAAAGAGATGAACCACTTCCTCGACACACTGCTACCCTTACAGCCCCTCATGCAACTGACGGCCGAAAAATTGCTACACTCCGCCACCGACGCGGAAGACGTGGTGCAGGATGCTTTTGCCGACCTTTGGGAGAACCGCCGCAAGCTTCAGCATGTGAAAAATCTCGAGGGCTATGCCGTCCAGAGCGTAAAAAACCACTGCATCTCGTTGATGCGCCGCCGCAAGGAGACCGTCAGCCTGGCCGACATCGCCAACCTGCAGGAGGAAGACACCGCCGCTGAGGTAGCCCTCATCGAGGAGCGTTCACGCAAACTCGACTGCATGATGAACCAACTGCCCGAGGTGCAACGGCAGGCAGTGCAGATGCGCTACATAGACCAGCTGAGCCACGAAGAAATGCAGCAACGTCTGGGCATGAGCAGTTCTAACGTTTACACCACCCTTTCACGCGCCATGAGCGCACTAAAAACAATGATCCATGGAAGATAAAGAATTGCAAGAACTGTTCTCCGCCAAACGCACGGTCGAGGCCAATCGTCGCAGACAGGAGGAGCTGCGCCGGATGCTGAAAAAGCACGACCGCCGACCGCTGTGGCCTGTGTGGGCTGGAGCCGTGGCCGCAGGCATCGCCGCCGTGCTGATCACCCTGCCTGCCCTTTTCCGCACCGAAAGCGTCTCGCCCCTGCAAGTGGCTGAAACCAAAGTACCAGTGGTGATGAAAGAACCTCTGGAGGAGATAGCGCCCGTTTCCCCCAAGGCGACCGGAACCCACAGGAAGGCCATCGTGAAAAAAGAAGTGACAAACTTGACCGAAACAATAGACACTACAAGAATTATCAGCACCATAGACCCTACAGAAACCGTAGAGAACACATCTCCCGCCGAGGATATTCCCACAAAGCCGACCCCCTGTGTCCATCGCCGCACCAGCACCCGCATGGTCAACGCCCCCTCAGCCCCGCATCGGCAACCATCAGAGCTTGGGCAGCTGCTAGCCGACGCCTTCTGCCAGGAGGAAAGCAAACCCACTGTACAGCACACCTTCACACTATAAAAAATATAGTCCCATGAAACGCATAACATCCATCCTTAAAGACAACTTCGGCTTTATCGGCACCGCAGCCATACTCGGCCTCACCATCCTGATGACCACCCGCGCCTCGGCACAGGACATCTACGAAATAGAACAAACCTTCGACCAGCCGTTCAACATGCTACACATCAACAAAGGCTGGGACGTCCGCCTCTTCCAAGCTCCCACGGGCAGCCCGACCACCGTGGTGCTGCAGACCCGATGCGCCGAATTCTTCGAAGAGGGCAATGAGCCTCAGATCATCGAGATGAAAAAGTTTGACAAAAAGGACAGCTGGCTATACCTGAAGCCCAACACAAGCATGCCACACTCGACGGTGGTCGAGATACACACCGCCCAACCCATCGACGAAATCCACCTCTACAATGACGCCCGCCTCACCATTGCGCACTACGACTTCGACTCGGTCAACCTGGATGTCTATATCGACACCAATGCCACACTTGTAATCGACACCATGAACAACCGCTGGAGCACCAGTTTCACGCTGCATGACGCCACGCTTGACTTGCGTCACTTTTCCGGGAGACATATACATTTATGGACCTATGGCAACAGCACCGTGACAGCAGGCAAGATTAACGCCTTCCGATTCTGGCAACGGTTGAGCGCCAACACCAAATGCGACATCGCCTCCACCGACTCGGTACAGCACCTTTTTGTCAAGCACCGTAAGCCTTTCAACAATGCCGCCAATTTCACGAGTCTCAGCCTCACCTTCGGCCTGGATGTCAGCTCAGCCCTTCAAGGCACCGACGATGCCCGTTACGGCTCACCCTACAATACCCTCGGAGAGTTCGGGATCTACGAGCAACTATGCACCAATTCCGTCCCCCTCGGCGGACGCTGGAGTTGGCATCCAGGACTTGAACTCGCCTACCGTGTCAGGCTGTTGGACAACGTTGTGAAAGCCGACGCAGGACACTTGGTACTCGACGACAGCTATGGCGCCCTTGTCCCACAACAATATCTGGATTATTTTACCATAGGCCTTCCCGTCACCCTTAACTATACATTCGACAAAAAATGGCACACCTTTGCCAAAGGCTTTTACTTCAAGCTCACCCCCATGTACAACTGCAACCAGGAACTCGTCACCCAGACCCTCAACGAGCACAACCATTGGGTGACACGGCATGACAAGGACCTTGACGTACTCAACCGTTTCAACCTCCGCACCGCCGTCGGTCTGAACCTCGGAATGTTGGGCTTCCACTCCATCGAATTCTTCATGGACCTGTTCCCCACATACAAAGCCTCGGCCGGGGCACCGCAGACCCGCATGTTCGGAGTGCTCTATCACTTCTGATCCGTCACCTCCGTCCCAGCACCGTCGCCACACCGTCGCCCCTCCGTCCGCCAACGGAGGTGAGACGGAGGTGAGACGGAGGTGAAACGGAGGTGAGACGGAGTTGATAGGGAGGCAAAACAGAAGAGGCACCCGACTGGGCGCCTCTCATCATTTGCTCTCGAAGTGGGCTTTCAGGGCGTCGAGCTTCTTCTGCTTGCGGCGATCCCAGATCTCAGTGATAAGTTTCTTGGTCGAGAGGGGGAAGTCGCTCTTTATCATCCAGTCGTAGTAGGAAGGTTCCTGATCGAAGACTTCCTCCACGGTCTTGCCTTTGTGTTTGCCGAAGTTGAAGATCTCGCGGTGCTTGGCATCGTAGCCGATATGTCCCACAAGGTCGGCCCACTGGCTGTTGGACGTAAAACGGCTGAGGGCGGAAATGTCGTTGACCACAGGTTGGGTGACCTTTCCGGAGCGATCCTTGTAATCGACACCTTGATAGCGGTCGAGCTGAGCCTTGAGTACCTCATAGGTAGCGATGGTGTCGGCAGCGGCACTGTGGGCGTTCTCAAGATCTTTCTGGCAATAAAACTTATAGGCAGCCACGAGGGTGCGCTGCTCCATCTGATGGAAGATGTTCTGCACATCGACCAAGCGTCGGCACTTGAGGTCGAAGTCGATACCTGCACGGAGGAACTCCTCGACGAGCAGTGGCACATCAAACTTGTTGCTGTTGTAGCCTGCCAAGTCAGCATCGCCTATATACTCCAGCAGGCTTGGGGCAAGGTCTTTGAACGAGGGTTTGTCTGCCACATCGGCATCGGTGATGCCATGCACCGCGGTGGTCACTTCGGGAATGTGGACGGTATGGCCTTCGGCATCAGCGGGGCGCACACGCTCCACCCGGGTATCGGTGGTGCCGTCGGGCATCACCTTGTGGAGGCAAATCTCAACGATATGGTCGTGACCTACCTGTACGCCGGTGGTCTCGAGATCAAAAAAGACGATAGGCTTGGAGAGGTTGAGTTCCATGGTTTTTAGCAGTTAATAAAACAGGGAAACGAAATTCAAGACAACCGAACGACAGTCTGGCGGATGGCCACCAGATGTTCCAGCAGACGCTCGGCCAGGTCGAGGTGCAGCATGTTGGCACCGTCGCTCTTGGCATGGGCGGGGTCGGGATGAGTCTCCATGAAGATGCCGTCGGCTCCCACAGCGATGGCAGCACGGGCAATGGTCTCAATCATGTCGGGACGACCGCCGGTGACGCCGCTGCTTTGATTGGGTTGCTGCAGCGAGTGGGTGATATCGACCACCACCGGCACACCGTTGCGCCTCATGGTAGGCACGCCGCGAAAATCGACAACCAGGTCTTGATAGCCGAATGTGGTGCCACGTTCAGTGAGCATGAAGTTGGCGCAGCCGAAAGCTCTCATTTTGTCGGCGACCTGTACCATGGCTTCGGGCGAGAGGAACTGGCCCTTCTTGACATTGACGCAGCGTCCGGTCTCAGCGGCGGCTCGCAAAAGCTCGGTTTGACGGCAGAGGAAAGCCGGGATCTGCAACACGTCGGCATAGTCGGCAGCCATGGCGGCCTCGGCTTCGCTGTGTATGTCGGTCACCACGGGCACTCCAAACCGCTCACCGACCTCACGTAGCAGACGCAAGGCCTCGAGGTCTCCGATACCGGTAAAGGAATGGACGCTCGAACGGTTGGCCTTACGGTAGCTGGCCTTAAATGCAAAAGGTATGTGTAGGCGGTTGCAAATGGTGGCCAACCGCTCACAAACCACAAAGGGGTTCTCGTGGTCTTCGACGACACAAGGACCGGCAAGGAGGAAGAAGTTGTCTGTGTCAGTATGGTGAAGTTGGGGAAGTGAGGGATACATTCGTCGGTCAATATTTCATTTCGTCGTTGGCATAGGGGTCGGTGTCGGCATCGACATCTTCTTCGTCACGGTTCATTCGACGTTCGGCGGAACGCTGCAGACTGATAATGAGTGCACCGAGCATACGGGTCATTTCCATCAGGTACTCCCGCGACTGCTCATACTGCCCGTCGCCGAACATGCCGAGATTATGCGCCACCTCGCTATAGACAACGCACTCGCGGATAGCGGTTTTGGCGATTTTCAAGTAGTGGTCGAACTGGCTCTTGCTGCGGCTCGAGCCTTCGGCGATGTTGAGTGCGATGTCATAGGCCGAATGGCAGAATGAGCCCACCAGCGCCGATTCCGCTTCGTTGCGGGGAGAACTCAACTGGGCCATCACCCAGCTGGCATAGTCCGTCGCTTTCCCGTAAATACGTAAATCTTCAAAGCGGAAAAAACTTACCACTTTCTCTTCTTGTTGTTCCATTTTGTGTAATGTGTTTGTTGTTATGGTTGTATAATTAAACTATCTCGGCGAAATATTTCATAAACTGTGTACGCATGGCCACAGAGGCTTTTTCAGCGGGAGCCACCGCCAACTTGCCACGGAAACGGGCGAGGCTGTCGTACCCTTTTTTCTCCATCCAAGCCTGCAGCCCATTGTTGAGGTCGCAGAGAGTGTCGATGCCGTTCTTGTAGAGACAGCTGACCACCTGCACGGTGGTGGTTCCGGCCAAAATCAGTTTCACCACATCGTCGGCAGTATAGACACCCGTGGATGCACTCAAATCACAGCGCATTTTCTTGCTCAACAGGGCCACCCAGCGCAGCGTGTTATACATATCTTCATGAGTGGAAAGGAAAGATGCATTTTTCAACGTTTCGTTCTCAATGTCGATATCTACCTGGACGCTCTTGTTGAACATCGTCACGCCCTGGATTCCCATCCAGCTGAGCTGCTGCATTTGTTTGGCCATGTCAGTGAAATAGGGACCCACCTTAATGCTGATAGGAAGACTTATCGATTTACGGATTGTATTGATAATCTGGTTAAAAGTGCGTTCTACATCATCGGCCGACATAGAAGTTTCATAGGGCAGTATGGCCATGTTGAGTTCCAATGCATCACAACCCGCATCTTCAAATTTTTTTGCATAGGTGAGCCAGTTCTCGTATGAGAAACAGTTGATGCTGCCAATGACGGGGATGGTCAGGCGACGTTTGGCCTCACGAATCATGCTGAAATGCTTTTCGAGCGAATCGTCAGCCACATGCTGGGCAATATACTCATAGCTGTCACCGTAATTGTCAGTCGGTGCCACCATATGCGTATTGCGCTTGATGTCATGGATTATCTGTTCCTCGAAGACCGACTTCACCACCACGGCGCCAGCACCGGCAGCCTCCATCTGCTCCATTTTTTCCACATCGGCTGTCAAGCCGCAACTTCCGACAATGATCGGGCTATTTAATTCGAGGCCCAAATATTTGGTTTTTGTATCCATGATGTTGCTATTTTTCGTCAATAAATATTCATTGCAAAAATATGTAAAATAAATTTATACGGGAAATATTTCTTTTGTTTTTTTACAACATTTTTCCTACACACCTGATAATCAAGAATAATATTTTATACAATTCTATCAAAAGAGAGTGATTGTTAAACACTTTTTTCATTTTTCACCACTCAATTCACAAAAAAGTTGTAATTTTGCAGCCGATTTTTACAGACAAAATACACAATACAGATATGGAAAAACAGATTGAAGAGAAAAACACCGAAATGGGCAGTGTCATCACCCGTTCGGAAGAGTTTATCCAGAAAAACCAAAAAACCCTTATCATTATCGTAGCGGCCATTCTCGTGGTTATCCTTGCCATTTTCGGCCTGCGCAAATGGGTGTTCCAGCCCCGTGAGGTCCGTGCCGCCGAAGAGATGTTCGCTGCCGAGCAGTGGTTCGACCAAGGCGATTTCGAGAAAGCCCTCAACGGTGACGACACCTACCGCGGTTTCCTCAGCATCATCGACAATTACGGATGCACCAAGGCCGCCAATCTGGCCAAATACTACGCTGGCGTGGCCAACCTGCGCCTGGGCAACTACGCCGAGGCTTCCAAATGGCTCAAAAAATACCATGGTAAGGACACCTTCACCCGCCCGCTGGCCGAGATGATGCTGGGCGACGTCTGCATGGAGCAGGGTAATGCCAAAGAGGCTGCCACCCATTACCGCCAAGCCGCCAAGATGGAGAACAACTATATTACCGCTCCTACAGCCCTCTTCAAGGCCGGCATGGCATACCTTATGATTGAGAACAACACTGCCGCCCTCGACTGCTTCCAACAGGTCAAGGATAACTATCCGGAAAGTACCGAATGGAGCGAGATCGATCGTTATATTGCTCTCGCTGAGGCTTGTAAATAAACTTGCAAATAAAAAAAAGGGGAGGATCTTGCACATGCAAGGTCCTCCCCTTTTTGTAACAATTCTGTAACATTATCTTAACAAAAACTTAACCGTTTCGTAACAGTTTTGTAACAATCCGTCTGTACTTTTGCGGCATCAAATCCAACAAAACCGACCAATGAAAGCTACAGACATTTTATTGATTCTCATCAACTTTACAGGTTCACTTGCTGTATTCCTTTTTGCCATGAAAATGATGAGCGAAGGCCTTCAGAAGGTGGCAGGCAGCAAGATGCGCGCCGTACTGGGCAAGATGACCGGGCACCCGCTGAGCGGGATACTGACAGGCACAGCGGTGACGGCGGCCATCCAGTCGTCGAGTGCCACCACCGTGATGGTGGTGAGTTTCGTCAATGCAGGACTCCTCTCACTCGGTGGGGCCGTCGCAGTCATTATGGGCGCTAATATTGGAACCACAGTGACAGCATGGATTATCACCCTGCTCGGACTCGGCGGCAGTTCGGGCTATTTTGACCTACCTCTTTTGATCGCCGCAGCCAGCTTGGCATTCTTCTTTATGAAGCGCAACAAGATGCATTCCATCGGTCAGACCATTATCGGTCTTGCGTTGCTGCTAGTGGGTATGCGCTGTCTTCAAAATGCGATGCCTGACCTCGGCAATTATCCGTCGCTGCTTCATGGCCTTGCTTCATTGAGCGGATATGGGTTCTGGTCAGTGATTCTTTTTGTCGCCATCGGTGCCGTGTTGACCTGCATGGTACAAGCCTCGGCGGCAACGATGGCCATCACGCTGCTGATGCTCCACAACGGATGGATTGGCCTTGATGTGGCCATTGCACTGGTGATGGGCGAGAATATCGGCACCACCATCACCGCCAACCTCGCTGCCATGGTGGCTGGCATCGCGGGCAAGCGTGCCGCAAGGGCGCATCTAGTGTTCAACGTCATCGGTGTCACACTGACACTCATCCTCTTCCATCCCATCCTCACGATGGTGAAGGCAGTCTTTCCTGACAATGCACCGATGGCGCTCTCGCTTTTCCACACGATGTTCAACGTAATGAATGTCTGTGTGCAGTCGTGGTTTATTCCACAGATTGAATGGATTGTTACCCACTTGGTACCCGAGAAGAAAGCAGCGAAGGGGGCAGACAAATACCGACTCACCTACATCAGCGCAGGCCCAGTCAACACCGCCGAACTCAACCTGCAGAGTGCCCAAAAGGAAATACAGCTCTTCTCAAAGCAAGTGCTACGAATGTACGCCCTCCTACCCGAACTGCGGACGGTGCGCAACGCGAAAGAGATGGATGCAGAGGTAGAACGGATCGCCCGTTACGAACAGTTGACAGACAGCATGGACATGGGACTAACAAAGTTTCTCACCGCCGTCGGAAGTGGCGACATCAGTGCCCTCAGTTCAGAACGCATCAATGCCATGCTCCGCATCAGCGACAATCTGGAGAGCATCGGCGACAGCATCTATCAAATCGCGCTCACGCGTAAGAACAAATACTCCGACGCCGTCCATTTCAGCGAGAAACAGAACAACAACCTCGCCGAGATGAGTGCTCTGGTGGAGAACGCACTCATGGTAATGGACGGCAACCTTGTTGACTACGGCCGAACCGACCGCATGACCGTAGAGGGCATCAAAGCTGCCGAAGAAGCCGAGCGAGAAGTCAACGCCTGTCGCGACCGTTTGCGGAGTGAGCATCTTGAAGCTGTCAAGCAAGGCCGTTACGGATATGAGGTAGGTAATGCCTACAGCAGCCTCTACTCGCAATACGAGAAACTGGCAGACTTTGTAATCAACGTTTCACAAAGTGAGCAGATAGTCAAGATCGATTGAGCTATCCCGCACAAACCAGAATAGCAAACACCATTTACACATTGCAAATCAACCCTTCTCGCGAAATATTGTAGGAGACATTCCCGTCTCGCGGCGGAAGTAGCGGCTGAAGGTGGCTTGGTCTTCAAAGCCCAGCAAGTCAGCGATGGCCTGCACCGAGAGGTCGCGCCGAACATGGAGCAACATCTTGGCTTCCACCGCAATATGGTGATGAATCCAGTAGGAGGCGGTATGGCCTGTCTCCTGCTTGACGACGGTGCTGAAGTGCTTAGTAGAGAGACAAGCCTGCTCGGCGTAGAAGCCCACGTCTCGGTGTTCGCGAAAATGCTGCTTAAGGTCGCTGTGGAAGCGCGCGCTGACCTGTTTGTCACCACCGGTCTCGTTCAGCTTGCTTTTGCGGTATTGGCTGAGCAGCCTCAGCAGGAACTCTAGCAGGCGGGTCATCAGCATTCGCTGGTCGGAGAGACCGAGGCGCTTGATCTCACGCATACCTTCCACCACATGTGTAATAATCCTGTATTCCTGTTTGTCAAGCTTCACGTTGGGGTGTGGCTCGTAGCGGTAGCGCAACTGGCCCATAATCTGCAGCATGGGGTCGTTGAGCACCGACGAATCCACGATAATCAGGGTGGCACGGTAGTCGTCGGTCACGCTCACCGTGCGCAGGGTGTGGTTGGGGAAGATTACACCCACCGTGTACAGCCCGGAATAGTCGGGTGTGTCGTCATACATGAGGTCCATGTACCCGCGGTGGCCAATGGCGATGACATAGTCGGCGGAGGTGAACGGCTCGTCGCCCGAAGGCAACCCCTTCACATCATCAAAGACTACGATACCTTCCTCTTTGATTCTCTGTGCGTAGAGGTTCATCGGGTGGGTGTAGGATTGCGCTATTTTCATGGTGCAAAAGTACGTTTTTTTTTGAAAACTCACAGTTCACAAGTATAGTGTATAGGGCTGATGCCGATGAGGCGCTTGGACCAAGTGCCGAGGCTGCCGGAATGCTCGGCTTCGCCACCCCCTCATTCTTCATCCGTTTCTTTCGGCGACGAACAGGCATGCCCCCCCTTGCAGTTCCGCAAATAAGTATAATACACTCTGGTAGCCCTCTGATGAGGGCTATAAAAAGTCCGAGGCTGTGAGAAATCTCATAGCCTCAGGCTTTCATGATAGCGATCATCTCTTGTCCTGAACGCCGTAGTTGATCCACTCGTACTGTGGATAACGGGCTTTGACGGCTTTGCGCATGGTGAGCATCTGTGCCTTAAGGTCAGCAATCAAATCCATGTTCTCGTGTGCCTTGAGGGTGGCTTGGCGACGCAGCTCGTCGACCTCTGCATCCTTCTGCCGCAAGGCTTTGGCGGCTTCTTCCAGACGATTGAGGGCATCGGTAGTGATACCGATTTCCTGCGCCTCTCTGAGGTGTTTTCGCAGACCTGCCACGAGCACATCTGCTTTGTCGATTTCGTTCAAGTTTGTTACTGACATAATAATTGTTTTTGGTTAATAATGGGCTTGCGCCCCTGAATTACTGTTTAATCATTTCCACAAAATCCTTACTCGGTTTGAAACGCGGAATCTTGTGCTCGGGAATCACTATGGAAATGCCCTTGCCGATGTTTCGCCCAATCTTCTCACGACGTGTGACGATACTGAAGGTGCCGAAGTGGCGCAGATAGATGTTTTCTCCATTGGACATGTGTTCCTTGATGGTTTCCATGACGGCTTCAACCATCATCAACACATATTTTCTGTCAATACCCATCCGCTCGTTGATGCGGGCGACAATTTCTGCTTTGGTCATAAGTGTATATGTTGTTTGATATATTTTCGCTGAACATTGAGTGGATTTTTAATCAGTAGTGGCAATCTCGTCTTCGCGGATTATTACATCGGCAATAGCCTCGGTCTCATCCGACGGTTTGACCGTCTTGTTGCTGTTCTGCTCGTTTCGCTGCGCTATGTTACTAGCGAAAAGTCTTCGTATGACAAACCTCACAAAAGGCTGGACAAAAAACATCTGCGAGAAATAGGCAAACGGCAGGTTGTAGCATACCAGACGGAACCAACGGCACAAAAAGTCGATGACGTCAAACCCATTATAGTAAGGATAATAAAAAAAATCAGCCAGCAGACTCATTGACGGACACATGAGGCAAACGGTGGCCGTGATGATAGCCGACTCAAATATCATCGGGTGGTTGCGACGAGGGTCAAACTTGCGGCTGGCCAATCGGAAGGCCAGAGGGCTGCCCATTGCCACCGCAAGCACAAAGGCGAAAAGCATCTCAATAAGAATCATCAACCATATAGGCATATAATTGCCTAACATATAGACACCACCTTGGCTGTCGAGTGCCTGCAGTACCGAGGTCGTTCCGGTTGCCTGCATCAAGCTATCACCCTCGATAACATACAGGCTATAAAATACAAACAGGTGAACGGTAATGAATACCGTAATTAAAGCATAGACTAAATGCTGAGTTCGATTTCGTGACATAGACTTATTTATTTAAGAAAAAAATGTCGCCATTAGGGCGACAAGAATGGTCGTTTTCTTGCGTATCATACCCTGTATGTTGGTTATTTTTTCGGTCAATTATCAGCGTTTATCTGGAACCTTTAACTGACCCAATTTCAGAGTATTATACGTCTCGGTAGATTATACGATAAACAAATGCAAAGATAGTAAAAAAAAGAGAATAGACAAGATATTTTTCGGGCCAACAGTTACCTGCCGTGAAATGCGGAAAGTACTTCATGTCTTCAAGACATCGAGACTTCAAGCATTCGTCGGCATGGACGGCTATCGGTGTTTTTGCCAAACGATGCAGGCGATATGTCATTGTGAGGATGCTGGATTCTCTGTATCTTTGCAGTATCGAAATTTAATGCAATTTTTTATGAAAAACACAGCCATCTTATTCATTCTGTTTGCTTTCGCGGCTTTCGGAACTGCACAGGCGCAGAGCGACAATTCCGTCGAGGTTGTCTTCAACAGCACCTCGGCGACGGTCAACGTGGCCGACAACATCAGCCAGTATCTGACGGTAACCCAGCAGGGGGCGCACGTCTCCATAACGCAGAGCGACTCTGTGGCCAGCGAGATAACCTACAAGCTTTCGGGCACTTCTACCGACGGCGAGTTCTATATGTCGGGTTCCTACAAGGCCACCGTGGAGCTCAACGGCCTGACGCTAACCAATACAACTCCCGTCTATAGCGGTGCCGCCGTGCACATACAGAACGGCAAGCGCATCAACGTGAAGGTCGTCACCGGTACCACCAACACCCTTGTCGATGCTGCCAGCGGCTCGCAGAAGGGCTGCCTCTATGTGAAGGGCCACGCCGAGTTTAAGCAGCAGGGCACCCTCAACGTTGTGGGCAACGTGAAGCACGCTATCAAGGCCGGAGAGTACATCAGTTTGAAGAACGCCACCCTCAACATCACCTCGGCCGTGGGCGACGGCATCTCGTGCAACCAGTATTTCCTGATGGAAAGTGGCACCGTCAACATCAGCGGCACCGGCGACGACGGCATCCAGTGTGACCTGGAGGGCGACACCGCCACCGCCATCACCGAGGACCATGAGGATGAGGACAGCGGCAATATCTATATCGAGGGCGGCAATATCACCGTCAACTGCGTCGCCATCGCCGCCAAGGGTATCAAGGCGGCTGGCGACATATTCATCTCTGGTGAGCCTGTCATCGATGTCACCACCAGCGGCAATGGAGAATGGGACGAAGATGACCTGGAGACCAAGGCCGCCTGTGGCATCAGCGCCGACGGCAATATCGACATAAGCGGCGGCACACTCACACTCACCGCCACCGGCTCGGGTGGCAAGGGTATGAAGTGCGACGGCGAGCTCACCATCAGCGGCGGCGACATCACCGTTGCCACCAGCGGTGGCCTCTACTACAACAACGGCACCACCGAAAATACCAACTACACCGGCAACACCGACAACATCAGCAGCGATTACTATTCGTCACCCAAGGGCATCAAGGCTGGATTGAAAACGCAGGTCGGCAACAGTTACACTTATAGCGGCGGTATGGTTGTCAGCGGCGGCAAGGTGAAGGTAAGCACCAGCGGCTACAACGGCGAGGGCATAGAGAGCAAAAACTACCTTAATGTCTCCGGCGGCGAGATTTATGTCAACGCCTATGACGATGGCATCAACTCGGCGCAGGATATGACCATCAGCGGAGGCTACATCTACTCGCACTCCAACAACAACGACGGCATCGACGCCAACGGAAACATTTACCTCAACGGAGGCCTGGTGTATGCCATCGGTTCCCGTTCGCCGGAACTGGGCATCGACGCCAACAGCGAGGGGGGTAAGAAGGTGTATGTCAACGGCGGCGTCATCATCGCCGTGGGCGGCATAGAGAACGGCGCGGCTTACAACCAGCCCAAGATACAACAATCAAATGTCAGCAGCAACACTTGGTACACCATAACCTACGACGACAACATGATAGCTTTTAAAACTCCCACTATCAGCACCGGTGGCGGTCCCGGAGGTCACGGTGGTCCTGGCGGTAATTCAAGCGGACTTGTCATTTCCGCTCCCAGCACTCCTTCACTTGCCAACGGCAATAACGTAACCGACGGAACCTCTTATTTTGAAGGCAATTGTTACGTCGAAGGCAGCGGAGGTAGTGTTGGTATCGACGAAGTGGGGGTCGAACAACAGATTAACGATTCGCGCGTCTTCAGCATCGACGGTCGCTATCTCGGTTCCGAGGTGCCTGCCACCTTCCGAGGTGTCTTTATCCAGAACGGGAAGAAGCATATCAAATTATACTAAAATTGCCGATACATAAACCAATAAAAGACCCGCTGACAAATGCCAGCGGGTCTTTTATTACGTCACCCGAAAAACACTATTCCATCATTCCTGCAAGAGCGGAAACGAGGTTCTCGGCACCAGCAAATATCTCGCTGATATGGGTGGCAGCCATATAAGCAGGAGTGGTAAGCACTTTATGTTCGACGTCGGTACAAACATCTGTAGGGCCACAGGCTTCCACATGGCAGCCAAAGCCCTTGGCCACCTGCGATGCCTGGTTGTCATCAGGCCCGAGGGTCAGGTGCACCTCGTAGCGTCCAAGCACCTTGGCCACCACCATGGGAGCTATGCACATGGCCACCACGGGCTTTTTGGCGCGGTAAGTTTCAAGGATGGCATCTTGCACACTGTCGATGACCTCCATGCGAGGTCCGTCGAAGGCGAAGGTAGAAAGGTTGCGAGCGGCACCCATACCACCAGGGAGGGCCAGCGCATCGTAGTCATCGGGACGGTATTGTTCCAACGGCAGCAAATTACCACGTGCAATGCGTGCACTCTCGACGAAAATATCGCGTTGCTCCATATCGAGTACGGTACCCTCCTCTTCTTCGTCTTGCACGTCAATGTGCGGCACCACCTCAAACATACCCTCGGGGGCAAAGCACTGGTACATCCAGCCACGACGGTCAATAGCAAGCATCAGAGAGAGGCTTTCCTGCAGTTCGCTACCGTCTCGGTTGCCGCAACCGCTCAAAATAACAGCTATCTTTTTCATGATGATAAAAACATAGTGCCTATAGATTCTGTAGTTTCTATAGGCACTATTTTACTTTACAATCGTTTACTTGTTGAAAGCGTCAACGCTCTCTTTAATCAACTGGAAGGTGGCCTCGATGTCGTTGTCCAGACCCATCGAGAAGCGGATGAGGCCTTCGCTCATGCCCATTTCCTTCTGGATGTCCTCGGGAACCTCAGAACTGGTGCTCTTGCCGCTGTTGCTGAAGAGGGTCTTGAAGTAACCGAGAGAGACTGCGAGGTAGCCGACACCCTTCTGCTGCATGAGTTCCATGATCTTGCTGGCGCGCTCGGCGGTGCCCATGTCGATGCTGATCATGCCACCGAAGCCGTAGCCTTCGTTCATCATGCTGCAGAACAGCTGGTAGTCGGGATGCTCGGGCAAACCGGGATAGTTGTATTTGAAGCCCACCTCTTTGAAGCGCTTGGCCAGATACATGGCGTTCTCACCGTGCTTCTTCATGCGGATGTGCA
Organism: Bacteroidales bacterium UBA3834; assembly: GCA_002392965.1. Taxonomy (GTDB): domain Bacteria; phylum Bacteroidota; class Bacteroidia; order Bacteroidales; family P3; genus Colimorpha. The sequence goes on along the minus strand of DGIA01000032.1, from coordinate 67,913 downwards.
GGGTGTGCAGGTTCTTGTTGATGGAGGCGCTACGCATGGGATCCAGCACGGGGCCGAGGAGCATACAGGTGCCGTTGTTCACATCTATAAGGCTGTTGATGTACTCAGCACTGCCGCAGATGGCACCGGCCACGCAGTCGTTCGTACCGTTGATGTACTTGGTCATCGAATAGACGGTAACGTCGGCACCCAGACGGCAGGGGCTGAAAATCATGGGGGTGAATGTGTTGTCCACAATCAGCTTGGCACCGGCGGCGTGAGCCATCTTGGCGAGCTCGGGCACGTTGGCGATGCGGAGCAGCGGGTTGTTCATCGTCTCGGTATAGACGACCTTGGTGTTGGGGTGCTCGGCGAGGGCCTTCTTCACGGCGTCGAGGTTCTGCATGTTCACAAAGGTGCAGTTCACATTGAACTTCTTGAGGTAGTTGGCCATGAAAGCGAAGGTGCCGCCGTATGTGGTCATGCTGGCCACGATGTGGTCACCGGCGTTCACTTCGTGCAGCAGGGCGCTGGTGATGGCGGCCAAACCGGAGCCGGTAACCCATGCCATCTCGGTGCCTTCCATAGCGGCGAGACGCTGACAAAGTGCCAGGTTCGAGGGATTCCAGTGACGGCTGTAGAGGAAGTAACCCTCAGTTTCGCCGTGGAAGGTCTCGGTCATCAGATGAGCCTCAGGGAAGGTGAAGGTGGCGCTGTCGCAGATTGCAGGGTTCACACCACGATTGGCATCGCGTCCGTCGATGCGCTGGATGGCGGTTGCAGGATCGAATTTGTTCATTGTATCAATTATTTAGTTTATTTTTTATTTATTTTTGAAATGCAAAAATACAACTTTTTTCTCACGTGGCAAAATAAAGTTTTTTCCACATAACCAGCCATAGCCATTCTTCTACCCATGAACTCTTCGCCTTTTACCTGCATCTATTGAGTTGTTTGCACATTCCCGAAACGTTTGGATTGTATCCACAACGATGCAAAGTTCGTTTCTTTCACCAAAAATATCTTTTATGCGGTGATAATGCGTTTTTTCCGTTTTTATTGCCCCTTTATTCTCTTTCTTTTCACAAAAACAGCCTTTCATCCATATTCTATAAAGATACCTTAGTGATACCTTGGGGATACCCTAGTGATACCTTGGGGATGCCCTAGTGATACCTTAGTGATACCTTAGGGCTCGTTATGAAAGCAGGGAGTATTCATATCTAAATATCAAACATTTATAAAACTCAAAAAACAAAGCGACAAACCCGACCTAAAAAAAAGTTGGCCATATCGTTAAAAAAATATATCTTTGCATTTTGAACTGAAATATAAAAATACCATGAAAAGGTTTTCTATATTACTCATATTCACCCTCTTGGCATGCATTGGCGCCATGGCGCAGAAGCCTGTCTATGAGAGTGCCATGAAGAGTTTCGGCTACAAAAACGACGACGGCAGTTGGCGCATCATGCCCCAATACCAGCGTGCCGGTGCCTTCGAGGGAAGCGTGCGCAAATGGGCTCCCGTGAAGCTCGACGGTCGTTGGGGCTGCATCGACATCGACGGCAACCTCATCTGCCGCAACCTCTTTCCCTCGCAGGAGGTAGCTCGTCAAGCAGGTCACGAGTGGGAGGTGATGAGCGAACCTGGCAAGTGGGTCTATCCTGCCCGCAACCAGGCCGACGGCCGCTGGGGATTCGTGGATTACTACGGCCGTTGGAAATATCAACCTGTCTATGAGGCAGCCAACCCCCACCAAGGCAAGGACCCGAAGAGTTTCGCCTCTGTGAAGAAAGAAGGCCGTTGGGGGTGCATTGACGGTCGCGGGGTGTTGGTGGTAAACAACATTTTCCTCAACGCTGAACAGGCCGAGGAGGCTGGCGCCCAATGGGCCATTGCCCGCAACTATTACACTTGGCGACTGGCCACCACAAACCCCAAAACAGGACTGTGGGGTTTCGTGGATTATCTGGGCCGTTGGAGCGTGCAGCCGCTCTATCAGGACCAGCGCCCCTTTGGCGAGGACAACAACTATGCCTACACTCAAGTAAAGCAGGAAGGGCGCTGGGCCAACATCGACCGTAACGGCAACATTATCAGCACAGCCATATTCTTTACCGCCGAGGATGCCGCCTATGCCCTGCGCCAGTTTGAGCACGGACGCACATTGGAAGGTTGGCGCCTGCCGGTGACCAACCCCGCCAGCGGAAAATGGGGCTGGGTGGATTGGAGCGGCGAATGGCGCATCAAGCCCATCTACGAGGATGCCACCCGTTTTGCCAATGACACGGGACTCTTCGCCACCGCCAAACTCGACGGGTTCTGGATGGTGATTAGCGACACGGGTGACGACCTGAGCCGTAATGTTTTCACACTCAGCAGTGAGGCTTGGTTAGCCGGCAACGAGTGGGATACCGGCCAAGAGTTGGGTCACTGGCTCTACCCTGTCATGGACAAAGGCACACAAGCTTGGGGCTATGTGGATTACAAAGGAGAATGGGTCATCAAACCCACCTTTGAGGATGCCAAGCTGTTTACCTATGTGTGGAATGACCGCGTGGCTCCCGCCAAGATGGACGGCAAATGGGGTTGTATCGACCACACGGGCCAGTTTGTAGTAGCCAACATCTACAACACCTCGGCCGAGGCACAGATTGCAGGCCGCCGCTGGGCTGAAGGAAGAAAGTTCTAAATATGAAAACTCTGATTCATAATGCGACCATCGTCAACGAGGGCCGCATTTTTGTTGGTTCCGTCCTCGTTGACGGCGACCGCATCGTTTCTGTCACCGAAGGTAACATCCCCTTGAGCGAGACAACCGCCTTGCAGACCATCGACGCCACCGGAAAGCTTTTGCTCCCCGGGGTAATCGACACGCATGTGCATTTCCGAGACGGCGGCCAAAGCGAAAACCCTGCCGGAACATTCTACTCCGAATCAAGAGCGGCACGGGCTGGAGGCGTGACATCGGTGATCGACATGCCGAACACCAAACCGCAGACCACCTCAATGGAGGCATTGGAAGCAAAGGAAAACCTTGCGGCACGCGATTCGGCAGTCAACTACGGCTTCATGCTCGGCGCCACCAATGACAATATCGACACCCTACTCGCCATCGAGCCTACACGCTACGCTGCCATCAAGCTTTTTCTCGGATCTTCGACGGGCAACATGTTGGTCAATAATCCCGAGAAACTGGACTTGCTCTTCAAAAAAGCCCGTAAACTGATTGTAGCGCACTGCGAACAGGAAGAAGTCATCCAGGCCAACCTACTGAACGCCAAACGTGAATTTCAAGGCACAGATGGCGAAAACGCCTCACTACACCCCAAGATACGCAATAACGAAGCCTGCTTCCTCTCGACCTATCACGCCATCGAACGGGCCCGAAAATACGGCACCCGATTCCACGTGGCCCACATCAGCACCGCCACCGAACTGAGCCTGTTGTCCAACTTCGAACTCGACAAGAAACATATCACAGCCGAAGTAACCCCCAACCATCTTTTCTTTGACGACCGTGACTACGCCGAACTAGGCAACAAAATCAAGTGCAATCCCGCCATCAAGAGCAACGACGACCGCATGGCGCTGTGGCTGGCTTTAGAGGATGGTCTCATCGACACCATTGCCACCGACCATGCCCCACATCCTCTTGAAGCCAAGATGAAACCCTACTTCGAGGCCCCCAGCGGCATTCCATCCATCCAGCACTCGCTACAGATGATGCTGGAAACATCCATCGACAATCAAGAACTATTGTCGATAGTGGTGCAGAAGATGTGCCACAACCCTGCCCTGCTCTTCGGAATCAAGGATCGCGGATTCATCCGTCAGGGCTACAAGGCCGACCTTGTGCTTGTACGGACCGGCGTGGAAGAGAAGGTCACTCGTGAATCACTGCTTTACAAGTGCGGATGGAGTCCCTTGGAAGGCCAAACATTCCACACCCGCATCGAGCACGTATGGGTTAACGGCGACCTCTCCGTTGGTATCGGTGAGGCATTGCAGTTCTGCAAATAAAGAAAGGCGCATAGATCCTCGCGGAGCCATACGCCTGACTTACTTTCGTTTCCGTATTATCTTCTTCTCGATTTCTTTTTGTTTTTGTTCTTGTCTTTGTCCTTGTCCGGCTTGTCGAACGAATAGGAATACCCCAAACCGACATAGAACTGGCTCATGTTGAACGAATTCTTGTTATCCATTTTGTCGGCATAACCGCAGCGGTTGAGCAACCCTAAACTGTAGGAAGCCTGAAGAGTAGCCCCATAGACACGAACTCCTAACCCGACAGAGAGTTGCAAATCGAATCGGGAATAGAAACTTTCCCCCTCTTCATTCTTCCGGTAAAGGTCGCGTTTGAAGACCTCGGTGCGATTCTTGGAAGCCAGGATATCCGAATACCCTGAATAAGTGTCGATTTGCACTTCGGTGGCCTGAAGTCCGAAATGGAGCGTGGGACCGGCAAAGGCATAAACTGCTATCGGCTCTGTGATATTGTAGGAATAGCTGACTGCTATCGGCACACTGATATCCATCACCGTGTCGGATATGACCCGATTCAGGTTGGCGCCCAACGCCAACGGGAAGTCATTCGACACACGCTGCCAGTTGTGGTTGAAATAGAGTCCAGACATCAATCCAAGTCCCTCATCGAGCTTGTAATTGTACGATAACCCTATATAATAACCCGGGCCGAAATTCATCGCAGTGTCGATGGCACGCGTCACCCCATGCTGGGTACGCTCACCCTTCCAGGTCATATTCTTGCCGGAATATCCGGCAGTAAGGGAGATTTGCGCCACCGACTGATTCGCCATCAACATGGCAGCAGCGAAGGCCACGGTCAGGATTATCTTCTTTTTCATCATTTTTCAAGTCTAATACGGGCATCGACAGCGGTGACATAGCGCGGATTGCCCAGCAACGGGTTGAGGTCCATCTCGGCAATCTCGGGAGCGGCCTGCACAAGGGCACTCACACGGGCCACCTGCTCGGCATAGAGATCGATATTGACCCCCTCTTGACCACGGACACCTTCAAGAATCTTGTAGCCCTTGAGCTGTTTGAGCATCTCCTTGGCCTCGGCGGCAGTGATGGGTGCCAATGCGCTCTGCACGTCCTTAAGCACCTCGATAAAGATTCCACCCAGACCGAAGAATATCTGATGGCCGAACTTCGGGTCACGGATGGCGCCGATATAGACATCTGTACCATCAAGCATCGGATACATCTCCACCGCATAGGTCTCGGGAATGACAATGAGACGGTCAAACTCTTTGGCCACTGTGTCGAGATCTTTCACGCCGAGGGTCACGCCGCCCACATCGCTCTTGTGCAACGGGCCGACAACCTTCATCACGAGAGGCACATCCTTCGAGCATCCCACCTCTTTGGCAAAAGCCAGAGCATCCTCTTTCTTGCTGACTTCCACGCTTTTCTTGCGGCTGATACCGGCGGCATCGAGCAACTCGTTGTAGTCGGCAATCTCCATATAGCCATCCTTGCAGCGCTCCACAGTCTTGCGGATTCGGGCCACGTCGATGGCAGGCAGCTCCACATGCTCGGGCTGTGGTTTCGGTGTGTGGTACACCTTGCAGAGGGCATTACCCAGCACACACTCCTCAGGGAAGTTAATGCGTCCCTTGGCAATAAAATCGTTGATCTCGTCCTTGACGTTGATGATACTCGGCAGCACGGGGAAGATGGGCTTTTTGCAGGTCTTCATCTTCTCGTCCAACAGGTCATAGACCTCCTTGTTGCTGAACAATCCCGGCGACCCGAAGATAACCACAGAGAAATCGATGTCGGTGTATTCGTTTTCGACAGTATCAATAATATAGCCGAGCTGTTCGGCAGTACCTGTGGCGAGGAAGTCGATGGGGTTACCGACGGAGGAGCCAGCGAAGAGCTTCTCCAGCAAGGCAGGACTGGCGGGGTGATCCTTCAGCGAAGGAACCTCCATGCCGCCATTCGACAGCACATCGGTGAGCATCACGGCGGGACCGCCGGCATGAGTAATAACCGCGCAGCGTTTACCCTTCAACTCAGGGTGCATAAAGACTGCACACACGGTGGTAAGTTCCTGACGGTTCTGGCAGCGGACAATACCGGCCTTGCGGAACAAGGCATCGACTGCAGCGTCGTTAGTGGCCAAGGCACCAGTGTGCGACGAGGCGGCACGCGAGCCAGCGGCCGAACCACCACTCTTGATGGCGGCAATGTGGCAGCCCTTGTTGATAAGACTGCGGCTATGCTTCAGCAGGCGTTGCGGGTCGCCGATCTTCTCCATGTAAAGCATGATGACATGCGAGGACTTCTCGGGATCAAAAGTCTCGTCCAAGTGCTCAAGGACATCCTCGATACCCAGCTGGGCGCTGTTACCCACAGCCCACACACTATTGAACTTCAAACCATTGCTCATGCCATACTCCTTGATAAACACGGCGGTGGCACCGCTACCGGTGATAAAATCGACACCCTTGGGATCCAGCGGAGGAATGGGCGTATCGAAGCAGCCGCTATAGTTGGTATTCAAGAATCCCGTGCAGTTGGGGCCAATGAGCGAGCCTCCAACGCTGTTGATGGTATCAACGATATGCTTCTCGATGGCGGCACCCTCGGCGTTCTCCTCCGAGAAGCCTGCGCTGACGATGATGAAGCCCTTGCATCCCTTCTCCTTGGCCAGCACATCGACCGTCTGGGCACAGAACTTGGCGGCGATGCAGAGGATGGCGCAATCGACCTGGGGCAGATCTTCCACCTTGGTGTAGCATTTCACACCCTGCACCTCGGTCTCCTTGGGGTTCACGGCATACACCTGACCCTTGAAGGGGCTATGCAACAGGTTATAAAGCGATTTTCCGCCAGGTTTATGTACATCACTGGAAGCACCGCACACCACGATGCTGCGGGGATTGAGTAATTCTTTTGCTATCATATCCTTATATGTTTATTTTTTTACAATGAATGCATATTTAACGCGCAAATGGCGCTTTTATTGTGTAAAAACAAAAGATTCTTTTTTCCTCGTCTGTAATAAGCCCCCTCTTCCGTTCCAACACCGATTCGCCTCCGTTTCACCTCCGTCCGCCAACGGAGGTGAAACGGAGGTGAGACGGAGTTAAGACGGAGTTGAGACGGAGTTGATACCTTGCCGGAGGCTTGTCATCAGCGTTTCACCACACGGCAGGAAGCACTGCCGGTCGGCAACTGAAGTTGCAGGAGGTAGGTGCCAGCCGGCATCGAGGAGAGATCGACGGAGGAGGCCTTTTCCCGTCTGGCAACCACACGGCCACTGGCGTCATATAGCACCGCCTCGGCCACTTCACCGCTGAATCGCACGATTCCCGCCGTCGGGTTGGGATACACTTTGACGACGTTTCTCTCCACTTCGACGATGCCCACGGTGTCAGGTTCCAGCGTAAGGACAAGGATAACCACCGAGTCGCAGCCGTCGATGGTAGTGGCATGGTAGCGATACTCGCCCGACGTCGTGCAGAGGGTGTCGCCCCAAAGGTAGCTGTCACCGGTGACGGTCATCTGCACCGTATCAAAGACAGAGTGGTTGACAACGAGATGCAGCGCAACGGAATCACAACTTTCCTGACTGACGCTGCTGTATTCGATGAGGCTTGTCTCCCGATAAAGCTGCCCGTCATAGAGGAGACTGTCGCAAGCTACCACCGCGGTGTCTATATGCCGCAAAGGCAGTATCACATAGTCCACCATCGTCACTCCGCCGGCGTCATTGAGCACATGGGTGCCGGTTGTGGGAGCCGACGTGACGATAGTGTCGTCGCCAAGTACATAGAGGCTACCGGCGCAGGTCGTGTCGGTCTGGAATACCACGGGTGTGATGGCCGGTGGCAGGACGATATTATCAATCCACGCACAATCGCTATATCGGCTGACGCTATAGTCTTTCTCATAGGCAAACTTGAAGGTATGGCTACCGGCCGACATGGGAATAGCGGCCGAAGTCCAGCTCCCTTGGCCCGAGGCCGAAAGCTTCTCGTTGCCGTCAATATAGAAGCGGAACTTGTCGTAGCCGTCCTCCGACGACACACGATAGCGGAAACGGATACTGTCGGCCTGTGTGACAATGTAGGTGAGGGTAATCTCGGAGGTATCGTTGTGATCCATATTGGAGTTGGACTGCAGGCTCCACTGGCCGCCATCAGCCTCAGCAGAGGTGAATGACCAGGGTTTGATGCCTTGGGCCCATCCTATGATGTGGAAAGCTCCCCCTTCGAAAGTCTCGGTCACCGCAGCACTGCTGAACACCCGAAGGGTGTCGTCTATATTGTTATAGAAGCCGTCCATATGGACATATAACGGCACCGCAATGTTTTGTGGCAACTGACTAGCGGCCTGCAAGCTGTAATGGAGAGTGACGCTGGTTCCAGGAGCAATGGAAAACGCTGCCGTGTCAGCGGTGGCAACGGTAAGCAGCGACGTGGGAGACAGCACCTTGAGCCGGCTCGACGGCAATGCCGCATGACCTTCGTTGATGATGGTGGCCTCAAACTGGCCACTGCTCCCGGGCAGTATGGTCAATGCAGTGGGAGAATAGGAGACACGCAACGCTGGAGCGCTGACTTGGATCGGGAAATTTACATTAACCGAAGCCGTGCCGTTCCACTCCGCCGATGCCTTAATGATGGCATTGGTACCGTCAGCTATCGGCTCTCCCAAAGTGACTGAGATGCTGACGGAAACAGTCTCACCGGCGGCGACATTCTGCACAACAACACTGTCGGTGGAGAAAGTGACATAAGGATTGGCAGAAGAGAGACGGACCACCACATCCGATGCTGCGGCATCACCGATGTTCTTCACCGACAAGTAAAAAGAGATGCTACTGCCAGCCTCTAAGGCAGCAGTGGCGACGAGGTTGCTGACGATAGGACAGGCTTCGCCCTGGGTCGGAGCAATCACATTCAAATCACGGAAAGCGGTACGGTACTGCTGCGCCGAAGCGGTTACCTCATAAGCGCCTACAGGAAGGGTGGCCGGCAGGGCAAGCGTGACATTGCCAGATGCATTGGCAAAGGCGGAAGCCACCAGCGTATGGGTGACCGAATCGGTCACGGCCACATAGGCATAAGGAACCGCACCGACCTGCAATGTGGTGGTTCCGGATACAATAACAGGCTGCACCGTGAGGTTGATGGCCTGGGCCTGGGTGAGGTAGGTCATCACCGAGGGATCGCCCATCAGGTGATATATTTCCCAATAGTAAAGTGCACCGTTTCCGACATACGCCGTCACCGCCATATTACCCGCCATCATCAAACCACCTTGGGTGATGGCCCACTGGGAGTATGGTTCATTATGGGTATGGCATAAATGGTCATAGGCTCCTGTGTTGGCAGAATTGTAGGCCATCGACATGGTGGGGCCGACACCGCTGCGTCCTCCCACCGTCCAGTAGAAGTCATAACTCCAGTAGGTACTGTTGCTGCCTCCGATATAGCCCACCGCACCGCAGTAGTCGTCGCGACGGAGCAAAGCCTCACCGAGACAGGCATCCTCAGTGAAGGTATTGGATTGGCAGCAGTTACCAATCATCAGACCAAATTTCTGACTGTTGGTCATGGAGGGAACATTGTCCGTACCGAAATAGGGGGTACCCCAGCAAGAGGGGCTGCCATGAGCGGTATAGTTGATTAGTCCAGCTCCTTCATTGTAGCAATTGCGCACCAATGCGGCATTGGAGCCAGCACTACTGCCCATCACCACGTTGGTCGCCACAGGCACGATGGAAACGTCGTTCTTGAAATAGCGCACCTGCTGGAAACCGCGGCCGCCATTGATGTAGTTGGTAACGGCATAGTCCATCGAAGGGTCTCCATAGGTATAGGCGTTGTCGCCTGGGTTTCCTGCATCCACACCCGACACCATCACGGCGCGGTCCAGAAAGGTGGGGTCGGCAAAGGTGTATTGCTCATACATGAGCGTTTTTTCAATCTGCGGCGTCAACTGGGAGAGATTTTGTGCCGAGAAACGGCCATGGTAGCAGTCGGGCACATTGTCGCCTGTGGTCCAGGTGGTGTAATACAGGTCTGTGACATGGTCGTCGTCGCTCACACCCGTATGCGCCGGTATCTGGGCCACATCGCCCACCAAAAGGAGATAGACAGGAGCAGGGTTTTCCGCCGTAGCATTGGTGTATTGGCTTTTGATATAGGTTGCAATGGAGGTTGCCGTGGTACCCACCGCGGCATCACCGGTATAGACCACATCTACAAGGAATCCTTTGCGGCGCTTCCATTCCACGAAAGCATTCATCTGACCACGGAACATACTATGGGCCACAATCAGGTAGCGCACAGGGGCCGAGCTGCTTACACTCTTGGGATACAGATTGTTGAGCGCACCTGTAGCCGGAGCAAAAGCAGGGCTATGGTAGCGGTCGAACATCTCCGTGGTAGCCGAAACATCGGCATCGCGATAGACCACTGTAACTGTGGCTTGTCGGCAGACAACGAGTTTGTTGGCCACCGGGTTGTAACTCACCGGCGAAAACTGGAGGCGGGCCAGATTGCGGTCGCGGGCAATGCCGATAGCTTCCACCAAGGCCGCAGGCTCTTGATAGAACACGTCCGTGGCATATACTGCCGCGTCCATCACCAACGGATGGACGGAAGTATCACTTTTGCGACGGGGCGGTTGCACAGGCACAATCGGCAACTTGGGGGCGTCCACCGTGTCATACACAGCATCGCTAACCCTCACCTCAAACCCCGAACAGAGAGGCACTTCGATGAGCTGTGAGAAGGTAGGCAAGTCGGGGAAACCAGCATGAGTTGAAGGCATGTAACCGTCAAGGGACAACGTGGCAAAACCATTCCCGCCAAGAGTCACCTTGCCAAAAGTCAACTCACCTGTGGTAAAGGAAATCTTCAAACTGTCCATATCATCGTGCTGGACAATCACCTCCCCCACCCTGATCGGGCTGCTGTCGTCGGCACGAGAGGCCATCGGTCCCACCAATATGATGGCGATGGCCAAACAGAGCAGTTTCTTCATCCTTATTGTTTTTTTATGCTTTGACTATGCTGATGACGGTATTCTGTCCGTCGAGGAGTTCGACAGAGGTGCCGTTCTTAACCTCGGGCACAAGCGTGAGATTGGTGCATAATGTTTCGGTGCAGATGTATTCGCGATGGGCGTTGATGGCGCTGTCCCATTCGCCGCTCTGCAACTCCACGACGATGCGGTCAGTGACATCGAAACCTTCCTTACGAATGTTCTGTATGCGGTTCACCAGCTCGCGGGCGATGCCTTCATCGACCAGTTCGGGTGTGAGCTGTATGTCGAGAGCCACGGTGAGGCTACCATCGTTGGCCACCACCCAGCCGGGGATGTCCTGCGTGGCAATCTCCACATCGGTGAGCAGAACCTCGCAGTCCTGACCGTCAACACTGACCGTGCAGTGACCTTCAGCCTCGAGGGCGTTGATTTGCTTCTGGTCGAACGCCATGATGGCGGCACCAAGGGACTTCATCACCTTGCCATAGCGCGGGCCAAGGGTCTTGAAATTGGGCTTGATCTTCTTCACCAGCAGGTCGTTGTCGGCAGCAAGGAATTCTATCTCCTTCACGTTGAGTTCGGAGCAAATGAGATGTTGCACCTTCTCAATCTGGGCACGCATAGCCTCGTCGCGCACAGGGATGACAATCTTCTGCAGTGGCTGACGCACACGCAGGTTGCTCTTCTTGCGCAGGCCGAGGACCATGGAACAAACCTTCTGGGCCAACTGCATGCGCTCCTCAAGTGCTTTATCGACCATGCCAGCATGATATTCGGGGAAGCCAAGGTGATGCACAGACTCGGCATTGTAACGCTTGGTGACAGCGTTGAGGTCGAGGAACATGCGCTCACTGAAGAAGGGAGCGATGGGGGCCATGAGGCGGCTGAGTGTTTCAAGACAGGTATAGAGCGTCTGGTAGGCGGAAAGCTTGTCGTCGGTCATGTCGCCACGCCAGAAACGGCGGCGGCAGAGACGGACGTACCAGTTGCTGAGATAGGCATCGACGAAAGTGCCGATGGCGCGACCGGCACGCGTGGGCTCGTAGTCCTCCATGGCGTCGCCGACGGTCTTCACCAGCGTGTTGAGTTCACTGAGTATCCAGCGGTCAATCTCAGGACGCTCGGCTATGGGCAGATCCTTCTGTGAATAATCGAAGCCGTCGAGGTTGGCGTAGAGCGCGAAGAAACTATAGGTATTGTAGAGGGTACCGAACAGTTTGCGACGCACCTCATCGACACCCTCCACGTCGAACTTCAGGTTGTCCCACGGCTGGCTATTGGTAATCATATACCAGCGAGTGGCGTCGGGGCCATACTTGCCGAGGGTCTCGAAGGGATCGACGGCATTGCCGAGACGCTTGGACATCTTGTTGCCGTTCTTGTCGAGCACCAGGCCGTTGCTTATGACGTTCTTGAACGCCACAGAGTCGAAGCACATGGTGGCGATGGCATGCAGGGTATAGAACCAGCCGCGGGTCTGATCGACGCCCTCGGCGATGAAGTCGGCCGGGAACTCGGTGGCCTTCAGAGGCTCGCCCATGTAGTGAATCTGGGCGTAAGGCATGGCACCGCTGTCGAACCACACGTCGATCAAGTCGGGCTCACGGCGCATAGGCTTGCCGCTGTCGCTCACCAGCACCACACCGTCGATATACGGGCGGTGCAGGTCAAACTTGGTGTAGTCTTCGGCGGCGTAGGGATTCTCTTTCATCAATCCGGCGGCGATGGCCTTGTCAATCTCCTCGCGGAGTTCGGCGACGCTGCCGATGCACTTTTCCTCCTTGCCGTCCTCAGTGCGCCAGATGGGTAGCGGGGTGCCCCAATAGCGGCTGCGGCTGAGGTTCCAATCCACAATGTTCTCAAGCCAGTTGCCGAAGCGTCCACTGCCGGTGGCCTCGGGCTTCCAGTTGATGGTCTTGTTGAGCTCGATCATGCGATCCTTGAGAGCAGTAGTGCGGATAAACCAACTGTCAAGCGGATAGTAGAGCACGGGCTTGTCGGTACGCCAGCAGTGGGGGTAGCTGTGGGTGTGTTTCTCGCTCTTGAAGAGCTTACCCTGCTCCTTGAGCATGATGACCAACTCTACATCGAGGCTCATGTCCTTCTCGCCCTTGGTGGGGTCGTAGGCATTCTTGACGAACTTGCCTGCATATTTGCCATAAGCTTCCACATCGACATGACCTTTCACCCATTCAGGATCAAGATCCTCGATGGGTGCAAAGCGGCCACGCTTATCAACCATGGGCAGCTGTTTGCCGTCTCGGTCGAAGAGCAGCAGGTCGCCGATGCCGGCCTTCTTGGCCACACGGGCGTCGTCGGCACCGAAAGTAGGGGCGATATGCACGATGCCGGTACCGTCTTCAGTAGTGACATAGTCGCCCAAAATGATACGGAACGAGCCCTTGTCGCTCACCTCGGTGGGCTTCACCCACGGAATCAGCTGCTCGTAGCGCAGGCCTTCCAACGCGGTACCCTTGCACTCGCTGACAATTTTGTACTCAGGCGATTTACCCTCGGGGAACATCGAACCTACCAAGGCCTTGGCCATGATGATGCGGCAGGGCGTCTCCTTGTAGGGATGCGTGGTCTCGAGGGTGACATAGTCGATATTCGGTCCCACGCAGAGGGCCGTGTTGCTGGGCAAGGTCCAAGGCGTGGTGGTCCAGGCGATGGCGTAGGTGTCGGCTTGGTCACAAAGTTTGAACATAGCCACACAGGTGGTGTCTTTCACGTCGCGGTAGCAGCCAGGCATGTTCAGCTCGTGGCTCGAGAGACCGGTGCCGGCGGCGGGGCTGTAGGGCTGGATAGTGTAGCCTTTATAAAGCAGGCCCTTGTCATAGAGTTTCTTCAGCAGGAACCACAAGGTCTCGATATACTCGTTGTTGAAGGTGATGTAGGGATTCTTCAGATCGACCCAATAGCCCATCACGCGGGTCAGCTCGTCCCACAGTTCCTTGTATTTCATCACCTCCTCGCGGCAGGCGCGGTTGTAGTCATCTACCGAAATCTTCTTGCCGATATCCTCCTTGGTGATGCCTAGGTTCTTCTCCACACCGAGTTCCACGGGCAGACCGTGGGTGTCCCAACCGGCCTTGCGGTCAACAAAGAATCCTTTCTGGGCTTTATAGCGGCAGAAGACATCCTTGATGGTGCGGGCCATCACATGGTGGATGCCGGGCTTACCGTTGGCACTCGGGGGGCCGTCGTAAAACACGTATGCCGGATGTCCTTCGGCCAGTTTCTGTCCTTTCTCAAAAGTCTCGTTCTCCTCCCAGTAGCGGCGAACGTCCTCGCCAATCTGGGTCAAATTAAGTTGCTTATACTCGTTGTACTTCATAGTCAATTATTATATTGTGTTCACATTCAAAAAATTGGCAAAAATAACTGCCAACATATTGAAGGACAAAGATACACTCTTTTTCCCAAACGAGACGAAAAAAAGTATGCACCAGAAAAAAATCAATAGGAAGTAGCCACCTTCAGGAGCACTTTCCCCATGGCATCGGCAGCTTCCTTACCGCTGCAAACAAAGTCGTTGGCCATGATGGCGAAAGCCAATGTCTCGCCGCCGGCGGTGTTGATGTAGCCCGCATAGGCCTTGACGCCGTCCATGGTACCCGTTTTAATCCACACCGTAACGTTCTGTGGCAGCGAAGGAAGCAGGTTCTTGGCCGTGCCGCTCTGCCCCACCACCGCCAACGAATGCTGGAACTGGTCGAAAAACGACTCTCGGCTGAGGGTCATCAGGTAACGGCAAAGGAAATCGGGCGTAGTCAGATTCTGGCGTGAAAGGCCGCTGCCATCGACGATGCGCACTCCGTCGCAGGCCAACCCACGTTCCTTGAAGTACTCGTTCACAGCACGGGCGCCACCCTCAAAACTGCCGCTGCCACATTGTTTCTGTCCCAGATACTTGAAGATGCTCTCGGCATAGACATTATTGGATGTCAAGTTGGTATATTGGGCAATAGTATAGTATTGCGGGCTGGAATAGTCGAGGAGCGAACGTAAACTGTCGGGCATCGAGAACACCTGCATGGAGCCCATGGAGATGCCGATGCCCTGCGAACGCAGGTGTGAGGCGAAAAGATCGGCACAGGTACGAGCCGGATTGGGCATAGCTCCACGCACAGCGAAGTCGTTCTTTCCCAACGGCACGGTACCCCGGTAGAGCCGTTCCTTGGAGGTCGGCGAGCCATAGATCACCACCTGGTCGCCACTATTTTCAGGGCCGGTGGTCACCTCGCAGGTGCCGTGGATGTCGATATTCTTGGGTTGGGTACGGGCCACACTGGCGGCATGGCCGAGTTTCTTTCCCGGATTGAAATGCACGAAATACATGTTTTCGTGGAAGTTCAAGCCGCTGACACCGGCGGCATAATAATTCCCCACATCGCCCCATTGCCAACTGTCGTGCAACGGCTGGTCATCGAAAACAGCCGTATGATAGCACACCCGGCCATCGACACGCCGTATGCCTTTCTTGCGCAGCGCACGTGTCCACCCTGCAAAGAGGGAATCGGGCGAGGTCTGGCGGTAGCGGTAGGAACCCAGCAACGGATCGCCGCCGCCCACAATGTAGATATTGCCGTGCAGCACTCCTTCACGGTCAACCATGCCCCGTATGTAGAGCCGCGTGGTGAACCGGAAGTCGCCTCCCAGCCGGGCAAAAC
Organism: Bacteroidales bacterium UBA3834; assembly: GCA_002392965.1. Taxonomy (GTDB): domain Bacteria; phylum Bacteroidota; class Bacteroidia; order Bacteroidales; family P3; genus Colimorpha. Next base: position 52,221 of record DGIA01000032.1, on the reverse strand, counting down.
CCGTGCCGGTGGTGAAAAGCTTCTGTACCGACGCCGGCACCATGGAACTCTCGGCATTGCAGCCATAGAGCCGCTGACCGGTGCTGACATTATAGACACACACACCCAGCTGTCCGTGCCGCAGTGCTTCTTGCTGCTGCACCTGTTTCACCAGACGGTCCAGTTCGGCCGTCTGCTGCGCCTGCATGGGGATGGACGACAGGCCGAGGGCCAGACACCCTGCCACCAGCAAAACCCCTCTCAACAATATCTTATGGTTCATGTCAACACGTTTTTATTGCTCCCTCTCCCCTTTCACCATCTCGTTGATTTGTTCTATCTGTTCCAGCAAAGCCTCGCGGCCGTAACCTGTGAGCGACGAAGTGAGCACCATCGGGGGCAGCTCCTCCCATTGCTCGGAGAGGGCTTGCTTGAAGGCCTTGATGTTGGCCATCACCTCGCGCTGTTTCTCCTTGTCGGTCTTGGTGAACACGATGCTGAGCGGCACCCCGTTGCTGCCGAGAAAGCCGATGAACTCCAAGTCGAGCCGCTGCGGCTCCACACGACTGTCAATCAGCACATAGGTATTGGTCAGTTGCTCACGGTGGAGGAAATAGTCGCGCATCATCTTGTCCCACGCCTCGCGACTGCTCCTCGAAGTGCGGGCATAGCCGTAGCCCGGCAGATCGACCAGATACCATTCATCCAGCTCCTTGCGATTGGCCCGTTCCACCTCGCCGACCACCAGGAAGTGGTTGATCAGCTGCGTCTTGCCCGGCCGGCCGCTGGTCTTGGCCAGCCCCTTGACGCCCGTCAGCATGTTGATCAGCGACGACTTGCCCACATTGCTGCGGCCGATGAACGCATACTCGGGACGCCCGTCCTGCGGACATTTACGGTAGTTGGGGCTGCTGACTACGAACTGCGCACTTTTGACAATCATTCCACATCCTTTCTTTTGCGGCGCAACCGCTTGATTCCTTTTTGCACGACACTCCGTTCCTCCTCCTCTTTCTGCACTCGGTGGCTTTTCAACAGCCCGAGCTCTCGCAGGGCTTCGACCTCCTCGTCGCTGTTCTTGCGCCACCACGGCAGACGGCGCATGTCGATGCGGAAGAGACGCTTGCGGTCGAACTTGAGGTTCTTGGTCGTGTAGCTGTCGATGTGACGGCTGCGGGTGGCGTCGTTGATGTCGCTGAGCGTGACCAAGATACCGATGCCGTTGGTTCCCGGCAGGCCGTGGTCGGGACAGGTGCCGAAATAGCGCATGGTGGAAGAAAGCTTCATGTAGGCGTTCACCAGCGCCGGCACCGTGCATCCGCGCGAACGCACGGCATGAAGCAGTATCTGATAGTCCTCCTTGTAGTTGCGACCGTTGAAGAGCTTGACCAACCGGTTGTAATCCATCTCGATGCGCGTGGGTTCATAGGGCCACAGCAACCCGTCGGGGTCGGGGAAATACTTCTGGTAGAAGTAGAGTATCATGTCGCGCGCCTCGGTGTCCATCGAGTCGTAGATGGTAATCTTGCCCAGGAAATAGCGCGTCTCGGGAATCTCCAGAATCAGCACCCCGAGGCCGTCCCACAGGTTGTCGAGCGAGTAGAGCCCCTTGCCGAGATTGTTCGAAGGCTGGTAGGCGGGCTGCACAAAGGCGCGCCCCAGCTCGACGGTATAGGGCAGGTACTCGTTGAGGAACTGCTCGCTGAACTGGTAGTGCTCGGCCGTAGGCGTCATGAAGGTCCCGTCGGGGCGCTGCATCATCGTGCTGCCGTGGGCAAAACGATAGCCGCCCACAATCTCCTCCTCCTCGGGGTCCCACACAAACAGCTGCTTGCAGCAATAGGGGTCCGGCAGGGTGTCGTACTCGTCGATATCCACCTCCTTGCCGGTGCCGCCTCCGTCGGCGGCGAAACTCAATTCTCGCAAACGGCCGATCTCGCGCATGATGTTGGGCGAAAGATGCGCCGTGGTGATGTACAACTCTTTGTTGCCGCGGTTCGACTTGCGCAGAAAATGCTTCTGCTTCAGCTCTTTCTTGATCAGCTCGCGGTCAACGGGCGGGGCTATGTAACTTAAATCCATATCACTGACAACTAAACACTTGACACCTAAACACTAAACACTGCCTCTGGCTCGGTGCGGAGGCGATACACATGCGCCTTCACCAGCGCAGCCCATTCGGCCGGAGTGTGGCGGCCGTCGAACGTCTGCCAGGGAATCGGGCGCCCAAAGGTGACATTGAACGTCCTGCCACGCTGGGCAAACATCTCGGCCGGCAACAGCGCCATCTCGAAATTGAACTTGAACCCCAGCGCCTTGCGCAAATTGGCTATGCGGTAGAATCTCTTACGGTTGCGCGCGTCGGTATAGACAGGCACCAAGTCGCGGTGATAGCGCACGCACTTCTTGATGAAAGTCGGCTTCCACTCCAAGTCGAGAATCTCGCCGTGCTGCAACCTCGAACACATGCCGGCTGGGAAATACAGCAGCACATTCTCCGAAGCGAAAGCCTCCTCGAGCGACGCCAGCGCCCGCGTCTTGTTCACCTTGTCGATGGGGAAGAACAACTCCTTCAATCCAGGCAGGTAGAGCAGGAAATCGTTGACCGGGAACTTGATGTCGCGCCTGACGCGCCCCACCGCCGCCATCAGCGCCAGCCCGTCGGGGCCTCCCAGGGGGTGGTTGCCCGCCACCATCGGGTAGCCGTCCGCCGGCACATGCTCCAATCCCGTCGTGTTTATCGTCACGCCCATGTTATACGGCTCCTTGCCCTCAAGAAACCTATAGACAAAATCCAACCCGAAATACTCACGGTTGTAATAGATTCCGGCATTGATTTCCTTCACATGCAGCAGACGCTCCATCCATCGCAGCACAAAGCCCGGCAACTTCACCCGCTTGGCCGCCATAATCTTCTTAATGTCAATGTATTTCTCCCCTATTTCTGCACTTCTTGGATCCATAGTAGTCGTATTTTTCAATCTGCAAAATTACAAAACATTTTCCACTCTGACAAACCCTTACTTTATTTTTTATCAACACCCCCCTATTGAACAGCGACGCTTGGCGCACAACAACAACGCCGGCGACCAACGCCCCATTGCGTCAAGGACAAGATACCAAGCCCTGATTCCCATCCGGTTACGCGCTACCTCAGTTCTGGTGGCTTACGCCACCGCCAATCGGTCTCAAAATCAAGGAGCTTCATTTTTATTCGCCCAGAGCGGCTACGCCGCCCAAGCGGCCGCAGGCGCTACTGCCTCTATCTATTGCACGGAGGCAAAGCCCAGCGAGGAACGAGAGCCCGGGATGGGAATACCCAAGTGGTAACCTAGTACTAACCTAGTACTAACCTAGTATTAACCTAATACTACCCTAGTGTTAACCTAGTACAAAATTCCCGCACGGGTATTTGACGGGTATTGACGGGTATTAACGGGTATTTGACGGGTATTTGACGGGCGGAGAGACTTACCCACGACCCTGCAGGCAGGAAGGGTGCCGATATTGACTAAACAGACGCCGGCAGGTAAGGATTCATTGCAAACCATGCAGCCCATCGTGCCCTAAACAGCATATTTTCACGGGGAGGGTGAGGAGGAAAGGCTTATACGAGGGGCGCTCCTGCGGCGGGATGAGAACATTTATCATGCACCATGCAATGATTATGGAAGAAAAATTTTGTCAGTTTCAAAAAAGGTTGTATCTTTGCAGCCGATTTGAATGCCTAAAAACGAATTGTTGATGCTCTTTTCTTTTTAGGAATCAGTCACTTAACGTCTGAAAAACAATTATAGTCATGGCAAAGAAAAATAAAGACGCACGCGTGCAGGTTATCCTCGAATGCACCGAGCAGAAGAACAGCGGTGTTCCCGGCATGAGCCGCTACATCACCACCAAGAACAAGAAAAACACTCCGGAGCGTCTGGAGCTCAAGAAGTACAACCCCTTCTTGAAGAAAGTCACCGTTCACAAAGAAATCAAGTAAAAGAATAGGAGAACCGAACTATGGCAAAGAAAGTTGTTGCTACCCTCAAAACCTCTACCGGTAAGAGTTTTGCAAAAGTGATTCGCATGGTCCGCTCCGAGAAGACCGGCGCCTACATGTTCAAAGAGGAAATCGTGGCCTCGGACAATGTGCAGGAATATCTGAAGAAGAAATAATTTTTTTCATACGCTTTTGTTTTGGCCTATCCCACATCTAATGTGGGGTAGGTTTTTTTATGTGGACGTTACAGGACGACCACTTTGCGTATGGGACACTCCCCTACCTTGACGAAATAAACTCCACGGCGGAGAACGGCATCGGTCACCTGGCGGCCCATCGCATCATAGACATCCATCTGTTGCCACCCGTCGGCTTCGACCACAACGCGGCCGTCACGGACATAGATCTTCGGGGATTCAGCCACAGGGCAGATGGCGGAATGCACGGCTGTATCCGGCACGAAGTGGGCCGTAAACAAGGTATCGGACATCACGGCGACAGCACGCGGGTTGAGGGTATCCTCATCCACCGTTGCAAGCAGAGGATTGTCGGCGGCGCCATTGCTCCAATGAGAAAAGCGATAACCACTCTTGGCTGTTGCCACCAGCACAGCGGTGTCGCCGTTACCGAACAGGCCACCTCCTTCGACAGTTCCCATCGAGGGGTCGGCGCTTGTCACAGAGACAAGGTTCAAGTGGTGAATCATGTCGATATAGTTCACCAAGGAATGCTGGAGGAAGTTCCAATAGACGGGCAGTTGGCTGCTGCCGAGCAACTTGGTTGTAGAGACTTCCATGGTGAGCTCGAGGCAGTTGTGGTAATAATTCATGTAGTCCTGCCGGCCGCCGGTGATGACATACCAGTCGCCGCCGGCGATATAGCCTTCGCTGGTGACATCGTTGAAGTGGTCGCCGGTATAGGTATGGATGGTATCGACTAGGCGCTTGCAGACCTCCTGCCACCAAGCACTCTTCGGATGCGGATTCTGGGCGGAGGTGAAGCAGTCCCATGGGTAGTTCATCACTTCGGAGCCTCCGTGCAGGTTGGCGCTGAGACGGAATTGATGGCTGCCGACATAGGATATCATGGCCGCATTCTCCTGCTGCAGGTTTGCCGGCGAGGAGCCGAAAGGATTGGGATAGTTGCGGTTGAGGTCCACGTAGTTGGCATTGTAGCGCTGCGCCCCCTGCACCGTGTTGTCACCCGAACGATAGGTGCCGTCGGGGTTGGCCAAAGGGTTGATACAGATGCGAGTGGTGTTGACGAGCCGGGTATAAAAGGGATTTGACCCGTAGCCATGCAACAGCGTGTCTATCAACCGCAGCATCATCACATAGCCGGTCACCTCATCACCATGTATGGTAGAGGAATAGAAGAATTCGGGCAAGGTGGTGTCGGCAAGGTTTCCGGCTATCTCAAGGCTCAGTATCAAACGACCCTGTATAGAAGTGCCGATGGTATCTAGACGGCAAAGAGCCGGGAAGTCGGCGGCCCATTGCTGCATCATAGCCACATAGGTGCCGTAGGTCGGATAACGGTCCCACTGCGCCATCTGGCTGACATCGGCAGCCATTGTCACCGCCTTGACGGCAAGGGGTTCCGGCTCCGGCGGAAAGGCATCAGGGCGCAATTTGAACTGTGCCGAAGCCATTGCTCCCGCCGTCAGCAGGAGCACCAGCACCAGCAATCTCTTCATCGAATGAGGAATGAGAATTTATTGAAGTTCTTGAGGGCGATACCGGTACCACGGGCCACAGCACGCAGCGGGTCGTCGGCGATATGCACCTGCAGCTTGGTCTTGCTGCTCACACGCTGATCCAATCCACGCAGCAAAGCACCGCCGCCGGCCAGATAGATACCTGTCTTGTAGATATCGGCAGCCAGTTCGGGAGGAGTGGCGGCAAGGGTATCGAGGATAGCCTGCTCGATGCTGGCTATACTCTTATCCAATGCGTGGGCAATCTCCTTATAGTTGACGCTGATTTCCTTGGGCAGTCCCGTGAGCAAGTCGCGACCGGTGGTACGGAAGTCCTCGGGCGGATCGGCCAATTCGCTGACAGCGGCGCCGACGGCGATCTTCACCTGCTCGGCCGTACGCACGCCGATAATCATGTTGTGCTGGCGCTTCATATAATCCACGACATTCTCATTGAACACGTCACCGGCAATACGGATGGAATTGTTGCACACAATGCCGCCTAAGGAGATGACCGCGATTTCTGCCGTACCGCCTCCGATATCGACCACCATGTGTCCCTCGGGCTGCAGCACGTCGATACCGATACCGATGGCAGCCGCCATGGGCTCGTGGATCATACGTATCTCCTTGGCGCCTGCCTGCTCTGCGCTTTCTCGCACGGCACGCTCCTCCACATTGGTGATACCGCTGGGTATGCAGATGACCATGCGGAGCGATGGAGGCAGGAACGAACGGTTGACATTGGTCATGCCGATAAGCTCGCGAATCAGGTGCTGAGCCATCTCGAAGTCGGCAATGACACCGCCGCGCAACGGACGAATGGTCTCCACGTTGCGATCGGTTTTTCCATCCATCAACTGGGCACGCTTGCCGACAGCAATGATCTTGTTGTTATTTCGGTCATAAGCCACAATAGAGGGCTCATCGATGACTACCTGGTCGTTGTATATCACAATGGAGTTGGCGGTACCCAAGTCCATTGCCACCTCGCGGTTAAAGAATGAAAAAAGTCCCATGTATATTAATGTTTAAAGTGTCTCTTGCCTGTAATAGCCATTCCCATGTGGTGCGACTCACAGTAGTCGATGCTGTCCTGGTCATGGATGCTCCCGCCCGGATGAGCCACAGCCACAATGCCTGCCTCATGTGCAATCTCCACACAGTCGGGGAAGGGGAAGAAGGCATCGCTGGCCATGACGGCACCGTTGAGGTCGAAGTTGAAACTCTTGGCCTTGGCGATGGCCTGGCGCAACGCATCCACACGGCTGGTCTGGCCTGTTCCGCTGGCATAAAGCTGCTTACCCTTGGCCAGCACGATGGCGTTGCTCTTGGTATGCTTCACAAGGATGGTGGCGAAGGCCAAATCCTCGGCCTGCCCAGAAGTGATGGGTGTCGATGTCACACTCTTCTGCATCTCGGCGGCGGTGGGCACCACAGTGTCGCGGTCTTGCACCAGCACGCCGTTCAGCACGGAGCGGAACATCGGGTCGGCCATCTTGAAGCCTTTGCGGCGCAAGATGATGCGGTTCTTCTTGCCACGCAGCACCTCGAGGGCCTCGGCGTCGTAGTCGGGGGCAATACAGACCTCGAAGAATATCTTGTGCATCTCGTCGGCCACCTCTTTGGTCACCTTCTGGTTGCAGATAAGCACACCACCGAAGGCACTCACGGGGTCTCCAGCCAACGCATCTTTCCATGCCTCGAGGAGCGTGGGGCGCACGGCCATACCGCAGGCGTTGTTGTGCTTCAGGATGGCGAAAGCGGTCTGACCCTCGAAGTCGTCGATAAGGGCGCAGGCGGCGTCGATGTCGCCCAGGTTGTTATAGCTGATCTCTTTGCCGTTGAGTTTGTCGAAGCAGTCGTCGATATTGCCGTAGAAAACTCCTTTCTGGTGAGGATTTTCCCCGTATCTCAGCACCTCGCCGTGTTTGCAGCTCTGCTTGAAGACAGGGATCTGCTCTGTACCGTTGAAGTGGTTGAAGATGGCGGTGTCGTAGTGGCTGCTGACGTTGAAGGCATAGGCGGCGAAGCGGTGGCGCTGCTCCAGTGTGGTGCAGCCGTCCTGTGCGGTGTAGATGTCGAGGAACTCCTTGTAGTAGTCCACAGCGGGCACTATGACCACGTCGTTGAAGTTCTTGGCGGCGCCGCGTATGAGGCTGATGCCGCCGATGTCAATCTTCTCTATGATATCCTGCTCCGAAGCGCCGCTGGCAACGGTCTGCTCGAAGGGATACAGGTCCACAATCACAAGGTCGATTTCCGGTATCTCGTACTCGGCCAGCTGCTTGTTGTCGCCTTCGTTGTCGCGACGGGCCAGGATGCCGCCGAACACCTTCGGATGCAAGGTTTTCACACGGCCGCCCAGAATGCTGGGATAACCCGTAAGGCTCTCCACCGCCACAGGCTTGATACCTAATTCCTCTATAAATTTCTGGGTTCCACCAGTGCTGTAGATGGTCACCCCTTGTGCGTCAAGTGCTCGAACGATGTCCTCCAACCCGTCCTTGTAGAAGACGGAGATGAGGGCTGATTTTATACGTTTAGGTTCCATATTATTGTTTTTATTATATTACATATCCATATAAAGCATTGACAATATATCACATGCGCGACATATCATACAATACTCGCCGAATGCAAAGATACAACTTTTTCCAATACTCTCAGACCTTGTCTGTATATTTTTTCAAGAAAAAGGCATCCAGTTGCCCAACCAATTCAATCGTTCTGTCTCCCTGCTGCCGGATAAGGTCGTAAATGCTCTTGACAAAATCTTTTTCATCCTTGTTCAAAAGTGTCAGATCGACCACCATACCCTTGTTCAAATCATTGGGTTCGAACTTCACTAACCCGTTGCCATACTGGCGGGAATTGTCAAGGAATATCTGCTGCGCCACAGACGTAAGCAGATAAGCAAATAGAATATCCGTATCGACCACGCCTTTTGTATAAACACAATGAAATGTGGTCAAATTACGCACATTGGCCTCATTCCGCACAAAGCGCAACCCTCTGCGGTTGAACACAGACACCCATATCGGTGCGGCCGGCCGGTTTTCAATGGAATACCATGGGGTTCGACTCGCCGTGAGATACCTCTTATCGTACCCATGTTGCCTTCCCAACTCCAAATACCTCTTTACCCAAGCATCCTCCTCACTTGCATGCCCATCGAACAGATACACATTCTTGTTGGCATCGGCCAACATCCTAAAATCACCTTCTGTAAATACGGCTGTCCTAACATCTTGAACATGGCAGATACAGGGCAACAAGCAACCTTTGGGTATGTTAAACGCCTCACTCTTGGCTCTGTTAAACGTAAAATATTCATTGGCGCCTGTCGCAATTCCTCTCGTCACTTTGGCAAATAAATTAAAAGGTACCAGATTCCTGAATTTGGAAGCATTTGTCGGTTCATAATACTGCTTCCACTTCACATTTACATCAAGTTCACTCGGCTTATACGACTTACACTCGTCCAAACATGACTCCAAGCACGACACATCTTTAACTACCGAAAAGCGGACACTCTCCACTCTCTCATTCTTTTCACATAGCAAAATAGACGCCGTCGTCAACGCATCGTCAAAAGCACATTCGTTAAAATCAACTATGACGACATGCTTCAACACATTGCTCTCAACAAGAGTCCGCTTCACCTCTACCCCATAGTCGGAATTCATGAACTCCGACGGGATGATGTAGGCCAGCCGCCCTCTTTCTTTCAGTTGGTGAATCGACTTCAGAAGAAACAACGTATAGATGTTGGTAAAGCCATTCAGCCTCGTATCAAGACGGCGGTTGACATCGGAAATATAATAGGCATTGTCATAGTCGTGGAACTTGAAATACGGTGGATTGCATATAATGCCATCGTACTTCTTCTCCCAAGAGGATGTCAAGTAATCTTGTTTGACAATAGACACACTTTCCCTCATGGACGAAAAGTTTTCCTGCGCCGCACTCAAAATACAATCATCAATATCAAACCCCGTGACCTTTACATTTCGGTCCATTCCCAACAATGAATCCCCAAACACACCCAATCCGAATGCCGGGTCCAAAACCTCTTTGCAACGACGTCCATCAGCAAGCACCCAACTCGCCATGAAGTCGGAAATAACCTTCGGCGTAAAAAACTGCGCATACTTTTTTCTATGCACAAGCCCCACCCTATCCGAATATTCCCTGTTCGTTATCATAAATTGCAGCCGAACAACCGGTCAAACGCCTCCTTGTCAATACGGGCCTCACCTCCATCAAACCCCACGTAAAATAAGAGCCTTCCCTTACCAAGTTCCTTCCTCATACTATAATGCCGAGGTTCTATCATCGGCTCTGCAACCAAGCAAACACCATCCTGCACAGGAATCTTTATCGTGGTTTTGTTTTGGTTCTTGGGATATTTCTCTATGAAATACTTCTCCCCTTTCAGATCAGAATTGGCAATCAACTCCAAAATATGACAGAATGACACACCAAACATTCTGTCAAAAAACACCTGGACATAATAATGTGGCACATTGTAAGTCATGATCCACTTATACACTACCTTCAAGTCTTCGTCCTTTGGTGTGAACGAGAGCGAGTTCCTGTCCCGGAGAGCTCTCACACACCCCATCAACTCAGACAATAAAGCATTGAGTTCTTTAAGGTGTTGTGAAGCCTTATAGCCAGGAACCCGATAATCCAAACTTTCAATCGGGCACCCCTCAATTTGGCTCAGAATCTTCGGCGACTTTGTCTCCAGCAAATCCCTATATTCATTGAGAATCTTCTCTTTAACAGCCATTGCCCGCCGCCTATTTTCTTCGACTTTTCGGTTTGCATCCTGCATATATCCGTCAAAGAAAAACGCACTGGAACGCACCTCAATACCCGCTATAGCTTTTCTGACATAAGCATCTATCTCATGGTAATCCTTGTTGCTGATGTCTGTGCCCAACGCGCTGTCGTAATCCTCTGCCTTGAAAAGAAGAAGATCCGGGCGCTTGCCAATGGTATCCAACTCTTCCTGATACTTACTAAAGAAAGCCTCGAAACCCTCGTCGCCGGCGACGAGATTGTCCGACTTCCCGTATCTCACAGCAATAACGTCCGACGAATGGTCGTTAATCGCCCTAAACAGCACGTCCTCCGCCCAGTCTCCCTGCTGTTTGTTCGTTATAAACTCCGACGAGACCATCGTAGGCTTTCGAATCTTCTCCCTGTCTTCCTCAAAATCAACGATTTCATTATGTATATTCTCACATATCCTATTAATGATTTGCCGGTACTCTTCCATTTTCCTGATTGTATTTATTCCACCTCCATCATCTTGGCGTACAGCTCGGGGAAGCGCTTCTCGAGCGAGACGGGGCGGCCGTTCTCCATGAAGCAATGGGTGCTGGTGCCCGTGCAGACAACACGTCCGCCGACGGTCATCACATAGCTGATCACCAGCTTCAAAGCCGTCATCTCGGCCACCGTCGGCACAATCTCGATCACATCCTTGAAGGTGGTCGAATTGCGATAGCGGCAATCCACCGCCACCACCGGCGACACCACCCCCTCGGCCTCCATACGCTCGAAGCCGTAGCCCAACTGGTCCATCCAATCCACCCGCGCCTCTTCCATGAAACGGATGTAGTTGCTGTGGTGCGTGATGCCCATACGGTCGCACTCGTAGTATTTCACCTCGTGGCGGTAAGGTTTGATTTCCATATTTCACACGTGTTTAGTCGCCGAACTCTATGCCCACCCCCTTGGCGGTATGCACCAGACGGCTGTCGGGCGCCACCAGGTTCTGCTCGCGGACGGCCTCCTCGAGCGGGATGCCGACCACATCGGGATGATGGTAGGCCACCATCTGGCCGAAGCGGCCCTCCATGACGAACTCCATGGCGCGGACGCCGAACTCGGTGGCCAGCACACGGTCGAAGGCGATGGGTGTCCCGCCGCGCTGCAGGTGACCGAGGATGGTGTAGCGGATGTCGTGCTCCACGCCGGCGGCCTTCAGGTCGGCAGCCAGCTGCTCCCCTACTCCGCCGAGCTTGATGTGCTGGTAGCCCACCTCGCCGCTCACGGTTCCGGTCACCGAGCCCCCTTTCGGCAAGGCCCCTTCGGCCACCACGATGATGCAATAGCCTCGACGCGAGGCATTCCCTGTGAGCACCCGGTTGTACCGCTGCTCGATTTTGGCTTTCACCTTGTTGATATCGTAAGGGATTTCGGGAATCAGGCAGACATCGGCGCCGCCGGCGATGGCCGAATGGAGCGCAATCCAACCTGCGTCACGGCCCATCACCTCGACGATAAACACCCGGTTGTGGCTCGCCGCGGTGGTCACCAGCTTGTCGATGGCGTCGGTGCATATCTGCACCGCTGTCTGGAAGCCAAAGGTGTAGTCGGTCATCGAGAGGTCGTTGTCGATGGTCTTGGGCACGCCCACGATATTCAGCCCTTTCTTCGCGAGACCCAGCGAGATACGTTGGCTGCCGTCGCCGCCGATATTGATAACCGCATCCACTCCCATGTAGCGCAACTTGCGAAGCATTTCGTCGCTTCTGTCGGCCGTGCTCCAGGAGCCGTCGGCCTCCTTGACCGGCCAGGCAAAGGGGCCGCCCTTGTTCGTCGTACCCAATATAGTACCGCCTTGTATCTGAATCCCTTCCACCGTCTTCTCCGTCAGCTCCACGATCTCCGTCGGCTCGCGAAGCACCCCGTTGAACGACTCGATGCAGCCTATCACCTCCCAGTCGGAGGTCTGCGAAGCACGTTTCACGATGCCGCGAATCACGGCGTTCAGCCCGGGGCAGTCGCCGCCGCCTGTCAGCACCATCACTCTTTTCATAGCCATATATCCTATTGTAGTTTGTTATGATTCAATCCATTGCACACAACACCCATTCGGAATGTGCACTACAAAGATACGTCTTTTTTTTCGTCCGTGCAAATTTATTCCCCTCCAGTAAGCACAAGTAAGCCCATGGCGGCATTTGTCACCATAGGCTTACCTCAAAAATTCGTGGAATAATTACGCCAATTCATTTCCGATTCGTGAAATAATCATGAGGCATGATGAAAGAAAACACCTGGGCATGATGGAGGTATGACGGGGTAATGACTTAGTACTTTCTATATAGTCATTACTAGGTCATTACTAGGTCAATACTAGG
>DGIA01000032.1:0-39342 GCA_002392965.1 Bacteroidales bacterium UBA3834 | reverse complement strand
TAGGTCATAACGGATTCATGGCTTATTATCAGATGGTTAAATGGAATCGAAAGAAATGGAGCGAACCATAGAAGAACCAAACCAGCGGTCGGAAGCCTGAAAAAATTCACTTATTTTGAAATAAAAATTACAATGCAAGTAAATTAGTTGTATATTTGCAGCACCAATCCGAGCGAGCCGGATTGACAAAAAGATTGTAAATTAATCAATTCAACGGTTATGAAGAACAAGTATTACGACCTGATTGACCAGACTTTCGACTTCCCGCAGGATGAATTCCGCACGGAGGACGGCGAGCTTTATTTCCACGACATCCCCTTGATGGAGGTCATCAAGCAGTATGGCACCCCACTGAAAATCACCTATCTGCCGAAGATCAGCTCACAGATACAGCGGGCAAAGCGCTTGTTCAACGTGGCCATCGCCAAAACCGACTACAAAGGCACCTACAACTATTGCTATTGCACCAAGAGCAGCCACTTTTCGTTCGTGCTGGAAGAGGCGCTGAAGAACGACATCAACCTCGAGACTTCGTCGGCTTTCGACATCAACCTGATCCAGGAGTTGCACGCCCAGGGACTCATCGAGAAGGACAAAACCATCGTGTGCAACGGATTCAAGAAGGAGCAATATATAGAGAATATCGTAGGAATCTTCCAAGACGGATTCACCAACGTGATACCCATTCTGGACAACAAGAACGAATATTCCACCCTCAACCAGGCGGTGCCGGAGGGGTGCGAACCGATGCTGTTGGGCATCCGGATAGCCGCCGAGGAGGAGCCCAAGTTCGACTTCTACACCTCGCGACTGGGCATCCGCTATCACGACATCGTGTCGTTCTACGAGAAGGAGATCAAGCCGAACCCCAAGTTCCGCTTCAAGATGCTGCATTTCTTCATCAACACGGGCATCCGAGACACGGCCTACTACTGGAACGAGCTGGCGAAGTGCGTGAATGTGTATTGCGACCTGAAGAGGGTGTGTCCGGAACTGGACTCGCTGAACATCGGCGGCGGATTCCCGTCGAAGGTGAGCCTGGCGGCCAACTACGACTACGAGTATATGGCGGAGGAGATACTGGCGCAGATCAAGAACATCTGCTCGCAGCGGGGCGTGGAGGAACCGGACATCTACACCGAGTTCGGAAGCTTCACCGTGGGCGAAAGCGGCGCTACATTATATAGTATATTGGACCAGAAGCAGCAGAACGACCGGGAGCTGTGGTACATGATCGACTCGAGTTTCATCACGACGCTGCCCGACACATGGGGCATCAACCAGCGCTTTATCATGCTGCCCATCAACCACTGGGACTGCGAGTACCAGCGGGTGTTTCTCGGGGGTCTGACGTGCGACTCGGAGGACTACTACAACGCCGACAGCCACGCGAACGCCATTTTCCTGCCGAAACTGCAGAAGGACGACCCGCTGTATATCGGATTCTTCCACACGGGAGCCTATCAAGAGAGCATAGGCGGCTACGGCGGCATACAGCACTGCCTGATACCGGCTCCGAAGCATGTCATCATCGACAAGGACGAGAACGGGGAATACACGACGAAACTCTTCGCCAAGGAGCAGAGCTACAAGTCGATGCTGAAGATTCTAGGTTATTGACGGTTTACTTCACCAGGAGCTTGCCCGTGGAGCTGCCGTTGGCGGTCACGAGTCGGAGCAGGTAGAGTCCGGCAGGTAGGCCGGAGAGGTCGAGTCGGCAGCGGTCGCCTGAGGCAGGGAGTGTCAGGAGGGTGCGTCCGGTCATGTCGATGAGTGCAACATGCTGCAGACCGACGGCGGAAACGACGGCGTGGTCGGAGGCGGGATTGGGCGAGATGCCGACGTCGTGGAGGCCAATGCCATCGACGGCCAGATTGTCAGGAGTACAGGCCTTCTGCACGGGGCGATAGCCTTGGGCCGAGACGCTGACGAAGCAATTCTCGAGGCCCACGGAGGGGACGGGCAACCAGGCCAAGCCATCGGAGCCCGCGAAACCCGCGGCCTGCAGCTGCAGGCCGTCGTTGGCGATGAGCGCCACGTAGGCCCCGGGGGCGGCGGCGACCCTGAGGCTGGTGCCATCGGAGCTAAGGACCAGATTGAGGACTTCGGCCCGCCCCAACCAAGGCATGAGGCTAGGGTCACCCATGAGTTCGTAGATTTCCCAGTAGTACTGCTTCATCTCGGCGGTGGTACCGTACCAGTTGGAGGATGCCGTAGGTGCGTTCTGGACGGACATATTGCCGAAGTAGAGCATCTTGCCAGCGGTGACTGCATAGTCGGAGAGGGCTTCGCCGTGGGTGTGGAAAAGTCGGTCGTACGTTCCCATCTTGGCGGCGATGTAGCTGGGGGACATGGTGTTGCTGATGTTGTCGCGCAGGCCGACACTCCAGTAGAAGTCCTGATCCCAGAAGGTGGAGTTGGTGGCGCCGATATAGATGACCGCACCGGCATTATTGTTTTTGCGCAGCAGAGATTCACCGAAGCAGGTCGTTTCGTTGAAGCGGTTGGTCAGGCAGCAGTTGCCGATCATGACAGAGGGCATGTTGACGTTGGACATGCGGGAGACATCGCTGACGGTGAACTGGGGCTTGTACCACATGTTCCAGTCGCCATGGGCGCTGTAGTTGATCCAACCGGCGCCGACGCTATAGTAGCTTTTCAGGGCAGTGGCCGAGGAAGTGCTCTGGCTGCTGCCGGTGACGGTGACGCCGGAGGGGTAGAAGGAGGTATTGTTCTTATAGTATTTGACGGTATTGAAGCCATTGGCAGCATTGACATAATAGTAGGCGACATAATCCATCGTGGGGTCGGCACAGCGGTAGGCGTTGTCACCGGTAGAGCCTTGGTCTTCACCGGCGACAAGCGCGGCTTTGGCGAGGTAGCTGTCGTCGAAAAAGCGGTATTGCTCATAGTAGAGAGTCTTGGCGACGATGTTGCGCAAGGTGGCGGTGTCGGAAGCCGAGAAGCGTCCGAGGTAGCAGTCGGGCAGGATGTCGCCGGAACTCCAGGTGGTATAGTACAAGTCGGTGGCATGATCCTTCGAGAGCTGCATCTGCCAGAAGAAGGAATTGGCAATCTTGGTGCCATAAACGGGCATCTGAGCCACATCGCCCACAAGCAGCACATAGGTGGGAGCCGGCGAGGATTCGCTGGCATTGGTGTACATGCTCTTGAGGGTGTTGGTGATGGCGAGGGTGTTGTAGGACGAGGGCACAAGAATATCAACCAGCATGCCCTGGGTACGTTTCCACTCGGCGAATTCCTGAATGGCGTGACATTGCAACCCTTGGCCCACCACGATGACCATGCGCAGAGGAGCGGAATTGCTCACAGACTTGGCCCCTGGCACGGTGTTGAGGGTGGAACCGAGGCCAAAGGCAGGAGAATGGTAGCGCTGAAGGTATTCCATCGTAGTGGCAACATCGGCATTGCGATAGCTCACCGTGACGTCGGCACTACGGCAGACAACCATCTGTCCGCTGACAGGATTGACGCTCACGGGCGAGAAGCTCAAGGTGGCATAGTTGCGGTCGCGCCCCACACCCAGGTTTTGCACCGAAGCCAACGACTGGCCCCAAAAGACATCGGCGGCATAGGCAACATCATCGACAAAGAGAGGATGCTCCTTACGGTCGCTCTTGGGGAGGGATGGCTGCAAAGGCAAGACTTTCAGGCCCTCGATAGCGATTGTGTCAAAAACTGCATTCTCCACTTTCACCTCCATGCCGTCGCAGAAAGGCACGGCGATGAGACTATTCTGAACAGGAAGCGAGGGACGTCCATGCACACCACCTTGACTGTAGCCCTCCATCTGCAGGAGGGAGTAACCGTCCCGGGCAGAATGAATCTTCACATCCGGGGTGGCATAGTGAACCTTCAAACGGTCGAAATTGTTCTCAACCACCTGCTGGGCTTCGACCGACAGCAGGCACAAAATGAAAGTGACAATAAACAAAGAAGCTTTGCGCATTTTATTATATATTAAACATTTTTTCTATTTCCGGATTGGGAGCGGTAATGGTCATGCGCTCGTGCGTGACAGGATGCTCGAAGCAAACGGTATGGGCATGCAACGAAATACTGCCGTCGGGGTTGCTACGTTCGGCGCCATACTTAAGGTCGCCCTTGATGGGACAACCGATATTGGCCAGTTGGCAACGAATCTGATGGTGGCGGCCGGTATGGAGATTGATGTCGAGCAGATGATAGCCGCCACTGCTGACAGCCAGTTCCTTATACTCCAAACGGGCAAGCTTCGCATTGGGTCGTGCGGACCCAAAGACATAACTCTTGTTCCGTTCCTCGTTCTTAACCAACCAGTTCTCCAAAGCACCGGCGGGTTGGGGAGGAGCGTTCTTGACCACAGCCCAGTAGTGCTTTTCGAACTCACGTGTGCGAACCTTCTCCACCATGCGACTCAAGGCTTTGGAGGTCTTGGCCAACAGCACAACTCCGCTCACCGGACGGTCCAACCGATGGATGACGCCACAATAGACCTGCCCGGGTTTATGGTCGCGCTCCTTGATGAAGGCCTTCACCAAGTCAGCCAGACAGGGGTCGCCGGTCTTGTCGCCCTGGGTAATCTGGCCGGGCAACTTATTGATGGCCAACAGATGGTTATCCTCGTAGAGTATCTGCTCGGCAATGGTCATAGTTGCACGAAGAGTGTAAGATAAACAAACACAAATGGGGTGGCGATGAGAAGGCTGTCGAAACGGTCGAGGAAACCACCATGGCCAGGCATGATTGTACCGCTGTCCTTCATACCCACAGAACGTTTGAGCATGCTCTCGACAAGGTCACCCAAGGTGTCTATCACACTGCATATCAAGCCCAATACCAACCAATGATACCAAACGATGCCACTATTGAACAACGGGCCGACGAAATAGGCGGTCAGCAGCGTGATAAGTACTCCAATAGCTGTACCTTCCCATGTCTTGCCGGGCGAGTGGCGAGGCCACATCTTGTGTTTGCCAAACAACGAGCCACCCATGTATGCACCGTTGTCGTTCATCCAGACAAGAATAAGCACCATAACGAGCACATTGTAGCTTTCATGCAACAAAGGCATAAGTCCCAGCGGGATGGCTATGTAGAACATGGGGACAACGGTATAGGCCGCCTCACGGAAGGGCTGCTCACTGTGGTTCCAAAGCTGCACCATGGCCGACAATCCGAAAACAATGGGCAAACAGGTCATGCCGATGCCGAAGAGAACATAGCCATTTACGCCAGAGAACGAGGATAGACATACCAACGCCAACAACGTCAGCACCGTATAAGCATAGCCCAACGGGCGACAAGGCGAGGCGCCTTGAGTGCCGACGATGCGGAAGAACTCAAAGGTACCTCCACATGCCACAAATAGCAGAAAAGCTGTCAAGATTATCCCGCCCAACAGATGGTTACCCAACAGTTTCCCGCTATATATGCTGCCCAGGAACAGGGCGACATAGACAACAGCGCTGACGGTACGTACCCAAAAGTTTTTCATACTTCTTCAAAATCTTTGTTCTCTTCTTGCTTATCTTGCTCCGCATCATCAGATTCTTCAGCATCCACCTTCATCGGGTTTGCCTCCCAGGGGCGAGGGCCATAGATGCGTTCCAAATCCTCACGGAAGAGCACCTCCTTGTCATAGAGCTGGGCAGCCAGCTCGTCAAGCTGGGCACGGTGGCTGAGCAGCAGTTCCTTAGCCTTGGCATATGCCTCTTCCACCATGCGCTTCACTTCTCGGTCGATTGTCTCAGCGGTCTTCTCGCTGAAAGGCTTGGCGAAGCTATACTCGCTCTGACCCGTGGAGTCGTAAAAACTGATGTTACCCACCTCGGGGCTCATACCATAATAAGTCACCAGCGCTTGTGCCATCTTCGTGGCACGTTCAATATCGTTCAACGCACCGGTGCTGATTTTGCCGAAAACGATCTCCTCGGAAGCACGACCCGCCATCAGCGAGGTCATCTCGTCGAACATCTGCTCATAGGTGGTGATCTGTCGCTCCTCCGGGAGGTACCATGCAGCACCGAGAGCTTTGCCTCGCGGCACAATTGTCACTTTCACCAACGGGTTGGCCCAACGCAGGAGCCAACTGACTGATGCATGACCACTTTCGTGATAGGCAATCGTGTGCTTCTCTTGGTCGGTCAACACCTTGGATCGTTTCTCCAAACCACCGACGATGCGATCGACAGCATCCAGGAAATCCTGTTTATCAATCTGTTTCTTATTCTTTCTCGCCGCGACAAGTGCAGCTTCATTACAGACATTGGCGATATCGGCACCCGAGAAACCCGGCGTTTGTTTAGCCAAAAAGGCACGATCAACAAACTGCTCATTGGACTTATCTTTGTTAACCTTGAGGTTCTTCATGTGGACCGCAAAGATAGCCTTGCGTTCCTCAAGGTCCGGCAGTTCAACGTAAATCTGACGGTCGAAACGGCCAGCACGCAACAATGCCTTATCCAGCACATCGGCGCGGTTGGTGGCAGCCATCACAATGATATTGGTATTGCTCGAGAAGCCATCCATCTCGGTAAGCAACTGGTTGAGCGTGCTTTCACGTTCATCATTACCTCCTGTGATGGCCTTTCCTCGAGCTCGCCCCACGGCATCGATCTCATCGATGAAGACAATGCAAGGAGCTTTCTTCTTGGCCTCCTCAAAGAGTCCTCTCACTCGCGAAGCACCCACTCCCACAAACATCTCCACAAACTCACTTCCACTCATCGAGAAGAACGGCACACCGGCTTCACCAGCCACCGCTTTTGCCAGCAAGGTCTTGCCGGTACCTGGAGGGCCGACAAGCAACACTCCCTTGGGAATCTTACCTCCCAATTCGGTATAGCGCTGCGGATTTTTCAGGAAGTCAACCACTTCCATCACCTCCTCCTTGGCTCCTGCCAAACCGGCCACATCCTTGAACGACACATTGTTTTGCTTGGTAGCGTCGTATTGTTTCGCTGTCGAACGACCAAAGCCGAAAAGGCCCAGTCCTCCACCTCCGTCGCCACCCATCTGACGGCGTCCAACGGCACCCATAATCCAGAAAAAGACGAAGAAAAGCAGCAACGGACCGAACCATATCAGCAACTCACGCCATGCATTACTATGGGTTTCAATCTTATAACTGATATGTTTACCCGTTTTCTCTTCAACAATGGAGAGTTCCTTGTCGAAATGTTCCAGATTGCCAATATTGTAGGTATAGTATCCGGTCGGGCCTTGCGCACCGGTGATAGTGCGGGTGATAATGTCGCGGAACGCCACCGTATCACGTCGTACGACCTCGTTCTTGATACGGATCTCGGCCACTTCCTGGTTAACAACCGTAATGCTCTCGTATTGTTCCTGTTCCAGTATAGGTTCCAAACGATCCCATCCTATTTCATGCTTGGAGGACCCGCCACTTTTACCACCAAAGAGTGTCCATACCAACACTAGCATGATGATACCATAGACGATGTATATAAAGCGAGGACCCTTCGGCTTGTTCCCCCTGTTCGGATTCGGCTGTTGCTGAGGTTGTTGACTTGCCATAATTCAGTTTTATTCTTTGGTAGTTATTGGTAATACCTCGCCATCGCTCCAAAGTTCGTCGAGGCGATAAAAGGCGCGTTTGTCTTTCTGGAAAATATGAACCACCACGTCGAAATAGTCCATCAAAATCCATTCTGCGTTGTTGTACCCTTCCACCTTATGAGGGGCCATGCCAGTAGCCTTCTTGACGGTCTCATAGACGGCGTCACTCAAAGCCGACACATGAGACGGCACATTGCCTGTGGCTATGACGAAATACTCTGCCGGTGCACCATGCACTTTCCGCAGGTCGAGAATACGCACCTCATCGGCTTTCTTTTCATCCATTACTTGTGCCGCCAACCGGGCGAGCACAACTGATTCTTTATCTTTATTCATTCTTCTATTATATTCGCTTTCAATATTCTCATTCCGTTTTGCTCTTCCATTTCCACCCTCACATAACGTTCCGGCAGCAATTCCTCGACCTTCTCCGACCACTCCACGAAGCAGTAACAACCACTATAGAAATACTCTTCATATCCAATGTCATAGGCCTCGGCAAGCGACTTCAGACGATAAAAGTCGAAATGGAAGACCGACTCGTCCGATGAGGTGGAGTACTCATTGACAATGGCGAAAGTGGGGCTGCACACCACATCCACCACACCAAGCACATCGCACATCTCCTTGATCAGAGTGGTTTTACCCACTCCCATCTTGCCAAAGAAGGCGAAGAAACGCTCCTTCTCAAATGTGGCAATCAAATTCCGTGCCACTTCATGCACCTGCCCTATGTCAGCTATCCTAATCTCCACTTTTCCAACCTTCAAATGTCCTTATCTCAACCTGTCGGCCGCCCGCACCATCGATTCGTCCTTCTTGATGCCACGATGGGCCAACACCAAGAACACCAGCGAAACAATGGGTGCGTAGGCACCTACAAACCACGTAACATGCAGGTCTCCGCAATGGAAGTATTGCACCAGATTCTTTCCAAAGGCATCCACCGCCCAGAAGAAAAGCAAGAAAACGTATGCCACATTGAGCAGAAAAGCCACCGCGACCATCCTCATCTGACGCACACGGTTGGAATACATGAAGATGCACAACAATGTCATGGCGCCCACAAGCAAAGCCATGACAATCAACATCCACGTATTGAAACCGCTGTCGCTCTGACTGTAGGTGACAACTGGCTCGATATTCTGCATCTGCACAAGCATATCGGGATTGCTCTTGGCAATCAGGTCAAGACGCGCCTCAACCGTCTGTTCCGTCGAGGGAATTACCAGCCGGTACTGTGCCACCGGAAACATAAAACATAATGCTATGCAACAGGCGGCCAACACCAACCAAAAGGACTGAATACGTTGTATCATAAAACAATAGATTTGATTTTCAACACTTTTATTCTTCCGGAGCCAAGGCTTGCATCCCTTGTTCCATCACCACATCGGCTTTACGGCCTTTGCTGATTACGGTAGCATTCCGTATAAACATAAAGCCAGGGTTGCCGCGCATCATGGTCTCTATGGCTGTGGCGTCGGCGAAGAGATAATCCAACCCGACGATATCCTGCTCATAGAGCCACGTCTGGATTTCCTCGGGCAATGCCGACGTGAGGAGTACCATATGCACTCCGTTTTCCTCCGCCAGCCGTTGTGCCATACGTATCTGGCGGGCACCGGCCTCGTCCAAGTCGCCGATATGATGCACGGTGGCAATCAACAAGCCATCCTCGGCCGGCAGCAACTCAACGGCATGATCCTCCGACGTCAAATCCATCATGGAAAAGCCAGGGGCTTTGATTTCAAAGGGATCGTCGCTCGTAGAGCTCATTATCTCCCAACGCTCGAAGTCCTTGTACTCATCCGGAACCGACGCCCAGTCGCCATTTCGGTAATCCACCGTCCGCTCCTCACCGGTTTCGAGATTACGCAGATACAAGTGGTTCATCGCCTCACGCTCCTCAATCATTTTGTTTCCAACCTTCCACGGACGGAAATCCACCAGCGGTTCGTGCTTGATATTATACATCTCGAAGATCAGCATAGCCGCCACGGCGCCAATCAGCACCAATCCGTCACGCTCGAAACGGCGCTTGCGTCGCAGGTCGCGTGTCAGCACAATCCATACCGTCGGCACATCCAAGGCGATATTCTTCCAGAAAGTCTGCCAATTAGTAAGCTTCACCGCGTCGCCAAAACATCCGCAGTCGGTCACCTTGTTGGTAAGGGCATCCACAAATGTCGTCACGGTGAAGAACAACATCATGGCCGCCAGCAACCAGGCCGAAAGACGACGGTAGGCATTGGTAATCAGCAAGACACCCACCAAAAACTCAGCGCAAATCAACGCCACCGAGAGGAATCCGGCAAACGAGAGAGCCCACTCGAATGTCAAACCGCCGATACTCCAGGCAGTCATATACTCCTGCACCTTGAAGGTGGTGCCCATAGGATCCACTCCCTTCACAAACGACGAGAACAGAAACACCAGACCTACCGCCCAGCGACAGACAACATTCAGAACATAATTCAATTTTGTATTTTTCATAGCTTCTTATGTATTAATTCCCAGAACTATCAGCCTTTTCATCTTCCGTCATGCGAACCAGGCAAAACAACGAATAATTGATGATATCCATATAGCCGCCCTCAACACCTTCACTCACCAGGGTAACCCCCTCGTTATCCTCTATTTGCTTGATGCGACGCAATTTCATCAAAATCAGATCCACCATCGAGCTGACGCGCATTTGGCGCCAGGCTTCACCATAGTCGTGATTCTTCGACATCATCAAGTCGATGGTACGCCCCAGGTGCTTGTCATACAACGATATAGCCTCATCCAACGGCAATTCCATCGGCGACACTCCCCGTTCTCCACTCTCCAACTCCTGCTGTATCAGCGCCATCACGGCATAGTTCACCATCGCCACAAATTCGCCCCGCAAGTCATCCCCCACACAGTTTTCCCCGCTCTCCTGCACACTCCTGATTCTGTTGGCCTTGATAAATACCTGATCCGTCAACGACGGCAGGCGCAGCACACGCCACGAAGTACCGTAGTCGCGCGTCTTCTTCTCGAAAAGCGTACGGCAGACAACAGCCTCTTGCTCAATCTCCTGCCGAGTAGTCAATAATACGTCGTTTTTTGTCATAATTAGTGTAAAACGCAAAAGAATATTTTATATTGTATTTAATTATAAATATTTTTTTCCAGCCACAAAATCAGCACAAACCTGACACAGGAATGACTCAAGGATAACCCAAGGATGACCCAAGCATGACATAAGTACGACATACGGCCACCTTTCTTGCATACTGCAAAAGTATTTTTACCATCAGCATGCAATATTGCCCAAGTTCCCTCGTTATTAGGAAGATGAAAAAACGAGAATTCTCTCCCTTCAGCATCACCGTACACGGCCGACTGGTGGAGTTCCGCCGCCCCATCGTGATGGGCATCCTGAACGTCACCGACGACTCCTTCTATGACGGCGGCCGCTACCGCACGCCCGAGGCCATCATCTCACGAGCCCATCAGCTAATCGCTGACGGAGCGGACATTATCGACATCGGAGCATCCTCTTCACGCCCGGGTGCCATCCTGCTGCCTCCCGACGAGGAGGCTCGCCGACTGCAGGAAGCCGTCACCCTCGTCCGGCAAGCTCTACCCGAAGCCATTCTTTCCATCGACACCTGCTACAGCCTTCCGGCACGCATAGCCATCGAAGCCGGCGCAGACATGATAAACGACATCGGCGGCGGTCATCTGGACACAGAAATGTATCATACTATCAGCGACTTGCAGGTTCCATACATCCTGATGCACGGCGCTTCGGCCACCAACCCCCACGCCGACATCCACCCGAGAGACCTCAACACCCTCATCGACGAGATAACGCAATTCTTCTCCCGCCAAATTGACGTCCTATATACCCTTGGTATCAAAGACTTGTGGATCGACCCCGGCTTCGGATTCGGCAAAACCATGGAGGAGAACCTCGACCTGCTCGACCACTTGGATCAGCTCACCACCCTCTTCCGCGAGCCCCTGCTGGTCGGCGTCAGTCGCAAAAGGATGATATACAAGACACTTAACATCACACCGGAAGAGGCATTGAACGGCACCATTGCCCTCGACACCATTGCCCTTGACCGCGGCGCACGCATCCTGAGGGTGCACGATCCGAAACCCGCCATTGAGACAATCAAACTATTATACAACATAGAATCATGATATTAAACTCCATCATCGGCCTTCCCGAATTGCGTTTTGTCGATGTCATAGACATTCTCATCGTAGCCGTGCTGATATACTATATTTATCGCATGGCACGCGGCACCAATGTAATGCTGATTTTCTGGGCATTACTCATCCTGCTTATCGCCTGGCGCGTGGCCGACGCCCTTGGAATGAGACTGTTGGGTGCGATATTGAGCGCAGTCGCCAGCGTGGGTCTCATCGCGCTGATAATCATCTTCCAGCCCGAGATACGCAAATTCCTTCTTTTTCTGGGCACCAAGACCCAACTGGACGAAAGCCTCTGGAAACGTCTCCAGTTCTGGCATCGCAACATACAGAACAAGAATACCGTAAGCTACGAGCCCTACGTCAATGCCTGCATGCACATGTCGCAATCCAAAACGGGAGCCCTGATCGTCTTCAAGCGCCAAAACGAGGTAGAGGAACTGATCAACACCGGAGAGCGCATTGACGCCCTTGCATCCAGCGCCCTCATCGAGGCTCTCTTCTTCAAGAACTCACCCTTGCACGACGGAGCCGTTATCGCCCATGGAAACAAGCTCTTAGCCGCCCGGTGCATTCTGCCCGTCACATCGCGGCTCGACATCGACCCCAACCTGGGCCTGCGCCACCGCAGCGCCATAGGCGTCACCGAGCAGCTCGATGTGCTGAGCGTCATCGTAAGTGAGGAAACCGGAGCCATCAGCTACGCCATCGGCGGCCAAATCCACCACGACATCAGCCCTGTAGAGCTTCGCCAAGTTCTTGAGAAGTACGAGTGCTGAGGGTCACACACAAGTCAGGAAGCAGTCATACCGTGGACACCCCCTAACGGATAAGCGGGTATCCTTTGGTTACACCTATGTTACAAGGGAAGTACCCCTTAGGGAGCATAGCGTTGGTATAGGGTTGGTATGGCCCTTCTGCCTGTATCGGATTGGGTATTAAACGGTTACAAGAAACGGCGGCGTGCGCAACTCTATCGACACGACATATTGTACTGGATTACAACATGTTCCACGGTTATCCATATCCATGAACCAGCCTTAAAACAATTGCAAAGATACGATTTTTTTTGGAACGTACAAGCCGTTCATATTATTTTATTTATTTGATAAAATATTTTAATAAAGGTTTCATGGCGAGTGATCGGACTGCGGGCGCCGGCAAGGTTGGGAAACGGGCAATTCATATCGTTTTGCATATAGGATTTATCGTAAAACGATATTTTTTTTATGTTTTTCACAAAATTTTTCTTGCATATCAGAAAAAAGTTGTATTTTTGCCGTCGAGAAAGGGAGACAAACCAATGGCAAAGAAAGCTGCAATAACAAGGATAAGAACACTTTACGCGATATTCATCGGCGTGATTGCCTTGTGTATCGGGTTGTTTTTTTTCAATATCATCAATCCTGCCGACCCACTTTTGAACGTTCAGACCGACGGCCAGAAGAAAGACTACGGGGTCATCATCACCGACCTGAACAGCTCGTCGGAGCTCTACAGGCAGAGTCACGCCGTGGAGGGCCTGCCGGAAGGGATGGATGCGACCGCCACGGTACGCACGTTTGACGTGAACATCACCAGCGACGACAGCCAGCGGCTGTCGTCGAGCAAGGCGAAATGGTGCATGTGGCTGCAGGTGTTCTGCGTGCTGGCCGGCATCGCCATGACGATAGTGGTGGTGATGGCGCTGATATCATTCTATATTAATGTGCGCCGCGGCAAGGTGTTTCCGAAGAAGAACATCGCCTGGCTGGTGTGGACCGGAGTGTTGATGATCGTCATGTCGCTGGGGATGGACGTGAGCACCTATCTCGAGCGCACGCTGGCGCTGGACCTGCTGGCCGGCAGCTCGTGGGAGCCGCAGGTGACGGTGCAGATACACCACACGCGCATAGTGTTCGGCTTGACGATTATATTTATGGCGGAGATATTCAAGATAGGCCGCGAGATGCAGGAGGAGCAGGAGCTGACGATTTGAGTTAAGGGTTAAAAGTTAAGAGTTAAGGGATGATTGTAGTTAATCTGGATATGATGATGGCCAAGCGCAAGATATCGCTGGGCGAGTTGGCGGAGAGGATCGATATTACGCCGGCGAACCTGTCGATATTCAAGACCGGCAAGGCGAAGGCGGTGCGGTTCAGCACATTGGAGCGCCTGTGCCAGGTGCTTGACTGCCAGCCGGCCGACCTGCTGGAGTACCGTTCCGACAACGAGAGCGAGACGAAGTAAAAAAACGAAACATACAAATAAACAAAACAACAATTAAAACCAACAAACCATGAAAAAAACAATGTTATTCGCAATGCTGCTGATGTTCCTGTTCGGCGGCATGTCCTTCGCCCAGCTGCCCGGCAGCGGGGAGAAAAAGGAGAAGAAGAGTGACCTCACCGCCAAGGTGCCGCTGGACAAGAAAATCCGCTACGGCAAACTGGAGAACGGGTTCACCTACTACGTCCGCGCCAACAAGAAACCGGAGAACATGATCCAGTTCCGTCTGGTCTCCAACGCCGGTTCCATCATGGAGCGCGACGATCAGCAGGGTCTCGCTCACTTCTGCGAGCACATGGCCTTCAACGGCATCAAGGGCTATCCCCACAACCAGATGATTGACAAGCTGCAGCAGAACGGTGTCGAGTTCGGACGCGACATCAACGCCTACACCAGCTTCGATCAGACCGTCTATTATGTCAATATGCCCGCCGACAATCCCGAAATGGTGAAAATGGGTATCGAAATCCTCGACGGCTGGGCCGGCAACATCCTGTTCGACTCTGTGGAGCTCGAAGAGGAGCGCGGCGTCATCCATGAGGAGTGGCGCGGTGGCGTCGGCCACGGCGACCGTCTCCGCAAAAAGACCTGGCCCATCATGCTCAAGGGCTCGCTCTATGCCGACCGTCTGCCCATCGGTAAAGAGGAAGTCATCATGCACTTCAAACGCCAGAGCATCGTCGATTTCTTCAACGACTGGTACCGTCCCGACCTGCAGGCCATCGTCATCGTGGGCGACATGGACAACTTTGAGTACGCCGGCAAGAAGGGTGCCGCCGCCATGGAGCAGAAGGTGAAAGACGTGTTCAGCAGCCACAAGTTCCTCGGCAAGCAGAAACTGCCCCGTCTGAGCTATGAAATACCCAACAACGTGGAGCCCCTGGTGGCCATCGCCACCGACAAGGAGGCCACCAACACCACCCTCGAAATCTTCTGGAAACACAAAAAACAGCACAACGGCACCATCGGTGACTACCGCACCATGCTCGTCCGCAGCCTTATCGGCATGATGATCAACGACCGCTTCCGCGACATCACCGAGAAACCCACCGCCCCCATGATGTATGCCGGTGGCGGCTATGGCGGATTCCTCGGCCGTGAGATCGAAGTTTTCGAGGTCAACGCCGCTCCCAAGGAGAACCGCATCGAAGAGAGCGCCCAGTTGCTCCTCCAGCTCGTCAAACAGATTGACGACCACGGCTTCCTGCAGACCGAACTCGACCGTCAGAAAGAGGACCTCCTCAGCACCTACACCAAGCTGGCCAAGGAAGAGAACAAGACCCAAACCAACAGCCTGGCCGACGAATACACCAACCACTATCTCGACAACGACCCCTGCCCCGGTATCCGTCAGGAATGGAAGTATGCCAAGGAGTTCATCCCCGAAATCACCCTCGAGGAGTGCAACGCTATGGTGAAGACCTGGATCACCGACGAGAACATCGTGTTCTACCTGACCGCCCCCGAGAAGGATGGCTTCAAGGTGCCCACCGAGGCCGAAGCCACCAAAATTCTGAAGAGCCTCCGCACCATCAAGACCGAGCCTTGGGTTGACAACTTCAAGGACGAGCCCCTCTTCGCCGAAGAAGTCAAAGAGGTCGAGGCCAAGCAGACCAAGTCGAACAGCGTGCTCGACTACACCGAATACACCTGCCCCAACGGCGTGAAATTCGTCGTCAAGAAGACCGACTACAAGGCCGACGAAATCCAGATTGCCTCCTTCTCCTTCGGTGGCACCTCGCTCTACGATGACGCCGAAGCCTACCAGGCCCAGAACGCCGCCAACTTCATCGACGCCGGTGGTATCGCCGGTTTCAGCGCCACCCAGCTCAGCAAGAAGCTCAAAGGCATGAACCTCAGCATCAGCCCCGTCATCAACGACGAAACCCAGGGCTTCAGTGGCAACTGCTCGCCCAAGGACCTCGAGACCACCCTGCAGCTCATCAACCTCTACTACACCGCCCCCCGCAAGGACCAGGAAGCCTATGAGCGCAACATCGAGAACACCATCAACCAGATCAAGTTCGTCCGCGAGAACCCCCAGGTGGCTTTCATCGAGACCTACTACAAGACCGCCTTCCCCAACGACAAGCGTCAGGTCGTCATCCCCACCGAGGAGCAGGTGCGCAACCTCAACCTCGACCGCATGTATGAGATCTACAAAGAGCGCTTCGCCTATGCCAACAACCAGACCTTCTTCTTCGTGGGTAATGTGAGCGACGACGACATCAAGCTCATCGCCAAATACCTCAACCACCTGCCCACCACTCCCGCTGCCGTGAAGAACGAGTACATCAACCGCAACCCGCAGTTCGCCACCGGCATCCAGCACGCCGAAGCCGTCAAAGGCATTGAGAAACAGGGCATGCTGCTCATCACCGGCCAGATGAACGTCGATGTCCAAGAGCTCACCCCGCAGGTCCGCATCGCCCTCCAGGAGCTGGGCGACGCCCTCGGAATCACCACTCTGGAAATCATCCGCGAGAAGAACGGTGACGCCTACAGCCCCTCGGCCGGCTTCGACTACGAGCTCCGTCCCGAAGGCCAGGTAAGCTGGCAGTTCTACATCGGCTGCGACCCCGAGAAGGCCAAGAAGATTGAGAAAGACTGCATCAACATCCTCAAGCAGTACATGAAGAAAGGCTGCGACCAGAAGACCCTCAGCAAAGTCCAGGAGCAGATGATCGTCAATCGTGGCAAAGCCAAGCAGAACAACGGTTTCTGGCTGGGTCAGATCCAGGGCAGCTACGCCTACAACGAGAGCCGCGACTACCAGGTGACCGACTATGACAACATGGTGAAATCCGTCACCTCGAAAGACATCAAGGCTCTGGCCAAGAAGTACATCAACCTGAAGAACTACGTCGCCGTCACCCTCCGTCCCGAGGAAGGCGCCGTCGGAACCGCCGATTGATCGGCACTTCAAAGCAACAAAACGCCGCCACGGGCAATATAAACCCTGTGGCGGCGTTTATTTAGATATGCGAAACCAAGAGACCACCAAACACGACTACGGTCACGGGCTGCTGATAGCGGGCAGCCACGGACGGATGGGCTGCGCCATACTGGCAGCCCGGGCGGCATTGCGCTCGGGTTGCGGATTGGTCAGCGTGCACCTGCCCGGGCGCTGCGTCAATCCGATGCAGGCGGCGTTTCCCGAAGCCATGGTGAGCATCGACCCCTCGCCCACCCTCTTCACCAGCGTGCCGGAACACCTGGAGCGCTACTCCGCCATAGCCATCGGGCCAGGCATCGGCACCGACCCCGTCACCTGCGAAGCTCTCCATGCCTTGCTCCAATCGCTCCATTCCTGCCACCAAGGTCTTCTGGTGCTGGATGCCGACGCATTGAACATCCTTGCCCGGCACCGCGACTGTCTGCCGTTGGCCACAGGCGCCATCGTCACCCCGCACGCAGGTGAATACGGACGGCTGTTCGGCGACGCCAACCCAGCCGAGATGGCACGGAAGCACAACCTTGTCATCGTCAAGAAAGCACATCACACACAGGTGTTTAGCCCCGACGGAGAGACTTTCACAAACCACACGGGCAATGCGGGCATGGCCACAGCAGGCAGCGGCGACGTGTTGACCGGAATTCTATTAGGAATGCTGTGTTCCAACCAATTGCATTCAAACCCATTTGATATTGCCTGCCAGGCAGTATCCATCCATGGCCAAATTGGCGATATAGCCATTGAAATGCAATCGGAATCGAGTCTCACAGCCTCTGATCTGGTAGAAAATCTAAGGCACGTATCAACTGATATTACAACACTTTAGCAAACTGACAGAAAATATTTTGAAAAATAATTTTGTCAGTTCGGAAAATGTTTGTACTTTTGCATCCGCTTTCGCAAGAAAAACCAACATTCCTACGAATAGCGGTTCGCAACCTAAAGGTTGCAGTCCAACATTCCTCCTTAGCTCAGTTGGTTAGAGCACCTGACTGTTAATCAGGGGGTCGAAGGTTCAAGTCCTTCAGGGGGAGCAACTTAGCGCTGATTA
The DNA here is from genome assembly GCA_002392965.1 of Bacteroidales bacterium UBA3834. Lineage (GTDB taxonomy): Bacteria > Bacteroidota > Bacteroidia > Bacteroidales > P3 > Colimorpha. The sequence goes on along the minus strand of DGIA01000032.1, from coordinate 21,289 downwards.
TCAGCGCTTTTTCTTTTTATGTACCCGTTTTGTACCCACTTTTGACAAAGTTAGATGAAACAGTAAGCGACTTACCGAGACGGATAACTGGAAAATGAACATGGTATAAGAAAGATTCTCTCACGTCAGAAAAAGTTAGTGCCTTTGCAAATTGAAAATGTTTCTGGGTGTACCGAAAGGAGCCTGGAAAGCCAGGAGAAAAGGTTGGCTTATGCCGCCGAAAATCCACCGAGCGGAATTGCGGTTTTAGTCCGAAGCTCAACAAAAGAGGGGATGCAATTGCACCCCCTTTTGTTTTATCCATGTACAAGGACTGGCTACACCCACCCAATCTTCGGAGCCTCGCACACCTCTTTCTTGAAAACAAACCAAGCATAACTGACCGCGCTACCGCCACCCTCCTTCATACGCAGAAAGTTGCCGTTCTTGGCACACAGCAGTCGGTCGGTGAACTGGAACACATTGTGGAGATAGCCCTTCTTGAAGAGCCTCTCATACCTTCCCTTGCCCTCCAGGGCCGTAGTCTTCAAAAGGAAGATGGCCGGACAGCCCTTGGGCAGCACATCCAGCGAATGCTCGATAAACTCTGTGGCGTACTTGTACGGCGGATTGGTGAGGATGCAGCAGTCGCCGTCACAGATTTTGGGATAAGCCATCTCTTGTAGGAAGTCCATCCGCACATGGCCATAGCCACGGTCGGCGAGGTCGGAGCTGAACACCGTCCTTCCCTTCTCGATGAGCCGCTTGCTCAAATGACCTGCGCCGCAGGCACATTCCCACACATTCTGCGGCACGTCATACACCTCCAGCAGCCGGTCGATGGCCACAGGATCTGTCGCGTAATAATCTCCGTCGGCACGTTCCGAAAGCGTGTGGTTGGATGCGCCTAGTGTCTTATAGACGGAATGGTATCCGCCAGTCCAGTCCTTGCCGCTCATTTCCCGAACCTCCTTTTAATGAACTTCAACACCAACTTGCCTATCAGATATACAATGACAGCCCATCCGATGTAGATGAGAGTCTGCTGTAGCCACGACAGTTCCTTCTCCACCTCTTTGACCACAGTCTTCGGCACCTCGACCGGCACCTCCTCCTTCATCCTCAACGTGTCGTGCAGCCATTCCACATGGCTCTCAAAGATGCTGTCGTGGATGAAGACGGTGTCGCCGTTGATGGTACGTGTGTGCCAGCGGTCTATATAGGTGCTATCATGCACCTCGCGCACGGTGTAGGTGGTATCGTGGATGGGGATATACTCCGTCTGCTTGCAAGACGAAAGGGCGCATAAAAGGGCGCACAAAACAATTAGTTTTATATTCAATCTCATAATTCTCAATGTATTAAAATGACACATAAATCATTTTCGTGAGGTCACGAAAATGATAGTCAAACGACCTCCACGGTCACTTTCTCCCCTGTCTTATGGCAGGCCAACACCCTTGCGGCCAGCGCGTCCATATAGATACGCTCTCCGTCAAGCCGTCCAAGGACATTGTTCTTGCCCAGAAGGATGCAGCCCTCGGAGTGGTCTGCCGTCATACCGTTATGGATGAGGATGCCGGTGAAGCCGCCCACACGGAGCAGCATAGGAGCGTAGCACTTGTGCTTCGCCCACCATTGGATGGTGCAGTCGTACAGACCCGTGGGGATGGCCGTCTTGCCGAAGACTTTCTCTACATGACTGTTGTCGGGCTTCACCCAGTAGCCGTTGGCACCACCAGTCGGAACAAAGGGCATCACCTGCGTGACACCTCTGTCGGTGTCCTCCAAGGAGTCGCAGAAATACTTGCCGTCGATATACACCTTGCCGATGGTGTAGTCGCTCTTCCTTGCCTTGCGTTCAATCTTGATTTTCATATTGGTTTGGTTTTGGTTACATTCATTCAATAGCCAGACTGTGGCTCACGGTCGCCGCACCCTCTCCTCATACAGAGCTTCACCTCGTTGGTGGCCTTGTATACCTTGAGTTCAGTATTCTCCTCCACCTTGGCGTTGTATGCCTCGCGCTGCGTACCCAACTGGATATAGAGGGCATCAATCTTCGCATCCTTCTCCGCGATGACGCGCTCTTTCTCCTGGCACGCCTCCTGCCGCTCGTCGGCGATGGCCTTCCAGCCGTCGGCCACCTTCTGCATATTGTCGAGTTGCGCGGCCACGACATCCGTCTTGGCCTTCTTGATGATGCTGGGGAGCGTGGCGAGCGTCACCAGTGTGCCACCGCCTATCAATCCTATAAAAGTGTCAAGCCATTCCATAGCACGTTATTAAATAATATTGGAGACATATTCAGACATGGGAGCAATCGCCTCGGAAAGACTTTCATAGCACTTTCCGTAGGCATCCAGAGCCACGTCAGGCACGATGAGTGTCCTTATATCTGAGGCGGAGTATTCCGTGCCGTTGTACGGCGGCGTGACGGGCTGCATGACGAGTTCCCTAACATTCCCCTTCGCAAAGCATCCGTCACCAATCACCATGATGCCACTCGGTATGATGACCTTCTCCAGCACCAACTGTTTGAATGCCACATCGGGTATCTTGGCGTTAGGGATGATGAACGAGGGGTCGTTGAAGAGGAAGTCCACATAGACGGTGCCTGCAGGAGCGGTGATACGGTTGCCAATCTCCGCCACCTCTCCATCGATGGCCACATACTGCACGCACGACACATCACCGCTGTAGACCACGGTATCTTCCGCCAGTCCTTCGGTGAATACCAACCGCACCACGTAGTCGGAGGCGATGATATAGTTGTTTGTCACCTCGGTGGTGTTGTTTATCACCGTTGTGCCACCACCGCCAGAGCCACCGCTGCCAGAGGTGAGACCTTCCACGGTGAGGCCGACATTGGCCATGATGCGGTCGAATTCCCTCGCGTTGGGGATGGGTGCTATCTGTTTGGATTGTATAGTTCTCATATCTATAGACTTTTTGTCTTGGTGAAGGACGGCGGTATCGCTCCGCCGCCCTCCTGGTTATGGTTGGTTAGTGTGGGAAGTGCGGTTAGTAGTTCAGCGCGGACACTGCGTCGGGGTCTGCCTGGTAGGTCACGGCGATGTTGTCGTCAGTTTCCACACCGCTTTCGGAAGTGAAAGTAATCACGACCTCGCTGTTACTACCTACACTCACCCTATAGTCCTCCAAATAATTCAGAGTGATGCCATTCACGGCCACGATGAAACTGCTCCTGAAGCGTGCCGGAGCGAAGACCGGCGGAACGAACTTGGCGTGGGCGGTCAAATTGACGGAAACCGTCGAGCTACTCAAAGTGACTGCACCGTAGGCGATACCGTTGGGACCAGTTCCTGCCGTCTTGGTCTTGAAGACCAGCGTATGCAGTACGGGGTGCTTGATGGTGGGGAAGTTGCCCTTGGTGATGGTCAGAACGCCGTTGCTGTACGATGCGCCAGTGATAACATCGCCGCTGCCGCTGATGGTCACGCTCTTGACGGGAAGGTCACTCTCGGTGAATTTGAGCTTGCCGTTGCTGTCCACCTCAATCTTGGAGATGAACTTGCCGGAGGTGAGGTTGAGGACGTTGTTGGTCGCTCCGCTGATGCCCACAATGGCACCAGTGAGGTTCTGCTCCACCACAACGAAGTTGGTGAGCATGGTCTCAATGGCGGCGGCGGTGTTCAGACTGGAGGATGAGGGCAGCGTAAAGTCCTGCTTGGCGATGAGGTAGTCGTTCACCTGCACCGTGGTGGAAGTGCCGATGAGTTGACGGCCAGCGCGGAACTCCTGACCTTTCTTGACGGCAGTCTGTGCCGTGGGAAGGTCGCCCTGGAAGCCGATGTTCGGGATGTAGGTGGCCAGTTGCGCGCTGATGAGGCTGTTTACGTTAAGGTTGTTGCTGTTGTACAGTTCCGCGAGCGCACCACTCTCATTGAGGATGATGTACTGCTTGGTGGTACTCCCCGATACTACGGTCAGCACGTCACCCACGCAGGCCAACGCGCTGTTCTTGGCGAAGCCGTAGGCGGTGTCCACGCCGGTGTCCGAGGAGGAGCCGAGCGAGGTGAAGTATAGGTCGGGATGGTCGGGAAGCGCGTTGAGGCGTTTCACGGAACGGTCAAGCGGCATCTTGCCGCTGGCAGGGATGGTGGTTATCTTCTGTGCCATATCTCTTTGTCTTTTTACTGGTTAAACATCGGGTTATTTGTTGAGGAACTGGATACCCACACGCATACCTGCGGGGAGTTCGGCGGGCTGCCACACCCATACGTCATAAGCCACGGCCTCGGCACCGTTGGCACCCTCCACGGAGAAGCCGTCCTTCTTGGAGAAAGAGCCAATGACAGCGTTAAGGGAGTCGGGCTGGGTGGCGCGGAGGGTCTTCACTGCATCCTTGGGAGCGGCCACAATGACGCACACGTCACCATCCTGAACGGTGATGATATGGCTTGGAGAGTTATCGTTCTCCGCAGAGCGCAGGATCGTGGAGGCCGGAGCGGTGCTGCCAGTAAGCTTGCGGATGTTGGCGGAGGTGATTTCAGAGGTGTTGCTGCTGCCGTAGAAATACTTACGGTAGGCGGTGACTTTCTTCGAGGTCACGCTGAGCGTGGTGCCTGCGGCGATGGCCAGCGCGGTGGCGTTGTTGCCGAGCTGGGTCTTGGGAGTGGCACCGGCGGTGTAGGTGGCGTTGGCCGAGACCTGCAGGTAGTCACCATCCTCCAGCGTCTTGCCCGTGGAGGGGTCGATATTCGTTGCGGCACCCTTGTTCAGCAGTTTGCTGGAGGTCGTGCCGGAGCAGCCCGTGGCGGGGCCGAACTGGTAGGAGCCTGGGTTGAAGGTCACGGTAGGCGCAAAGACAACTTGCTCTCCCACCTCGCGGTACACATCGGCGGTGAGGCTGGCCTTATCCACCAGCGTGGTGCTTCCTGCCTTGGAGGAATACTTCGTGGACAGCGACACCGAGGGTGCGGTCACGGTCGGATTGTTGTCCTTGGTGAAGATTTCCTGGAGCAGTTCCTGGATGGTCTTCGGAGTCACCCCGTCGGCCTTGAAGCGGCTGATGGTCTTGTAGGTCTTCCCGCTGTCGAAGTCGGCAGAGGTGATGGCACCCACAGCGGAGGTCACGACAAGGTCGCTCTCCATAAGCACCTGGTCGAGGTCTACGCTCTCAATCTGTTTTCCTTTGATTTTGTTCATCGTTTTTCGGAATTTGGTTATTGATTCGGTTAATTGACGTTGTTCTAATCATTTGTTATGTCGGCCAGCACATACACCTCGTCATCCTTGGAGAGGCCGTCGATGGCGATGCCTTGGCAGATACCCTCATCCACGGCTATCTCCTCATAGTCATCCCCTCCGCCCCAGTAGCGCACACCGTTGATGAAGACCACGCTGCTGCCTGCCACGAACTTCTCGCGGCTGCGCCATTCACCACCGTCGCGGCTTTCCTCGGTGAGTACCGACTTGCCGCCAGCGGCTCCCACACGCTCGTCTACATACCGCTTGGTGGCGTAGTTGTTGAGCAGGGCGCGCACATCGCCCGACATCCGTCCTTTCCTTCCGCTTCCTATATTCAGTCCCATAGCGCGTTAGAATTTAGGGTTTCCTGCTCCCCAGTAGACATCGTACTTGTCGAGCGGTATAGCGTCGGGGGCGAGTTCCATTATGGCCGCAGTCGTCCAGTCACCCACGGCAACTGGGAGGTCACTCATCTCCTTGTCGCACATGCAGCGGCAGCGGACGAGCATATCATCGGGGTACTCCACGCCCTCCTTCGGGCGTATATAAATACTGAACGGATATTCAGTCTTGTAGCCTCTGGCGAGGCTCTCTATCCTTCCGTGGGATAGCACTCTGGTGTATTGGAAATCTGCCATATTCTATATAATATTATATGTATTACCTATTGTCGTCACGGGGTCTCTACCGGCAGTAAGTCCGGCACTCCTATCGAGGCCAGCGATGCCACGCATTGGCCTTGCCCCGTCCTTGGGTCTATGGTGCATTGCTGCAAGCCGAGTTCGTTCACCGTTACCAGGTCGGTCTTCTGATTGATGAGTTGTCTTTGAAGAAGAGTGCTGCGAAGCTTGTTGAACTCGTCCTGTATGTTCAGAAACACTTCATTGGCGGAGTAGAGTGTGGAAATCATCTCGTTGATTTTGTTCCTATCAACGACTCGCTTCCCCTCTAAATCGGCAACACGTGCAACCGACACCAGCTGAACGCCCCTTATTTCCTCGTCGCTCAATCTATAGACACGCGATGCAGGGTCAAAATGCGGAAAAATGTAGGGGCTCGGGCGCACATAACGTGGGCGAAGCCGCACCTCCTCGACAGTCTTTGAAAGATGCTTCGTCCAGTCGAACTTCAACACCACTGCATTGGAGAGAGTGAGTTCAGGGGCATGAGGATTGCCGAGGTACTGCTTAATCCCAGTAACCCTCAACACAAGACCTCTGTAGCCAAAGAGCTGCAAATCCATAACCTTTATATGTTGACCAAGATCCATAAAAGGCTCAACCTCCCCCCAATGGCGTTTCGCCCACATGCCATCCACCGTGCCCGTGAAGGTGTAAGTGTTGACTCCGTGGCGGTAGAGCCAGTCCGTCATCTCGCGCAAGGCACGGTACTCCGCCCCATAAGCGATTCCGTAGACATACTCGTCGGGCAGCTGGCAATGGAACACAACATAATGGTCGCCAACAGCAGGCACAAAGGGTTCCTTTGGCATGACCACCCCATCATGGTCGGACTGACATAGCGGTATACACCAAGCCTGCACAGCCTCATTATTGGAATTATAGACGGTCTTCTGAGATACATTGGGTTTGACACTCACGCCTTCGCCGACGGTCTGTATCTCGAACTCCCTCCCCGCAAGCATACCGTCCTGGAAAATGACGGTCATGGTCTCCCCAGAGATACCGAGATTGGTGAGATCTGGGCTGTCTATGTCGCAGATGTCATAATAGACCTCCGCTCCGTTGTTTATCTGTCCCTGCGTGAGCTGCACACCGCTGGCATTGACCTTACGTACAGCGTTCACGCCACCCACACGCATAGGGTATATCTCCGAGGCATCATAGACGGCCTCCACTGTGGTGGCACGGGGACTATAGTCGGGGTCGTAGTAGGTGTGGCGTACCCGCTGAAGGCTGCGGCCGTCGGAAGAAACAAGAAAGCACGGAGTCGGCACCATAAGAAGCATCGTGCCAATGTTGTTGCCCTTGTCATCATATAGCACCTCATAGATGGGGAGATTGGTCTCCATGTCGCGGTAGTCCTTCGCGAGGATGTAGGGCGTACCGTCGCTGGCATAGCGGATAGTAGGATTTTTACTGAAAAAGAAAGTCCCTCCATGATAGAAGCAGGCCACATTCCTAGGCAACAGCAGCGTGTTACTGCGCTCTCCGCTGTAGGTGGTGGTATTGGCATTGACGGTGGCGGTCTGGCCATAATGTTCCGGGATATTCTGTTCACCACCTTGGATATAGAGCCTGTCCACGGGAGGTATGTCGCTGTCGTTACGACGCACGATGCCACTGACAAAACCTTTGTCACGGCCATAGCGCATCTCCAACGGAGTGTCTCTATTGTATTCAACACGGTGCAGAGAGACATATTTTTTAACCACACCGTTCTCAATCCACGTATCTGCCTCATATTCGGTAGCGAAGGCATCGGCCACAGCACCCATGGCATCGATACAGTAGGCGAACTCGAAGCTCACAGTCTTCATTTCCCCTCGGTCGGCATACTTCTGTCCATCTCTACCGGTGTACGCTCCAGTTGCATCCAACACCATACCTTCGGTTTTGCAGTAATCCACAGCCCATCCACCCTCGCTGTCGGCAAGGTTGAGGCAGAAGACAATCATCTCAAGATGCTCTCTGGCGGTTGCTGTGTAGGGAAATTTCAATCTGTAGTCCACACTATTGCGCAGCATAGTGGTATGCAGCAGGAACTCATCGGTATACATCGGCATCACGTAGTCGTATTGGCGCTCGTCTTTCTTAGTGACTTCGGGAGCCTTGAACAGACGGTAACGCCTGCCTTCGAAATCGCAATAAGAACACAGAGGGAATGCAACGCTTTCCGTCAAGGTAAAGCGCAACATAAGCATATCATAGCCCATCAGTTCCGCATTACGGCAACTATCGTCGTTCACCTCTATTTCCTTGAGGACGCTTCCGTTCTGTCTGTATATCTTCACCATCGTCCGTCATGATTGTATTCCAACATTCTGAGCGCTGACATACAGGATGTCCCCTCGTCGATGAATCTCCATCATGTACTGTGCTCTCGGAATGTATGTAAACTTCGTCTGCCCTATCGGGAGCAGGTTACAAACAGCCAGTTGCTTCTCACTGACCACCAACACGCTGTCAGCTGCGGCGGAAAAGAGAATGCGGAAACATGTGTGGTCAGCCATATCCGGCACAGTTATTTTGCTCACAAATCCGCTGACACTGAAGAACGAGCCATTGACAAGGGAGTTCAACGACACTGAGCCGCCGGAAGCCGAGATAGTTGTGGTTTTGTTGTAGGGGATATAGGAGTTTTCCAGAAGATAATCCGCTATCCTCGGCAGGGAGATGCGCACAGCCTCACCCGTATTGGAGTTGCGCCCCACCATCTCGAAGTCGGTTCCTGTCTGCTGCGGCAAGTCAGCAAGGTTTACTATCTCGATGTCTGTTATCATGTCGCCTGTTGTATTGTCGTTAGCCTATTATTATCACCCTATTGGAGCTGTCCCTCAAAAGCCTTCCGTCAGGCGCAGCCAAGACCCTGACAGCCTGAACGTCCTCGGCTTGTCCGTAGGAGAGTACGCAGAGCGTAATCGAGAAGTCGCACCATATTTCGCCGCTGTCAGTGACCCGAAACACCTTGGTGCTGCTGCTCTTGTAGTAGCACGAGAAGGCCATCCCGAAAGCCGACAAGGAATGCTCCCCAGCCTCCGTCAGGGAGGAGAAGAGGGCGTTCCAATGCTGCCAGAAGATGCCAACATTGGAGGTATGAAGGTGTAGGTTGATGGTAAGGTCGCGGTTCTTGAGTCTTATGGCGCCGTTCACGTCGTAGGTGACACCGACGCTGTATCTGGAGTTGTGCTTCACCCTCTGACGGATGTCAGCCCACCGCCTGACCTGCGCCTCGCTGCCCTCGATAACACGGCACCCATACCGTGCAAAGTCTCGGTTGTCCAGACGATAGCCATCACTGGGGACAATGTTTATGGCGGAGGGTATGGCAGGCGGCACGACACACATGTCTTCGGAGAAGGTGAGCGTAAGGATGCCGTGCCTTATATAGAGGCTTATGCCGCCACAACTGGAGAGACGCAGACGGTAGGTCTTGTTGATGCGTGGAAATCGGAAGTCGTGGTAGACGCTGGCCGTCAGTGTATCATAGAAGATGTCGGCTCCCGTGATGTCGGTGAGATGGAAGTCAAGACGGATCTGCCGAGCGTCGAGGACCGGGTTCGAGAGGTCTGCCTCTAGGCCGTCATATTCTGCCCATTCCGTGGTGTCCACGGCCTTCATCGGGGGCATCTGCACGATTTGCCTGCCACTGCCGTCCTGAAGGTAGACTCCCCAGGCAACAAAGGCATCGATATCATCTATGTATAGGCGGTCTTGCATGTACTTTCTCGTTTCGGAATGCAAAAGTACAGGCAATAATCGACATATAAGTCATTTTGAATCATTGCGTTTTGGACGAAATCCGATGATTACAAAAAAAACGAACCGACACCAGATTCAGACACCCCCAAGAGTCAGAAACAAATCAGAGGGAGGCCGCTGAATCGTTGTGATTTACGGCAGATAAACGTTGGATATTATTCAAAAAAGGATGAAGGATGGAATACAACCTACTGTTCCATAACCTATAAATCACTACTCATATTACTTGAAATCACTACCGACTGCGAATATCACATTTTGCCAACGGCTTCGTCCATTTTTGAGGCAATCAGCAAAGTTTGCTCTTTATCAATAAGTTTAAGCCGTTTTGCTTTAGACTTTAAATGGTCAGATATCTTTTTCAAAGATTCCTTGTCGTTTTTCATTTCAGTTGATATCGTTCCATTTATTCCCGCGCCTTTAAGATAATATCTATCTACTAGAAAACAAGCGAATTCATCTTTTGTTGCATTAGGTAAAGAAACAATCTTCTCGGCCATATTTTGGGGATTCACCTGAGTGAATATATTCATCATGGAATAACTGCAACGACGGGTTGGCGTTGTTTGGTCAAACAAGGCTTCAATTTCGCTGACGGTCATCCCCGCTTTAAGTTGATCCCATGCTTTGACAATATACTCTTCCTCACTATCTTTTTCTTGTTTCTGCATAAGCGACGATGCCAAAGCAAAGATTTCATTCATTTCGGACGAGTCAGAGTCACGGAAATCATAACCATGGTCATCCATTGCCAATCGAGTGATATCTGTTGGATACAATTTATGGATTTGGGCGATGTTCTTTTTAGCGATGCCAACAATATACTTTCTGCTTAATTTTACCACCCCCCGTTTCTCCAACGAAAGCAGTATTCCTGCCACATGTGCCACTTCAAAAGCATATTCCAGCTCCTTTTTATAAAATCTTTCTTTTTCAGACCTCAGGAGATCCAAGAAGTCGTCATTAGAGAGTGATGTGTAACGCCACAGTTTTTCCCAGTTTGTCAAGCTTCTAGACATCAACAATCTGCTTCCTGCCACAACCCTTTCTGGTGCATAAAGGAAACCTGTCCGGACAAAAGTGAGTAGTGTGTGGACTGGAATAGAATATGTTGAATGATACAATTTGTGATATTCCAATATTGGTAAATATTTGCCTTCAATAATCCTAGCCTCCTCTGTCGCCTTTTTCAAAAAATTATAGCTCTGGAAACCCTCTATATCCTTGTTCCCGAAACGGTCTTCAATCGAGGTTATCACCAAATAGGCCACAACATTCTTTACGAAAACCGAATAGTTGGCGTTCTTCTCCACCCCGTCAGGGAGTTGCTTGAGCAGTCTTACAATATCCAACAAACAATGTTTTATGATTCTCAAATTTTCACACTTTGAAGCCACAAACAAGTCCACAATCAACTTGAGATTGTCTGTGAGGACTTTTTCTCTGGAAGAATTTATAAATGATGCCGCGATTTGAGCATAATCAACTTCTAGAGAGAATGTTTGTCCGATTAATTTTTCCTTAAAGTCCTTGTACTTAACCTTTAAATCATCTTTTTCCGTTGAGGCCTTCAGTTTTTCCTCATCACATATCAAAATCACCTTTGAATTGGAGTGTTCTACTATACTGTTTACAAAACCGAAGAACTCGTCCATAGGTATCTGCCCTCGCTCCAAATCATCAAACACCAATATCTTATTCCCCTTGATGGAAGAAGAGTCGCTTTTGAATATTTCAAGGATACCCTCTGCATCAAGCAGGGTGTTCAAGTCTTCTCCGGTGCCATCTCCATCAACATCCAGTTTTGACTTCGCAAGAATCTGTAAAGCAGTAAGTGCGACCTTCTTGGCAATTTTTACCCCTTTGGAATATAGAACAGGATTAAGCTTGGTCTTAATCTGACGGACAACATCGCTGATTGATTTCATACCATACACACTCACATAAACAGGCTTCAACTGGATGCAGTCTTCGTCATCATCTTTTTCTTTGTCCTTCTCCCACTCACTGATTATACTATCAATATAGTAAGTCTTCCCACAGCCCCATTTGCCAGTAATCATCACTGCAAATTGAGGCTTGGTCATTTTTATATACTCATTCAAATAGGCGGTAAGCAATGTATTGCCACTAATCATCTTTTCTTCCATATTATATTATGTTTTCTCCATTGTTCCCCGTTTTATTCGTAACCGGAGACAAATTCACTATGTTTTTTTGAAAGTCCTCTAACATTTTCAGAACTATTTCCTTGGATTCTTTGTTTGGGCACTTTTCAACGACAAGCCGTAATGGTTGAAACATCTGATTGACATTTTCCTTGAATTTTATTTCTTGAAGAATCGCAAAGGAACTTGAAAAGGAATTTATGAAATACAGAATCTTCGTTGACAACTTTTTCAATTCTATAACTTTACACAATGCGTCAGGAATTGAAATGGTCATCAGCTCACCGTATGTACGCACCAACCAAATTGTTTTCTTTGAACGGTAGTGGACAAAAGAGTTCCTGCGGTTCATTTGATTAAAACCATATTTTATTACAATTGTATCCGTGTCCTTTTTTAAGGATTTATATTGCTCTTTTAATGATACCGGCAAATCGTTAATTATTTGATTTACCAAGTGAAACAGGCATTTGTCCTTGCTGTCGTCAGAAAATCCGACTACTTTGTCAAGAGCTTCATATGCAGAGACGTATAGTCGCTTAAGGTTTATCCGGCTCTCCCAGAACGACACCGAGTCAGCGCATGCAACCGCAGCAGCCAAAGCATCATTCATCATAAAGAGTAATAGACCGACAGAATTCATTATTTTCGAATAACATAAAAACACTTCTGAGTCTTTTATGGTTATTCCCGTCATCTCATCCAATGCTGCCAACCTCTGGTAGCCACGGCACTTGCCCACACATTCCTCAAGTTGTCGTGTATTGTACTTATATGAAGACTTGATTACATTAACAAGATTAGGTTTGAATAGTGGTTTTTCAAATTTCCAAACCAGTTCTGTCGGTATCAACTTGGCAAAATTGGGACAAACGGCAGCAGTGTCGGTTAAGTTGTTCTGAAGATGCTCAATGGAATTAAGAAAAGAGCAAAGAAGCATATCGGAGATTTTCGACACACGTTCGATGACATAACCATATTTGTTCAGATTCTGACAAATCAAATCTTCATCTTTAATACTACAATAGGTATCAGCCACTGACACGGCATCCCAACTATAATGACTGGCAATATCACGATTGCCTTTGTTTATTACTCCTGCAGACAGACTTTTCACACCGACTCGGATTTCATCAACTTCCGTTGCATATTGAGAAAGGTCAAATAATGTAACCAATTTGTTCCAAAATGCGTTTTTCTTATCCTTGCCAAATCCGAAAAGCGCCTTGGTGGATTCGGATATCACTCGGAACGATTGAAGGAGTACCGTTCTTCGGTAAAGGGTGTCATCTCGCACTATGAGGTCTGCACGGAAAAGAGCGGACAATTCAATCTCAGCAAACGAATAAGTCAAAATCACTTCCAACAGTGCCTTAAATTTAAGCAGGTGTTCATTATCTGCCATTTGTGGATCTTTCAGCCGACTATTGCAAAGATTGTACAAGGAGACGATTGTTTCTATTGCTTGTCCATGAAGTTTTATGTGATTGCCAGTGTTGGCAATCAGATTTTTTATTGATTCTTCCGATATCTCCGTTCGTTCCTTTTCCATAACATTTGCATTAGGCACCCTCTAAATAACGTAAATAAAAGAATTATATTATATTGCCGACATTACACTTGATGTCATGTGCGTATACAAATAGAAGTTTGATATTACAAAACAACGGCAGTGAAAAAAAACCACGACGATTATATGCGTCGTGGCTTTTTTCATCAATCATTTACCAAGTTTACGGCTTTTGAGACACTTTTGGGGCCAATTTGTTTTTCTCTATGCTGTATTTGAAAAATCCAATAATTGCGACAACCAATCCTACCGCAATAACACTATATCTCACCTACACTTACAAAATTGTCAGCCAAATTGAGGTAAATCCTGTCCAAAGTAGGTAAAAAGATGCCTAGTGTCACTTCCAATCAAATACGAAAAGTGTTCATTCGTTCCAATAAACGTTCCAATAACTCATTCTGATTGTTGGCTATACTTTGTCCCTGATCACCAGTATTAGTAAATAGATTTGCCAAAATTAAGTTTATAGAATTCGTTATCATTGATAATTGACGGTTCTTATATCTTCCAACAGGCAGTTGACGACATACATTGTATGCTGATAAAAGTTGCAATAAGACATTCCGTAAGTGTGTAATATCAATATTGCGTTCAGTCGAAAAATATTCTCTAGTTTTAATATATAATTCATCAAGCAACATATTAATGTAAATAGTCCTATCATTTAAATTAATAAACCTAATATTTTCGATAACAGAAATCAACGTGTTTGACAACTGATATATCTCACTATTTTTAATATTATTATCTATAGTATCCTTTATATTATCTATTCTTTTATCGATTTTATCTTGTTGTTCATTGATTTTTTCTAATTCAGAATCTAATTTTTGTTCATTCCTCCATTGAAGAAGGGCTGGAATTAGTGCCCCAATGATTGCAAGAATTGCTATCCAAAATGCGAGCCACGCATTCTGTTTTTCAATTACATTGTTTGTTTCCTGTCTGAGGTTATTCAAACCTTGAGAAAGATTCTCTTCACGATAATTGTTCCACTTATTTACTACAGAAATCAACGTGTCTATTTTTTCAATTACTATCGGATCCACTTTACCTAAGGAGTCCTTGACTTGAAGGTCGATAGATAACTTATCAATACAGCACTCAGGCAGTTTTGAATCGTTGGTTGTGTTTTTGTGGCACATCACTAGCACACACATTAATAACAGAAACACATACAATACACCCACCATCCCCCATATTATCAAACTCTCCTTATTCTTAAGGAGAGTTAAAATTTTATTACAACAATTTTTACTCATATGTCTAAAGAATCGGTCAATTTTGTATACTCTATTTGTTCTTTTTGCGTCCCATCTGGATTAACAGGAACTTTCACTATATCTTCATCCCCAGCATCTTGGTAATCATACAGCAACAAACGGTCAACATTCGGTGTAACATCTCTAATTCCTCTATAAGCTGCTTCAATGGCAACTTCATCGTGACTGAAGAATATCACTTGGAGCTTTTGGTCTTCTTTTGAAAACAGCTCATCATGCTTAATAAAGAGTGTCCGGAAATAATCTCTCACCATATTTCTGTGCGAAAAATCACTGGAATAAAAGATGTCATCAATAACAATGGGAAAATTCAAATTATAGAATTTCTTTATTGTAAAAGCGATTACAAACTTCAATGTCATACAATAAAGTTTGTATCGGAATGTATTGAGGTACTCCTTAGGTTGGAATACTGCAGAAGAATTGACTGTTTTTAGTCTAATCTGCATATTAAATTGACCCGAATTTTCATCAAAATCGAAATTAAGCTCTTCGTCATACATCAAAAATAAATCAGCCATCTCCTTTACAAAGTCCTTAAAAGTGTCTGTGATTTTATTAATTGTCCCATAGATTACAAATTTAAAGCTTTTAAAAAATTCATCATAGACAACCTTGTTTGTATTATACCTAACATATTTTTCCAATTCCAATTTCGCTTTTTCTTTTGAATCTATATCTTCTTGATTATTTTTCAATATCGTATCATAATAAGACCTTAATATACCATAATTGGGCAAAACATTCTCATTCTCATTATTATTATATATTTCTTGAATAAAATCTCTCAGACATTCTCTTTCAAGATTGAAATAAAATATTCTTTCTTCTACAGATTGTGTCCAAGAATCGATTTCAATTGGATCATAATCATTTATTTTTGCTTGGAGAATCCCTTCTAAATCAGAATATTCTTTTGCAAATTCATCTCCTTTTAAAATACAAACTATCTTTTTTTCTTTTTTCAAGCTATTCTTGTTCAGCGGTTTTTCCTTATCAGACAAATCCTTCTGTTTCTTTTGGTGGACAAACCTCTTTGATAATTCGGATAGCATTTCTTTCGCATTTTCTTTCCAATTTGTTTTTCGTTGCAATTCTGATAGAATATCTAAAAAAGGATTCTTGAACTTTTGATAAACCTCAATTTTTCTATTCAAATCTGCCAATTGATTGTTTATCGTGTTTATATCACCCAAATCTTCATGATGAGATATTACGTCATTAATCTCGCCATCCAATTGTTTAATAATGCTTGTCGCAAGGCCATAGCCCATCTGTTCGTATATATAACCAGTAAGTTTATTCTCAAGAAGATTATCAACATCATATTCCGAACAGAAAAAAGGATAAAGAGACAAGTGACCAAGATCGCTATGAAATTGTTCATTGGGTCCAAAACTGAAATTATTAGATTTGGTTGTCACATTAATTAATACTTCGTCAATGTGTCCCTTCGCATATGGTACAAAATCTTTAATCTCATTTTTTTCAAGTCGCTGTTTTTTTGCAGCAGATATTTGTTCTGTAAAAAGGTATTCTAACGCACTGAATACCGAAGTCTTGCCAGTACCATTACCTCCATAAATAAGCACACTAGGAGGGCCAGAGGACTCTTCCTGTTTTGAACCAAAAGGAACGCCATAGAATTTTTCGAATGGGAACTTTCGGAATCCTTTCAGGTAAAGATGGAGGAAACGGTAATCTTGATTTCTCCAAATCCTATTATTGTCAAGTTCTCCAAGGGTCTCATTCGTATCAAATGGCAAGTCTAACAACTTCCACTCTTTCAGTTTTTCATCCTTCTTTGCATTTTTCAATTTGTTGAATAGTGCTATTGCAAACGGATTGCTCGTTGTTTTCGCAACTTTATGGAGGAAGAAAAGAGCAGTATCTTTCATGCTATCTTATCTTGTAATATTTTTTTCAATGCTTCAACCACTTTTTCTCGATTTTCGGGTTTTATGCGATCAGCATCGTCCATCTTTACGAACTCCATCACCACTTTTTTTTCATTGTCTTCACCCTCAATAAAACCAAGATAATAATCAACTTTTTGTTCAATGGTTTCTCTATCTGCCATGGTAGATGAGAAAAGTTGATTGTACATTCCCTTAATAACTACTGCTGTACGTGTTTTATTTTTGAAATCCATATAGTATTCAGAATCCTCTTTCTGAAGGAATTTACGGATTTCTCTTCTATTCTCATTTTCCAGATCATCATTAGTAATATTAGTTGACTTAATGGTTTCTTGAATTATTCTATTCAATTTTTCACTCAGATCATTTGTATAATCAGATACCATATCCTCTGAATTATCAACAGAAATAGCATCATTCATTTTCTTGATGAAATCATTTCGCCAATTGAACAATTCTTCAGTATAACCTTTCATCTCACCCTTTACCTTTGGAAAGAAATTGTTCATAATATAATGTTGCTGGTTTGTCTTTTTATAATAATAGTAAGTGTCCACATAATCTAATAATGCTAATTCCTGTTTCAATTCCAATGGTGTAATCATCCGACCATCCTCAATTGTCGACAGCCAAACAATGCCTGATGGATCCTGTAAAACCTTCAAGGAATTTTGGCTTATTAGGAAATCCAAAAACTTTTTGCATGGTTCCCTATCCTCATCATCTTTCCCCTTCACACTATCGACCTCGTCCACATCCTTGTTTCCATATTCATTAACATCCTTATAATACAGACAAAAAGCCGACCCTTCTTGTCCTTTTTTGAAGAAATCCCATTTATAAGTGTGCTTAATAACCCCACAGGGATCTTCCCATGCTAACGTCAACAAATCTTCCACCATGCTACGTTCAACATATTCCCCTTTTTCTTTCTGACGTATTCCCCATATAATAAACTCACAAATTCTACGCATTTTGGTAAAAGAGTTCTCATTCTCTCCGGCACGGAACATTCTGACCCAATATGCACTCCCATCAATCAACAGACGTTCATAATATGGTTTCACCGTTGCCTCATCAATATTCTTGTCCATCCAGACATGAATATTATACCACAAATCCTTCTCACCCAAAGGGAAAGAGAGAATATCTTTAAGTGCAGTATATGTTATCCCAAAACGAAGCCGATTGGTTCTTCTTAAGGCATCATCTTTCAATTTCCCGTCGTTTATAACCACAAGCATGTTCGAAAATATAACTGACAATGCTTCTTTAGCCATGCTACATTTCAACAATCCTTCACGTGTTCGGCTCCAATAATCAGCCCTATATTCTTCTGAAACCTGTTCTTGGCTGGCCAAGACAGCTGAATTCAAGCCATAGAATCTTTCTACTTTACTCTTATAGCCTTGATAATAATTATTTAAAGATGCAGTTAACGATTCTACTAATTGAGGCGGCAACAATTGTCGAGTGTCTTTTTCGAAAAATTTGGCCGTATTTAATACGTCATCGCCAAAGACTTCAGATATCGTTTTATTAAGAGCCTCCTTTTGTCTAAGCATATAGAGATAGGATGCTAAGTAGTTGGCCCAAATAACCAAACTTCGGCAACATTGCATTTCATACGAATTCTTTATTCTTCTAGTAATTAAATCTTCGCCTTCTTCATCGGGCCACTCCTTCATTTCATAGTTACGAACCTTTTCCCACATTTCTTGAATATGGCTGTCTGAAAACAATGGTTTCTCACTATTGAGCATATCTTCAGACAGAATTCCTGGGGCATAGGCCACTACTATAACATCCATATCGGAGATAAAAAATCTCAGTTTGCTAAAATCTTTGTTCCAGTGATCGTATAGAGAGTTCTCTTTGGGGAGAACATTATAGTTTGTGACGTCTTCCCATTCACCATTGTCCCCTTTTTTTATCTGATGAGTTATCGGATAAACATAAGCATCTTTTTCAAAAAAGTAATGTAATTTATCTCCCAATTTTTCTTTCAACGAATATCCTTTTGCAATTTCAAATCGCAAAATGGGGAACTCCATGTCGATTGGTTGACGTAGATTGATGATTCGTTTGGCATTCTGCGTAGTAAAAAAAGTAAAATTCTTTTCCTTTATGTCGTTGTATGGTTCCTTGACAGCATCGTCATCGCTTCTTCCAGAAAGCATCTCTGCGTACGGTAAATCCCCGACCATTTCACTTCGCGCAACTGATACCACATAAGGTTTTACGGCTGTTAACTTGTAAATATAACTTGATATTTGACTGATAGTAGACCCGTAATATATGGCATCGTCCACAATCACGATACGATGCTTTTCTTTGTCAAATTCTTTCAAGAAATAGGGGAGTACATGCTCAGTTATGAATGGATAGTTTTCGAGGAAAGCGGCATCTTCTGGATATGCCTTGCATAACACATTAATAATGGTGGACATTTTACGCGACAATGCCACAAGCACGACCGTCTTGCCTTCGTTTTGGATTTCATCAAATAACCCTTTCAGGGTGTTAATCCACTTTTTATCAAGTTTCAAATAATCGGTTACAGAATTCAAATCTGCCATAATCATTGAGGTGACATTTTATCAGCCGCACCTCACAGCTTTATCTTTTTACAATCTTCTTGTTCGAATGCTCTCCCATGCAATTGAGCGACTTAATCTTTTCGTTTTATCTTAATGCTTTTTCTGCAAAAAATAAAAAAAATTAACCCATTGATGGTGATGGCGCATCCACAATAACACAATCCTATACGCCAAAAACATTAAATATTTTTGGCGTTAATACCAGCACAAGGCATCTCTGACTTACTGATATCCAATCTATTATTATCCCATTATATATATATTTTTTTTATATTTTAAATGCAAAAATACGCATTTTTTTCGTAATACCAAACACATTCAATATTTTTTTTTGAACATCGCTGTTAATTATCCCTGATAGGAAAAAAATCTCTTGACACGAATGACAAATTGTATGATTCATCGGTAGTGGCCGAATTCGGCAGTTTCTCGAACATGGATTCAACGATTATCGAACAAAAATGTATTTGTCCTTGAAACCAGACTCCTCTGACGCACTGCTCGCACAGATAATTCGGTTTGCAGAAAACACGGATATTATTAAAAAAAAGTGCACGAATGGGGCTCTCAGAATACGCAGGAAGGTGTGATTACTGCTCTTTGTGGTGGGCGCCGGAGTAGTCGGCTTGATTATCGTCTGCCATTGGGGGATTTTTTCAATGCCCATTGGCATGTCGACAAATCCCTTAATCAGCGAAACAATGCACTCATCAATCTTCCATTCGTGCTCGTAGTAATAGTATTCATATCCACCGTGGAGCGTATTGTCTGACGGCATCTGTTTCTGTATTCGATGTTAGGTTTATGGAAAAGAGGAATTTCATTAGATGGCGGTGAGGGTGGGGAGTTTGCGGAGGGCTTTGGTTTTGGTTTTGTTGAGGAGGTCGGCGTATATTTTTGTCGTGGCGATGTCGGAGTGGCACATGAGCTGCTGGACAGTGTAGATGGGAACATCCTTCGTCAGCAACAGCACGCAGAAGGTGTGGCGGGCACTGTGGAAGGAGACGGGTTTCTTTATCCTGGCCTCTTTGCACCAACGCTTCAACACCACGTTGACCTTCTGGTTGGTCTCTTCCCTGAAGACATACTCGCCGCTGCGTTTCTGGCTGCGCAGCAGGGCTTCCGCTTCGGCGCACAACGGCAATCGCTCATAGGTGTCGGTCTTCTGCTGATGGAACTCCAGCTGAAGGTGCTTGCCGCTGCGCTTCACATCCTTCCACCGCAGCCCCTGCACGTCGCTGTAGCGCAGTCCTGTCATGCAAGAAAAGAGGAACATCTTTTGGATGTTGTTGTACCCGTCGGAAAGCCTGTGGCTGGTCAGTTTCTTCAATTCCGATTCTGTCAGAAAGCTCTTCTTCTCCTGTTCCCGTTTGGGGCGTTTCACCCGTTGCAGGATGCGATCGTCGAAGAGTCCGTTCTTGTAGGCATCGTGGAGGACGCAGGCCAGTTTCTGGAAGTATAGGCGCACGCTGCCGGGCTTCATCCCTTGGGATTGGAGGTGGAGTATAAAACCTTGCAGGTAGTTTGTCGTCACATTGTCCATTGTACTGTCGCCATAATCTGTCAGGTGCCTGCATACATGCATGTACGACTCCTTGGTTTTGGGTTTGATATTGGCGGACGCAGCATAGGCTTTAGCATATTGCAGCAGACTTACGGACGGCTTCTCCTCGGCTTGGCCGTTGCCGAGGCTGGCGGAGTATTGATAATGAATATCGGTAGGAAATTCGTCGGATGTCAGGCAAATGATGAGTTCTCCTGTGGCCGTATATTGGATAGAAGCAACAGAAAACCGGAAGTTGGAATCAATCTTAATATTCATTGTGTCAATTGTTTATAATATAAATCTTTTTCAAAAAAGAGAATAAAGATACAAATATTTGTCTAATTGAAAGAAAATTAGTATTTTTGCAGCGAAGAAAGACGACTAAAATGCGACAAAATCACACCATAACGTCAGGAAGAAACGCCATGTCAAGATGTGGTATTTTAAGGGTGTATTTTGATACCTTTTCTTCAAAAAACGAATATAGAGTAACCTTTATAAACAACTATAATCAAAGTTGTTCCATTGATTTTCGACGCTGTTCTTTCACCGGGAAAGAACGCGA